>CAJNDO010000005.1 GCA_905221545.1 bacterium | reverse complement strand
CATATGGGACTTTTTTTCTACACAAAAAAGCTCCATAATATCTATAGGGATTTACCCACTACAAATATTATAGAGCCTAAAAAAAATCCTGAGAGTTAGAAATTCTCAGGATTTTTTACTACAAGATAGCTAATACTCCATGAAAACCAAAGAGCAAACTAGGAAGCTAGCCGCAGGTTGCTCAAAACAATGTTTTGAGGTTGTGGAGAGAACTGACGAAGTCAGCTCAAAATACTGTTTGGAGGTGGCAGATGGAAGCTGACGTGGTTTGAATAGATTTTCGAAGAATATAAAGGAGTCGGCTACAAACCAACTCCCTTATCTTTATTTGACATGTTTTGCAAGGTCTTCTTGCGCTTTTTTATTGGATTCTTCTTTTTCTTTCATCCATTTATCTTGAGCTTTTTGGTATTCATCCACAGTAACTGCCTTGTCTTGAAGTTCCAAGTATTTGTATCGGAGCGGTTCGCTTGTCCCCTTGTTTCCTGCTAGTGCAAACGGTATCGTAAATGGTACCATCTTAGACAAGATTGGACGCCCTGTACGAGATGTCGTTGGAATGACTAGGGCACTATCTGTCAACCATGCTTGAGCTTCGGCATACTTGTTATAACGTTTTGTAACATCTGTAGTTTCTTCCCCTGCTTCATTGACCATTTTATCATAATCATTGAGACCAACTTTCTTAGCCGCTTCATTGTCTTTTCCTGAATCAAATCCTAGGTAAGTTCTCGTATTTTCCCCTACTGAAGGCTTAATGATATCAAGATAAGTTGATGGATCTGAGAAGTCTGGAGACCAACCAACGTTATCTGAGATATCCCAATCTTCGCCAGCAGCTGTTTCTGCAAATAAAGTTACATTAAGCACTTCATCTTTTTGCAATTGTTGGATATCAATAATGACATTATCAGTTCCTAAAGTTGCTTCCAAGGATTGTTTCATAGATTGGACACGCTGAACTTTTGTAGTTGCTGTTTGGTCAACAGGCATATCTAAGTGAATTGGGAATTGTACTCCCTCAGCTTGTAGAGCTGATTTGGCTTTAGCAAATTCGGCCTTGGCTTTCTCTGGATTGTAAAGACCATCTTGTGCATCAGCAAGATTGACATCCTTCCATTCATCCCCGTAAGTCACCAATTTTTCTTTGACCATGTCGCCAAAGTTTTTACCATCTGCTTGAACAAATGTTGGTGGAACAAAGATATTACGTAAGATTTTGCTTGCTCCAGTTTGTCCATTCAACTGAGAGGCATAGGCTGTACGGTCAAATCCAAAGGCAATAGCCTGACGGAAATCCTTGTTTAAGAGAGCCTTTTTAGTAGATGTCTTTTGTTCTTCACTAGTCTTAGAAGTATATTTATAGGACTGACGGTCGATGTTTGTCCCCACTACATAAGTTGTAGAGTCTTGTTGCGTATAGACAATATTGTCCTTCATCTCTTTCTCAAGCTCTGCGAAACTTGCACTTGTTGGATAGAGACGAGCTGCTGAAAGGCTACCGTCTTTAAAGTTTTCTGCAGGTTTACTAGTATCTTGACCATCCCAGAATGACAATTTAACTTTGTCAATATGGACATTGTCCTTATCCCAGTAGTTCGGATTTTTAGCAAATTCAACAGCAGATTTGGTTACAATAGATTTCAACAAATAAGGACCATTGTACAAGATACTACTTGGATCCGTAGCTTTGGCAAAATCATCCCCTTTTGAATTCAAAAACTCTTCATTGACTGGCGCAAGTACACCCATAGTTGTTTTAGAATTCCAAAAACTTTCAGGTTTGTTCAAAGTGTATTGGACTGTTTGATCGTCAAGCGCTTTAATCCCGACTTGAGAGAAATCTTTATTTTCCCCTTTAGCATATGCGTCCAAACCTTTAATTGAATCTTGTACCAAGTAAAGGGCTTCTGATTTCTTATCTGTTGCATATTTAAGACCTGTCACAAAGTCCTGAGCCTTAACAGGAGCATACTCTTCTCCCTCAGATGTATACCACTTGGCATCCTGACGAATCTTATAAGTGTAGGTCAAGCCATCCTTAGAAACTGACCAGTCCTCTGCCATTGAGGGAATAAGGTTCCCATATTTATCATTTTCAAGCAATCCATCAATCACATTACTAGTAATGTCAGCAGTTGCTGCCTTACCAGTTGTTAAGTAGTTGAGATTATCTGGGTGGGTCTCATAGGTAAAGGCAAAGGTCTGCTCACCTTTAGCACCTGAGCCCCCAGAACAAGCAGCTAAAACACCCGCTGCTAATAAAGTCACTCCCGCAAGAGCCAATACTTTTCTTGTTTTCATAGTCTTCTCCTTCGTTTTTTTATTCATTATAGACTCTTTTTCAAGTCCTGTCAATACAATTTTCAGAATTTTTGAAAATTATTTTTTAAACAATAAGGTTGTAAAAATATGAATAATATTAACTATTTCTTAACTAATTCACATAACAAAGGGCTTGTTGACGATATCTCTAAATATCAAGTAGTAGCCTGTTTTATACTTATTTAAAATCAAAAGAGTATAAATTTTCCTTTTTTGAGAATATAGTTTTTACCAAAAACTCTAACATTGATTCCCTAGAATACAGAAATACTTATAAAAACTGTTGAATTTCAAAGTACATACTTGGGTTATGATATTTCTTGAGCAAACTACCAAGAAAAAGATGCTCTTTGATTCTACATAAGTATAAATTACCCATCTGCACAAAACAAAAAGCCAACATCGATTCTCTTCTGACCGACAGAAAACAATCTTGTTCGCTTTACTTCTAAAAATCTTAAATAGCAAAAATTCTAAAATGACAGAATCCTTGCGTTAACGTCCCAACTCTTCCTCGACTACATTCAAGGCCCGTTCAATAACCACATGCATGTCGTAGTATTTATAATCAGCCAAACGTCCGCAGAAAATTACCTTATCGTTCTGTGCTGCTTCTTCTTGATATTTAGCAAACATGGCATTATTTCTCTCATCATTGATTGGATAATAAGGTTCATCACCACGCTTCCAGTCAGCAGGATATTCACGCGTAATAACTGTCTTTGGTTGCGTTCCGTATTCGAAGTGCTTGTGTTCAATAATGCGAGTATAAGGAATTTCACGTTCTGTATAGTTAACAACTGCATTTCCTTGATAGTTTTCCTCATCTAGAACTTCATGCTCAAAACGAAGACTACGGTATTCTAACTCACCATGTTTATAATCAAAGTATTGGTCAATCATCCCTGTAAAGACAACCTTTTCAGCAGAAGCCTCTAATTCTTGTCGATTGGCAAAAAAGTCAAGGCCAAGTTCTATTTCTACATCCTTGAGCATATTTTCGATGATAACGTTATACCCCCCAATTGGAATCCCTTGGTAACGGTCATTAAAATAATTATTATCAAAGGTTAAACGAACTGGTAGACGTTTAATGATAAAGGGTGGAAGGTCAGTAGCAGAACGTCCCCATTGCTTTTCAGTATATCCTTTAATCAATTTTTCATAAATATCTGGACCGATCAACTTAATAGCCTGTTCTTCCAAGTTTTTAGGTTCAACATCCTTCATATGAGCTGTTTGCTCAGCAATCTTATCTTTTACCTCTTGAGGAGTTTTTGTCCCCCACATAGCATAGAAAGTATTCATATTGAAAGGGAGATTATAAAGGCTACCCTTGTAATTAGCTAGAGGCGCATTGATATAGTTGTTAAATTCAGCGAATTGATTCACATAATCCCAAACTTTCTTGTTAGAAGTATGAAAGATATGGGCACCATATTTATGAACATTGACTCCTTCTACATTCTCACAGTAGATATTTCCACCAATGTGGTCACGTTTATCAATAACTTTTACTTTTTTCCCACGCTTGGTCGCCTCATAAGCAAAAATTGCTCCTGACAAACCAGCACCAACGATTAGATAGTCGTACATAGTCTCTTCCTTATCACTTATCTTTACATCTCCTTAACTATAGCAAAAAAGAGAATCTTATACTCTTCGAAAATCTCTTCAAACCACGTCAGCATCCATCTGCAACCTCAAAACACTATTTTGAGCTGACTTCGTCAGTTCTATCTACCACCTCATCAAAGCTGTACTTTGAGCTAGCTTCCCAGTTACTCTTTGATTTTCATTGAGTATTGGTTTCAATCTATTTTAGCACAAAACAAATCATTTCTCAGTTTTCCATAGCCGAGTGATTTAAAAAGACAAGCACCAAAACTGATGTTTGTCTTTATGATTTTCCTTGAAAAAGCTATTTCTCATTATTTAACATGATGTTCTGCTTCTTTTTGAGCTTTTTCGACCGCTTTTTTGCTTTCTTGCTCCCATTTAGTCTTAGCTTCTTCAAACTGCTTAGTCGTCACAGTATCTTTTTGCAGTTTCATGTACTTGTAGTTATTGCCGTCACCCTTGATGCCGACCAATGAATAACCTCTTGTAAATGGCGTTACTTTGGTGACAGATGCTGTTCCACCACTTGACATAGCTGACATGATCAGAGAATTGTCAATCATCCAAGCCTGTGCTTCAGCATATTTTTCATAGCGTTTGGCTACATCTTTATTTTCGCTATCTGCATCTTTGAGCATCTTGGTATAGGTATCAAGCCCCAAGCTAGCAATTTTAGCTTTATCTTCTTGGGCATCTAGTCCAAAAATCTTGAGGTAGAATCCATCTTCGGCATTGAAAGGATTGAGATAGGTTGATGGATCCTGATAGTCACCCACCCAACCATCAAAGTTCAAATCGTAGTCTCGATCAGCTGGTGTTGGTGCCAAAAAGGCTACGTTATTAAAATCATCCGTTGAAAGTTGCTGAACATCAATGACAATGTTATCAGCCCCTAAAACTGACTCCAGAGTCTGCTTAACAGAGTTCATGCCTGTCACAGCATTTTTACTTGTTTGATCAACAGCAACATCCAAGTGAATTGGGAAAGTCACACCTTGACTTGCCAATTCTTTTTTAGCTTCCGCAAATTTTGCTTGGGCTTTTTCTTTGTTAAAATAGGCATCCTGAGCATCTGCCAAGTTAATATCTGACCATTCTGTGCCATAGTTGACCAATTTAGAAGCGACTACTTCTCCAAAGGTCTTGTCTCCAACTTGGACAAATGTAGGAGGCACTAGGGTGTTACGAAGGGTCTTGCTAGCCGCTTCTTCCCCATTTGACTGGGCAGAATAGGCTGTGCGGTCCAAGGCAAAGTTCACTGCTTGACGGAAGTTCTTGTTCAAGACAGCTGTCTCAGTTGACTTCTTCTGCTCATCTGTCGTTTTAGACGTATGGTTGTAGGCCTTACGGTTGACGTTGAAATTGAAGTACCAAGAAGTCTTATCCTGCAAGCTATAAACGATATTATCCTTATATTTTTCTTTGGTCTTGACGAAGTTAGAACTATTTGGATAAACCCCAGCGATTGAATAAGCTCCACTTTCAAAGTTACGGATGGTCAATTCTTGGTCTGAGCCATCAAAGTAAGCCAATTTCACGTGTTCAATCGATACTTTGTCATGATCGTAGTAATGCGGATTTTTCACATACTCGATCGATGATTTTGATGTGAAATCTTTTAACAAATAAGGTCCGCTGTAAAGAATACTATCTGGAGATAGAATACCAAAATCTTTCCCTTTTGAATTTAGAAACTCTTCATTTACTGGGAAAAGAATACTGTTGGTCGTTTTTGAGTTCCAGTAAGGCTCTGGGCGTGCCAAAGTATACTCAACAGTCTGGTCGTCGATTGCCTTCACCCCAACCTTAGAAAAGTCAGAATCCGCTCCTGTAATATAATCATTCAATCCCTTGATTGAATTTTGAATCAGGTCAATGGCCTGTGATTTATTATCCACTGCATACTTGATACCTGTCACAAAATCCTGTGCCTTGACTGGGGCGTACTCTTCACCGTCAGCCGTGAACCATTTGGCATCTTTTCTCAATTTGTAGGTATAAGTCAGACCGTCGCTTGAAACAGACCAGTCTTCTGCCAAAGATGGAACTAGGTTCCCGTGGTTGTCATTTTCAAGCAAGCCATCAACTAGGTTGGTTATAATCGATGTATTATCAGCATAGTAGTCTAATAAATAGTTAAATGTAGTTGGATTTCCACTAAAGGTTGATGAGTAAGTTTTTGTATCTGAACCTGATTGTCCGCAAGCAACTAAAAGCAAAGCAGCCGCAAAGGTCAGGCCTGCGCTAAGAACACGCTTTTTTGTATTCATCTTCTTTCTCCTTTATGTTAGTTTTTATAACATAAGTTTATTTTACCAAAATAGAGGAAATTTGTAAAGTTAATTGAATTTTGAGAATGGAAGTTTATAAACTTTCGTCATAAAAAAACAAAGGATTTCTGTCTTTCATACAGTCCTCCCTTGTTTTTATACGATTTGTTGACTAAGAAACATCTACAAAATAAGCCTAGACTCATTTTATGTGTTTTTCTAAATCCTTTTGATACTGAGCATTAGATTCTAGTTTTTCCTTTTGCCACTTTTTAAGAGCCGCCTCATACTCTTTAGTTGTCACGATATCATTTTGAAGTTGCATACCTTTAAAAATAAATGGATCTCCCTTAATACCGACCTGTGAATAAGCTTTGGTAAATGGAACAGTACGACTAACCATAGGAGAGCCACCTGAAGAAGCAACTGGAATAAGAAGTGAACTATCAGTAACCCAAGCCTGTGCTTTGGCATACTTTTCGTATCGTTTATCAAGATTACTTGTCTCAGATGCAGCATCATCCAAGAGCTTCTTGTATTCATCCAAGCCAACTTTCGCCATGACTTCAGGATCCTTGCCCTTTGTTATACCTAGATGTTTCAAGGCAGAACCCTTCTTAGCATCTAAAATATTGAGATAGGTTGCTGGATCTTGATAATCTGGTCCCCAACCAGTTCCGTTCAAATCATAATCTTTTTGGGTTGGAACTTTAGCTTGAGAAGTAATACTTTCCTTCTCATTATCTGTCATTTGAAGAACATCTATAATTACATTCTCAGTTCCCAATGTTTCTTCAATCGATTGTTTTAATGAATTTGTCTGTTGAACTGCAACTACATCTGTCTGTTCTACTGGTACATCCAAATGAATCGGGAAACTTACTCCCTTAGATTGCAATTCTGTTTTCGCTTTTTCAAATGTAGACTTGGCCTTTGTTGAATTGTAAATTGTATCTTTGCCATCTGTGAGAGTCACATCTTTCCATTGCTCTCCATATTTCAGCAGTTCATCCTGAGCCAGCTGTCCGAAGGTCTTCCCAGCTACTTGAACATAGTTATCTGGCACTAGACTATTACGAATAATCTTATCCGCACCTTCTTCACCATTTAATTGAGCTGTATAGGCGTGGCGATTAAATGCAAAATTAAGAGCCTGACGGAAGTTCTTATTGAGAAGAGCTTCTTTTGTTGATGTTTTTTGTGACTCATCTGTTTTAGCTGTTTTATTATAGGATTGACGATTTACGTTAACGGTAAGATAATAACTTGTTGCCTCTTGTGGACTATAGACAATCTTATCACCGTATTCCTTTTTAGTTGATTCAAAGTTTGAGCTTGCTGGAAAGAGACGAGCAGTTGTATAGGCACCTTGTGTAAAGCTACGAATTAAGGATTCTTGGTCTGATCCATCATAGAATGTTAATTTTACATTATCAATTTTGACATTTTCCTTATCCCAATAGTTAGGATTTTTTTCATATTCAATCACAGATTTAGAAATCAAGGACTTCAAAAAATATGGACCATTGTAAAGAATACTTGATGGAGTTGGCGCTCCGTAATCCTTACCTGTTGCATTCAAAAATTCTTCATTAACTGGAAGCATCGTTGCAGTGGTTATTTTTGAATTCCAAAAACTTTCCGGTTTATTAAGCGTATATTCTACTGTATAATCATCAAGAGCTTTCACACCTACAGTTGAGAAATCGTTTGTCTCACCACTAACATAAGCCTCCAATCCTTTGATAGATTTCTCAACCAAAGAAAGACCATCAGACTTCCCGTCTGCTGCATGTTTCAGACCTGTGACAAAATCCTGAGCCTTAACTTCCGCATACTCTTCTCCTTCTGAAGTATACCACTTCACACCTTTACGAAGTTTGTAGGTATAACTCAAGCCATCTTTAGAAACTGACCAATCCTCTGCTAGAGAAGGAATGAGATTCCCATATTTATCATTCTCTAAAAGACCGTCGACAACATTACCTATTACGTCAGAAGTTGAACTTTTACTTGTAACGCTATAATCCAAGGATGATGGATCAACAGCATAAACATAAGAAAATGTTTTGGGAGCGTCTGCATTCTTTTCACTTTTCCCACAAGCTGTTAAAAGAATGGCTGTACTCAAGGTCACTCCTGCTCCTAAGAGCCACTTTTTCGATTGCATAAATAATCTCCTTCAAAATAGTATTTTCACTATTATACCCTATTTTTTTACAAATGCAAGAGCTTTTGACAGATTTTTTAGAAAATTCTAACAAATGTTTTTAAAAGAGATTTTTACACAACTTTTAGCAAAAAACCTCAAGCTCTAAGGCTCAAGGTTCTCACTTTTTAGTTAGTCATTTCCACACAGAAAGCATCCCATGGAGCCAAGATTTGTTTCTCAACTGCTTCTTGCGCCACAGTGTTTTCAATCAAGACTGATTTAACTTTTCCTTCTACTGTTAAGTCTTGGTCTTCATTGGATAAGTTAGCCACAACTAGGAAACGACGGTCGCCATCTTTACGGATATAAGCAAAGACCTTATCAGCCGCCGTATCAAGTAATTCAAAGTCAGCTCGAATCAGCCAGCTGTTCTCCTTACGGATTTGAACCAGTTTCTGATAGGTATAGAAAATAGAATCTGGATTTGCCAGCGCTTCTTGAACGTTGATGGCTTGATAGTTTGGATTGACTGCTAACCACGGTTGACCTGTTGAGAAACCAGCATTTTGGCTCTCATCCCATTGCATTGGAGTACGGGCATTGTCACGTCCAATGACACGGATACTATCCATGATTTCTTCCATCGGAACGCCTTTTTCAAGAGCTTCACGCGCATAGTTGAGAGATTCAATATCTTCTACTTGCTCCAGTGTCTCAAACGGATAATTGGTCATACCAATCTCCTCACCTTGGTAGATATAAGGTGTTCCTCTCATCAAATGAAGCAAAATTGCAAAGGCTTTGGCAGATTTTTCACGGTATTCTTGGTCATTTCCCCAGATTGAGACAATACGAGGAAGGTCATGATTGTTCCAGAAGAGGGAATTCCAACCATCCTCAACTCCTAATTCTGTCTGCCATTTGTTGAAAATCTCTTTTAACTTAGCGATGTTTAGCTCTTTTTGATAGTGCCATTTAGGTTGACCTTCCTGATACTGAAGACAAATATGTTCAAACTGGAAGACCATAGACAATTCTTGTCCCTTTGGATCAGAGTAAAGTTTAGCTATTTCTGGCGTTGCTCCCCATGTTTCCCCTACTGTCAAGAGATTCTTATCTCCAAAAGTCGCCTGATTCATTTCCTTGAGATAAGGGTGGAGCATAGAACCATTATTGACTACTTTCTCATCAGGAATTTTCCCAATCATGTCAATAACATCCATGCGGAAACCACCAATGCCTTTATCAATCCAGAAGTTCATCATCTCATAAATTTTCTGACGAAGCTTTTCGTTCTCCCAGTTGAGATCAGGCTGTTTCTTACTGAAAAAGTGGAGATAGTATTGACCTGACTTTTCATCGTATTCCCAGGCAGATCCGCTAAAGATAGAATCTAGGTCGTTCGGTTCATTCCGCCAGATATAGTAGTCGCGCTCTGGGCTGTCAGGATTTTCACATGCCTCGACAAACCAAGCATGTTCATCCGAAGTATGATTGACCACCAAGTCCATGATGATGCGAATATCACGCTTCTTGGCTTCCGCAATCAGTTGGTCCATGTCCTCCATAGTTCCGAAAATAGCTGCAATCGCTTGATAGTCAGCAATATCGTAGCCATTATCGTCCATAGGGCTGTCATAAACAGGAGAAAGCCAAATCGCTGTAATCCCTAACTTAGCTAGATAGTCCAACTTACTGGTAATACCTGGCAAATCACCAATTCCATCTCCGTTGCTATCCATAAAACTCTTGGGATAGACTTGATAGACTACGGCATTATGCCACCATTTTTCTTGCATCTTCTTACCTCATTATTTTAATAATCTACAGTCTATGATAGCGCTTTTGGGAATTTTGTGCAAGCGTTTGCCTAATCTTTTTAATTCCTTTTTTAACTCCATAGTTTCCTAACTTCCAATTTTTTATTATAATAGAGGTCAGAGGTAAAAAAATGAAAAAACAAGCTTTTAGTTCTGAACAATATTTGAATCTACAGCGCGACCACATTTTGGAGCGCATTAATCAATTTGACGGCAAGCTCTACTTGGAGTTTGGTGGTAAAATGTTAGAAGATTTCCACGCTGCCCGTGTCCTTCCTGGTTATGAGCCTGACAACAAAATCAAGCTCTTGCAAGAATTGAAAGAGCAGGTTGAAGTTGTGATTGCCATTAACGCCAGCAACATCGAGCATTCTAAAGCACGTGGTGACTTGGGCATTTCTTATGACCAAGAAGTTCTTCGCTTGATTGATAAATTCAATGAATTGGGAATTTTTGTTGGTTCCGTTGTCATCACACAGTACGCTGGCCAACCAGCCGCAGATGCCTTCCGCAACCAACTTGAGAAAAACGGGATTGATTCTTATCTTCATTATCCAATCAAAGGATATCCGACGGATATGGATCATATCATTTCTCCAGAAGGTATGGGGAAAAATGACTACATCAAAACAAGTCGCAACTTGATCGTCGTAACAGCTCCTGGACCTGGTTCTGGAAAATTGGCAACTTGTATGTCAAACATGTACCACGACCAAATCAATGGTATCAAGTCTGGTTACGCTAAGTTTGAAACCTTCCCAGTCTGGAATCTTCCCCTTCATCACCCGGTCAACTTGGCCTACGAGGCTGCCACAGCTGACCTTGACGATGTCAACATGATTGACCCTTTCCATCTCCAAACCTACGGAGAAACCACTGTCAACTACAACCGTGATATCGAAATCTTCCCTGTGCTTAAGCGCATGTTGGAACGTATCCTCGGTGAATCTCCATACGCTTCACCGACAGACATGGGTGTCAACATGGTTGGTTTCGCTATTACAGATGACGAGGCTGCTGTCGAAGCTTCTAAACAAGAAATCATCCGCCGTTACTATCAAACTGTTCTTGATTTTAAAGCCGAAAAAGTTGGCGAAGCTGCTGTCAAGAAAATTGAGTTGCTCATGAACGACCTCGGCATCACACATGCAGACCGTAAGGTTGCTGTCGTTGCCCGTCAAAAAGCAGAAGAAACTGGCGGACCAGCCCTAGCCCTTGAATTGCCAAGCGGAGAAATTGTCACTGGTAAGAACTCAGAACTCTTTGGCCCTACAGCCGCTGCCTTGATCAACGCTATCAAGAAATCAGCTGACATTGCTAAAGAAGTAAAACTCATCGAACCTGAACTTGTCAAGCCAATCCAAGGTCTTAAAATTGATCACCTCGGCAGCCGCAATCCACGCCTGCATTCAAATGAAATCCTGATTGCACTTGCCATCACGGCTACAGAAAATCCTGATGCTGCTCGTGCTATGGAAGAGCTCGGCAACCTCAAAGGAAGCGAAGCCCACTCAACCATCATCTTGACTGATGAAGATAAGAATGTCCTTCGCAAATTGGGTATCAACGTTACCTTTGACCCTTACTACCAATACGACCGCTTGTATCGTAAGTAAAGATTTGAACCTCTCCACTCTCGGAGAGGTTTTCTCTCTGTCTCAGGAGCCGGCTTTATGTTATAATGAAAGAAGAAAACTGAAAGGATTTACCATGTCAAAAGAAGTTATTGTTGAAAGTTTTGAACTTGACCACACTATTGTTAAAGCTCCCTATGTCCGCTTGATTGGGGAAGAAACAGGGCCAAAAGGAGACATCATCTCCAATTATGATATTCGCTTGGTGCAACCAAACGAAGACTCGATTCCTACTGCTGGCCTTCACACTATTGAGCACCTCTTAGCCAAACTCATCCGTACCCGCATTGACGGTATGATTGACTGTTCACCATTTGGCTGCCGTACAGGTTTCCACATGATTATGTGGGGACGTCATACCAGCGCTGAAATCGCAGCAGTTATCAAGGATTCGCTCAAAGAAATCGCTGAAACTACTACTTGGGAAGATGTCCCAGGGACAACCATCGAATCTTGCGGAAACTACAAAGACCACAGCCTCTTTTCTGCTAAAGAATGGGCGAAACTCATCCTGGAACAAGGAATCTCAGATGATGCCTTTGAGCGCCATATCATCTAAACACAAAAAAGGAACCAGTTTTTTCAGCTGGTTCCTTCTTTTTTATTCTCAAAATTTTGTCTTATACTCAATGAAAATCAAAGAGCAAACTAGGAAACTAGCCGTAGGTTGCTCAAAGCACTGCTTTGAGGTTGTAGATAGAACTGACGAAGTCAGTCACATATATACGGCAAGGCGACGTTGACGTGGTTTGAAGAGATTTTCGAAGAGTATTAGGCTTTTTCACGAATAACTAAACCACCATCTTCCATATCTGCTTCCAAATGTTTGGCATATAGATGATCCAAGTGGAAGTCTGTTACCTTATCACGAATTTGTTGTTCAACCACGCGACGGAGAGGGCGAACACCCATGACTTCATCATAGCCTTCTTCTGTGATATAGTCTTTAGCCGCTTGACTGACTACCAAATCAATGTCTTTCTTAGCCAAGGTTTGGTTAACTTCAGCCAACATCAAATCTACAATCTTAGAAAGGTCTTCCTTAGTCAAGTGCGAGAACTCGATAACTGCGTTGAAGCGGTTAAGGAATTCTGGACGGAAGAATGGTTTCAAACGATCCATCAATTCTGGTTTGTCCGCATCTTCTGTCAAGTTAGCTTCATAGCCAAATCCAGCATTTGATGTCGCAATAATGACAGTGTTCTTAAAGTTCACTGTATTGCCTTGACCATCTGTCAAACGACCATCATCCAAGACTTGAAGGAGAAGAGTGATCACTTGAGGATCAGCCTTTTCAATCTCATCCAAGAGAATGATAGAGTAAGGATTTCGACGAACACGTTCTGTCAAGGTATTGCTATTGTCATCATATCCTACATATCCGGCTGTTGTACCGATCAATTTAGATACGGCTGTGCGGTCACTGTATTCAGACATATCCAAACGGATAATCGCATCCTTGGTTCCAAACATATCGAGCGCCAATTGCTTAGCAAGTTCTGTCTTACCAACCCCAGTTGGACCTACAAAGAGAAAGCTACCGATTGGGCGATTGCCTTCGTCAAAACCAGCACGATTACGACGGATGGCACGAGCTACAGCTTCTACCGCCTTATCTTGACCGATAACTTTGTGTTCCAAGCGATGAGCCATATCTTTCAAACGTTCGATGTCTGATGCTCCCATTTGTGACACTGGAATACCTGTCATTCGTTCTACAGATTCAGCCACATCATTGACACTTGCAGTCACTTTCATATCTTCTGTGTGGTTTTCGATTTTCTTTTCCAATTCTGCAATGCGTGTTTTATAGTTTAGAGCAGCTTCAAAATCTTCTGCCTCAACCGCTTTTTCTTGCTTGTCTTTCTCTGCTTCAATTTCACGTTCAACAGCATGAACATCTGTTACTGGATGTTGAGCTGCCAAGTGAGCTGCTGTAACATCGACAAGGTCAATAGCCTTATCTGGCAAGCTGCGTTGTGGAATGTATTGAACAGAATAATCCACTGCTGCTTTCAAGACCTCGTCTGGTAAGATGACATTGTGGTGTTGTTGATAGAGGTCACGAATCCCTTGAAGGATTTTAAAAGTATCCTCTGCTGAAGGAGCATTGACCTTGACTTCGTTGAAACGACGAGCAAGAGCTGCATTCTTCAAGATGGTGTTACGGTATTCATCCTGAGTTGTCGCTCCAATCACTGTCAATTCACCACGAGAGAGGGCTGGCTTGAGAATATCCGCAAGTCCTTTAGAACCACTGTCTCCACCAGTGCTACCAGCGCCAAGGATTTGGTGAATTTCATCAAAGAAGAGGATAATATTCCCTGCTTCTTTCACTTCATTGACTAAGTTTTGGACATTTTCTTCAAAGCTACCACGGTATTGAGTACCAGCCTCAAGACCTGAGATATCAATGGAGATAATTTCCTTGTTCTTAATGGCAGCTGGAACATCGCCATTCACAATGGCTTGTGCTAGGCCTTCGACAACGGCTGTCTTACCAACACCTGCATCTCCGACAAGTACAGGATTGTTCTTGGTACGACGTGAAAGGATTTCAGATGTTTCTTGAATTTCTTTGTTTCGTCCGATAACAGGATCCAACTTGCCTTCACGCGCTTCTGCTGTCAAGTTACGACCGAGTTTAGCAAGGACACCATCTTGTTTCATACCTGAAGTCTGTTGTTGCATTTGTCCATCAGTTTCTGCATTTCCTGGCAATTGACCAGTTGCACGATAATGAGCAAATTCCTCTGGTGTCACTTCGCGTCCATTAATCAAGTAGCGACGATTTTCAGAACTGTATCCTCGCATACCACCCATCAATTGGTTAAACAAATCATCCATGTTGTTAAAATTATTAAAATTGTTGTTCATATTCTTTACCTCTTTTTGTTTACTTAGTTATGATTACTGATATTGACTATCTTTGACCTTTGTTTTAAAAAATTTAGACTAGCTAAATCGCTACTCTACGTACTATTTCTGGTTTTTCTTTTTCAAGCAGGAGTAGACTATCTTTACTTCTGAAGATTTCTAGATTAAACATAGACACACCTCTTTCTATTTTACTTTAAATAAGTGTTCACGTAAGGCTTTCATTTACCTTACGTTCATAATATACTACATTAGTCAGAAAAGGTCAAGAGATTTGACTTTAATTGACCAATATTTTTTAGAATGCAAAAACACCCTGAAACGTCAGGGTGCTATTCTTACATCAAATATAAAATTGCTAACGTCAAGAGACTTGCTAGAAGTCCCACTCCCCAAAAGAAAAAGTCAACTTTCCACTCGCTCCAAGGATTTCCTTTACCAGACAATCCTCCAAGCTCAAAATGGTGATGCACAGGCGTCATACGGAAAATACGTTTGCCACCAGTCATTTTGAAATAACCGACTTGCATCATGACTGAAGTTGTTTCAAAGACATAAATAATTCCGATAATCAAGAGAGTCCATTCTTGGTGGAGGGCCATAGAGATAGCTGCCAACATCCCACCGAGAGCCAAACTTCCCACATCCCCCATAAAGACCTTGGCAGGCTTATGGTTAAAGGCGAAGAAACCGAGTAAACCACCAATCATGGCCAGAATCACCAGAAGAATATCCATCTGACCTTGCACATAGGCAATAATTCCATAAGCAGACAAGCTGATGACTACAGAAATACTAGCTAGACCATCAATACCATCTGTCAAGTTGACTGCGTTTGAAAAACCAACTAGCCAGAAAAGGGCGAAAAGAATATAGAAAATCCCTAGATGCACTTGGTAGCCAAAGACTGAAAGCATATCGCCACCGCGCTCATAGAAAAGGTAGAAAATGACACCACCTAGAAGTTGAAGAGCCAATTTCTGTTTGGGATTAAGGCCCTCATTGATTTTACGGAAGACCTTGAGGAAGTCATCTAAAAATCCGATTAAACCATAAAGAACCAAGATAAATAAAATCATTCCGACATTATTGCTGAATTGGTTACTAAATAAGGCAAGAAAGAAGGCAACCAAAACAGAAGCAATTAAGAAAACCAAACCTCCCATTGTAGGAGTTCCAGCTTTTGCCTGGTGCTGTTTGACATCCTCATGCATCTGCTGGCCTGTAATTTGCGCCTTTCTATAAAATTGGATAAAGGCCGGAATTCCTACCAAAGTTAGTAAAAATGTCACAATTCCAGCACTGATGGAAATAAACATATTAGTCTCCTAAAGTTAATGTAATTTTTTTAATGCCCTTGATAGCTGTATTAGCACGAACATCTTGCTTCTGCACAGTAGAGCCTGAACCTTCAAATTCAAGTTCTATATTTAACCACTTAGAAAAAGCTTCTGCGGTTGCTTTTGTCCAACCATACATATCTGGAACTTCCTCTGCTTTATCAGATAAGAGGAGAACTTGCTGGTTAGGTGTAAGATTGGTCCCTTCTTCTACAGATGATTCTTTAATCTTTGTTCCTGTTCCTACAACGATTGGTTGCACAATATTGCGACGTAAGGCTTCCGCCAAATCACCAGGTGAAATATCCTTGATGCTAGGCATGGCATAAGCGCTTTGATTGGTTACCTGATCTAACGTTTTAGCAGTAGATTGGAGGTTAAGGGAATCTTTCATGGCCACTGCTCTTTCCAAGATAGGATTGGCAAATTCCCCCAACTGAATACCTGAATAATGCTCTGGCTGTTGAACCGTCACATAGAGGATAAAATCAGGATTTTCAGCAGGGTTCATCGATACAGCAGAAAAAATGTAATTGGTCGTACCAACCAAGTAACCTCCATTTTTCTCATCGGCAATCTGGGCTGTACCAGACTTGAGGGCTACATTTTGACCAGGAACAGTTACAGTTGGTTTGCCTGTGCTGTGGTTATGCATGGTTCCATAAACTGGATCTGTTCCTACCAAAACCATGTTGGTTCGAGTTAGACTGGCTGCATCTTTGGAAACAGGATTTCCTACAATCTCTTTTTGAGATTTCCGAACAGATTGGTCATTTGGGTCATACAAGGCACTGATAAATTTAGGTTCTAGCATGACTCCATCGTTGGCAATAGCCGTGAAGGCACGAATCATTTGGGTTTGGGTCACTGAAATACCTTGTCCAAATGAACTCTGAGCAATATTGACGATATTGTCAGCTGGAAGTTGACCTGCATACTCATCCGTCAAACCAAACCGAGTCGGAACCCCAAATTTAAAGCGATTTAGATAATCCAGCCAGGTAGCATCTCCCATCTTTTGCTCAAGAAGCGTCATCCCAACGTTACTTGAGTGCGCAAACCCTTGAGAAAAGGTCATCATACCACCGCCGGTCAAACCTTCATTGACGTCCCAATCTCGAATTGTCACATCTGCCACTTTTAATTCACTGCTATTGAAGTATTCTCCACCTGGGAAAGTGTTGTTATCAATAGCTGCTGCTAGCGTCATGACCTTCATGGCTGATCCTGGTTCATAGTTACTTTGATAAAGAATATCACGCCAGACAAAATCCTTAGTGATTCCTTCCTTAGTATCGGCATCAAAGGTTGGTCGTTGCGTTGTTGCGAGAATTTCCCCTGTTTTGGCACTAACCAAGGTCGCCGTCATATACTTACCTTTTACCTTTTCTAGAAAGGCATTCATCTGGGTTTCCATGAAGGACTGAAGGGTACTGGAAATAGTCGTATAAACATCCTTGCCATCTACCGTTTGCTGGGACACTTGTTCTGTTCCGGGGACAATATTACCCAGACGATCTTTTTCATAGGTAATAATACCGTCTTTCCCTGCGAGAATACTATTCAAGGAACTCTCCATCCCAGAAGTTCCCAGCAAACTCTTGCTTCCATCTTCATTTTCATGGAGTTGGGCCAATCCAATAAAACTAGAAGCGAATTGTCCATTTGGATAGCTTCTGTTTGGGCTAGTTGTAAAGTCAATCCCTTCAACACTAGCATCTTTTAAATCCTTTTTAATAGCCATCATATTGGCATAGGTAATCCCATTTCCTTTGGCACCAAAAGAAACTTGAGTTAGATTCGGTTGAGACAATTGTTCTTTAACATAAGCCTCGTCCATATCCAGATACTTATGGAAAACCTCTGCTACCTTATTAAACTGGGCATCTTCTACATAAAGAATTTTACCCGTTGCTGATTTGTATTTTTTATCAATAACAGCATAAACATTATAGGAGGTTGCGTCCTCAGCAATCGGGACTCCATTTCGGTCATAAATAGTCCCACGTTTGGCAGGGACTGTACGGGTTATTTGGTGAACTTTCTTAGCCTCTTTGACTAGATCAGTTCCAAATTTACTACCACTCCCGATAATAACAGCAAAATTGACCAAAAAGACAGCGAAAAGTACGACAGCTAACAAGCTGATGTACTTCCCCACTATTTTACGGTTTTCTGCTGGAGATTTACGGTTTCTAATCGCAAATCGGGTTATTCTTTTTGTCCACTTCATATCTTACTCCGCTGATCGAATATTCTCATTATTCAATTTTAAGTCCTTAGAATTTGCGATTTCTTTCAAGCGTTCTGCCCTCAACAATTCATTTACCTCTTGTTTGGCATCATCCAACTCTGTCTTCTTCTCCTCTATCTGCGCATTGATTTTTGTCAAATCATTTTGTACTTGTAGGAGTCGAGTCTGCATAAAGATAATACTAAGCGCCAAAACGAGAGCTGTAAACGCAATGGAAAGATAAAAAGCCTTCTCCACACGGGAGAATTTTTTTATACGACTCTGCAAGAATTGACTGGTTGTTTCTTTTTTATCTACCATTTTTTCCTCTTACTTGTGAATTTTTCTGGCCACGCGCAACTTAGCTGAGTGCGAGCGGTTATTGACTTCTAATTCTTCTGCACTTGGCAAGATTGGCTTACGGGATACCAATTCCATCTTGGGCTTGAGATCATCTGGGATGAAGGGCAAGCCTTTGGGAACTTCCACAGTTGAAGCTTCCTTGAACAATTGCTTGGTCAAGCGGTCTTCCAAGGAATGGAAAGTAATCACTGAGATTCTACCATCTATAGCCAACATCTCCATAGCCTGCTGGATGGACTCATCTGCCGCTCCCAACTCATCATTGACTTCAATCCGAATAGCCTGGAAAATCTGCTTGGCAGGATGGCCCTTTTTCTTGAGTTCCTTTGCAGGTTTAGCCGACTTGATAATCTCTGCCAACTCAGTCGTTGTCTCGATTGGCTTTACTTCCCGTGCTTGTTCAATCTTACGCGCAATCTGTTTAGAGAATTTGTCCTCGCCATACTTGAAGAAAATACGAACCAAGTCATGATAGTCATAGTGGTTCACCACTTCATAGGCTGTCAGACTAGCATCCTGATTCATCCGCATGTCTAGTGGTGCATCCTTTTTATAAGAAAAACCACGCTCACGCTGATCCAACTGAGGACTAGATACTCCCAAGTCATAACAAATCCCATCAATTTCCTGAACACCAGCTTCGCGCAAACGTGCCTGTAAATGACGGAAGTTATCCTTGATAAAAGTCACCATCCCTTTTTCGATATAGGGTGCCAAACGTTTTTGCGCGTTGTCAATGGCATTCTGGTCTTGGTCAAAGGCATAGAGATGGCCTTTTTCACTTAATTTACTTAATAAATATTCGCTATGGCCTGCTCCACCCAAAGTCGCATCAACGTAGATACCGTCAGGTTTGACGTCGAGCATATCAATCGTTTCGTGGAGTAAGACCGTTACATGATGAAATTCTTTTGTCATATCTTACCTATTTTACCACAAATCCGACCAGCTTGCACTAGTCAGACAAATAGGCTAAAAACAAGTAAGATTTCTTTAAGAAATATGTCAAATATGCTTGACATTCGCTCTATAGAAGAATATAATGTAGTCAAATATATACGACACAAATCAGAAAGGAGAACAGATGAATCGTGTGAAAGAATTTCGCAAAGAACTGGGCATTTCCCAGCTCGAGCTCGCCAAGGATATCGGTGTCTCGAGACAAACTATCAATATGATTGAGAACGACAAGTACAACCCAACCCTAGAACTCTGTCTCAATCTCGCCCGCAGCCTCCAAACTGACCTCAACAGTCTCTTTTGGGAGGAAGATTTTTAAAAAAGGAGCCAACTCATGAAAAAAGAAACCTTCACTGAAAAACTGATCAAGCGCACATACGGTATTTCTGATCCACTTGACGAATACAAACGACGCGAGGCTGATCGTATCGGCAATCAAGTCTTTATCTTCCTTTTTTATCTGATGATTTTCGGAAATCTTATTCCGCTCGTTCTGGCCTATAAATATCCTCAACTAGTGGCTCTAGTCTATCCTCCTCTGATTTTAGTGATTGCCCTCATCGTTGCTGGATATCTCACATACCAAATGCAAAAAACAGGGATTACAACTATTGAACCAGATATGCTGAGTGAGAAAGAAAGTAAGCAACTACACTACCCAGGTCTGAAAGCTGGGATAGTCTATGGATTAATGAGTTTTTTTACAACCCCTCTTCTCCTTATACTGCTAGGTGAGAGTCAGGACTATCTTCAGTCTCTTCTCGCTTTTAAAAATATTTTTTCAAGTATTCTCCAGTCTGTCTTCTTTGGAGTAGTTATACAGATTATCATCTCCCGTCGCATTGAAAAAGCTAAGAAAGATCAAGATGAGGATTAGGAGGTGCCCTATGAAATCACTAGTAACTTTACTTACCTATCATCTTTTCTTCAGTTCCCTGCTCATCTTCATCATCATTTCAGGGAACTTGCCAATCGACGAGACATTCCTCGTGCTAGTCTTTATTCTAGCACTTAACAAAGGACTGACTTATCTAAAGATTGACTCCCCAAAAACGCGCACACTTAACTTAGCACTGTACTTTATGATTCTATCTTTACCACAACTGATGCTCGTCTCAGGCAATTGGAATTATTATTTACTGCTCACTATCGCTAGCCTTTCTTCTATCACTTATCTTTATTATCTCTATCAATTCGTAAAAGAAAATCAGTAAAACCGCTCTTTTAGGAGGTTACTAACATGAAAAAAGAAGACTTAACCACTCGCCTACTCCGAAATCTCTTTCATATTCAAGGCCCTTTTGATGAATGCCGGCAAGAGATTATCTACAAGGCTTGTGCCCGTTCCATGGTCCAAATCGTTTATTCTTCCTTCTTTCTCTTCTTGTTTTATCTGTTATTTGGACGCTTCATAGAAATCGTTCGCTATGCCATGCCCTACGTATACTCTGGACTCATTTTTTTCATTACTTTAAAAACTCAAAGAGCCGTCAAAGAACTCCATCTGGAAAAAGATGACAAATCAGAAATCATCCTCAAAACCTACAGCAAAGGCCAAATCAAATTCCGAAGCTGGGTGGTATTTATCAGTCTTCAGATTGGCCTCTTTATCCTACTCATCTTTCATAAAGTCTTCGTTCAGCAGATGTCACTTCCAGATTTTGTGAAGTTACTCATGCAATTCGATAAAAGTGTTCCTTTACTGATGTATGGCCTGATTATCGGTAGCATTTTTGGAACCCTGACCTACGGCTTTCTATCCCTACAGGAGGAGAAAACTCCTAAAAATACCAAACAGAAGGAGAAAATCAATTAATGACCTCACTATATGATTTTTCAGTCTTGAATCAAGACAATCAAGAAACTCCCCTAGATGCCTATCGTGGCAAGGTTCTCTTGGTTGTCAATACTGCTACTGGATGTGGTTTAACGCCCCAGTACCAAGGACTCCAAGAACTCTATGACCGCTATCAAGATCAGGGATTTGAGATTTTAGACTTCCCTTGCAATCAGTTTATGGGACAAGCACCCGGCAGCGCAGAGGATATCAACAACTTCTGTAGCCTAAACTATCAAACCACTTTCCCACGCTTTGCCAAGATCAAGGTCAACGGCAAGGAAGCAGATCCCCTCTATGTTTGGTTGAAAGACCAGAAATCTGGCCCACTAGGAAAACGAATCGAATGGAATTTTGCTAAGTTTCTCATTGGTCGAGATGGACAGGTATTTGAACGTTTCTCTTCCAAAACAGACCCAAAACAAATTGAAGAGGCTATACAAAACCTACTATAATTTCACAATCTCACTATGATTAGGTCTCCTTTAACCTAATGAATAGTGGGATTTTTTGATTGGCTTTGGCTTAAACAGAAAAAGTTGACAAATGTCTACTAGGAATATCAAAAACATCGTGACTTTTCATCAAACTAAAAGGACTTAGCCCTGTACAATACAGAACTAAATCCTTTGAATAACTAATTGATCTAACTTTTAAAATCCCTACAGAAATTCCAGTTTTTCTCTATTTGATACCAGACATTAGTTTTTCAATACGTGGAACGTAAAAGAGTAAGATAATACTGAATACAATCGTAATTCCTCCAACAATTCCATAGTAAGCGACTTCAGTTTCGCTTGTATAAAATTTTACAATTTGAGCATTGATAGCTTGGGCAGCAGCATTACTCAAGAACCAGATAGACATCATTTGTGCTTGGAAGGATTTTGGTGCTAGCTTAGTAGTGACTGATAGACCAATAGGCGAAATCAACATTTCCCCCACAATCACAATAGCCCAACTCATAATCAACCAGAAAGGACTAACCTTAACATCTACCCCAAAGAGCATCCCTGGCAACATCATCCACAAGAAGGATAGACCTGCCGCAAATAAACCGTAAGCAAATTTCTTAGAAGAGGACGGTTGATTTTTACCCATTTTCCCCCACAACCAAGCAAAAATTGGCACATAAATCATAATGAAAAGTGGATTGATACTTTGGAAAAAGCTAGATGGGAAATGAATCTGATTCCCAAATACATTAAAGTAAAGTCGAGTTTGATCATCTGCAAATAGAGCAAGAACAACGGAACCCTGCTCCTCAATAGACCAGAAGAGTACTCCAGCGATAAATAGAGGAATGTAGGCAAATACTCGGGATCTCTCAGTAGCAGTTATTTTCTGACTAGATAAAATTTTGAAGAAATAGTAGATTGGAATGATTACCGCAATCACTGTAAATATATTAACAATCATATCCACGTTAAACTGGTGAGTAAAGACTAAACCTAGAACCACCAGAACAACCATGACAAGTGTAGTCAGCAAGCGTTTAATCAAGGTCTGCTGCTCCTTCTGTGAAAGTGGATCAGTGGGGTAAAGACTTGATTCAGGTAGGTATTTCTTCCCATCTAAAACATATTTCACCAGACCAAAGAACATCCCAATGGCAGCTAATGAGAAACCTAGATGGAAATTGACTTCCTGACCTAGATACCCCACTAGATAAGGGGCAACGAAGGCACCTAAGTTAATACCAAAGACAAAGATACTAAATCCTGCATCCCGTCTATCATCCTCTTTCTCATAAATTCCCCCAACCATATCTGAGATATTAGGTTTTAAAAATCCAGTACCAAAGATAATCAAGGCAATAGAAAGATAGAGAGCCACTTGTCCAAAAGGTGTTGCCAAAGCAATATGCCCTAGCATAATCAGAATCCCACCATAAAAGACAGTCTTACGGCTTCCTAAAATACGGTCACTGACAAAACCACCGATAACTGAGGACAAAAATACCAGCGAGCCATAAATCGCCATAACCGATGCAGCCGTGGTCTTATCCATCCCCAACCCACCATCTTGCACACTATAGTACATATAGTAAAGTAGGATAGCTCGCATCCCATAGTAAGAAAAGCGTTCCCACATCTCTGTAAAGAAGAGGGTGGACAAGCCCATAGGATGTCCAAAAAATGTTTTCTGTTTTTCCATATATATTCTCCTTTAACGATATAATAATTCATTTTACAGAATTTTCAAACAAATGTCAAACAAATCCTGTTTCTTTTAGAAAATTTTCTGAAAAAAATCCCTTTCAGACTAACTTCCACTTCGGTCAGGCAAGTGGAAGTTACTTTGATAAGTTACCTTTTAAAATTTGCTCTTATTTAGTTAAAAAGAGGCTGGGCAAAAAGTCTTTAAAATCATAAAAACATCCCTATGCCAAACTTGTAATTACTAAAATACAAGTCAATAAGCGTAGAGATGTAAAACTATTACACATTAAAAAATAAATAATTAGTAATTAAAGAATAGAAATTGTGTACGAAATGTCTCAATTAGTTTTGGCTAGTAAATATCATTTCCAACAAACGTCCTCTCAATTCCTTATCCTGATGATGCAAGATATTCATTAACTCATGAGAATTTTTAGCATTGATGAATTGATTTAACAATCTATCTTTCAACTCATATGGAAGAGAAGCCGTCTTTAGTAGTCTAAAAACTTCGTCATTTAGAGATGTCCTTTTATTATCTTTACATTCAAATCTAGCTGTAGTATTCTTATTTGGCAATTCAATCATAGACACATTCGTTCCTTTAAAATGAATTCTATGCCTTCTATTGCTTGGAACGATACTAGAATCTCCTTGTAATGTTAACTCTACCATCCCCATTTCCCAATCAATCGATAATCTTGTTTTATATCTTTGACCATTTTGATCTTCAATCATCTCAAAAGAATGTTGTTTTCCTGGGAATACATACCAATCTACAACTTCAGGTAAATCAACACCCATATCTATCTCAGAACCAACCAATGGAATGATTGCACCACTTTTGGCAAACACAGGAATAGTCGAAATGTCCCTATAAACACTTAAGTTCACACCACCTGTGTATCTTTTCTCTGAAAAGAAGTCATACCATTCACCTTCAGGGAACCATACATCTACTTTTGCAGATTGAAATGCCAAATCCATCTTTTCTACAATGGGAGCCACCATCAATTCTGTTCCAAAAAAGTATTGATTTGGAACATTATAACTCTCATCATTCTCTGGGTAGAAATAATACATTGGGCTGATTAATGGGGCACCTTCCTCGTGTGTCTTTACATTCATGGTGTATAGATATGGAATCATCTGATGTCTCAAACGAAGGTATTTCTTCATAATCTTAGATGTTGTTTCTGAAAAAAACCAAGGTTCTTTACTATTGAAAGGACTTCTAGAACTATGTAATCGAGTAATCGGACTAAAAACCCCAAACTGTAGCCATCTAGTTTGTAGCTCTTCGTCATAATCCCCCAGCATGTGTCCACCGATATCATGACTCCACCAACTATAACCGATATTAGATGCTGTCGCTGTAAAATAGGGTTGAAATCTTAAGGAATTCCAACTAATAATAGTATCCCCTGAAAAACCAACAGGGTAGCGGTGACTACCAGGACCTGCATATCTTGATAAAATCAAGCCACCTTCTGCATTTTTACAACTATCCTGATAATGATAATGGTTTAAAAGCCATAGTGGATCCAACATGCCTTGCGTCCCTTGTTGCCAGTCAATCCACCAAAAATCTACTCCCTGCTTTTCTAGCTCATAATGAACATCTTTAAAGTAGGATTCCCTAAAAGATGGATTAAAAAAATCAAAAATAGCAGGTTCTTCTAGTTCTACATTTAACCCCAATCGTTTGGCGACTCGAGGATAAGCTTCCTCATAAGCCCGTATACCATCAGCAGGATGGACATTTAAGGAGAGTTTTAACTTTCTATCATGAAGTTGTTGCAATAACTGTTCTGGATTTGGTATTAAGTTTCTATTCCAACTATATCCTGTCCAGCCACTTCCAAAACGAGCTGGAATGTCAGTGATATGCCAATCCATATCTAAAACACCGATAGATAATGGAATTTTCTCTGTTTCAAATCTGTCTATTAAATCCAAGTATTCATCCGACGTATAAGGCCAATATCTACTCCACCAATTACCTAAAGCATATCTTGGCAACAAGGGTGTTGAACCAGTCAAATGGTAAAAGTCTCTGATTGCTCCTCTATAATCATGCCCATAGGCAAAGAAATAGAGGTCAATTTGATTTTCTCTCTCCATATAACCAGACTGTTCATCCCAAATAAATCCTTGAGAATCATCCAGTAAGGCAATACCATTTCGACTAATAATTCCATCTTCTAAAGGGATTGCGCCATCTGCCTTATCCAGAGTCCGAGCTGTTCCTTTTAACGTTTCAATCGATTCACCAAAATACCAGCGACTACCATATACGGCAAAATTTCCTTTTAATTCTATAAATAAATTTTCGGCGTTAAATTCTCCTTTATTAAAGTGCAAATGAAAATAGTCCGTCATAATATCTAGTACATTTGATGTCTCGATATAATCTAACGAAACTTGGCCAAAATCCCTATTATAGATAAGTTGTGTCGTTCTATCCTCAAAACTTCCAGTTTTAGAGTATTCTAACCTTACTAACTTGTCTGTTAATACAGAGATTCTATAAAACTCTCCCTTAAAAATTTTCAATTTGTTTCTCTCCTTTTATTGTAGCATAAAAACAGAACGCACCATTTTTGATGCGTTTTTCGTTATTCTGAATGCAATGTTCTATCTGTTATATCTATGACAAATAATAGTCAATTGAAAAAATGTAGTGGACAAAATATCTTTTAACAAACCAAGAGTTTATTAAAGAGTTATCACTTTTCAACTTTTCTAAGATAGGATTGATAAATAATTTCAAACTCTTACTAGCAACCATTCGATATTCAAGCTCGCGTGCTTTTTTCCTTCCTGCTTATTTCTTAGAACTGAAGAATCTGGATAGGTATATAAATTATTCGGATCAATATAGTCATAAGAATCCTAACATTTACGCTTCATTAAGCCATCCCCAGAGCAAGAGCTTCATCTCGTAATTTTTCAACATCACTAACCGTAGGTCGCCATCCTTCAATCATATTTGTACTTAAAGCATACCAAACACTCTTAAAAACAGATCGGTTTTCAAAAGCTACTCCCATGATTCTCATCTTTTCTTTATCTATATTTAAGGACATATGCTACCTCCTTTAGTTACATTATACCATGTTTCTCTGTAGCTTTTAAAAATTTTATTTTGTCTGTAATATCTAATTTTCAGAACGCTAATCCTATTTTATAAATCTCAAATCCAAAGATAAAACGCATTCTTTTTGCTTTTTAACTAATGATGCTGAGTAAAAACTTAACTTCAGGGGAAAATGAAGTAAGACTAGACAAATTTCAAAAACTGATTTCGTACAACTCAAAATACTGATTTTAGACTGAAGATAATGCTAGAATGCTAATTAATGTTTTTGTAATAAAGAGCTGACAACTTATGTTGCTTTTGATTTCTTAAGAATATAAAAAGAAACAATAAGGTAAACTTTCGAGTGATTTGAAACGTTGATAGTATAGTATTGATTAACGTTTTGAGACAACTGACTTTGTCAGATTGCAGCCTCATTTGTAAGCGACTAAAGTCGCAACAACTGTATCAATTGTACCAATTTAGTAAGAAAGTATAAAAAAGAACACCCCGAAAGGTGCTCTGTATAAGTATAGTAATTCTTTCGAATTAACGTTTACTAAATTGTGATGCTTTACGAGCTTTCTTAAGACCTGGTTTCTTACGTTCAACTTTACGTGAGTCACGTGTAAGAAGTCCTGCGCGTTTCAATGAATCGCGGAAGTCTGGGTCTACTTGAAGAAGAGCACGAGCGATACCATGACGGATAGCTCCTGATTGACCAGCATATCCACCACCTACAACGTTAACGAAAACGTCGTATGAACCTACAGTTGAAGTAACTGCGAATGGTTGGTTGATGACAAGACGAAGGTCAGCGTGTGGGATGTACTCTTCAACATCTTTTTTGTTAACAGTGATTTTACCAGTTCCTGGAACAAGGCGAACGCGTGCAACAGCGTTTTTACGACGTCCAGTACCTGCATATTGTGCTTGTGACATACTTTATTGTTCCTTTCCTTAGATAAGTCCTGAAATATCAAGAACTTCTGGTTGTTGTGCAGCGTGAGTGTGCTCAGCTCCAACAAATACTTTCAACTTCATACCTTGAGCGCGTCCAAGAGTATTGTGTGGAAGCATACCTTTAACTGATTTCTCGATCAAACGTACTGCATTTTTAGAACGAAGTTCACCTGCAGAGATTTGTTTCAATCCACCTGGGTGGTTTGAGTGAGTGTAGTAGATTTTATCAGTTGCTTTTTTACCAGTCAATTTAACTTTTTCAGCATTGATAACAATCACAAAGTCACCTGTATCAGTGTGTGGTGTAAATGTTGGTTTGTTTTTTCCGCGAAGTACGCTAGCAACTACTGCAGAAAGACGTCCAAGTGGTACATCAGTTGCGTCAACTACGTACCATTTACGTTCAACTTGGCCTGGTTTAGCCATAAATGTTGTTTTGTTCATGATTTCTCCTATATATAGTTCGATTTTTGTTTACGGTGATGGGTGTTCCTTCCCATCGAAAAGTATTTGGAAGGTTCCGGGGCCTTTCAAATGGGGTAAACAATACCGCCTACTATAATACCAAATTTCACCCCTAAAAGTCAATAGATATGAAAAATATTTTTCTGAATTCCACTCTTTTTATCTCTAAAAAAACCTCGCTTTCGCGAGGCTCTTCTATTTATAAGATAAGGCACGTTTAAAGGTTTTCCAAGGTCCTAAATCATCTGTTTGCAGAACGAGGCTAGCATACATACGTCCGATAAAGACTGTTGCCGTTACTGCAAAAGCAATCGTAATAGCAAGCGAAATCCAAGCTTCTAACCCATTTGCATAACCATTAATAGCTCTAAATGGCATGAAGAAAGTCGAAATAAAGGGAATATATGAACCAATCTTCAAGATGAGATTGTCACCAGCTGCACCTAGAGCTGTCACTCCAAAAAAACCACCTATAATTAAAATCATCAAAGGCGACAAGGCTTTTCCTGCATCCTCAGGACGAGAAACCATAGAACCTAGGAAGGCTGCTAAAACAACGTACATAAAGAGGCTAACCAAGACAAACAATAAGGTGTTGAGCGAGAAAGCCTCTCCTATATGGTTTAAAATACCAGATTGTGCCAAGATTGGTAGGTCTTTAAAGAGAAGAATGGCAGCAAGTCCACCCACGACGTAAATGCCAATATGGGTCAAAATCACAAGAAGCAGAGCCAGCATGCGAGCGTAGAAATAATGACTAGCTTGGATACTAGAGAAGACCACCTCCATAATTTTGGTTCCTTTCTCGCTAGCCACTTCCTGAGCAGTGACACTAGCATAGGTAATCAAAATCATATAAAGGAATAAACCAAGCCCTGCGGCCGCAAAGGTTTGAATCATTTTTTTATTTTCCTTAGATTCATCAATTTTCTCTGTAAAGTTAACTGTTTGTTCCAAGCGTTTTTCCTGTTCTTGTGACAAATTGGCTGCCGAACGATTGAGTTGATCTTGAAGCTCATTTAACTTGCTCGTTACTCCTAGCTTAATAGCAATCTCAAGGGAAGTTTCACCGTGATAAACTGCCTTCAAGACACTATCCTCTTGGTCAATGGTCAGATAGCCTTTTAATTTTTCATCCTTGATAGCAGCTTGAGCACTTGCTTCATCTTTATAATCAAAGTTAACACCATTTACATTCTTCAGTCCTTCTGCTACAGATGGCACTGTTGTCACTACTGCCACTTTATTATTTTTAGCCATAGAAGAGCCTTGGAGATAGCCAATTCCTCCAGAGAGACCGATAAACAAGAATGGTGAAATCACCATAAAGAAGAAACTCCACGATTTGACATGTCGAAGATAGGTTTCCTTGATTACAACCCACATATTTCTCATACTTCCACCCCTGATTCTAGTTTAAAGATTTCATCGATTGTAGGCGCTTGCTGGTCAAAGGTTGCGATATATTGCCCCTGAGTCAAGATTGGGAAGAGTTCCCTTCCAGCACTCTCATCCTCCAAGATCAATTTCCAACTGCCTTGTTTGGTCAAGCTCACCTGCTTGACATGAGGAAGGTTTTCCAATTCTTCCTTACTTCGTTCACTTGAAACAAAGAGACGCGTTTTCCCGTATTGATTGCGGACATCCTGGACCGGCCCATGCAAGACCACACGGCCATCTCGAATCATGAGAATATCGTCACAAAGTTCCTCGACATTGGTCATGACATGGTCCGAGAAGATAATGGTTGCTCCACGCTCTTTTTCCTGAAAAATGACTTGTTTGAGCAATTCTGTATTGACTGGGTCCAATCCACTGAAAGGCTCATCCAAGATAATCAAATCTGGTTCATGAATCAGAGTAATAATGAGCTGAATCTTCTGCTGATTTCCTTTTGACAGACTCTTGATTTTATCAGTCAGTTTCCCTTTCACTTCCAACCTCTTCATCCATTGAGGGAGTTTTTCCTTGACCTCCTTGGCATCCATACCTTTTAGAGTCGCCAAATAGCGAACTTGCTCAAGGACTGTCAATTTAGGCATGAGACTGCGTTCTTCAGGCAAATAGCCAATCCGAGCATAGGTTTCCTGACGAATATCCTGACCATCTAGACTGATTTCTCCTTGATATTCTAAAAACTTCAAAATACTATGGAAAATCGTTGTCTTCCCAGCACCGTTTTTCCCAACTAGTCCCAAAATACGACCTGGTCGTGCTTGAAAGTCAATACCAAACAAAACTTGCTTGGGTCCAAAACTTTTCTCTAGACTTCTTACTTCTAGCATCTTTCACCTCCGAAATGTCTTGCACTCATTATACCCCTTTTTGACAGCCTTTACAATAATTTCTGTCCATTTTTATCATCCTCATTTTAGTAAAAAATCTTAGGGTACTTTGAGTTATGAGTACATTATACAGTGCTAAACTCCAATTTATCTTCTCCGTTCCTCAACTGTCTATTTTTAATCCTGAATTGTTATTTGAAAATCAAAAATCCACCCCGAAGGATGGATTGATGGTTTAACGCACTTCTGCATTCACCTTTTCTTCAAGTGATGCTTGGATTTTTTCCATATAGCGTGCTACTTCTTCGTCCGTTAAGCTATCTTCTGGATTTTGGAAGGTCAAGCTATAAGCCATGGACTTCATACCAAGTCCCAATTTTTCGCCTGAGAAGACGTCGAAGAGTTTGATATCTTTCAAACGTTTCACGCCTGCAGCTTGGATAGCATCTACAACTTCTTGATGAGTGACTTCTGCCTTGAGGAGAAGGGCAACGTCACGGCTGACTGCTGGGAATTTCGTAATTTCCACAAATGGAGCAGCTGGTTGAAGCGCATCTTCGATGGCTGAAAGGTTAAGTTCCGCTACATACGTTTCTGGAATATCGTAAGCCTTAGCAGTGACTGGATGCACTTGGCCAAGGAAACCAAGAACTTGGTCACCAAGTGAAATCAGAGCTGTACGACCTGGGTGAAGGCTAGCAATCTCAGCTGTTGCTGTATAGGTCACTTCTAATCCCAAGCGAGTAAAGAGGGCTTCTAGAATTCCCTTAGCATAGAAGAAATCAACTGGAACTGCTGCCGTTTGGAAATCTTTTTCAGCAACCAAGCCTGTCAAGGCAAAGGCAAAGCTATTGATCTCATTTGGAAGTTCTTCTTTTGGATTGCCTGTTTGTTCAAAGACTTTTCCAATCTCGTAAAGGGCCAAGTTTTTATTCTTACGAGCTACGTTGTAGGCAACGGTATCAAGGATACCTGAGATCATATTTTGACGGAGAACTGAACGATCCACGGTCATTGGCCACATGAGTTCTGTAAGGTTACTTGGTTGAGCTGTGAACTCTACTGCTTTTTCAGGCGTTGTTAGAGCGTAGGTAATGATTTCTGTCAAACCTGCTCCTTCAGCAATCGTACGAACTTGACGGCGAAGTTTTTGTGTCGCAGTCAATTCACCAGCTGTTCCATCGTCTTTTGGAAGACTAGTTGGCAAGCGGTCATATCCATAGATACGAGCGATTTCTTCAAAGAGGTCTGCTTCAATGGTGATATCCCAACGACGACGTGGTACGCTGACTGTAAAACTATCTGCATTTCCAGAAAGACCAAATCCAAGACGACGGAAGACATCTTCGACATCAGTGTATGAAAGATCTGTTCCAAGGACACGGTTGACGTCTGCAAGGGTAGAAGAAACTTCCACATCAGAAGTATCAAGCTCACCTGCTGAAACGATGCCCTTACGCACCGTCGCACCAGCAAGTTCTGCAATCATACTAGCTGCCGCATCAAGAGCTTCATTGACTGTTGCCACGTTGATGCCTTTTTCAAAGCGAGAAGATGACTCAGAACGCAGGTTAAGACGACCGCTAGTCTTACGAATTGATTTACCATTGAAGACTGCAGCTTCAAGGACGACACGACTAGATTTTTCCGAGATTTCTGTTGCTTGCCCACCCATGACACCTGCAAGAGCTACTGACTTGTCTGCGACAGTGATAACTAAGTCATTCACGTCCAAGTCACGTTCTTCACCATCTAAAGTCACCAATTTTTCACCAGCACGCGCTTCACGCACACGGATATCAGTTCCTTCAAAGGTATCCAAGTCAAAGGCATGCATCGGTTGACCAAAGTAGAGCAGAATGTAGTTGGTCACATCCACTACGTTATTGATTGGACGGATACCTTCGTTCATGAGGAGATTTTGCAACCATTGTGGACTTGGTGCGATAGTCACATTGTCCAAGATACGGGCTGCATAGTAAGGCGCCTTGTCTGTCTCAATACCTACAGAAAGGGCATCTGCTGCAACTTGGTCTGTTTCTGTTAAACTGAATTCTTTAAAGTTGACTGCCTTGTCATAGATAGCTGCCACTTCGTGAGCCACTCCACGCATAGAAAGGGCATCAGCACGGTTTGGTGTGATAGAAAGTTCGATGATTTCATCATCCAAGTCTAGGTAAGAGAAGACTTCATCCCCAGGAACTGCATTTTCTGGCAAGATTTGGATACCATCTGCGAATTCCTTTGGTACAACTGAGTCAGAAATTCCCAATTCACCAAGAGAACAGATCATCCCAAGTGACTCTAAGCCACGGATTTTTCCTTTTTTGATTTTGTAATTGTCAGCGATGCGAGCTCCTGGAAGGGCCACCATGACCTTGATACCAGCACGCACATTTGGGGCACCACAAACGATTTGACGGGCTTCTTCTTCGCCAACGTTAACCTGACAAACATGGAGGTGAGTTTCTGGCACATCTTCGCAAGACAAGACCTCACCGACGACAATTTTTGAGAGACCAGCAGCTGGTGATTCGACACCTTCTACCTCGATCCCTGTAGTTGACATTTTTTCAGCCAACTCTTGTGATGGCACATCAATGTCCACCAATTCTTTTAACCATTTATAAGATACAAGCATAATTTAGTTCTCCAGAATGGCCGTTGCCACTCTAGTTCTTTTCCTTTCCTATCATTTCAATAGAAGAATCATCTTCTTACCTTAATTTCTTTCTCAGTAACCAATCCGTATCTACTTTTTGACCAACCATAAAATGATGTTGGCTAAATTTTTCAAAATCATATCGATTATAAAACGCTTGAGCTTTTGTATTATGCTCCCAAACACCTAACCAAGCCCAGGAAAAACTATTTTTTGTAGCAAGTTCAAGAGCGAATTCAAACAGTTGCTTACCTAGTCCAAATCCTTGGAATTTTTGTAGCACATAGAGGCGTTGAATTTCAAAAGCATCCTCTAATTCTCTCTCAGTTTGAGCACTTCCCCAGTTGACTTTGAGAAAACCAGCTATCTCCTCTTCATACATAATGAAATAGGTTTCGGATTCTGGATTTTCCAACTCAGTTGACAAAACTCTCAGACTATAAGCCTCTTCAAAGTATTCCTGTAACTGCTCTTCCGTATTATCATGCGCAAATGTTTCACGAAAGGTTTGTTTGGCAATTTTAGCCAACACCTCAACATCTGACATTTCTACTTTTCTAATCATTATTTAAACTGTTCTGAGAAGCGGACATCTCCTTGGTAGAATCCACGGATATCGTTGATTCCGTAACGGAGCATAGCTACACGCTCTTGTCCAAGACCAAAGGCAAAGCCAGAGTAAACAGTCGCATCGATACCACTCATTTCAAGGACACGTGGGTGAACCATACCGGCACCCATAATTTCGATCCAACCTGTTTTCTTACATACGTTACAGCCTTCTCCACCACACTTGAAGCAAGAAACATCCACCTCAACAGATGGCTCTGTGAATGGGAAATACGATGGACGCAAACGAATTTGGCGCTCTTCACCAAACATTTTCTGAACAATCAATTGAAGCGTTCCTTGAAGGTCTGCCATAGAGATATTTTTCCCAACAACCAAACCTTCGATTTGGTGGAATTGGTGACTGTGGGTCGCATCGTCCGTATCACGACGGAACACACGCCCTGGTGAGATCATTTTCAAAGGCCCTTTAGAGAAATCATGTGCATCCATAGCACGCGCCTGAACTGGAGACGTGTGAGTACGAAGCAAGATTTCTTCTGTGATATAGAAAGTGTCCTGCATATCACGGGCTGGGTGGTCTTTAGGAAGGTTCATACGCTCAAAGTTGTAGTAGTCTTGCTCCACTTCAAATCCGTCCACGACTTGATACCCCATACCGATGAAAATATCTTCGATTTCTTCACTGGTTTGTGTGAGGACATGACGGTGGCCAGTCGCAACTGGACGACCTGGAAGCGTCACATCGATACTCTCGCTAGCTAGCTGAGCTGCGACTTTCTTTTCTTCCAAAAGCTTAGCTGTTTCTTCAAAGGCTGCGGTCAATACATCACGAGCTTCATTGACGTGTTTCCCGATAATTGGACGCATTTCAGCAGAGACATCTTTCATCCCTTTGAGGATTTCAGTAAGCGATCCCTTTTTCCCAAGGACAGAGACACGCAAATCTTGCATCTCTTTTTCATTTTCAGCAGTAATCTGCTTCAAGCTAGCCAGCGTTTCTTCGCGAAGCGCTTTTAATTGTTCTTCAATAGTTGACATAATTCCTCCATCAGTCGCTCATAGATAAAAAGAAAACCACATGCCAAAAACTCCACTCGGAGCGTTGACACGCGGTACCATCCGTTTTCATCTGACAAGTCAGACCTTCATTTCTAAATCCATGCGCAAGTGAATTCGCCCAGCTTTCATATAGAGAGCTTACAGTCACGGCTCTCCTCCCTGATATACTTCCCTTGAGTTACTAGTCTTGCGGATTTCTATTCAATTACTACATAGTTTATCAGATTTTTAGTTAAAAAACAAGTTCGATTAGACTAATTTCAATATAAAACTCGTTCCTTTTTCAGTTGTTCCATCTTCCACAAATCCAATCGACTTGAAACACCTCCTAGAAGCATAATTATAGGTGTAGATTTCCTTGACTTTCAATTCTTTCCATCCTTTTACTCGAGCCAATTCAATCAAAGTACTTAGGACCTTTTTCCCAATCCCTCGATGTTGGTAAGCGGAATTCCCAATCACAATGGGGAGATTATCCTGAGATAGAGTAACATCCCCAATTGGAAACCATTCTCCCTTCTCCTTGACTTCAATCCAAAAAAAGCTCTCCATGCTTATCCAAATAAGAATACATAGCTTCCAGGGTCGCTGGACTGTAAGGTCTCTTCACACCATCTACGAGGTAAACCAAGTTCACATCCTGATACCAAGTCAAAGCTTCCTCACAATGATTGACCTGATAATAAGGAACAAGACGCAGTGTATTATCTATTTGTAGGGTCTGTTTCATCTGCTTTCCTTTTCAATAAGAGAGTTGCTGCTTGATTAAAACCCTCACACCAGTTATACCATTTTGCTTTATACTCATCTTGAGGTAAGATATGATTTTTTAAATCCAGAACAGAGTAAATTTTTCTTTCTTCGCAGACTTGCGCATAGAGATGATATAGTTCATCACCACCATCTCTATCCCACTCAGCAGAAATCGTATCTTGACCCGCCAATAAAGCCTGATAAGCCCTGTGATGACCATCTGTAATCAACAAGCAATCTCCAAAGGCAAGAATACTGATTGGATCGACTTGGATTGTTTCTGCCGACTGGTAAAGTGTCTGGGTACCTTCTAGTTTCTTTTCTGATAAGTATAGTTGAGTTGGATGAAGAGCTTTTATATTGACTTTCATTTCTTTCTCCTCAAGGGAATTTGATACTCACTTCTGCTTGCCTTTAAATCGCCATTGGAAGCGAAGCTTATCATAGAAAGGAAACTCGATAAACAAAACTCCCAAGCCCACACAGAAACTGGCGAGAACATCAGATGGGTAATGAACTCCCAGATAGATTCTTGATACCAGTACACTAATTAGGTAGAGGCCAAGGACGATTTGCACGATTTTTCTCCAAACTGGATTTTTAATCCGTTGACTGAGAATGACAATCAGAGAGCCGATCATCAAGGTTACAGCCAGAGAATGGCCACTTGGGAAGGAAAATCCTTTCTCCTCTACCAGATGTAAGATAGCTGGGCGTTGGCGCTGGTAGATGTTTTTAAAAGTCACGATTAAAAGACCGGCCAAAGCCAAATTCCCTAACATAAGTAGACTTTCTATCTTCCACCGCTTACGATAAAAGACAAAAGCTGTAATGACAACCCAAGTGATAATCACCGGGATATCAATCAAGCGTGTGATGGATCGAAAAAGAATAGTCAAATAATCGGGTAAGTCTCCTCGAACGGCAGTCTGAATCGGTTGGTCAAAACCAACTAGAGTTTCAGGGTAAAATTTGACCATGTAGCCAAGAATAACGAAAAGTAAAAGGGCAAAACTGCCCTTCATTAAAAATATTTGTTTATCTTTCATAATGTTTTAAGGTTGGTTTCAAGAGAACATACAACAACCAGAATGAAACGGCAAAGATAATACCCTCAATCAAGTTAAAAGGCAATACCATAGTCATTAGGTAGTTGGACAGTCCCAAAATTTTTCCAATATCAAAGTTAGCAAACTTAGCGTACAAAGGAACAGCGTAAACATAGTTGAGAACCAACATAGCTACGGTCAAACCAATAGTTCCAGCTAGAGAGCCTAGTAGGAAACGAAGGGTTGTCCGTTCCTTTTTCCAAATCAAAGCAAATACGATGACAAAAACTCCCAAAGCTACGATATTCATCGGCAAACCAATGTAAGTATTCATTCCCTGGCTATTAAGAAGCAATTTCAAGAGTGAGCGAAGCAAGAGGATTCCTAGAGCAGCAGGCAAATCCATGACCACCAGACCCACAAGGACTGGCAAGATACTAAATTCGATCTTGAGGAAGGATGCCGCTGGCAAGAGCGGAAAGTCAAAGTACATCAGCACAAATGAGATGGCTGATAGAATTGCAATGGTCGAAAGTCGACGTGTGTTTGTCATAACAGGTTCCTCCAATTTTCTATAAAATCAGAAGAAGTTAGAAAGGATTCCTCTATCTATTCTCACTTTTTATATCCCAAAAGTTCCCTCTCACTCTATTAAGGAAATTCAAGCAAGCGGTTACAGTTTAGCTATAAATCTATCAGAACAGACAAAGCTATTCTTTCGTCTTCTCCCATCCAGACTATACTGTCGGTTGTGGAATCTCACCACATCAGCTTACGCTCGCGGACTTATTTGGCTAAGATATTTTAGATTTATCTAGGCGTCGCAGTCGAAGATAATACTTAAAGTATATCGAGACAAGACAACGACGAGAAAACTAAAATAGCTAGTCAAATTTACCGCCGGTCGGGAATTTCACCCTGCCCTGAAGACTCTTTTATCATAACAAAAAACGCTTGCAAGCGCAAGCATTTTGTTCATTTTCATTTTTTATTTCAATTTATCCACTTCATAGGTATGAACAAGCTCAAGACCTTCAAAATTCTGCTGGCGAAGAGCCTCGTAGACAATCATGCAGACGGTATTCGACACATTGAGGCTGCGGACGTGTTCATCATTCATAGGAATACGGAGAGCCTTCTCAGGATGTTCTCGCATAAAGTCCTCCGGTAAGCCCTTGTCTTCACGCCCAAAGAGGAAATAATGGTCCTCATCAGTCGATAAATCCACCTCAGAATAGACTTTCTCAGCAAATTTTGAGATCAGATAGAGTTTTCCCTTCATCTGAGATATAAAATCTTCTAAACTATCGTAAAAATAAATCTCTAGCTTATCCCAATAATCCAATCCAGCCCGCTTCATCTTACGGTCATCGATAGGAAAGCCCATTGGTTTGATGATATGGAGGGGAGAATTGGTCGCAGCGCAAGTACGCGCGATATTGCCTGTATTTTGTGGAATTTGAGGTTCAAATAATACAATGTGATTTGTCATGACTTGCTTCCTTTCACCATTGCAAAAAAATAGCCACACTGCCCGGAGTCAAGCTCAGCAAACAGCGTGGTTAAGGCATCGTTAACTTACCTCACAACAGGTTTGAAGTAAATCAGCGAAACTACTTTCTTAGTATAACACTTTCAGAATCATTGTCAATAGAAACGACTTGATTTTTTCAATTTTTTCAAGCTATTCCCAAGGGTTGTAAAATCGTCCGTGATTCTGAAAAATAAGTAGTAAACTAGCTACTAAAAATACAGCTGCCAAGAGCAAGGTAAGATAGTCTCCTTTTTTCAAAGCCTGATAACTATACCACGTGCGTTTTTTCTCTTTCCCAAAGCGTCGAAGCTCCATGGCGGTCGCGATGGTATCAATGCGTTCTAACGAGCTAAAAATCAAGGGAGTAATAATGCGCAGATTGCCTTTGATTCGTTGCATAAGAGAAGCTTTCTTAGATAATTCCATCCCACGTGCTTCCTGAGACATCTTGATAGTAAAGAATTCTTCCTGCAAATCTGGGATATAACGCAAGGTCAGACTGACAGAATAGGCAATCTTATAAGGCACACCAATTTGATTTAAACTGGATGCAAACTGACTAGGATGGGTTGTCATCAAAAAGATAATAGCCAGAGGAATGGTGCAAAGGTACTTAATAGCCAAATTTAGCAGATAAAAGAGCTCTTGACTGGTCAGAGTGTAGGCACCAATTCCCTGCCAAATCACACTTCTCTCTCCGTAAAGCCCAACCCCATACTCGGGAGAAAAGAGATAGACCATCAAGACGTTTAAAACGGCAAATACCGTCGCAAAAACGGCTACAAAAGAAACATCTTTAAAACGGATTTCTGACAAATAGAGGAGAAAGACCGAAAAAATGGCAATCAAAACAAGCAGTCTGGTATCATAGCTAATCATGGCAGCCAATGACACGAGAATGAAAAAGAGAAGTTTCCCAGCTCCTGACAAGCGATGAATCACAGTATCTCTATGCTGATAACCGATTAATTTTGCTTGCATCCTTCTCTCCTTTCTTTGTAAAATGCCGTTAAAGCAAGTGGATTAACATCTAGTTTCTTAGCTAAGTTGAAGATGGAGGTTTCTTTTAGATTGGCTTTTACTAACAGCTCAGGATTGCTTAACAGACTAGCTGGATCAGTATCGGCAATCAATTCCCCATCCACCATGACAAGGGCCCGATCTGAATAATCCAGCATCAATTGCATATCATGAGTAATCATGACAATCGTATGTCCTTTTTGATGCAGTTCTTCGAGAAATTCCATAATCTCAGTATAGTTCTTCTGGTCTTGACCAGCTGTCGGTTCATCTAGGAGGAGAATTTCAGCTCCTAAAACCAAAATCGATGCAATAGTCACACGTTTTTTCTGTCCAAATGACAGGGCAGAAATGGGCCAATTACGGAATTCATAAAGACCACAGATTTTCAAGGTTTCATAGACTCTCGTTTCAATTTCCTTCTCGTCCACACCTCGCAAACGAAGCCCTAGAGCCACCTCATCAAAAATCATATTGGTTGAAATCATTTGATTGGGATTTTGTAGCACATAGCCTACTCGTTCCGCCCGCTCGGCAACAGAATCTCCTTTTATATCCTGACCTTCCCAAAGATAGCGACCTTCCGTCTGAATAAAGCTACTTAAGGCCTTGGCTAGAGTCGATTTCCCTGCTCCATTTTTTCCGACAATGGCAATCTTTTCGCCCTTTTTAATATCCAGATAAATGGATTTTAAAATTGGTCTATCATCATAAGAAAAAGACACATCCTCTAGTCTAAAGAGTGACTGTAATTCTGGGACCTCTTTTACCAGTTCCGTTCGCAACTGAACCTGACCTTTCGAGATAGACAAGTTATCCAGATTTGCTAATTGTTCTTCCTTGACTAAATCCACACCCAATTGACGGAGAGTGGTAAGATAAAGAGGTTCTCGAATTCCATTTTGGGTCAATAAATCAGTAGCTAGTAGCTGGTCAGGACTCCCATTAAAGAGGATACGACCATCGTTTATCAAGACAATCCGATCCACAGGCCGATGCAGAACATCCTCCAAACGGTGCTCAATAATAAGGGTCGTCGTCCCCTCTTCCTTATGAATCTGGTCAATCAATTCGATAATATCCTGACCTGACTTGGGATCCAGATTGGCGAGTGGCTCATCAAACAAGAGAATCGGACTCTCATCAATCAAGACACCAGCTAGACTGACTCGCTGCTTTTGTCCACCTGACAAATCCTGGGGACGCTGAGACAATAAAGAAAGAAGGTCCAGCTTTTCAGCCCATTTATGAACACGGCTTTTCATCTCATCTAGAGCTGTCACGTCATTTTCCAGAGCAAAAGCCAAATCCTCTGCCACGGATAAACCGATAAACTGCCCATCTGTATCCTGCAAAACCGTGCTGACCAGATGAGATTTATCATAGATGCTCATATCAAAGGCTGCTTGGCCCTTGATGCAAAATTCTCCAGACATCTGACCCTTGTAAATATTGGGAATAATCCCATTCAAACACTGACCCAAGGTAGACTTGCCTGACCCAGATGGTCCAACAATTAAGACTTTCTCTCCCTTATAAATGGTCAAGTCCACCCCTTGCAAGGTCGGTTCTTGTTGTGTTTCATATCGGAAAGAAAAATCCTTCCACTCAATTATAGCTTCTTTCATCTTACTCTCTTCATTCGCTTCTTAGAATTCTATTTTATCATAAATTAAACCCTTCTTGCAGACTCTTCTCTTAAAAACTTAGCACCAACAAGATTCCTAGCCTAGATTGCTTACCTGACTAGCCTATAAACATCGAAAAAGACTGGTTGCCCAGCCTTCCCCATCATTTTATACTCAATGAAAATCAAAGAGCAAACTAGAAAGCTAGCCACAGGTTGCTCAAAACACTGTTTTGAGGTTGCAGATAGAGCTGACGTAGTTTGAAGAGATTTTCGAAGAGTATTAGTCCTTTTTCAAACTTCCTGCACGAGTTTGGGTTCCTGCATAAGCAAGCAAGAGAAGAGTTCCTGCAATAGCTACAGATACACCATTAGCAATTCCCGCAACAATCCCTTGGGCAAATACTTTTTCTGCTGCTTCTTGATAAATCACAACATCTCCAAGTGGTGCCAAGACACCCCAAACAAGGGCATTTGCAAGTAATTGAATAAGGTTAAAAATAAGAATATCTTTCCAGTCAAAGACACCATTGATCACGCGAACGTACTTTCTGAATAGTCCCACAGCTAGACCAAAGAGTCCGCTAGCGATAATCCAAGTCCACCACAGACCATAGCCAGCAAGAGAGTCCTTGATTGCATGACCAATCAACCCGACAAGCAAACCGATAATCGGTCCAAAAATAATAGAAAGTAGCGCTTGTACCGCATACTGAAGCTGGATGCTTGTATTTGGAACAGGGGTCGGAATATTGATCATCCCGATGACGACAAAGAGGGCAGCGCCAATTCCGACAGCAACAACTTGTTTAATTGTAAATTTGATTTCCATACTATTTATTCTCCTATTTTATCCTTCTATTTTCTTTATTTCAATGGTCCAAGATGAACCGACACCTACATTATAAGCCTTGGCAAAAGAACCTTGGTTGATAGCCAGACCTAAACGATAGAGAGAGTTGATGTAAAGGATGGGTTGCCCAATTCTCACATCTGCAAATGATTTGCCATAGACAACCTGATTTTGATAGACCAGCATATCTGCATGATAGATAGTCACTTCAAAACGGTCACCAAATTCTGGTTCTAGTTTGTAAAATTCTTCTCGTGTGATAGAGGTCCAAAGCGAACCGAAACGCACATCCAGAATATCAATGGCTCCCTTGACCAGATGATCTTCAATGATGGTCTCTACGACTGGGAGTTCTACAATCTGGTCCACACTGAGTTCAGGCCCCACTTCCTCAAAACTAATATGACCACTGGCCAGTTTAGCACCAGTATAGGCATAGACATCCCGACCGTGGAAAGTATAAGAATGCTCTGTATTTTGCCGTCTATTGGCTACTTCAGAAATCTCACGAATAGCTACAATGCCAACGTGTTTCTTGATAAAGGAAAGCGTCCCATTGTCTGGCGTGACAATGTATTGATTTTTTGCAGTCTTGGCAACCACACTCTTACGTTTCGAGCCGACACCTGGATCGACAACCGATACAAAAGTCGTTCCCTCGGGCCAGTAATCCACCGTCTGAAAGAGACGATAGCTCCCCTCAAAAATATTATAAGGCGTGATATCGTGCGTTAAGTGATGGATTTTTAAGGTTGGAGACTCTTCTAAAGCCACTCCAATCATAGCCGATACCGCACCATCTACCAGACCAAAGTCTGATTGTAATACCAGTAAATTATTATTCATTTTGTCTCCTTGTGTACCCTTTATCTTACCACATTTCAGAGGAAGTCGCTAATAGCTATTTCAATTGGTTAGGTTATAGTTTTACCTTATAACAAAATTCTATTAAAAACTCTTGTTATTAGCTAGTAGGTGCATTTTTTCTTGAAAAAAGGTATGATAGTTACATCATGAAAAAGTAGGTTTTAATATGAAAATTATCCTTGTCGGAGGGGGAAAAGTTGGTTTTGCCCTCTGTCGCTCCTTGGTTGCAGAAAAGCATGATGTTTTGCTGATTGAGCAAGATGAAGCCGTTCTCAATCATATTGTTAATCGCTTTGATATCATGGGTATCCTTGGTAACGGGGCCGATTTTACCATCCTTGAGCAAGCCAATGTCCAGGATTGTGATATCTTTATCGCCCTGACTGAATACGATGAAGTGAACATGATTGCAGCCGTTCTAGCCAAAAAAATGGGAGCTAAAGAGACCATCGTTCGGGTGCGGAACCCTGAATATTCTAACTCTTATTTCAAGGAAAAGAATATTCTCGGTTTTTCTCTTATCGTCAACCCTGAACTTTTGGCTGCCCGCGCTATTGCCAATATTATTGACTTCCCAAATGCCCTCTCTGTCGAACGTTTCTTTGGTGGAAGAGTCAGTTTAATGGAATTCACTGTTAAGTCTTCTAGCGGTCTTTGCCAAATGCCCATTTCTGATTTTCGGAAAAAATTTGGCAATGTCATTGTCTGTGCGATAGAGAGGGATCATCAAATTATCATCCCAAGTGGTGACATGACGATACAGGATAAAGATAGAATCTTTGTCACTGGTAACCGTGTTGATATGATGCTCTTCCATAATTATTTCAAGTCTCGTGCTGTGAAGAGCCTTCTTATTGTTGGTGCTGGAAGAATCGCTTATTATCTATTAGGTATTCTCAAAGACAGTCGTATCGATACTAAGGTCATCGAAATCAATCCCGAAATCGCCAGCTTCTTTAGCGAGAAATTCCCAAATCTCTACATCGTTCAAGGAGATGGTACCGCAAAAGATATCCTGCTGGAAGAAAGTGCTCAAAACTATGATGCCGTTGCAACCCTTACAGGAGTCGATGAGGAAAATCTGATTACCTCTATGTTCCTTGACAGCGTAGGTGTACAGAAAAACATCACCAAGGTCAATCGTACCAGTCTCCTCGAGATTATCAATGCGCCTGATTTTTCAAGTATCATCACACCTAAAAGCATTGCTGTAGATACGATTATGCACTTTATTCGTGGTCGGGTTAATGCCCAATATTCAGATCTTCAAGCCATGCACCATCTAGCCAATGGCCAAATCGAAACTCTACAATTCCATATCAAGGAAGCCAATAAAATGACTGCCAAACCTCTTTCTCAACTCAAACTGAAAAAAGGGGTTCTTATTGCAGCCATCATTCGAAAGGGCAAGACTATTTTCCCAACTGGGGAGGATATGTTGGAAGTTGGAGACAAGCTCCTAGTAACAACTTTGTTGCCAAACATCACTAAGATTTATGACTTGATTGCGAGGTAAGAAATGAATAAAAGTATGATTCGTTACCTCCTTTCAAAGTTGCTTTTGATTGAAGCTGTTCTTCTTTTGGTTCCTGTAGCTGTCGCTCTCTATTACCGTGAATCGAGCCAAGTTTTTACAGCCCTCTTTTCAACAATAGGGATTCTCGTATTGCTGGGCGGTTCAGGGAGTTTGGAAAAACCAAAAAATCAACGGATTTATGCCAAGGAGGGAATCTTAATTGTTGCCCTCTGTTGGATCCTATGGTCTTTCTTTGGTGGTCTCCCCTTTGTCTTTGCTGGGCAAATTCCCAGCGTTATTGATGCCTTTTTTGAAATTAGTTCTGGCTTTACAACTACCGGAGCCACTATTCTGAACGACGTTTCGGTTCTCAGTCGTTCCCTCCTCTTCTGGCGAAGTTTTACCCACTTAATCGGAGGAATGGGAGTGCTTGTTTTTGCACTTGCTATTATGGACAATGCCAAAAATAGCCACCTAGAGGTAATGAAAGCTGAGGTTCCTGGTCCCGTCTTTGGTAAGGTTGTATCCAAGCTAAAAAACACTGCCCAGATTCTCTATCTCCTTTATCTAGCTCTCTTCTCCCTCTTTGTCATCATCTATTATCTAGCTGGCATGCCCCTATTTGATAGTTTTGTCATCGCTATGGGTACAGCAGGTACAGGAGGTTTCACCGTCTATAACGACGGGATTGCTCACTATGGTAGCTCACTGATTACCTATCTAGTTAGTATCGGAGTTCTGGTTTTTGGGGTAAATTTTAACCTCTACTACTACCTCATGCTCCGTCGGGTTAAGGCCTTCTTTGGAGACGAAGAACTTCGGGCTTACTTGGTCATCGTACTGGTTTCTACAGGCTTGATTAGCCTCAATACTCTCTATCTCTATCCAGGATTTTCCAAGAGTTTTGAAATGGCCTTCTTCCAGGTTTCCAATATCATTACAACAACTGGTTTTGGATATGGAGATATTACCAACTGGCCCCTCTTCTCCCAATTTATCCTTCTCTTCCTCATGGGAATCGGTGGTTCTGCTGGTTCAACTGCAGGTGGACTCAAGGTTATTAGAGGCCTCATCCTTTCAAAAATTGCCAAAAATCAGATTTTATCAATCCTATCACCCCACCGTGTTTTGACTCTTCATGTTAATAAAACGGTGATTGACAAAGATACCCAGCATAAGATTCTCAAGTACTTTGTCATCTATTCTATGATTTTGCTAGCACTTATCTTTATTGTCAGCTTAGATAGCAATGATTTCCTGGTCGTTACCAGCGCTGTCTTTAGCTGTTTCAATAACATTGGGCCTATTCTAGGAACGACATCTAGTTTCTCAATCTTTAGTCCTATCTCAAAAATTCTCCTCTCCTTTGCGATGATTGCAGGACGATTGGAGATTTACCCAATCCTCCTTCTCTTTATGAAGAGAACTTGGTCTAAGAGATAAAATACAACCACACATTGTAAACTTACAAAGTGTGGTATTTTTATACTCTTCGAAAATCTCTTCAAACCACGTCAACGTCGCCTTGCCTCAAGTACAGCCTACGGCTAGTTTCCTAGTTTGCTCTTTAATTTTCATTGAGTATCAAATACCTACCAACTCAACAAGTATCTTTGAATCCCGGTCAGACATTTCAATGCCTGACTTAAAGAACTGAAAGGCCAAAAAACAACCCTCAGTCGTTTGACCGAGGGTTCCTTTTCATTATTAAAGAACTTGATTAGCTCAATGCATCATCCATTGAAAGAACTTCATGGAAGACACGTTGGGTCAATTCAGTTTTTTGTTCTGGAGTGAGGTATTTAGTGTTTACACAGTATCCAGAGATACGTACGATAACGTCTTCTCCTGACATGATCTTTTCGTAAACATCGTTCAAGTCCATAACGTTCAAGTTAACGTGTTGTCCACCGTTTTCGAAGTAACCATCAAGGATTGTTACCAAGTTATCAACTTGTTCGTCACGAGTCTTACCAAGAGCGCGAGGTGAAACTTGTGTTGTCAATGAGATACCATCAGCTGCGTAACTAAAGTCAAGGCTAGAAAGTGAGTTCAAGTTTTGCAACCATCCACCTTTAGCTTTGTTAGATGGGTTAGCACCTGGTGAGAAGAATTCAAGTTTAGACAAGTTCACAGAACCATCTTCGTTGAGGTATACACCTTTGTGGACTGGTGAGTTACCAGTTTGTTTAGAGTAAGCAACGTTAGATGTGATTGTCAAAAGTGAAACTGTAGCTTCTGCATCTTTGTAAAGTTTGTGGCTACGTAGACGAGTTGTGTAAGCTTCGATCAACCATTCTGCCAATTCGTTTGAACGTGGGTCATCTTCACCCCAACGTGGGTATTCACCGATTGTTTCGTAATCGTAGATGTAGCCATTTTCATCACGGATTGGTTTAACTGTAGCGTATTTGATAGCTGACAATGTATCAACAGTGTTAGCAAATCCACAGATACCGAATCCCATGTTTGCACGTTGTTTAGTTGGCAAGAAGGCCATTTGAACAGCTTCGTAGTTGTACTTATCAGTCATGTAGTGGATGATGTTCAAAGCATCTACGTAAGTGTCAGTCAACCAGTCAAGAGATTTTTCAAAGTTTTCTTTAACTGATTCGAATTCAAGAACTTCGTCACGAATTGGTTCGATGTCAAATACTTTGTAGTCTTTGTGAACATCGTCGTAACCACCGTTCAAACCAGTAAGAAGAGCTTTCAATACGTTTACACGCGCACCGAAGTACTGGATGTTGTGGCGTTGTTCTTCATTTTCTGGATCAAGTGGAGATACACAGCATGAGATACAGCTCATTTCACCGTATCCGTCTTTGGCCATTGTTGTTACACCTTCGTATTGGATAGAAGAGTGTTTGTGGCTCATGTGCATACAGTAGCGACGGAAGTTGTATGGCAATTTATCAGTCCAAAGAACTGTCAAGTTTGGCTCTGGAGAGTTACCGATATTGTCAAGAGTGTTCAAGAAACGGTAGTCCATCTTAGTAACACGGTGACGACCGTCGTTACCCATACCAGCCATAGAAGTTGTGATGAAAGTTGGGTCACCTGAGTACAATTGGTCATAAGCTTTTGTACGAGCAAATTTAACTGTACGAAGTTTCATAACGAAATCATCAACGAATTCTTGGATTTCTGATTCAGTAAATGTACCACGAGCAAGGTCACGTTCTGCAAAGATGTCCAATACGATTGGTACACGTCCTAGAGATGTAGCAGCACCGTTGATAACACGGCAGACAGACATGAAGGCGATGTTAACCCATTGGATTGCTTCTTTAACGTTCATCGCTGGTTTGCGAACGTCAACTCCGTAAAGGTCACCCAAGCGAACAACTTGTTGCAATGCTTGGTATTGAAGGTTGATTTCTTCACGAAGACGGATTGTTTCTTCATCAATTTCTTCGATTGCATTCCAGTCGTTTACTTTTTCTTGCATCAAGTAGTCTGCACCGTAAAGAGCAAGACGTGCGTAAACACCGATAATACGTCCGCGTGAGTATGCATCTGGAAGACCAGTTACAGTGTGAGCGTGACGAGCGCGACGAATGTTTGAAGTGTAAGCGCGGAAGATACCGTCGTTAACTGTTGTTACGTATTTAGTGAAGATTTCGTGAACAGCTGGGTCTGGTTCGTATCCATTTTCTTTCAAAGTAGTTTCAGCCATACGGATACCACCTTTTGGCATGAAGTTCAATTTGAAGAGTTCGTCATTTTGGATACCAAAGATAACTTCGTTTTCTTTATCGATAAATCCTGCTGGAATATCAGCAATAGATGTTGGACGAGTGTCCATTGGGAAACGAGTTTCTTCGTAGTGAGCCTTAGTTTCTTCTACAATTTTTTTGATGTGAAGTGAACGTTCTGTTGGTCCTGCAAGGAAGCTTTCGTCTCCATCGTAAGGTGTGTAGTTAGCTTGTACGAAGCGTGATACACTTGCTTTTTCTTTCCAATCTACGCCTTTGAAGCCTTCCCAAGCTTTGTCAAAAATATCTTGTGCCTCAACAACTGTCTTAACAACCATGTTAATGTCCTCTTTTTTCTTTCTAGTAACATCCATCTGTTACATTCATGAGACAAGTATACCATACAGTAACCGATTTCAACAAGTGATAAATCCCTATTTTTACACTTTCTTTTCTAAAACAGTCTGCATTTTGTTCCAAACTGTATTATATTTTTGAAAAAATTAAAGCCTTTTTTCTTTTTTTCAGAAAAAAAGGTATAATAAAAGAAAATAAGCAGTAAAAAGGGGACCAGGCATGTTGATTTTTCCTTTATTAAATGATTTGTCAAGAAAAATCATCCATATTGACATGGATGCCTTTTTTGCTGCGGTGGAAATCAGAGACAATCCTAAACTCAGAGGAAAACCTGTCATTATCGGCAGCGACCCTCGGCAAACAGGTGGTCGTGGTGTCGTTTCCACTTGTAGCTATGAGGCGCGAGCTTTTGGTGTTCATTCTGCTATGAGTTCTAAAGAAGCCTATGAACGTTGTCCCCAGGCCGTCTTTATCTCAGGAAATTATGAGAAATACAAGACTGTGGGCCTCCAGATTCGAGCTATCTTTAAGCGTTATACAGATTTAATAGAACCCATGAGCATTGACGAAGCCTATTTGGATGTAACAGAAAATAAACTCGGTATCAAGTCAGCGGTCAAAATTGCTCGCCTCATTCAAGAGGATATCTGGCAAGAACTCCATCTGACTGCTTCCGCAGGCGTCTCCTACAACAAATTCTTAGCTAAAATGGCCAGCGATTATCAAAAGCCACATGGTCTGACAGTGATTCTACCTGACCAGGCTGAGGAATTTCTAAAACAAATGGATATTTCCAAGTTTCATGGAGTAGGAAAAAAGACGGTGGAAAGACTTCATCAAATGGGCGTTTTTACCGGCGCTGATCTGCTTGAAGTTCCTGAAGTGACCCTAATAGACCGCTTTGGCAGACTGGGCTATGACCTTTATCGAAAGGCTCGTGGTATTCACAATTCCCCCGTCAAATCCAATCGCATCCGTAAATCAATCGGGAAAGAGAAAACCTATGGAAAGATTCTCCGTGCCGAGGAAGACATCAAAAAAGAGCTGACACTCCTATCAGAAAGAGTCGCTCTTAATCTACATCAACAAGAAAAAGCTGGAAAAATTGTCATTCTGAAAATCCGCTACGAGGACTTTTCAACTCTTACCAAACGAAAAAGTCTGGCTCAAAAAACACAGGATGCTAGTCAGATAAGCCAAATAGCCCTGCAACTCTATGAAGAGTTAGACGAGAAAGAAAGAGGTGTCCGCCTGTTGGGGATTACCATGACTGGATTTTAAAACCTTGAAGAGCTGCCCCTTCAAGGTTTTTCTTATACAAATAAACGGACAAAGCTATAAAGTAGCAAGACACCACCAAGCACGATACGGTATTTACCAAAAAGGGTGAAGTCGTGTTTTTTCACATAGCTTGTCAAGAAACGAATAGCGACCATGCTGACTGCAAAGGCTACTCCCATCGCAACCAAGAGCAAGAACAATTGCCCAAAACTCAAGAGCTGTCCTGCTTTCACAAATTTGAAAATCTTTAAGGCACTGGCTCCAAACATAACAGGAATCCCAAGATAGAAGGTAAATTCTGTCACAACAGAACGACTGGTTCCATTCAATAAACCACCGACAATCGTTGCCCCAGAACGGCTAGTTCCTGGTAAAAGGGCAAGAACTTGGAAGAGTCCAATATAGAATGCTGTCGTATAAGGAAGTTTGTCCAACTCTGTTACACTTGGCTCTATAGCACGCGCTTTATTTCGCTTTTCCAAATAGATAAAGGCAATCCCATAGATAATCAACATAAGAGCAACAGAAACCATATTATGGAAGTGGGTGTCAAACCAATCATCAAATTTAAAGACGGCAAGTAAAGGTAAAGTAGCTACAAGAACTTTCAACCACAGTCTCCAAGTCTTACGAACTTCCTGCTTGTCCTTAGTCGGTTTGAAAGGATTGAGCTTGTTAAAGTAAATCACCATAACTGCTAAAATAGCACCAAGCTGAATCACGACATTAAACATGGACATAAAGGCTTCATTTTGATTTTGGTATTGGATAAATTCCTCTGCTAAAATCAAATGACCTGTACTGGAAATGGGCAACCATTCCGTAATTCCTTCCACAATCCCGAAGAAGATAGATTTTAAAATTTCAATAAGATACATAGATTACTCCTTTTTTCTATCTTCCATTATAGCATACTTTTTCAGTATATGGCAGTTCTCTTTAAAAGGCACCGATACTGCCACCGCCTCCTCCTCCAGAGAAGCCACCGCCAGAACTTCCACTTCCAGAAGATACGGAATAGGTACTTGCTGTGTTTGCGACGCTGGCATAATGGCTCATTTGCGCACTTGAATGATAAAACATACCGTGCCAGCCATACGCTACATAGAGGTTAATGTCTGGATTTTCCACTTGAATATGATGAACCTTCATCAAATGACTGACCTTATCCGCATAGCCAAATAAGGTCGCATAGACCAAGAGGCGATTCCAGACTACAATACTTTCCAATTCTGCCTGATCCAGTCGTGCAATCTCACGCAACATATTCTCAAAACTGGTCCAGAGATAGTAGACCTCGGCTCCCGCTTCATTTAGAACACCATCACGATTATCTAGTCGAAGCTTCCAATAATAGAAAACAGCCAAAACTAAACCTAGAAAACCAAGTATTGGCAAGGGGAGGTAAAGATAAGTATGAACGTCTAAACTGTACAAGAACAAACCAAATCCAATAAATAGAGGCAGGACAGTAGAGAGTCCCATCCCCACTTGCAAGGCTTTTTCCAAACCAGTTAAAGAACGATAGTAATCTGGGAGCCCCCAGAAGGAAACTCGATTTCTCACTCCTTCTTGCATCTGTTTCAATACTTCTTCAAAAGAAGATTTGAGCTGACGCCCCTTTGCTTGAATCCGTTTTTCATCAGCAGCTTTAGCTCTACGATAAAGACTATCAGATACCTTGTAATCCGCAAACAAATTGGAAAGAGTTTCTTCTTTTTTGCCTGAAAAAACCAGATTTAGACAGTCTATCTCAAAGCTTGACAAACCATCTTCTTTCACCAACCTCAAACCAACTGTATCTCCTTCTGAAATAATAGAAACATTCCCACGGTCTATCACATCTAGCAAGGTAGCTTGAATCAGTTGATCAAAGGTGAATTTGCCAGCCCCCTTGACTAAGGGACTCACTTCCTCCAAGGAGGTCGAGTAGACTGCTTCTGATAAAACCATAGGCTCTAATTCCATCGGTGGTTCATAGAGACGATGATTTTTGGCATATTTGACTGAAGGAGTGGTCTTTCTTCTATAAATAAAATAGAAGCAGACGCTCAATAACAAGGAAATGGAAAGTATCGAAGGAAAGACCCAAGTGACGAGTTGTTTACTCTGCTCTTTTTCTCTAACAATCGAGTCTTCTATCTTATTAAACTCCTCTAAACGATTCCCTTTCAAGCCCTGATCCGTAGCGCTAGCAAAAGCAGTTCGAGGCCAGTAGGCATGCAATTCAACTCCACGCTTAGACGGAAGATTATCTAAACGAATAATATAATCAATGTTACTATTTTCAACCGTTCCTTCTTTAAAAAGTTTTCCTGTGTGGAAAAAGAGTTTTTCAGCCCCCTTTTCTCCCCTTACATGAAATTCAAACTTTCCAATAGCCCCTGAACTATCTGTCAGAGGTTGCCAATTTAATTCAGCGATATCATCATATAAAAAAAGCAAATTCTTTAAGTTCCAGACAAGGTCAATCTCAACTGTGTCACCTTCCTGACCTGGATTATAAACTTTAACAGTATAACCATCTGCTCCTTCTATCACTTCGCTAGTAACATCTGTCAGTTCAGCACCATTTTTCGAGGCCTGAACCTTTGGATGAGGGTCAATGTCAAACCCACTAGGCATCTTGCCAGCACGTCCAAGTCCCACGATTTGGCCCTTAAAGTCCTCATCAAACTGATAAACTATCTTTTGTCTAAATTCTGCCGTATTGTCTGCATGAATATACAAATCACCTTGATAAGAGTTTATCTTAAAATCAATGGCAAAAACTGAGAGTGGCAGAAGGCAAAACAAGCCTAACACCAGTAAGAAAAAAGTTTTTTTCATCAAACAAGCCCCCTTTTTATCTTTGCTATCATTATATCATTTTTTCTCAAGTAAGGGCTTACCCGTATTGAAAAATAGAGTTTTTTTCGATAAAATAGGAGACAGTTATTTTTTAATAGATTAGAAATAGGAGAAATCATGAGAAAAATATACTTATCTATTTTCACAAGTCTCTTGCTGATGCTAGGACTTGTCAATGTTGCTCAAGCTGATGAATATTTACGCATCGGGATGGAAGCAGCATATGCTCCCTTTAACTGGACCCAGGATGATGATAGCAATGGAGCTGTCAAAATCGATGGGACTAACCAGTACGCCAATGGATACGATGTCCAGATTGCCAAGAAAATCGCTAAGGACTTAGGTAAAGAACCTTTGGTTGTTAAAACCAAGTGGGAAGGTCTAGTCCCTGCCCTCACTTCTGGTAAGATTGACATGATTATCGCAGGTATGAGTCCAACTGCCGAACGCAAACAAGAAATTGCCTTTTCAAGCAGTTACTACACTAGCGAGCCTGTCCTACTTGTCAAAAAAGATTCTGCCTATGCAAATGCCAAATCTTTGGATGACTTTAATGGTGCGAAAATCACTTCTCAACAAGGTGTTTACCTTTATGACTTGATCTCACAAATCTCAGGCGCTAAAAAAGAAACAGCTATGGGAGACTTCGCTCAAATGCGCCAAGCTCTTGAGGCTGGTGTCATTGATGCCTATGTTTCTGAACGCCCAGAAGCTCTGACTGCCGAAGCTGCTAACTCTAAGTTTAAGATGATTCAAGTAGAACCAGGTTTCAAAACCGGGGAAGAAGATACAGCTATCGCCATTGGACTTCGTAAAGATGACATTCGGATTAACCAAATCAATGCCAGCATTGAAACCATTTCTAAAGATGACCAAGTTGCCTTGATGGACCGTATGATCAAGGAGCAACCTGCCGAAGCTACAACAACTGAAGAGACTAGCAGTAGTTTCTTTAACCAAGTCGCTAAAATTCTTTCTGAAAACTGGCAACAACTTTTGCGTGGTGCTGGTATCACTCTTTTAATCTCTATCGTCGGAACCATCATAGGTCTCATTATCGGTCTTGCGATTGGTGTCTTCCGTACTGCTCCTCTCTCTGAAAACAAAGCCATTTATGGCCTGCAAAAACTAGTCGGATGGGTTCTCAATGTCTACATTGAAATTTTCCGTGGTACACCAATGATTGTTCAATCAATGGTTATCTACTATGGAACTGCCCAAGCTTTCGGGATCAACCTTGACCGCACACTGGCTGCTATCTTCATCGTTTCAATCAACACCGGTGCCTACATGACTGAAATCGTCCGTGGTGGTATCCTAGCAGTTGATAAGGGACAATTTGAAGCCGCTACTGCTCTTGGTATGACTCATAACCAAACCATGCGTAAGATTGTCCTACCTCAAGTAGTCCGTAATATCCTACCAGCAACTGGTAATGAATTTGTTATCAATATCAAAGATACATCTGTATTGAACGTAATCTCTGTTGTTGAGCTTTATTTCTCAGGAAATACCGTGGCAACTCAAACTTATCAATACTTCCAGACATTTACAATCATCGCCGTGATTTACTTTGTCCTCACCTTCACCGTAACCCGTATCCTACGCTTCATCGAACGCCGAATGGACATGGATACCTATACTACAGGTGCTAACCAAATGCAAACGGAGAATTTGAAATAATGACACAAGCAATCCTTGAAATTAAACACCTCAAAAAATCCTATGGCCAAAACGAAGTGCTAAAAGACATTTCTCTCACTGTCCACAAGGGAGAAGTCATCTCTATCATCGGAAGCTCTGGAAGTGGGAAATCGACCTTCCTACGCTCCATTAACCTTCTTGAAACACCAACTGATGGACAAATCCTTTATCATGGACAAAACGTCCTCGAAAAAGGCTACGACCTCACACAATACCGTGAAAAGTTGGGAATGGTGTTCCAATCTTTTAACCTCTTTGAAAATCTCAACGTTCTTGAAAACACAATTGTCGCTCAGACAACTGTCCTTAAACGCGAACGTACAGAAGCTGAAAAAATTGCCAAAGAAAACCTAGAAAAAGTCGGCATGGGAGAACGCTACTGGCAAGCGAAACCTAAACAACTCTCAGGTGGTCAAAAACAACGTGTGGCTATCGCTCGTGCCCTCTCCATGAATCCGGACGCCATTCTCTTTGATGAACCAACATCAGCTCTCGATCCAGAAATGGTTGGAGAAGTCCTCAAAATCATGCAGGATCTGGCTCAGGAAGGCTTGACTATGATTGTTGTAACTCACGAAATGGAATTTGCCCGTGATGTCTCTCACCGTGTTATCTTCATGGATAAGGGTGTAATCGCTGAAGAAGGCAAACCAGAAGACCTCTTCACCAATCCTAAAGAAGACCGTACAAAAGAATTCCTTCAACGCTATCTAAAATAAAAAGAAAAGTCTGCATCAACCGTGCAGTCTTTTTGCTGTCCTCATACTCTTCGAAAATCTCTTCAAACTACGTCATCTTCGCCTTGCCGTAGGTATATGTTACTGACTCTGTCAGTCTTATTTACAACCTCAAAACAGTGCTTTGAGCAGCCTACGGCTAGCTTCCTAGTTTGCTCTTTGATTTTCATTGAGTATCAAAATGAAAAGGCAGACCCTATTCAAGAATCCGCCATTATCCAAAGATTAATCTTCAAATTTTTCATGATTTTTTTCATAGAAATCAATTAAACCTAGAGCTGTTTCAAATGAAATATTTTTTACTTTTGCACGACCCTGCGCTAGAGCAATGATAGACATTTCACGCGCATTCGTTTCTTTAGAGATACGGTAGCCTGTGATTTTCTTATCACGAACCCAGCCAACAACTGATTCTACTTTTTCAAAGTTTGACTTAGCCATGTTCTTCTCCTATTTTCTTCTTTACGTTATATTATTCTATACGTTTTTATGTCTTTTGTCAATAAAAAAACATATATTCAATAAAACAAATGATTTCGAATCTTCTTACTTCCTTTTTAAAGCCGATAATATATAGGTTTTTACTTACTATAACCCAATAGTACGCTCCTAAAAAACAATTGTATTATTAAACTTTAAACTTGTAAAAATATTCATGTATACTGAATGCCAGTTTCTCAATAGGATAGACAGGATTTACTATTTCATTCTATATATTCCTTTTAAATCAACAAGTCCACTAAAGATAGTCTTTCACTCCACACTATCTCTAAACCATTCCGTTTTCTTTCTCCTTCTTTGGTTCCTTTCCTGTCCTTATCTATATCTTATTCGTTTCACAACCGGTACTACTTACATTGTCCAATCTTGCACCTTCTGATTACATACCCGCTTTCCAGCTAGTCATTTAAAAACAGTATCACTAGCTGTTTCATGTCTAGCACTATTGTTTATCTCACGAGTTTTTTCGGCCAACTCATCTAGCAACCATTTCACAAACATTGATTATTTTTTCTGACTCCTATTATATTTAGTGAAAATTCAAATTAGGGATCTATACAATTGAGGATTTCAAAAAATTTCCTTATATATAGTAAGTAATTCTGTCGCCTTAATATAAACAGAATCAAAAATAATAGGTGCTATAGTGAGTTGTAGTAGAAATAGCACGATAGATTTCCTAAGTCCATAGGAATCGCCCCCTTTCTTCACCCTCATTATAACACCTATACATCAGTTGTGCAAATAATATGATATTTTTTTATTAGTCCTCAGACAAGCATATTATAGAGCGTTTCATTACCATTTAAGTTAATATAAGCTGGATCGAAACCTTCCATTCGACGAATCAATCCTGCATAATCATGCTTATCTGCCAAAGCGATCCCAATCAGTACAGGCCCTGTACCCTTGCTAGCTCGTTTGATATACTCAAATCGTGTGATATCATCATTTGGACCCAGGATATCATTTACAAACTCACGCAATGCTCCTGGACGCTGTGGAAAATTGACCACAAAGTAATGCTTGATACCATCATAAATCAAGGCACGCTCTTCCATTTCTGGCATACGGTTGATATCATTATTTCCTCCAGAAATGATACAACAAATAGTTTTCCCCTTGATATATTCAGCTAAAACCTCTAAAGAGGCGATACTAGCTGCTCCAGCAGGTTCTGCGACAATCCCTTGCTTAGAGTAGAGGTCAATCAAGGTTTCAGAAATCAATCCCTCATCGACACCTACTAAAGTCTGAACATGTTGGCGAGTTGCTTCATAGGTCAACTGACCTACTTTTTGCACGGCAATCCCATCCGCAAATTTGTCAATTTCCTTGAGTTTGACTGGACCACCAGCTTCAAAGGCAGCCTTCATAGAACGCGCTCCATTAGCCTCTACCCCAATGACTTCAATTTCTGGACTTGTTTCCTTGATATAGGTAGAAACCCCAGCAATGAGACCGCCACCACCAACAGGAACCAAGACAGCATCAAAATCAATCGATTCTTTTCTAGCTTCTTCTAAAATCTCATAAGCAACTGTTCCTTGACCTGCCTGAACATGAGCATCATCAAAAGGATCAATAAAGGTACGATTTTCAGAAACTGTAAATTCTTGAGCTGCCTTAGCAGAAGCATCAAAGGTATCTCCAACTAGTTTAATGGTTACGAAGTCACCACCAAAAAAACGAACTTGGCCAATCTTTTGTTGCGGAGTTGTAATGGGCATGAAAATAGTAGCAGGAATTTTCATCTCATTACAAGTATAGGCAACTCCCTGCGCATGATTCCCCGCAGAAGCACAGACTACCCCACGCTCACGCTCTTCCTTGCTGAGCTGAGAAATAGCATAATAGGCACCACGAATTTTAAAAGAACGAACACGTTGGGCATTTTCCTTCTTCAAATAAATCTTAGCACCATACTTCTCCGATAAATAATGGTCATAATCCAGTGGGGTATTCACAACCACACCGTTCAAGACCTTGTGAGCCTTGATGATATCTTTTGAACTTAGCATCTTTTTCTCCTAGACTATTCATACTATCACAATCCATCCTCTAAAAAGAGAGAGGAATTGATTATAAAAGCGAGTTAGGTCCCCCCAACTCGCCTTCACCTTAATTTCTATCAATTAGTTATAGATCTTGAATGCATCATCGTCGTTTTTACCAACGAATGGCATTGCTTTACGCAATTCTGCACCAACTTTTTCAATTTCAAGGTTAGCTGCTTGTTCACGGTAAGCAGTCAATTTTGGACGTCCAGCTTTATAGTCATTTACAAAGTCATTTGCAAATTTACCATTTTGGATGTCTGCCAAGACAGCTTTCATGTTTTCTTTAACTTGCTCAGTGATCACACGTGGACCTGATACATAGTCACCATATTCAGCAGTGTTTGAAATTGATTGACGCATTTTCTTGAATCCACCTTCGTAGATCAAGTCAACGATCAATTTCATTTCGTGAAGAACTTCAAAGTAAGCCAATTCTGGAGCGTAGCCTGCTTCTGTCAAAACTTCGAAACCTGCCTCGATAAGGGCAGTCAAACCACCACAAAGTACAGCTTGTTCACCAAATAAATCTTCTTCAGTTTCTTCTTTATAAGTTGTTTCAAGAAGACCTACACGAGCTGCTCCAACACCTTTACACCAGTCCATAGCAATGTTTTTCGCATTTCCTGTTGCATCTTGATATACTGCGTAAAGAGCTGGTACACCAAATCCTTCTTCATAAGTACGGCGCACCAAGTGTCCTGGTCCTTTAGGAGCACACATGAAGACATCTACATCTGCAGGAACTTTGATAAATTCAAAGTGAATGTTGAAACCATGAGCAAATCCAACTGCGTTTCCAGCTTCCAAGTTTGGAGCGATTTCTGCTTCGTACAATTCTTGTTGGATTTCGTCTGGTGCCAAAATCATGATAACGTCAGCCAATTTAGTAGCCTCTGCTACTGTGTAAGTGTCAAATCCATCTTCTTTTGCTTTATCAAAAGATTTACCTGGACGTACACCGATGATGACATCGCGACCTGAGTCACGCAAATTTTGAGCATGCGCATGTCCTTGTGAACCATAACCGATAACGGCGATTTTTTTACCGTCAAGTGCTGCTACTTTAACATCTTTTTCGTATTCCATTTGAACTGCCATAGTTTTTCTCTCTTTTCTATTATTTATTGCCTTTTAGGCTGGTTTAACAAATTTAAGTTGGATTTTTAATCGCGGGTAAATCCAGTTGCACCCGTACGAGCAATATTGCGAATACCGTATGGTCGAATGACTCGCAATAGAGCTTCACTCTTCTCAGCATTTCCTGTCATCTGAATGGTAATCGAGCTTGGTGCTACGTCTACCACCGTTGCACGGAAAGGTTGAATAATAGCTAGAATCTCAGCTCGCTTCTCAGCTGGCGCTGACATCTTAACCAAAATCACCTCGCGCTCCAAGTGCGGTTTATCCGTAATATCTCGAATGCGAATCACATCAATTTGACGATTGAGTTGCTTGATGATTTGCTCCACTTCATCATGTGAAACTACATCAATAATTATGGTGATGCGCGATACATTCGGATCTTCTGTTGCTCCAACAGAGATACTTTCGATATTGACCTGACGACGAGACAGGACACCGGTAAAGCGATTGAGGACTCCTGAACGATTTTGTAGTTTTGCTGTTAACATTCTACGCATGGAACTTCACCCCCAACATCTCATGATTACTCTTACCAGCTGGTACCATTGGTAACACCTGTTCCTTACGAGAAATATCTACCTCGATTAGCATAGGAACATTCTCAGTGATGACTTCAAGGTCTTGAGTCAAGGTCTCAGGATTATCAAACTTATAGTTTTTAATGCCATAAGCTTGTGCCATCAATTGGAAATCAGGAAGGGTATCAAAGACTGACTCTGATGTTCTACCTTCATAGAAGGATTCCTGCCACTGGCGAACCATTCCAAGTGAGTGGTTGTTCAGCATAACCACCTTGATTGGCACCTTGTAAATGTTTAAAATAGCCAATTCCTGGTTGGTCATTTGGAAACCACCATCCCCAACAAACAAGACTACTTCCTTATCTGGGTTAGCAATTTTAGCACCGATTGCTGCTGGAATTCCGAATCCCATGGTTCCCAAACCGCCTGAAGTCACTAACTGACGTTCATTTTGGTATGGATAATACTGAGCTGTCCACATTTGGTGTTGACCAACGTCTGTTACCACAATGGCATCACCATTCGTCAATTCACCAATGCGTTCAATAACGGCTTGAGGTTGAACCACACGCTCTTTCTTGTCATAAGAACGAACACGGTTCTTGTCTTTAGTAACTTTCTCAATCCATTTCTCAGTATTGTTATGAACTGTTGGTTCCGCCAACAACATTTGCAAGGCCTTCTTAGCATCTCCAACTACAGGAATATCTGCACTGATAATCTTGCCAATCTCAGCTGGGTCAATATCAATGTGGGCAACCTTGGCATTCTTAGCGAAGGTCTTAGGATTCCCCGTCAAACGGTCATCGAAACGGCAACCAATACTAATCATAAAGTCAGCTTCCGTCATGGCAATATTAGCTGCGAAAGACCCATGCATACCTCCCATTCCAAGGAAGAGTGGATGAGTCGTTGCAATCGTACCTTGCCCTAAAAGACTGGTTACCACTGGAATTTGATAGCGCTCTGCAAATTCATTTAATTCTGCAGCAGCTTCAGCATAACTAATTCCACCACCAGCTAGCAAGACTGGCTTTTTAGCCTTGGATAATTGCTTCAAGATTTTCTTGATTTGCATATCATTCGGCTCAAGAGTCGGCTGATAGCTTGGTAGATTCACTTCTGGTGAATAAATGAAGTCCGTTTCTAAAGCAGATACGTCTTTAGGTAGGTCAATAACAACCGGCCCTGGACGGCCTGTAGTTGCGATATGGACAGCTTCCGTAATGATACGAGGGATATCAGCTGTCTCACGAACTTGGTAATTGTACTTAGTGATTGGCATGGTAATTCCCACGATATCTGCCTCCTGAAAGGCATCCTTTCCAATCCCTGCTCGCGCCACCTGACCTGTAAAGACCAAAAGGGGAACGCTATCGCTCATGGCATCTGCAATCCCTGTAATGGCATTTGTTGCTCCTGGTCCACTAGTGACGACGGCAACACCCAACTTTCCAGTTGATTTGGCATAACCTTCAGCTTCATGCAAACAACCTTGCTCATGGCGTCCTAGAATGTGGCGAATGCCTTTAAAATTATATATCGCATCATAAAAAGGCAAGACAGCACCACCAGGATAACCAAAGATGGTATCAATTCCTAAATCACGAAGTGTTTCCAAAACTAGGTCCGACCCCGTCTTAGGAGATTCTAAACTGATTTTCTCCATTGTTCCCCTTTCTCTTCTCTTAAAAATAACTTGTTACTATCATACCACTTTTTCAAAATTTTTCAAGACAAAAGAAGAAATTTTCTGAATTTTCTATTTTAACGTTTATTTATGAATGTTATTTTTGTTTTTATTAAAAAGATACCGATTTCAACACTTATGCTCTTCAAACAGTAAAATAAACAACTAACACTTTATCGTAAATTTGCTAATTATATATACAGTTTTAATTCAGTAATTTGAGCTACATGATACTAACTTTCTATTATGCCTTTTGATAAGAAATACCAAAAAACGAGCATTTCCACATTTGGAGATGCTCGTTTTTAATATACTTCATTATCGGACCACTACAGAAATTTTCTTCCCGGTCTTGTCCATTTATTGAGATTATACCCACTCGCCATTTGTATTTACGGTGTAGCCGTCCGGAGTAGTTGTATTTACAAGTAATGCACCTGATTCGTTTAGATAGTACCACTTACCATCTACGTATTTCCAGCCTGTTTGCATCGCTCCTGAGCCATCTAGATAGTACCACTTACCATCTACATATTTCCAACCTGTTTGCATTGCTCCTGAGTTATTTAGATAGTACCATTTACCATCTACGTATTTCCAGCCTGTTTGCATTGCTCCTGACCCATCTAGGTAGTACCACGTTCCCTTATCATTAAGCCAACCAGTTGCCATTGCTCCATTTTCCTTCAAGTAATACCATACACCATTCACTTTAGTCCAACCAGTTACTTGAACACCATTCTCACTATAGTACCACTCTCCGTTTTCTAGTTTCCAACCAGAAACTTTTGAAGATGTTGTTGAAGTTGGTTTTTTCTCTTCTTTCGGCGTAGATAGAACTGGATTGTGTTTTCTTCCTCCAGATACAGTCGGTGTTAAAGGTCTTACCGGAGTAGTATTTGAACCATTACCAGGATTTGTTGTTGAAGGATTATGAGTTGGTCTTGGATGAGAATAACCAGGGTTTTCTTCATTTGGGTTAGTATGAATTGGATTTTCATGTGAGCCAGTAGTTCCATTTGCAGCTCCATTGCCCGCATCATTTCCATTAGGTTCTACCACTGGTGGTTGTTCAACTTTAGTTCCTACTAAAATAACTTCATCAATAGCTTCTTTCACAACTTTTTCAACTACAGAAACATCTTTCACTTCTCCATTTTGAGAAAGTGTTACTGTTTTTAGCGTTTTTAAGCCATTTTGACCTTTTTGAGAAACAACTTCTTTTCCTTTGAGAAGAGTAGAATCTTCTTTTCTAATTGTCTTATAAGGAATTTCTTGAGAAGTTTCTTCCCCTTCTGTAATATCCATTTTTGGTAACTCTACTTCAACATCAAACACTGCACTATCAGGTGTATGTTGTTTCGTATACTTCTTCAATAACGTTTGATAGTTATTTTCTAATGTTTTTAATGCTCCTTTTTGTTTTTGAAGCTCTGCTTGAAGTGCTGTTTTTTGACTATTTAATTGACGATATTCTTCTTTTTGTTGCTCTAATTTTGAAGAAATTTCTTGTAATTTAGTAGAAATCTCCTGAATAGCAGCATTTATACTTTGTTTTTTATTTAGCAGATTTACTAATTGATTCACTTCAGCTTCATCTTGTTGAATTTTTGCATTCAATTGATTGATAGTAGATTCTTTTGCAGTAATAGTTGATTCAATAGACGTTAACTCATTTTGAAGCACTTGATTTTTATTTTGAGCAGCTTGTAAATGTTGTACAGCTGTATTTAAAAGTACCTCTTTACGAGTAACTTCTTCTTGACGTTGACGAACTGCTTCTTCTTTTGCGGATTTCTCTGTAGTTAATTGTCTTACTTCTGCTTCTAATTGATTTTTACGATTTTGAAGAGTTTGTTTTTCGTCATTAAGTCTACGTAATACTTCTGTTGCTTGACGATGCGCTGCAGTTGCTCCTTCAGTTTGTGTAGGAATTGCTTCTTTTTGACGAACAACATCTTTAGCTGTTTCGACTGCTTTTTTAACTTCTATAAGATTTTTATTAGCTTCAGCTAAAGCTGCTTTTGCTTTTTCTACAGCTTTTTGACTCTCTTTATCTGAAATATACTTCATCTTTTCAACATTAGCAGATGAAGTGGGACCATACATCTCTTCATAATTCACTTTTTTAGAGTTAGGATTTTTTGGATCAACACGATTTTTTTCCACACTGAGGACATGAAACTTAAGACTACTGCTTTTTTCTGGGATAAGGTTACCGTTTTCATCAAGAGTATAACTACCATCAGGATTTACTCTATGCCCTTGTATGTCATCAACATTATCTCCTTTTACTAAACTAAAAGCTACCCCAAAGTTAGATACATTACTTAAATTTAAAGCATGCCCATATTTTTGAGCACCTTCAAAGAAGAATCCTTTAACAGCATCTGTTACTACTTCATAAAGTTCTGCTTTAGAAACTTTATCCCCTTCTACAGATGTTACAGATAAATTTTCATATAATTGCCCAGGTCCATCTTGTCCTAATGGTGCAGAAATTCTTAATCCTCGATTATAGGCAACTTCATTAATCCCTCTGACATAGTGTCCGCCAGGGCGAATATGTTTATCTCGTACCACAACATTAGCAGCTTCTTTTGCAAATTCAATACTATTTTTATTAATTTTTACTTCCTGTAAACCAAGTTGCGTACGTATAGAATTTAATAAAGTTGCAAAATATTGATTTAATTCCATCAATACATCTTCTGGAAGATTATTTGGATCATAAATACGATTCGTTCTATTGACAGTTTCATGTATATCCTCGGCAACACTTATAGCAGAATGAGCAGGAACGATAATGTCTTTCGTTAATTGCTTTCCATTTTTTTCATATCTATAAATAGAAGTGCGTTCTTCTTCACCTCTATTAAAGAAAGTTGTAGTAGAATAACTTCTTGAATTTCCTTCAAAAACTAAATTAGGTCGAATAGAATTTGCATATGCTACAAACGCTTTATCTCCTTCATTATCTAAAGAAGTTGCTTTATTCATTAATTCATTAAGTTTTGCTTTATCAGCTTGAGAACCACGATTATATTCTGTTAACAATTCTTTAAAAGCCTTAATCCATTCTTCTGTAGTAACAAATTTTGTAGGATATGAAAATGCATTTTTAGCATGTTCTTCAGCAGTGGCTACATCTCGTTCTTTCTCTTTTTTTACAGCTTCTTTTTCAGTAACAGCAGTTTCTTTTGCTGAAAGGTCTGATTTTGCAGTATTAATCTCATTTTTTCTGTTTTCATCTGCTTGTTTAGCCGCATTTAATTGATTTTCAGCATTTTTTACAGCAGTATTTTGATTAGTAACTTGAATTGATTTATTCGTTAAGTCACTATTAACTGTCTCTACTTCAGCTTGTTTAGCCTTAATATTTTGCTCATGAGTCGTTAAATCTTTTTGTGCAGCTACTTGTTTTTTAGTAGCTTCATTTTTTTCATTTTGAGCTTGCTCTTTTTGTGTATTTTTTTCCGTTAACTCTTGATTTGAATTAGTCTTTTCTTGTTCTTTTTGAACTTTAGATTGTTTTAGTGTTTCTAATTCTTGTTGTTTTTGAGATAATGTTTGTTTTTCACGAGTGATGGTTGCTTTTAATTCTTCTATTTTTTCATTCGTAATATTATTAGCACCATTCGAAGCATCTTGAAGCAATTTCAACTCAGCATTTTTATGCTCAATTTCTTTTTGAGTTGCTAAAACTTCTTGTTCTTTTTCTGATACTTTCTTTTCAATCGCTAATTGATCTTGTTCAGCTTTTAAAGCCTCTTTTTTCTTAGATTCTACCAGTTCTTTGCTTTTTAAAACATCTTCATCTGATACAGAATCTTTATTTCCTGAAATAGTTGTCGCATTTGAACCAGCCACATCAGCTGCATGAACATATTCTGTTGTCGTACCAAGAACAGCAACAACAGCAAAGCCTAACAAAACCGAGCATAGTCCAATCTTATTTTTTCTTAGCGAAAATCGTTGTTTTTCTTTCATAACAACCCCGTCCTTTTATATTATTTTTTATATAAGGAAGGTTGAATTATACACTCTATATGTTATTTAATTAAATTTAACAACCCATATCTACTATTTTATGAGGTTTATGCATAAAGCCTTCCCCCATGATTATATCATATATTACAAAACTCTACTACTAATATACTAAAGAAATCTATAAATTTATTAGCTATGATTTTTTAGTAATAATCCTTACTTGAAGTCTGAAATATAAAGAAATATCATTGTATTTTACTTTTTTTAAAGTACCAATTCGATAACTAGCGATATTCATTAATAGTAGCTTATAAATTACGTATAGCTTATTGAAATTAGAGGAAAACGTATTACTTTTTAGATGCATCGCATTGAAACTAGAACAGTACGCCGCGACTACTAAAATATTTCTAGAAATTAATTTGTTCATATCTTATTTCAATCTGCTATAACAGCTAAAAAATAGTACAAATAACCTCTGAAAAGTTAAATCTCATATAAAAAATGAACAAAACTAGTTTCCTTTAAAGAGGAATTACGTTTCGTTCATCTTTTTATTTTAACCCAATATTTATAGAACGCAGTATAGTTAATTTCTAATCAAAATTTCTTTATTCCAAATCCTTCATTAATTTATTCCACACTAAATAGGTATGGGTAAACTGGTTGTTGTCCTTGGTGAATCTCGACTTCAACGTCTTCGAATTCTTCTGCGATTTCTTGAGCAATTTCATTAGCAAGTTCTTCGCTTCCGTCTTCACCGACATAGAAGGTTACGATTTCACTATCTTCATCCAACATATGTTTCAAGGTTTCTGTCAAGGTTTGGTGCATGTCAGGGTTTGACACGAGAATTTTCCCATCGACCATACCAAGATTATCATTTTCATGGATTTCCAATCCATCAATCGTTGTATCACGCACAGCTGTTGTGACGCTTCCGCTAACGACATCGCTAAGAGCAGCTGTCATACGCTCTTGGTTTTCTTCGATGGACTTGCTTGGATCAAAGGCAAGAAGACTTGTCAATCCCTGAGGAAGAGTACGAGCTTCCACCACTACTGCTGGTTGTTCCAAAACTTCTGCTGCAGATTGAGCTGCCATGAAGATATTCTTGTTGTTTGGCAAGAAGATAATGTTACGAGCATTGACCTGTTCAACAGCCTTGATAAAGTCTTCTGTTGAAGGGTTCATGGTTTGACCGCCTTCGATAACATAATCAACACCTTGGGAACGGAAGATGTCTGCTAGACCTTTACCAGCCACTACAGCAATCAAAGCATACTCTTTTTCTTCAGCTGGCTTGCTAACTTGAGCAGCTTCTTTTTCAACCTGTGCTTCGTGTTGGTTGCGCATATTGTCAACTTTTACCTTGACCAAGCTACCATATTTGAGACCTTCTTGCATAACAAGTCCTGGATCTTCTGTATGGACATGGACTTTGACAATTTCATCATCATTGACAACGAGGAGAGAATCCCCGAGTTCATTCAAATAGTTACGGAATTCGTCGTAGTCAAAATCTTTAGCATAGGTTGGACCTTGCTTAAGTGCTACCATGATTTCAGTACAGTAACCAAATGTGATATCCTCAGTCGCCACATGACCAGCTACTGACTTATGGTGTTCTGCATTGATCATTTCACTCATGTTGGCAGGAGTCGCTACAAAGTCCTCAGATGCAATATATTCACCAGTAAGGGCTGAAAGGAACCCTTCGTAGATGAAGACCAGCCCTTGACCACCTGAATCCACAACGCCAACTTCCTTCAAGACTGGAAGCATATCTGGCGTTTTAGCTAGAGCTGTTTTAGCACCTTCTAAGGCTGCACGCATGACTTCAACAGCATCATCTGTTTGCTCAGCTTTTTTCTTAGCACCGATAGCAGCCCCACGAGAAACTGTCAAAATCGTTCCTTCAACTGGTTTCATAACGGCCTTATAAGCAACTTCCACACCTGATTGGAAGGCAAGAGCCAAATCTTGACCTGTTAACTCGTCTTTATCCTTGATGGCTTGTGAAAATCCGCGGAAAAGCTGAGAGGTAATAACTCCTGAGTTCCCACGCGCACCCATCAAAAGACCTTTGGCAAGAATGCTTGCTACCTCTCCAACAGTAGAAGCTGGCTTGTCTGCAACTTCTTTAGCTCCATTTTCAATGGTCATTCCCATATTTGTACCAGTATCTCCATCTGGAACTGGAAAGACGTTTAATGAATTGACATATTCAGCTTGCTTATTCAAGCGAGTTGATGCAGCCTGCACCATTTCTTGAAATAAGCTAGTAGTAATTTTTGACACGGTTATTCTCCTACAACTTTGATATTTTGAATGTAGACATTTACAGTCTGAGCGGTAATTCCAAGTTGGTTTTCCAAACTAAATCGAACACGCTCTTGAATGTTTTTTGACACTTCGCTAATCTTTGTTCCGTAGCTCAACACGGTATATACATCAACTGCAATACTGCCATCTTCGGCCGCCTTTACGACGACACCTTTAGAATAATTTTCCTTACCTAGAAGGGCTTGAAAATTATCTTTGAGGGCATTTTTACTAGCCATACCGACCACACCAAAAATCTCAGTTGCTGCTCCACCTACGACGGTTGCAATCACTTCATCTGTTAGTTCGATTTGACCATCTTTTGTATTAATTTTTACAGTCATCCTTTTTACCTCAACTAGTTGATACTCTATTTTATCATATTTCAGCCCAAGTGTAAAAGCAGAATACTGTATCAGCGGATATTTACTCTATTTTTTCAAATGATTTTGTACCTACAGTAAAAGAAAAAAGACCCTAAGGTCTCCTTTGCTTTTATTATTAAACGCGTTCAACTTTACCTGATTTCAAAGCACGAGCTGAAGCCCAAACTTTTTTAGGTTTACCATCGATAAGAACAGTAACTTTTTGAAGGTTTGGTTTTACGGCACGTTTTGTTTGGTTCATCGCGTGTGAACGGTTGTTTCCTGATACAGTCTTACGACCTGTAAAGTAACATACTTTAGCCATTGTGTTTTCCTCCTATTAGATCTAATATAGCGGATGTGCTAGCACCACATACCGTACTATGTTATCACACTTTCTTCATTTTTGCAAGGGAATTGGAAGATTTTTTTATTTGACGTAGACAATTCCCAACTTCCCAAAAGCAACATCTCCACGGATAATCAAGGTTTTGCTGGTTGGAGCTAGAGAAGTATCTGCCTTGGCTACACCACAGAAAGTTTCCACCTTCAAATCCACTCTCCAATGTTGGGGAACATAGATAACTGCATTGCCAAAACCAACTTCTACTTTCAGGGTTGCAGTATCTCCTAAAATCTCTGCATTGTCATAATATATCTTGGCATTCCCAAAACCAACTTCAACTTGATCTTCTACCAATTCTTGGTCTTGCTTGTAGAAAGTCCCAGTCCCAAAAGCGACTTCCTTATCTGTAAGAATGGTCTTTTCACCATCATACCACCATTTTTTTCCATTCCAAGTTCTGTTAGAGTGAGTCAACATACTTACTCCGAGAACGATCAGAATTCCTGCCCAGAACAGTGACTGATTGGGAATCGGTAAAATATCATAAGAGTGGTTGGCGATTAGTAAGGCTACTAGAGCTGTAAAAGAGGCTGAGGTTAAGTGGCGACGCAACAAAGCTCCAACTGATTGGTAGGCAAAAAAAGCAATACCAATCAAGGGCCAAATTTGCCCTCCAAGAGAAGGGATTCCAAAATTTCCTTGTAATAGTATTAAAGCTGCCAAAACGAGCAACACAATACCAAATGCTTTCTTTTTCATGTTCTTACCTCATGTTTCTTAGATTTTCTTTTAGGAGGGATTGGTAATGCCGTGATACATGAACCTCCTTGTGGGTCTGATAAAAGGAAATGGTGCCCGTTCCTGAAAAGGACTTGTCCACCGAGTAGACTTGCCTAATATTAGCGATCGTTGACTTGGATACCCGACTAAAATAGCGAGGAAGGATAGCCTCTAACTCATAGAGTTTAAGCCGAACTTCGTAGGCATCTTTCTGGGTATGGGCGTAAATCTTGTTCCCTTCTGTCTCAAAGAAGAGAATTTCCGACAAGTTCAGATAATACTCACCCGTCCCCTTGTAAAAAATCAACCTAGGAGACTTGGACTCTTGTAAGAGTCGCTGTAAATCCGCAATTTCATCTGTCAAAGCCGCTGCCTTGATGACAATTTCAGTTTCCTCTAAATTGCTATCAATTTCGATTCGTAACTTCATTCCATCTCCTTTCTGACTCTACTATATCAAAGCCAAAATAAGAAAACAAGAGCAAAAAAGCAAGTGGTTACTTTAGCCCCGTAAGTGGTTGTAGGACCGCCTTAACTTACAGGTCAACATAGAAAGAAAATCACACCCCACACAAGACCACAAATATAACCAACCACTACATCCTTGGGATAATGAACACCACCTAGTACTCGGACAAAGGCTAAGAGTCCTGAGCAAATAAGCAAGATTATTCCGATCAAAGTCCAAGCATGGAAACAGGCCATAGAGATGATAGTTGCTGAAAAGACATGACGACTGGGCATAGACTGACCAGGACTATCTCTGTCAAGTAGCGGTACAATTTCCCAAACTTCATAAGGCCTAGGGGCATTGATTTTCTTACGAAGAAAGGACAAAATCACAAAACCTGATGCAGGGATAAACACATACATCAAGACCTGTTTCCCAAGTCCTTGTTGGAGATAGGTAGTTGCTAACAAGGTCAGATAAACTATAGGCATAACTACTGTCATGAAGCGATTGAAAGTTCTTAACAATCTCAGAAAGATAGGTCTATTTTCAATCTTACCAGCGATGTGGTCATACCATTCTTGATAATTTTTCATATATTTTCTCATCACTTACTCAAATTTTGCTTACAGAGAAGCACTTGTATTCTAGTATAGTGCAGAAAAAGAAGGCCGTCAAGCCTTCTTTGGGTTTATTCTTCTGCTTCATCTTCTGTAAATTGACTGTTATAGAGGTCAGCGTAGAAGCCTCCTTGTGCCATTAGCTCATCATGATTGCCTTGCTCGATGATATTGCCATCTTTCATGACAAGAATCAAATCAGCATTTCGGATAGTAGACAAGCGGTGGGCGATGACAAAGGAAGTTCTTCCCTCCATCAACCGGTCCATGGCTTTCTGGATTAATTCCTCTGTACGGGTATCAACCGAAGAGGTCGCCTCATCCAAAATTAGGAGTGGCGCATCTTTCAGCAAAGCACGAGCAATAGTCAAGAGCTGTTTTTGTCCGACAGACAAGGTCACTGTATCATCCAAGACGGTATCGTAACCATCTGGTAGAGTCATGATAAAGTGGTGAATCCCTACAGCCTTGCTGGCTTCAATCACGCGCTCATCACTAATACCTGTTTGGTTATAGATAAGATTGTCGCGAATGGTTCCTTCAAAGAGCCAAGTGTCCTGCAGGACCATTGAAAAGGCATCGTGTACTTCCGAACGCTTCATCTCTTTGGTATCCACACCATCGATGCGGATACTTCCCTTATCAATCTCATAGAACTTCATCAAAAGATTGACAATAGTTGTCTTACCAGCTCCTGTCGGTCCGACAATGGCAACCTTTTGACCTGCATGAGCAGTCGCAGAAAAGTCATGGATAATGGTTCGCTCTGGTGTGTAACCAAAAGAAACTCGATCAAAGACTACTTGACCTTTCATATCGCTCAATTGTCTTTCTTTATGGGATTCATCTTCCATTTCCTCTTCAGCTAGGAATTCGAAGACACGTCCCATGGCTGCACTAGCCTGCTGAAGACTAGTAATCCCTTGGGCAATTTGTGAAAGAGGCTGAGAAAAGATACGAACATAGGCCATAAAGGCAACGATAATCTCGATACTAATCTGCCCATTTAAGGCCAAGACTGCACCGACGATAATCACTAAGGCATAGCTAAAGTTCCCAATGAACATCATAATTGGCATCATAATCCCTGAAATAAACTGAGATTTCCAGATGCTATCATACAGACGATGGTTTAATGTCGCAAATTCTTCTTTGGTGCTCTCAATAGCATTGTAACTGGTCACCACATTATGGCCAGAGTACATTTCCTCCACATAACCATTTACAGCCGCCAAATCCTGTTGCTGATTCTTAAAGAATCCCTGTGATTTGCCCATAAAGACGGACACGAAAGCAAAACCAATAAGAGTTGAAACAACCGTCACTAAGGCTAAAATCCAGTTCATCCCAAACATGGTCACCAAGACTGCAATGACCAGTAAAGTGGATGAAAGAACTGTCCCCAGACTTTGATTGAGGGACTGGGCTGCAGTATCAACGTCATTAGTCACACGAGACAAGGTATCCCCTTGAGAATGTCCATCAAAATACCCCAATGGAAGACGATTAATTTTCTCTGCAATCGCTGTTCTCAAACGCTCTGAAAAACGTTGAATGGCTGTTGTAAACAGAAAGGCCTGCAAATAATTTGATAGGAGTCCAATCACATAGATGACGGCCAAAAAACTACCAATGGCTGCAACCGCAGCGACATCCACACTTGTTTCTAGACCACTGGCAATGATATTGGTCATTTCCTTGATACGGGTTGGACCGTATACAGTAATGATATTGGATAGGATTGTTGCTAAAAAGGCGATTAGAAGGGCAAACTGGAGACCTGCAAGATAGGGTTTACTCTGTTTCCATAGAGACATTTTTTTATTTTCCATGTTCCAATTCCTCCTTCGATAGTTGTGAATAGGCAATTTCTTGGTAAACTTCGTTGGTAGCTAGAAGTTCCTTGTGGGTGCCTTGTCCCACGACTTTTCCTTGATCCAAGACCAAAATCAAATCTGCATCCATAATCGTTGAAATGCGCTGTGCGACGATGAGCTTGGTCATAGACTTGGTTTTCTCTGCTAGCTCTTGGCGTAGGACTCGGTCTGTCTTGTAGTCCAAGGCTGAGAAGGAGTCATCAAAGATGAGGATTTCTGGCTTCCGAGCTAAGGCACGCGCAATGGCCAGACGCTGTCTTTGTCCACCTGAGAAGTTGGTTCCTCCTTGGGCTACTTCTGACTCTAATCCCGCTTCCTTGTCTTCGATAAAGTTCTTAGATTGGGCCAATTCCAAGGCTTGCCACATAGCCTCCTCACTAAGTGGTGTTTCTTGACTGTGTCCAAAGTCTAGATTGCCCTTGACATCACCTGAAAAGAGAACAGCTTTTTGTGGAATATATCCAACCTTGTTACGCAAATCTTCCAAACCGTAATCTTGAACATTAACTCCGTCCACTAGAATTTCTCCTGCTGATACATCATAGAAACGTGGAATCAGATTGACTAGAGTTGATTTACCAGAACCTGTTGAGCCGATAAAGGCAACTGTTTGGCCAGCTTCTGCTCTAAAGCTAACATGCTCAATAACCGCCTCCGAATTTGCCGCATAGCGGAAGGTCACATCCTTAAATTCGACCTGACCTTTGAGATTTTCATCAGCCAACTGCACTTGAGCAGGATTTTGGATAGAAGAATGCAAATCTAGAACCTGATTAATCCGCTTGGCAGAGACCATAGTTCGGGGAAGAACGATGAAGAGCGCTCCCATGAGAAGGAATCCCATGACAACCTGCATGGCATAAGACATGAAAACAACCATGTCACTAAAGAGAGGCAGACGTGCTGTCGGAGCAGCATCGTTGATCACATAGGCCCCAATCCAATAAATCGCCACACTCAAACCACTTGAAATCCCCATCATGATGGGATTCAAAATAGCCATGAGACTGTTGACAAACAAATTCAAGCGTGTCAGCTCATCATTTGCTGCTGCAAATTTTTCATCTTGGTACTTTTCAGCATTGTAGGCACGAACAACGCGAATACCTGTTAAACTTTCACGAGTAATGCTATTCAGTTTATCAGTCAGACTTTGAATCAAGGACTGTTTTGGAAAGGCTAGCGTCATCAAAACTGTTGTCATCAAAACATTGACAATCACTGCCACAAGTACCGCCCAGAGCCAGTATTCTGAATGTCCTAAAATCTTCCCGATAGCCCAGATAGCCATAATGGGACCACGCGTAACCACTTGCAAGCCCATGGTAATCAACATCTGAACTTGGGTAATATCATTAGTGGTACGAGTTAGGAGGCTGGGAATAGAGAATTTCTTAATCTCTGTCTGCGAGTAATCCAAAACTCGGTTAAAAATATCACTTCTCAGCCTACTAGTGTAAGAAGCAGCCACTCTGGATGCAAAAAATCCAACTGCGACTGCGGACAAGAAGGCAAAAAAAGACATTCCGACCATCATACCTGCTGGTTGCCATAACTCATCCAAGTTGGTTCCTTGACTTCCTAGCAAATCCGTAATTTTCGAGATATAGGTCGGAACTTCCAACTCTAGATAGACCGAAAAGCAAGTAAAGAGAATGGCTAGTAAAATCATCCCCCATTCTTTTCTACTAATTCGTTTAGCTAATTTCTTCATTATCTCCTCCTATTCTCTTGATATTTTCCTGTAGTTGATTGAGGACTTTCTCAAAAATCAGTAATTCATCTCCATCAATGTCTGCCATCAACTGGTTGTCAATGCGTTCAAAGAAAGCTTTAACCTGCTTCATTTGAGAACGCGATTTGTCCGTCAGACGAACAAACTTGGCCCGCCTATCACTTGGACTCGCCTCCAATTCCACTAAATTATTTTGCACCATGCGCTTGACCAAGTTACTCGCCACAGACTTGGTAATATTGAGTTCCTGCTCGATATCTTTAATCAAGACCAATTCTTGATTTTCCTCACGGCTATCCAAAAAACGTACAACCTGGCCCTGAGGTCCACCCATAAATTCAATGCCACAACGCTTGGCTTCCTTTTGCACCATCAGATGAATCTGATGACCAAAACGCTTAAAGACCAACATCGGTTTATCCATACTAACTCCTTTCTAATTATCACATTTAGTTCTCCTAGGAACTAATTAAGTTTTCATGAGAACTATTTTACCACTCTGAAAAGAGATGTCAAGAAAAAAGTTTCCTAGAGAACTATTTTCTTGATTAAAAAAATCCCAAGTGAGTTTTTCACTTAGGATCATGTTTTCTAGGTCAAATTAGAATCCATCTACGTTTGTATAAATCTTTTGTACGTCTTCGTCGTCTTCAAGAACGCTGTAAAGTTTTTCAAAGGTTTCAAGGTCTTCGCCTGACAATTCCACTTCTGACTGAGGAATCATTTCCAATTCAGTCACTTGGAATTCTTCGACACTTGACTCACGAAGGGCAACAATAGCCTTGTGAAGGTCAGTTGGAGCTGTGTAAACAGTGATTGTTCCTTCTTCTGCCTCTACATCGTCCACATCCACATCTGCTTCTAGCAATTGCTCAAAGACCGCGTCCGCATCTTCACCTGCAAATACGATGACACCCTTATTGTCAAAGAGGTAAGAAACAGAACCTGAAGCACCCATGTTTCCGCCGTTTTTACCAAAAGCTGCACGGACATTAGCTGCTGTACGGTTGACGTTAGAAGTCAAAGTATCAACAATCAACATAGAACCATTTGGTCCAAATCCTTCGTAACGGCCTTCTGTAAAGGTTTCGTCTGTATTTCCTTTTGCTTTATCAATCGCTTTATCGATAACGTGTTTTGGCACTTGGGCTTGTTTAGCACGGTCGATAACGAATTTCAAAGCAGTGTTTGATTCTGGGTCTGGATCACCTTTTTTAGCTGCTACATAGATTTCTACACCAAATTTTGCATATACTTTAGAGTTAGCTCCATCTTTAGCCGTTTTCTTGGCTACGATATTGGCCCATTTACGTCCCATTAGGAATCTCCTTTTTTCACATTTTAATCTTTCTTATTATAACACAAGTTTTTTCGATTTTCACTAGAGGAAATAGATTTTATTTAGCAAATCGAGCTAGGATGCTACTTTAGTTGCCAAGATAACCTTGCCTTCTTTTATCAGGGGATGACGGAAAAGTGAGAAGTACAGTTGAATGGTCATAGCAACCCAGATAAGGGGTTCACAAAGGATAACACCCCTATAGCCCGCCCAAGGAATAATCAAGACCACAAAAGCGATTTTTCCGATTAGTTCAATAAAGCTAGAAACCAGCGGAAGGATTTTTTGCCCCAAGCCCTGCAAGCAATTGCGATAAATCAGCAAGAGGCTCAAAATGGGATAAAATGCTGAACTAATCTGTAAGTATAGACTACCATTTTCTACCAAGTATCCATCCGTCGAACTGGCCAAGAAGGAAACCAAGGCTGGACTGGCAAAAAAGAGGAAGATACAAACAAAAACTGCCCAGGACATGCTTAGACGACTGCCAATTCGAAGGCCTTGAACAATACGGTCTGGTCGCTCGGCACCAAGATTCTGCGAAGCAAAGGTCGTCATCGAGGCAGAAATAGCGGTCATAGGAAGAAGGGCGAAGGCCATAATGCGTCGAGCCGCCGTCTGGGCACTGATAATTACGGCACCAAAGGTATTAACAGAAGACTGTAAAATCACGCTACCGATAGATACAATGGAACTCATCAAGCCCATAGCCAAACCTTGCTCCAAAAGATCCGCGTACAAGGCCTTGTTCCATTTAAAATGCTTGAGTTGAGGGAGCAGTTCTGGAACACTCTTGCGAATATAGTAAAAACAGAGAACCGCGGACAACCCTTGTGAAATAATAGTAGCAAGGCCCGCAGATTGAACTCCCAGATGCAATTGCGTAATGAAATAAAGATCCAGAGCTACATTGACCAAGGCAGAGAAAATCAGAAAGCCAAGGGCTGCTAGACTGTCCCCAATGGACCGCAACAAGCCTGCAAAGAGATTATAGGCAAAGCTGACACCGACACAGGTCACAATCATAGAAATATATTGATAGGACTCAGGGAGGATTTCAGCAGGGGTATCTAAGTATTGCAAGAGAGGATACAAACCAAGAAAGCCCAGCAACATAATCACAACACTCAAAAGAACACCTAAAATCCAGGTGGCTGCTACTGCTTCTTTAATTTTAGTGAAATTCCGAGCCCCATAATAGCGGGCAATGACAATCCCCATCCCATTACCAACACCAAGTGTAAATCCTATAATCAAGTCAAAAATGGCAGTTGTTGCCCCAACCGCAGCCAAAGAATCTTGTCCAAGAAAACGCCCAACAATCAAGACATCAGCAGTGTTATAGAGCTGTTGGAAAATATTGGACAGCAAGATTGGAAAGGCAAAACTCAAAAGCGAGGGAAGAATAGGACCATGAATCAGGTCCACTGTTCGTTTTTTATTCATAAGGCTATTATATCAGCTTTCTAGAGGAGCGACAAGAAACAGCAAACTATGCCAGAACTAGTAAACGAAAAAGCAGTGGTTTTTTCCACTACTTTAACAGCTTATTCTTCAATTTCGATTTCAAGTTCATCGCCTAGGTCAAGAGTCACTTCTTCATTCACAGAATCTGCTTGAACTACGTCATCTTTTTTAGTTTCAACACCTTCGACAGAAGCCTCTTCTCCATCAATCAAACCAAATTGAACACGGACTTGATGGTCAATTTCATCAAAGATTTCTGGGTTATCTGCCAAGTATTTCTTAGCATTTTCAGAACCTTGCCCGATTTTCTCATCCTTGTAAGAATACCAAGCTCCTGCTTTTTTGATGATATCCAAATCGCTTGCGATTTTCAAGAGTTCACCAGTCTTAGAAATCCCTTCTCCGTACATGATTTCAACGAAGGCTTCCTTAAATGGTGGAGCCACCTTGTTTTTCACGACCTTGATTTTAGTTTCTTTACCGACATTGGTATCTTTTTGGTCACCAGTTCCCTTGATTTGTGTACTTCCACGAACATCCAAACGAACTGATGCGTAGAATTTCAGAGCACGTCCACCAGGAGTTGTTTCTGGATTTCCAAACATGACCCCAACTTTTTCACGCAATTGATTGATAAAGATGGCAATCGTTTTTGTTTTATTGATAGAAGCACCAAGTTTACGCATGGCTTGACTCATCATACGAGCTTGCAAACCAACGTGGCTATCTCCGATATCTCCATCAATTTCCGCACGAGGAACAAGGGCCGCAACTGAGTCGACTACAACAAGGTCAACTGCACCTGAGTCAATCAATTTTCCTGCAATCTCAAGACCTTGCTCTCCTGAGTCTGGTTGAGACAAGAGCAATTCGTCAATATTGACCCCAAGAGCCGCGGCATAGGCTGGATCAAGGGCATGCTCCGCATCAATAAAGGCTGCAATCCCGCCTTCTTTTTGCGCTTGCGCGACTGCATGAAGGGCAACCGTTGTCTTACCAGATGATTCTGGTCCATAGATTTCGATGATACGTCCCTTAGGATAACCACCTGAACCAAGGGCAATGTCAAGAGCCAAGGAACCTGAGCTCATCACTTGCACCTTTTGCTCTGCACGTTCACCCAAACGCATGATTGAACCCTTACCAAAGTCTTTCTCAATCAATTTAAGAGCATCATTCAAGGCTTTTTCACGTTCTGCCCCAAATTTTTTTGAAATTTCATCTAATTTTTTTGGTTTTTTCGCCATTCTATTCTCCTACATTCTAATGGTCCTTAGACCTATCTACTATTATATCAAAAGTTAGTCACTTAATAAAGCCTTGCGAACTAGGTTAAAGGCATGCATAACCGCAATGTAACGTACGTCTGCTCGACTTCTGCCTCCAATATTAACCTTAATGACCTCAGTTCCTTTCTCTTTAGCCAATCCTATGAAGACTGTCCCAGCTGGATGCCCTTCTAGACTGTCTGGCCCTGCTACTCCAGTCAAGCTAATACCAAAATCAGACTGGGTCTTACTTCGTGCCTGCTCAGCCATCTTCTGGGCTGTAAATGCAGACACAACACCATATTCTTCCAAATCCTTGGCAGGAATATCCAACATTTTTGATTTTTCCTCCAGGCTATAGGTCACAAAACCACCCTTAAATATGCTTGAAGCTCCTGAAAAATCTGCCACAGTGGCTTGGAAAAGCCCTGCCGTCAAACTCTCTGCTGCAGTGATAGTTTTCCCTTGCTTTTTCAGTTCTTCTACTACAATGCTGGCTAAACTAGTCTCTTCCCCATAACCATAACAAAGTTCTCGTAGAGAAAGGCCTTCAAAAGTCTGATAATCCAAGATTTGATTTTCCAAGATATCCAGCGCTTGATTCGCCTCTTCTTGACTACTAGCCTTTGTTGACAGACGCAGAGTGACTTCTCCTGTCTTGGCATAAGGGGCTAAGGTTGGATCTGTTTGATTGTCAATCAAATCAGCTAAAATCGTAACCAGCTGGCTTTCGCCAATCCCAAAGAAACGAAGAACTCGGGAATACAACTTGCTCCCTGTCATCAACTTGGGTAGAAGTTGGTTTAAGACCATGGGTTTCAATTCACTTGGTGGACCAGGAAGAACGACGTAGGTCACTTCGTTCACTTCTAAGATTCCTCCAACAGCCAATCCTGTTTCGTTTGGTAATGGAGTCGCTCCTGCTACAAGTTGAGCTTGTCTTTCATTATTCGGTGTTCGGGCATAGTCTGGTCTCTGGGCAAAAAAGACATCCAACTTCGCCTGTGCCTGAGGATCAAAGACTAATTCTTTTCCTAAAAATTTAGCTAACGTTTGTTTGGTTAGGTCATCCTCAGTTGGCCCTAAACCACCTGTCAAAATTACCAGACTGCTACGTTGACTAGCAATCTCAAGCAAAGACAAGAGACGAGCTTCATTATCTCCTACAGCCGTCTGAAAATAAACATCTACCCCAATCTCTGCTAGTTTTTCTGATAAAAACTGGGCATTAGTATTGACAATCTGTCCTGTCAAAATCTCTGTTCCAACAGCAATGATTTCTGCTTTCATGTTTCCTCCTACATATCTATTCGTATTTTTTTGAAAAAATCGCAGGAATTTTCCTACGATTGATTTTTTATTTGTATCAAGAAAGTTAATTATCTTCGTCACTAACAGGCACCCGTCCAAACAAATCTTCAAATAAGACAACATTTGTTTCAAGCTGAGTGACTTCTTCTTGTCCCAAAGAACGTCGCAATATATTCTGCATTTCCAACATGTGCTCTCTCGAAACAATCTGGTAAGAAATACCTTGCAACATCTCTCCTTCACCCTTCAATTGTTGAGATTCAATGGTTTTAAATGAATCTTTATAGCCCAACAAGCTCGGAATACTTTTCGCAGACAAATCAATATTAGTCTGCATATTAGTACTTAGGGCTTTTAAAATAGATTGGTAGTGACTGACACTATTCAAACTAAGAACTTTTTCAACAACTTTTTGAATGACTTCACGCTGACGCTTTTGACGACCATAGTCTCCTTCTGGGTCTTGATAACGCATGCGTGAATAAACAAGCGCTTCTTCTCCATTTATTGTCTGCTCTCCAACACCGATAGAAATGGTGTTAAATTCTTCTTGGTCACTGATAGAGATTGGGAAACCTAGTGTATTATTAACCGTAATCCCACCCACTGCATCGACTAATTGTTGCAAACCTTGCATATTGACCATAATATAGCGATCGATATGGATATTCATCATCTGTTGAATAGTTGAAATAGCTAATTCCGCACCACCACCAGCATAGGCGGCGTTTAACTTCGCTTCTTCAATACTACCATCTTTATGTTGAATTTTAGTCAGGATATCACGTTCCAAACTCAACATCATGGTCTTCTTAGTATGTGGATTGACAGTCAAGAGAATCATGGAATCACTATTTCCAGCCCACTGATCTGTACGCTCTACATTCCCAGTATCAACCCCCATCAACAGAATGGTCAAAGGTTCTGTTGCTTCAATAACCTTGGTTTCTTCTCCGATTTTTTTATAGGTCTTTGATAAGGTTTGTGTGCCTTGCTGATAAATAGTATAAGCAAAAACACCGACACCCAAAACTGTCACAGCTAGAAAAGCTAATACCATTCCAATAATCTTTTTAACCATATTTCTACTAATCTATCAGTTTACCCATCAAGTAAACATCGATAAATTTCCCTTCCTCTATATATGCTCCACGCTCTTGGCGACCTTCAATTATAAAGCCATGCTTTTGATAAAGATGGACTGCAGCTTGATTACGAGTTTGGACAGTCAGTTGGAGACGACGCAGAATGCCACTTGCTTGTGCCCACTCTATCGCTTCTTCTAGCAAAAAACTTCCCAATCCATTATTCCAATATCTTTTTCCAATCACAATGAAGAGATCTCCAATATGACGGACTCTCTTGCGCTGGTCAGCTGTAATATTTACAATACCAGTAATTTTATCATTTAAGAATGCAAGTAAGGTTATCTGATTGTCCGAACTAGCTTGCTTGTTGAGGAATATTTCCATCTCCTCACTGGTCAAGAGAATACCATCTCCGTCTAGGCTGGTAAAATCTGTCTCCAAACTTACACGATTTAAAAAGGCCACTAATTCAGCCGCATTATTAGGCTCTGCTTCCCTAATGAGCAATTCATACTCCATGTTGAAGCTCCTCTAAAAGCTTTTCTGCACGCAAACCCTTTGCTTGGAAGTTCAATCTGCGACCGTCTTCTTCTTTTAGAATTTCCAACTCTAAATAAGTATCTGGCAAGTCATCTCCTAAGAGATTGCCCCACTCAATAACAGTCACTCCGCCACCAAAGAGAAACTCATCCAAGTCGATAGAATCAGCATCTCCTTCAATACGATAAACATCTACGTGATAAAGTGGCAGTCTACCTTCATACTCTCTTACGATAGTATAGGTTGGACTTTTAATCATTTGAGAAATCTGTAAACCTTTAGCAAGTCCCTTAGTAAAGGTCGTTTTACCTGCACCCAGCTCTCCAGTTAAGATTAAAACATCATTCTTTTCTAATAGATGGCCCAATCGTTCCCCTAAGGCTTGTAGCTCTTCTTCATTTTTTGTGTACATACTCTTATTATACCAAAAACTTTTCTTTTGTGTCTATTTTCCTGCTAAACTTACCATCATAACATCCATAAAAACAATCTTTCTCTAAAAGAAAATGAGCGTAGCAATGACCAATACAAGATCTCGGAAAATATGACCATAAAAGGAAACTTCCTTTTTAACAGAATTTGGGACAAGATAGGCTGCAAAAAACAAACCCAGTCCAATATAAATCAGAAGTGAGACAATGGTCATTGGATTTTTTAAGAAGAGAAGTGTTGCTATAATAGTCACCAACACTGTCTTTTTTCTGTCTAGCATAGCAAGCAAATCGCGCATGTATTTTTTCAAGGGTAAAAAAATCAGCAAATCTAGCCCAAATAGAAAGAAAAAGGATGGCAATAAAAAGTCAACTAATTCTTGCTGCAGCGTATTTTTGATGAACAAGTTATCTGACAAGACAAGAACAGCTCCTAACAAATTAATTAAGAGCAGGATACTGTAAAAAAGCTTCACCGACTTCTTACTGGCTAGGACACTATGGACTTCTTGCTTACGAGTATAAAGATAATTTACCCCAGCACAGATTCCTGAAACAAAGACCATACTTCCGATGAAAAAAGCTGTACTTTGTTTAAAGGACAAGATGCATTCTTTCCATAGGAAACAGCTACTCAAACTGATTTGAATTAAAGCTAACAAAAATAAGATTCTCATTGATTTCATCTTTTCTCTCCCTTCCTACCAATCATTATACCAAGAGAAAAGAGGGAACTGTTTCCAATCTTCTCAAATGTCTCTTTAAGACGCTAAACAAACACGAGAGACTAATACTCAATGAAAATCAAAGAGCAACCTGCAGCTAGAGCTGACATAGTTTGAAGAGATTTTAGAAGAATATAAATTTGAAATAAGGCTGATAGTATTAATTTCACTATCAGCCTTACAGGTTATTTAACGTTTCAGAAAAACTATAATGTCAAGATTAACTAAACAGTATCTAATTCCTTCAAATAATTTTCTATCTTCATCAACATTAAAGGATTGTTATAAATCTTACATAACTCTCTTGCTTCTATATAATAATTTTTGACTTGTTCTTTGTCTAGAAATTTGGCTCCAGCATTTCCTACAAGAATAAGTAGGGGAGCCAGTTGGTAGCTTGTCTGTCTTTGTTTGCAGAGTTCAATCGTCTCAAGAGCTTCTTGGATGGCTTCGTTATATTTTTTCTTTGACACTAGGTAGTGAGCGTAGTTGTAACGAACTCTGATGTAGCCAAATAAAAACTCTTGATGCTCAAAATTTTTTGTCTGATATAACTCCATTAAATGAGAGTAGTTTGCCTCATATTCTTGTTCACGACCCACTAAGGAATAGAAATTAGATAGAGTATTCAATGCCTTTAAATAAATCAGAGTATTTGAGGAGACTTTTAATAATATATTTTCCAATGAAGAAATTGCCTCACACTTACTGTCATATTGATAAAAGTCAATAATAGCTTTAATCCATTCAAGGTAAGTTCTGTCTTCTAGTGTTAGAAAAGTACTTCGTTCAATCTCTATCCTATAAATATATTCCAAATCGTCATAATTTCTATCATCTAATAGGCGAGTAGATAATTGCTTGAAGTTAGAGAGGTTAGATTTAATTTCAATTTGTTCATTAAAAAAATAATCTAATGGCACTTCGAGTCGTTGTGAGAGTTTGAACAAAAGGTCTGCGGAGGGAATAAAATGACCTCTTTCAATTTTACTAATCTGACTTTGTTCACAAATTCCTTCTGCAAGAGTTTGTTGGGAGAGACCTAACTCTTTTCTCTTTACTCTGAATTTCTCAGCGAGTGTATTCATTAAAGATAATAATCCTTCCTATTTGCTTAATTTCATTATAAAATTTTTAGTTCAAAATACAATAAAAATATTTGAATAAATAATATATATATGTTAAAATAAAAACAAGGAAACAGAAAGGGGTTTCAGTGCAAGAGAAAAAAACGTGGAATTCAAAATTAGCTATATTAGCTTTACTAGGGGTTTTTACGTTTAGTAATACAATTCCTTACCAACAGTTTATTCAGAAGAATAAACGATCGGAGATTCGAGTGCAATCACAAAAAAAGTCCAATGGTCTTGATGTTGGGAAGGCTGATTGATTTCGTATTACTTTAAAATTCAACTATTTAGAGAAAGGTATTCTGATGAGAGCTTGTAACAATACCAGATAGATATAAGAATGGAGATGTTTGATAAAATGCTTTCATAGCTAACCAACTGTTGAAAATTATGAGTTACAAAATCTAAAGTATTTAAGATTGGTTTATAAAATTAGGTCTCTGTCTGTAGAAAGGAACGTGCAGTTAGAAAGGAGGAAAAAATAGGATACTATAATTCAGACTGAGATTTCTAATTAAAAATTGAAGAAGATTCTTTTATCAATAGTTTAGTAAGCTTGTTAGTTTATAGAGGGCAGGGGTATTTCTGCCCTCTATTTTAGAATAAGGAATGCACTATGAAAAAATTATTTATACTCATATCCAACCTGCTTGCTAGTTTGTTCTTTGTTTGGGTATTTACCATTTGGACTGATACATATGTTTCCCATTATTACCCCAACGTTGTTGTACGTGATTCTTCCCCTGAAACAACTTTTCAGCATGTTGCTACACGCTTGGAAAAACTAGCAGAAGAAACGGATAGCTTTATTGCGATTCAACACCAGGATCCTAACTCAGAAGGTACTCCAGTGTTTTCTTATACGACCTTTGGGAACGGAAAGTTGCCTGATGGGCTACAGGAAAAAAATCTAGAAGATGCTCAAAGTAGTAGTGTTGAAACAAACTATTTTGTATTCGATGGAAACCTAGATATTCACTTGCTAAGGGAGGAGCTAAGTCAACTTGGCTTGACTAACATGCACCTGACAATTCCATCTAAACTATCTACGTTAATGGCTATCTTTAGTAACGGATTTCAGTTAATCAGTCTATTGATTTTCATCTTAACCTTTGGAGCACTGACTTTAATTAGTCAAATTAGCCAATTACGTTCGTCGGGCATTCGCCTCATTTCAGGAGAGAAACGGTGGTCCATTTTCCTTAGACCAGTTGGTGAGGATTTGAAAGGGATAGCTGTTGGTTTCAGTTTAGCTGGCGTGCTCGCCATTCTTATGCAAAAAATTCTGTCGCTACCAACGCAATCCCTAATGACCATAGGAGCAGGCTTGCTCTGTTATAATCTCATCTTGTTGTCGATCTCCCTGTTTTTCGCTCAACTCTTCGCAGTTGGGATAAAAAAGATACACCTGATGCAGATTATAAAAGGGCAAGTGCCTGTCAGAGGAATCATTAGTTTGATTTTAATCGGTCAACTATTAGCGATTATTATTGTAACGCTGGGAATAGGGAGTAGCTTAAAGTATTCCCAAGCCTGGCAACAGCATCGGATTGGACAAGAGGTTTGGAGTCAGGAAAGGCAACTGACTATCCTATCAATCAGCCGTGAAGGAACGAGTCCTGGTTTTGATGAACAAGCTCAAAGAAAACTCAGAACTTGGTATCAATTGATGGATCTGGCTGTTTCAGAACAAAAGGCTTTCTTATCTAGACACCAGTTAATTGACCGTACTTTGCAAAATGGCATGGCTTCCTCCAAAAACTTGACAACCTCTACAGAATGGCACAATTACAGCCCGAATGGCAATGTCCTTATCGTCACACCGCAATACTTGGAGCGTCAAAACATTCCTGTAGATACAACTATTGAGCAAAAGATGAATCACCTTGATGTAGGGGAGTTTGTCTTATTGCTGCCTGAACACCTCCGTTCAGAGGAAGAACATTATAAATCTGTTTTTGAAGACGACTTAACCAGTCGCATGTCTAGTAAAGATGAACGACAGCAAATGACTGCTACGGTAGGTTATTTGGAATCAGGTCATGATCGTTTTGTGTATAATACGACCCCTATTTCTTACCAGCAGTTTTTGAAAGATCCAATCATCATTGTTATAACACCCCAATCAACTGGTCCACAGTCCATTGTGTTTTGGGTAGACGCAGTACAGAACTACGTTCTCTTTAATCAATTGTCTGATGCCCAGGAGCTTATTCAGAGACAAGGCATTGAAAATTGGGTCTCAGAAATGCAAACAGGTTACCACAACTACATCACATTATCGGATAATATCCAGAGGGAACGTTGGGTAATGCTAGCAGGAGCTGTGCTTGGGATTGCAACTTCAATCTTGTTGTTTAACACTATGAATAGGCTCTACTTTGAAGAATTTAGACGTGCCATTTTTATCAAACGCATTGCAGGTCTCAGGTTCTTAGAAATCCATCGCACTTATCTCTTTGCTCAACTGGGTGTGTTTTTACTGGGATTTGTTGCGAGTGTATTTCTTATGGTAGAGATAGTAGTTGCTTTCTTAGTCTTATTACTCTTTACTGGTCTATCTCTTTTACAGTTACATGTCCAAATGCAGAAAGAAAACAAGATTTCCATGCTTGTTTTGAAGGGAGGTTAATATGATTGAACTTAAACAGGTGAGTAAATCTTTTGGAGAACGAGAGTTATTTTCGAATCTTTCAATGACATTTGAGGCTGGAAAAGTCTATGCCTTAATTGGTTCAAGTGGTAGCGGAAAAACAACCTTGATGAATATGATTGGGAAATTAGAATCTTATGATGGGACGATTTTTTACCGAGGTAAAGACTTGGCCAATTATAAATCGAGTGATTTTTTCCGTCACGAATTGGGCTACCTCTTCCAGAACTTTGGCTTAATTGAAAACCAAAGTATTGAAGAAAACCTTAAGCTAGGTCTCATTGGTCAAAAGTTGAGTCGGTCGGAACAGCGGTTGAGGCAGAAGCAGGCTTTAGAACAGGTCGGCCTGGCTTATCTTGACCTAGATAAGCGCATCTTTGAGTTATCGGGCGGAGAATCGCAACGGGTTGCCTTGGCAAAAGTTATCTTAAAGAATCCACCCCTTATTCTGGCAGATGAGCCAACAGCTTCAATAGACCCAGCAACCTCTCAGTTGATTATGGAGATTTTGCTATCTCTTCGAGATGATAATAGGCTAATCATTATCGCAACACATAATCCGGCAATTTGGGAGATGGCTGATGAAGTGTTCACGATGGATCGTCTGAAATAAAAATCCTTGTTTTTAATTGCACGATGAGTTACTGAAATATTATCATGAATCAATAATTGGAGTTAATTTAGAATTGTACTTTATTAATATTGAGGTAACTTTTTCTTGATAAAGGAAGAAATAGTGGAGAGGAAGTTAGAATGAAAAAATTCGACAATTATATTATTGAGAAGCCTTGCGATTCTAATTCAGATAAACTACAAAAAATCTTAATAATTGACAGTTTGGTAGATGATATTTTGCAATTTTCTCTCAGAATCAATAATAGTGTAGGAGAGATTTTTCTCCTACAACCGTTTCAAAAGAAAACCATCTTTATTCCATGTTATTTTGAGGAAGATATTGTGAAAGTCAAAGATGATGATAAAGTTGAGTGGAATTTGTTAGAATTTCAAAAATTTAGAGCATTTTTGGTTTAGTAATCTGTGTTGAAGGCTCAAAATCTATGGTAAAAAAGTAGCTTTGAAAACGTATTGCCTCCAAAGATTTAGTTAAATAATGATTTAACACAAAAAGAAATTATTGAAGTTCTGCAAAGATGTTGTTTCAGTATTGAGAAAAAGTGGGAAAAACTTGCGATTCTCACAGAGAAAGGAAGAAAAAGTATAGGAATATAGTCAATTGAAACAAGAACAGGACAAAAGAACCTTTTGTGCCATATTTTTCTCCTTTCGCTTTACAATTGGCTTTAACACCTTTATTGTATCGCGTTTGGAGTTTTTTTTGGTATAGCCTTCGACGCGCACCCGCATAGCGGGTGTTTTTTTTGTCTCGCACCTAACAGAGCGAGACGAACTAATAGTCACTTAATCAAAAAACGCACCATATCAAAAACTAAAAAGTTTGATATCATGCGTCATGTCTTAAACTAATTGACTATACTTTCTATTCAAATGAGCTTTTAACCAATTGATTGAGCAGATCCACTCTTAAAACCAAAGAGCAATTTCTCGCTTAGCTGACTCTTCTGAATCCGAACCATGGACAACATTTTGAATAGCTTGGTTTTCTCCAGCAGCTTTTGCAAAATCACCTCGAATCGTTCCTGGTAAAGCTTCTTCTGGACGAGTTGCCCCCATCATGGTCCGCCAAGTTTCGATTACTTTGGGACCAGAAATGATACCTACAAGGATTGGTCCCGAAGTCATAAATTCACGAATCGGTGGGTAAAAGCTCTGACCAACCAAGTCCTGATAGTGCTGGTCAATCAACTCTTCTGAAACCTGTGAACGCAACTCCAATTTTTCGATTGTAAATCCACGTTGTTCGATGCGTTTCAACACTTCACCTACTAATCCTCTTTTTACACCATCTGGTTTGATGATAAAAAATGTTTGTTCCATACTCGTCTCCTTTGTCAGCTTCTTTCTTTTATTTTACCACATTTCATGGAAAAATGTAGAAAGTTTTCAGAAAAGAGAAAGAGAACCCGAAGGCTCTCTCATTCTCTCTTATTCTACTGTTTCTTCCACAGTTTCAACGGCAGTATCCACAACTACTTCTGTTGTTTCTTCATTTCCTTCTTCCTCTACTGGAGGGTTAAGGTATTCTTCTTCGTTGATAGCATGTGGTTCAAGGTTACGGTAACGGGCCATACCAGTACCTGCTGGGATGATTTTACCGATGATAACATTTTCTTTAAGTCCAAGAAGATGGTCTTTCTTACCACGGATAGCTGCATCAGTAAGGACACGAGTTGTTTCCTGGAAGGAAGCCGCTGACAAGAAACTATTTGTTTCAAGTGAGGCTTTGGTAATTCCCATAAGGACTGGTCGACCTGTCGCTGGAACTCCACCTGCGATAAGGACATCTTTGTTGGCATCTGTAAAGTCATTGATATCCATGAGGGTACCCATGAGAAGATCTGTGTCACCTGGATCCATGACACGGACTTTACGGATCATTTGACGAACCATTACCTCGATGTGTTTGTCACCGATTTCTACCCCTTGGCTACGGTAAACTTTTTGTACTTCACCAAGAAGGTAAGTTTCAACTGACAAGACATCGCGAACTGCAAGGAGACGTTTTGGTTGGATAGAACCTTCTGTAAGAGCAGCACCACGCGCTACTTGATCCCCAACTTCAACACGCATACGAGCGGTAAATGGAACGACATATTCACCTTCACCAGTTTCGCCCTTAACAAAGACTTTCTTGGTACGAGTTGATGCATCTTCTTCGATAGCAGTAACTTGTCCTTTAACCTCTGTGATAACCGCTTCCCCTTTAGGATTGCGGGCTTCAAAGATTTCTTGGACACGAGGAAGACCCTGAGTGATATCGGTATTTGAGGCAACCCCACCCGTGTGGAAGGTACGCATTGTAAGCTGTGTACCAGGTTCCCCGATAGATTGGGCAGCGATTGTACCAACTGCTTCACCAACTTCAACCGCATCACCAGTCGCCAAGTTGATACCGTAACAGTGACGGCAGACACCATGACGAGTATTACATGTAAATACAGAGCGGATAGTCACTTCTTCCACGCCAGCATTAACAATTTCACGCGCCTTGTCTTCTGTAATCAACTCATTTGGACCGATGATCACTGCACCAGTTTCTGGATGTTTAACAGTTTTCTTAGTGTAACGACCATTGAGACGCTCTTCGAGAGACTCGATCATCTCTTTTCCTTCTGCGATAGAGCGGATTAAGAGACCACGGTCAGTTCCACAGTCGTCCTCACGGATGATAACGTCTTGGGCAACGTCAACCAAACGACGAGTCAAGTAACCTGAGTCGGCTGTCTTAAGGGCCGTATCGGTCATACCTTTACGGGCACCGTGAGTTGAGAAGAACATTTCGAGTACTGACAAACCTTCGCGGAAGTTTGAAAGGATTGGCAATTCCATGATACGTCCGTTCGGAGCAGCCATCAGACCACGCATACCGGCAAGCTGTGAGAAGTTTGAGATGTTACCACGGGCTCCTGAGTCCATCATCATAACGATTGGGTTCTTAGGATCTTGGTTGGCAATCAATCGTTTCTCAAGTTTTTCACGGGCAGCACGCCATTCAGCTGTAACAGCATTGTAACGCTCGTCGTCTGTGATCATACCACGACGGAATTGTTTTGTGATTTGTTCTACACGTTTGTGTGATTCTTCAATGATTTCAGCCTTGTCATCAACGACTGGGATATCGGCAATACCCACTGTTAATCCTGCAAGAGTTGAGTGGTGGTAACCGAGGTTCTTCATACGGTCAAGCAAGGCAGAAGTTTCTGTCGTACGGAAACGTTTAAAGATTTCGGCGATGATATTTCCAAGGTTTTTCTTCTTGAATGGAGGGTTGAGTTCAAGTTTGCTGATTGCTTCCTTGATATCTCCACCAAGTGGCAAGAAGTATTTAGCTGGAACGCCTTCTGTCAAGTTGGCATTGTTTGGTTCTTGCAAGTATGGTAGACCCTCTGGCATGATGTCGTTGAAGAGGATTTTACCAACTGTTGTAAGCAAGACCTTATGTTTTTGCTCTTCTGTCCATGGTTTGTTGAGGCTGTCTGTCGCGATACCAACACGTGAGTGGAGGTGAACATAACCATTACGGTAAGCCATAACAGCTTCGTCACGGTCTTTGAAGACCATTCCTTCACCTTCACGACCAGCTTCTTCCATAGTCAAGTAGTAGTTACCCAAAACCATGTCCTGAGATGGAGTAACAACTGGTTTACCATCTTTCGGATTCAAGATGTGCTCAGCAGCGAGCATGAGGATACGAGCTTCTGCTTGGGCTTCTTCTGAAAGCGGTACGTGGATGGCCATTTGGTCCCCGTCAAAGTCGGCATTGTAGGCTTCACAGACAAGTGGGTGCAAGCGAAGGGCCTTACCATCAATCAAGACTGGCTCAAAGGCTTGGATACCCAAACGGTGAAGGGTCGGTGCGCGGTTAAGAAGTACTGGGTGTTCTTTGATCACTTCTTCAAGGATATCCCAGATACGTTCGTCTCCACGTTCTACCAAGCGTTTAGCCGCTTTAACGTTTTGCACGATATCACGCGCAACGATTTCACGCATCACAAATGGTTTAAAGAGCTCGATTGCCATTTCACGTGGCACACCACATTGGTACATCTTAAGCGTTGGACCAACGGCGATAACGGAACGTCCTGAGAAGTCAACACGTTTACCGAGCAAGTTTTGACGGAAGCGTCCTTGTTTCCCTTTCAACATGTGACTCAATGATTTCAATGGACGGCTACCTGGTCCTGTGATTGGACGACCACGACGGCCATTGTCAATCAAAGCGTCAACCGCTTCTTGAAGCATACGCTTCTCATTTTGAACGATGATACCTGGTGCATTCAACTCAAGCAAACGAGCCAAACGGTTGTTACGGTTAATAACACGGCGGTAAAGGTCGTTCAAGTCAGATGAAGCAAAACGGCCACCATCCAACTGCAACATTGGACGAAGATCTGGTGGAATAACTGGAAGGATGTTGAGAATCATCCATTCAGGTTTGTTTCCAGACTTGTAAAAAGCATCCAAAACATCCAAACGACGGATGGCTTTGACACGTTTTTGTCCAGTAGCTGTTTTCAACTCTTCTTTGAGTTCAGCAATTTCTTTTTCAAGATCTACTTGTTTCAAAAGGTCTTGGATGGCTTCGGCACCCATCTTGGCAACGAATGATCCATAACCATACTCACGCAAACGCTCACGGTATTCGCGCTCTGTCATGATAGACTTGTGCTCAAGTGGTGTATCCTTGGGATCAATCACCACATAAGCCGCAAAGTAGATAACTTCCTCGAGGGCACGAGGGCTCATATCAAGGGTCAAGCCCATACGGCTTGGAATCCCCTTGAAGTACCAGATGTGAGATACAGGAGCTTTCAACTCGATGTGCCCCATACGCTCACGACGAACTTTTGTACGCGTTACTTCAACCCCACAACGGTCACAAACAATCCCTCTATAACGAATGCGTTTGTACTTACCACAAGCACATTCCCAGTCTTTTGTAGGACCAAAGATCACTTCATCAAAGAGTCCTTCACGTTCTGGTTTCAACGTACGGTAATTGATTGTTTCAGGTTTTTTGACTTCTCCATAAGACCATGAACGGACTTTGCTTGGAGAAGCTAGGGTGATTTGCATACTTTTAAAACGATTTACATCAACCACTATTTCTTCCCTTTCTATTCTAAGTGAACTGCTTATTCTTGTTCAGCAGCTTCTTCTGTTGCTTCCGCTTTTGTTGCTTTTTCAGCTTCTTCAGCTTCAAAGGCTGCTTTAGCCTCTTGGGCTGCTTTTTCGCGGGCTTTTTCAAGGTCATCTACGTGGATGACATCTTCGTCCATTCCTTCATCCAAGTCGCGAAGTTCCACTTCTTGGTCATCTTCGTCAAGGACACGCATGTCAAGACCAAGAGATTGCAATTCTTTCACAAGAACTCGGAATGATTCTGGAACACCTGGTTTTGGAATTGGTTTTCCTTTTGTAATGGCTTCATAAGCTTTCAAACGTCCGTTGATATCGTCAGACTTGTAAGTCAAGATTTCTTGAAGAACATTTGACGCACCGTAGGCTTCAAGAGCCCAAACCTCCATCTCACCGAAACGTTGTCCACCAAACTGAGCTTTACCTCCGAGTGGTTGTTGGGTAACGGTTGAGTATGGTCCGACAGAACGAGCGTGCAATTTATCGTCAACCATGTGGTGGAGTTTGATCATGTACATGACTCCGACAGAAACACGGTTATCAAATGGTTCACCTGTACGTCCATCGTAAAGGATTGTTTTGGCATCGCTATCCATACCTGCTTCTTTAACAGTTGACCAAAGGTCTTCAGAACTTGCTCCGTCAAAGACTGGTGTTGCGATGTGAATACCAAGAGTACGAGCCGCCATACCAAGGTGAAGCTCCATAACCTGACCGATATTCATACGTGATGGCACCCCAAGTGGGTTCAACATGATGTCGACTGGAGTTCCGTCTGGAAGGTAAGGCATGTCTTCTACAGGAACGATACGAGAGACAACCCCTTTGTTTCCGTGACGTCCGGCCATCTTATCTCCAACCTTGATCTTACGTTTTTGAGCGATGTAGACGCGAACCAGCATGTTAACACCTGATTGCAACTCATCTCCATTTGCACGTGTAAAGATCTTGACATCACGAACGACACCATCGGCACCGTGTGGTACACGAAGAGAAGTGTCACGTACTTCACGAGACTTGTCTCCGAAGATAGCGTGCAAGAGGCGTTCTTCAGCTGAAAGGTCTTTTTCACCCTTAGGTGTTACTTTTCCTACAAGGATATCGCCTTCTTTAACCTCAGCACCGATACGGATAATACCCATTTCGTCAAGGTCTTTAAGAGCATCTTCCCCAACGTTTGGAATTTCACGAGTGATTTCTTCAGGCCCAAGCTTTGTATCGCGTGTTTCTGATTCGTATTCTTCAAGGTGAACAGATGTATAAACATCGTCTTTCACCAAGCGTTCGCTCATGATAACGGCATCCTCGAAGTTGTAACCTTCCCAAGTCATGTAGGCAACGATTGGGTTTTGTCCAAGCGCCATTTCCCCATTTTCCATGGAAGGTCCGTCAGCGATAAAGTCGCCTTTTTCAACGACATCGCCAACTTTAACAAGCGTACGTTGGTTGTAGGCAGTACCTGAGTTTGAACGACGGAATTTTTGGATATGGTAAACATCCAATGAACCATCTTCACGGCGTACTTCTACCTTGTCAGCATCTGCGTAAGTAACTTTACCATCAAACTGAGCAATCACAGCCGCTCCTGAATCGTGGGCTGCTTGGTATTCCATACCAGTACCAACGTAAGGTGCTTTTGGATCAATCAATGGCACAGCCTGACGTTGCATGTTGGCTCCCATGAGGGCACGGTTGGAGTCATCGTTTTCCAAGAAAGGAATACATGCTGTCGCAACGGCAACTACCTGTTTTGGTGATACGTCCATGTAGTCAACAACATTAGCTGGATACTCTTGGTTGACCCCTTGGTGACGTCCCATGACCACTTTTTCAGCAAAAGTTCCATCTTCATTAAGACGAGAGTTAGCCTGTGCTACAGTGAATTCATCTTCTTCATCGGCTGTCAACCAAACGATTTCGTTTGTGACAACACCTGTTTCACGGTCAACCTTACGGTATGGTGTTTGGACAAAACCATACTTGTTCAAGTGTCCGTAAGATGACAAGTTATTGATCAAACCGATGTTAGGCCCTTCAGGTGTCTCGATTGGACACATACGACCATAGTGAGTGTAGTGCACGTCACGTACTTCATATCCAGCACGGTCACGTGTCAAACCACCAGGTCCTAAGGCTGACAAACGGCGTTTGTGAGACAACTCAGATAGCGGGTTGTGTTGGTCCATGAACTGTGACAACTGTGATGAACCAAAGAATTCTTTAACCGCAGCTGTTACAGGACGGATGTTGATAATTTGTTGTGGTGTTAAGACTTCGTTATCCTGAACAGACATACGTTCACGGACATTACGTTCCATACGAGAAAGTCCAAGGCGTACTTGGTTAGCAAGCAATTCACCAACCGCACGGATACGACGGTTTCCAAGGTGGTCGATATCATCTACACGGCCAAGTCCTTCAGCCAAGTTGAGGAAGTAGCTCATCTCAGCAAGGATATCTGCAGGAGTGACGATACGAACCTTGTCATCTGGGTTGGCATTACCAATGATGGTTACAACACGGTCTGGATCAGTTGGTGCAACAACCTTGAATTTTTGAAGCACAACTGGCTCAGTCACAACCGCTGCATCATTTGGAATGTAAACAATCTTGTTCAAGTCACCATCCAAATGGCTTTCAATGCTTTCAATCACGCTACGAGTCATGATTGTTCCAGCTTCTACCAAGATTTCTCCTGTTTCAGGGTCTACCAATGGTTCCGCAATGGTTTGGTTGAGCAAACGTGTTTTAACATTGAGTTTTTTATTGATCTTGTAACGACCAACTGCTGCCAAGTCATAGCGACGTGGGTCAAAGAAGCGAGCCACAAGCAAGCTACGTGAGCTTTCAGCAGTCTTAGGTTCACCTGGACGAAGGCGTTCGTAAATTTCTTTCAAGGCTTCGTCTGTACGAGAGTCCATTGGGTTCTTGTGGATATCTTTTTCAACAGTGTTGCGAACCAATTCGCTATCACCAAAGATATCAAAGATTTCATCATCTCCTGAGAAACCAAGAGCACGAACCAAGGTTGTAAATGGAATCTTACGAGTACGGTCGATACGAGTGTAGGCGATGTCTTTTGAGTCGCTTTCAAGTTCCAACCAAGCTCCACGGTTAGGTATAACAGTTGAACCGTAGCCCACTTTACCGTTTTTATCAACTTTATCGTTAAAGTAAACACCTGGCGAGCGGACCAACTGCGAAACGATGATACGTTCACCACCATTGATGATGAAAGTACCCATTTCTGTCATGATTGGGAAATCACCAAAGAAGACTTCTTGGGTCTTGATTTCGCCTGTTTCTTTATTAATCAAGCGGAAGGTTACAAAAATTGGTGCTGAGTAGCTAGCATCGTGAATACGAGCTTCTTCTAGCGTGTATTTTGGTTCCTTGATTTCATATCCAACAAATTCCAACTCCATTGTGTCTGTGAAGTTTGAAATTGGCAATACATCTTCAAACACTTCCTTAAGACCGTGGTCTAGGAAAGCTTTGAATGAATCAGTTTGAATTTCAATCAAATTTGGTAAGTCAAGAACTTCTTTGATTCTTGAAAAACTACGACGGGTACGATGTTTCCCGTATTGAACGTCATGTCCTGCCAAGATGATTCTCCTTTGTAAATAAGTTCCAAGCCTTGTCAATCAGGCTTTCTAATCGTCATATGGTTGTAAAACCCCTATCACCGTGTCCTTTGGGCGAATTTTCAGAATCTTTAAGTCTTTGTTACAAATGCTTCGAAATCCTGAAAAAAAGCACAAAAAGAGCAGCTAAATCTGACTTTTTCAGAAGATTTAACTGCTGTGAGCCTTGTCTGGACAATATTTCAGACAAAACCTACGACAAATGATTACTCATATTATACCCTATTTAGCTAGATTTTTCAAGGGATTCTGTAGATTTTTAGTAAATTTTTTTCCTATAAAAATTGAATTCAACTATTGTTTTACAAAGTTCATTTTCAGCCTAATTACCTAAAAAGAATATAGTAAATTACAGTTATCCCATTTTATCTTGGCCCATTTTTCTTGACTTTACTTGGTTTTTCTTTTAATATATATGTATAAATATATAAGGAGGTTTGTTATGGATATTTTGCTTTCTGAAACAGAACAGAATTTGCTAATGTTACTGGAAGAATTAATCAAGCACCATGATTGGATAGAACTTCCAGTCTTGGCTGAGAATCTGAATTTTTCAATAGAAGAATTGCAAGAACACCTTTCTTTGCTCGAGCAATTATTTCCTAATCTCCTTATGCGATCAACAAAAGAAGGTATTCAGTTGCGGTTTGAAGACCGAAACTCTTTAGACCCTAAAATTGCTATCTTTGAACAATCGCCAACTTATTCTTTTTTGAACCAACTTTTTTTCAAGGACAACCAATCACTTGACCAAATATGTCAGGCACTTTCAGCTAATCCAGAGCAGATTAAGGAAATCATCCGTCGTCTAAATATCCTCCTTCCTCAACACTATAATATCAGCATCCAACCTTCCCCTCTGAGCATGATGGGGACAGAAGAAGACATTCGCGCCTTTTATCTGGACTACTTTAGCCAAAGTTACAGCTTTCTTGATTGGCCCTTCTCTTCTATTTCCGAAGAGTGTCTGACTGACTTGATTCAGTTATTTTTGAAGGCCCAACAAGTTTCACTCAACCTCAGCAGTCTACGGCAGATTAAATATACCCTAGCTATCAATCTGGAGCGTTTTAAGAGGAAACACTTTATTGAAAATCCCACTCCCCTTTTAACCATTCACTACAGCTCTCTCATGCAAATTCCGCAGTTTGCACAAGAGATCAAAAAGCTGGCTAAAAAACTCCATTTTGAACCTACAAAGGAAACACTGGAACAGCTATTTTCAACCCCAGTAAAGTCTCCTCGAATCACAAACAAGCCTAACAATGGAGCCTTAGGAGACATTCATCAGATCCAAAAATCCTATCGTTTATTGAGTCAAATCTTAGAAGAGTTAGCTAAAGAATTTCACCTACAGATTGAAAATCGCGAAGAATTGATTTGGCTCCTCCATTACACAGCCCAATCTGATTTTCTCCACCCACTTAGCAACAAATCTCTTGAGAAGCAAAAGTCTCTGCTTTTAACCAATTACCAAAAAGAATTTCCTAAACTATTTGAAGTAAGTAAAAATAAATTTCAGACTTATCTAGCTGAGATTGGTTTAGAAAGTCATCCAAGTAAGCTACAAGAGCTGGTTTATGCCTTTTCTATCCAAGGACAACGCATTTTAGTTCAATTACTTCAAAAACTTCCCAAAATTCGTGTTTTGGTCATTAGTCATCTAGATAGTGAGCACGCACAAAACCTAATTGACACCCTTTCCCACTACGGTAACAATCTCTATCTATTTGACCCTTGGGAAAAATCCAGTATCTCTTCCTCGATTTTCAATCAAATTCCGCACGATATTGTGATCACCACCTTCCCTGTTTCTAACTGTCCGAAACCCATTATTTGTAGTCGGAATCTTTCTACTGCAGAACTATTTCACCACCTCCACCTTTTAGGTTCACAAATTCATAAAGAAAGACTAGCTTAGTCGTAACAGAAAACCTGTTGCGATTTTTCTTTTAGTTTAATTTCAAGAAAACGCTTGCATATTATTTTACTACATGCTATACTGATATAGAAATTTATTGATTGGAGAATCATTATGAGAAAAACACCAGCTCAAACTGAGAAAAAAATGGTTTACAGCATTCGTTCCCTCAAAAATGGAACTGGTTCTGTCCTTATCGGAGCAAGTCTTGTCCTACTTGCCATGGCTACACCAACTATCTCAGCCAAGGAAAATACTACAACCACTAACGCAAGTAATAGTGAAACTACTACTGCCCTTGCCCAACCTCTTACTGATACAGCAAACATCGCTGGCAAGAACGAAAGCGATTTTTCTTCAACTAACAATGCAAACGCTTCCCTAGAGAAAAAAGAAGAAAAACCTGCAACAGAGCCAACAGCTCCTGCTGCAAGCCCAACCGATTCAGCACCACAAACCGGACAAGATCGTTCAAGTGAGGCAACGACTTCTACTAGTCCAGTAACGACTGAAACTAAGGCAGAAGAGCCAATCGAAGACAACTACTTCCGTATCCATGTCAAAAAACTTCCTGAAGAAAACAAGGATGCTCAAGGACTATGGACTTGGGACGATGTTGAAAAACCTTCTGAAAATTGGCCTAACGGAGCCTTGTCCTTCAAGGATGCCAAAAAAGATGACTATGGCTACTACCTAGATGTCAAATTAAAGGGAGAACAAGCCAAGAAAATTAGCTTCCTCATCAATAATACAGCTGGAAAGAATCTAACCGGCGATAAATCGGCCGAAAAACTAGCTCCAAAGATGAACGAGGCTTGGTTGGACCAAGATTACAAGGTTTTCTCTTACGAGCCACAACCTGCAGGTACTATTCGCGTCAACTACTACCGCACAGATGGAAATTATGACAAGAAATCTCTCTGGTACTGGGGAGATGTGAAGGAGCCAAGTAGTGGTGAATGGCCTAACGGAACAGATTTTACTGCTACAGGCAAATATGGTCGCTATATCGATATTCCACTCAAAGATGCTGCTAAAGACCTTGGATTTTTATTACTAGACAGAAGCAAACAAGGAGACGATGTGAAAATCCGTAAAGAAGATTATAAATTTACAGATTTGAAAAATCATAGCCAAATTTTCCTAAAAGACGATGACGAATCGATTTACACAAATCCATACTATGTCCATGATATCCGTATGACAGGTGCTCAACACGTAGGAACTTCTAGCATTGAAAGTAGTTTTTCAACACTAGTCGGTGCCAAAAAAGAAGATATCCTCAAGCACTCCAACATCACTAATCACCTAGGAAACAAGGTAACTATTACCGATGTTGCAATCGACGAAGCTGGTAAGAAAGTGACCTACAGCGGAGATTTCTCTGACACAAAACATCCATATACTGTTAGCTACAATTCCGACCAATTCACTACCAAAACAAGCTGGCGCCTTAAAGATGAGACTTACAGCTATGATGGCAAACTGGGAGCTGACCTCAAAGAAGAAGGAAAACAGGTTGATTTGACCCTCTGGTCACCAAGTGCTGATAAGGTTTCTGTTGTTGTCTACGACAAGAATGACCCTGACAAAGTAGTTGGAACTGTCGCTCTTGAAAAAGGGGAAAGAGGAACTTGGAAACAAACTCTAGATAGCACAAACAAATTAGGAATCACAGATTTCACTGGATACTATTATCAATACCAAATCGAGCGTCAGGGTAAAACTGTTCTTGCACTCGATCCTTACGCTAAGTCTCTCGCTGCTTGGAATAGTGACGATGCCAAGAACGACGATGCCCATAAAGTAGCTAAAGCTGCCTTTGTAGATCCAGCCAAACTAGGACCTCAAGACTTGACTTATGGTAAGATTCGCAACTTCAAATCGCGCGAAGATGCCGTTATCTACGAAGCTCATGTGCGTGACTTCACTTCAGATCCAGCCATTGCAAAAGACTTGACCAAACCATTTGGTACCTTTGAAGCCTTTATCGAAAAACTAGACTATCTCAAAGACTTGGGTGTGACCCACATCCAGCTCCTTCCAGTCTTGTCTTACTACTTTGTCAATGAATTGAAAAACCATGAACGCTTGTCTGACTATGCTTCAAAAAACAGCAACTACAACTGGGGATATGACCCTCAAAACTACTTCTCCTTGACTGGTATGTACTCAAGCGATCCTAAGAATCCAGAAAAACGAATCGCAGAATTTAAAAACCTCATCAACGAAATCCACAAACGTGGCATGGGAGCTATCTTAGATGTCGTTTATAACCACACAGCCAAAGTCGATATCTTTGAAGATTTAGAGCCAAACTACTACCACTTTATGGATGCTGATGGCACACCTCGAACTAGCTTTGGTGGTGGACGCTTGGGGACAACCCACCATATGACCAAACGTCTCCTAGTTGACTCTATCAAATATCTGGTTGATACTTACAAAGTGGATGGATTCCGCTTCGATATGATGGGAGACCATGACGCCGCTTCTATCGAAGAAGCTTACAAGGCTGCACGCGCCCTCAATCCAAACCTCATCATGCTGGGTGAAGGTTGGAGAACCTATGCTGGTGATGAAAATATGCCTACTAGAGCTGCTGACCAAGATTGGATGAAACACACCGATACTGTCGCTGTATTTTCAGATGACATCCGTAACAATCTTAAATCAGGATATCCAAACGAAGGTCAACCTGCCTTTATCACAGGTGGCAAGCGTGATGTCAACACCATCTTTAAAAATCTGATTGCTCAACCAACTAACTTTGAAGCAGATAGCCCTGGAGATGTCATCCAATACATCGCAGCCCATGATAACTTGACCCTCTTTGATATCATTGCCCAGTCTATCAAAAAAGACCCAAGCAAGGCTGAGAACTATGCTGAAATCCATCGTCGTTTGCGACTTGGAAACCTCATGGTCTTGACAGCTCAAGGAACTCCATTTATCCACTCTGGTCAGGAATACGGACGTACCAAACAATTCCGTGACCCGGCCTACAAGACTCCAGTCGCAGAGGATAAGGTTCCAAACAAATCTCACTTATTGCGTGATAAGGACGGCAATCCATTTGACTATCCTTACTTCATCCATGACTCTTACGATTCTAGCGATGCTATCAATAAGTTTGACTGGACTAAGGCCACAGATAGTAAAGCTTATCCTGAAAATGTCAAGAGTCGTGACTATATGAAAGGGTTGATTGCCCTTCGTCAATCTACAGATGCCTTCCGACTTAAGAGCCTCCAAGATATCAAAGATCGTGTCCGCCTCATCACTGTCCCAGGCCAAAATGGTGTGGAAAAAGAAGATGTAGTGATTGGCTACCAAATCACTGCTCCAAACGGAGATATCTACGCAGTCTTTGTCAATGCGGACGAAAAAGCTCGCGAATTTAACTTGGGAACTGCCTTTGCCCACCTCAGAAATGCTGAAGTTTTGGCAGATGAAAACCAAGCAGGACCAGTCGGAATTGCCAACCCGAAAGGACTTGAATGGACTGAAAAAGGCTTGAAATTAAATGCCCTTACAGCTACTGTTCTTCGAGTTTCTCAAGGTGGAGCCATCGTTGCCCCAGCTGTAGAAGAAAAACCAGAATTTGATCTTTCTAGCTTAAAACAAGAGCAAGGTCAAAATAACGGCCAAGACAATACTCCAAACCGAGTCGTCAAACCGGAACATCAAACCCCAGCTCCACAAACTAAACCTGATTCTACAAAACCAGATACAAAAGTAGCGGATGCGGATCATAAACCTAGCCAAGCTACAACTGATTCACAAGCTGAAAAAACACATACGGACAATAATACTCAATCACTTCCATCTACATCTACACAAACTATTGTCACTTCCTATACCCCAGCTTATACAAATAAAAAACCAGAAACTCCAAATCAGACAACTAAAACTAGTTGGAAACAAGAAAATGGCATCTGGTATTTCTATAAAGCAGACGGTTCTCTAGCTACTGGATGGGTCAAAGATGGAGATACTTGGTACTATCTAAAAGATGATGGCTCTATGGTAACTGGTTGGGTCAAAGATGGAGATACTTGGTACTTCCTAAATAGTAACGGCTCTATGTCAACTGGATGGGTCAAAGATGGAGATACTTGGTACTATCTAGATCCATCAGGAGCTATGAAAGAAAATCAATGGTTTGAAGTTTCTGGTAAATGGTACTATGTTGATTCATCAGGTAAACTTGCAGTTAATACAAGAGTCGAAGGCTATTTTGTCAATGAAAACGGTGAATGGGTTAGCTAAAATTGCTACGGTATAACCTTTGCATAGCTAGATATAACTAATCCAAATACAGGAAACTCAACGATAACAAACTCCTGTTTGCAGGAATCAGCATTCTTGCCCTTCTAGGTCTCGGGTTCTTACTAAAAAACAAAAAAGAGAACTAAACTAGCCCTCCTATAGAACAATCCCCCAAGCCTTGACGCTCGGGGGATTGATTTTTGCCCTGATAAGCCTATCTATCAAATCATATATTCTACACTATAGGTCGCATCCGAAAGTATTCGTGCCAAAAACTGCTTGGTTCGTTCTTCTTTTGGGCGACTAAAGAAATCATGGGCATTATTTTCTTCAACAATTTTCCCACCATCCATAAAAATGACATGGTTAGCAACATCCCTTGCAAAGCCCATCTCATGCGTCACTACTACCATAGTGACCCCTTCTTTAGCTAACTGTTTTAAAACATCTAAAACATCTCCTACCAACTCTGGATCCAAGGCAGATGTTGGCTCATCCAATAAAATGACCTCTGGTTTCACAGCGATGGCACGCGCAATACCTATTCGTTGTTGCTGGCCTCCAGAAAGCTGAGAGGGATAGTAATCCTTATAAGCTAGTAAACCAACTTTTTCTAAGGCAGCTTCCGCACGTTTGGTTGCTTCTTCCTTAGGAATTTTCCGAGCAATTACCAGGCCCTCTAAAATATTCTCCAAGGCTGTTTTATTGGCAAATAAATTATAATGTTGAAAAACGAAGGCGGTCTTCTGGCGAATTTCCAAAATATCTTTTTTAGTCAATTTTCCAAGATCGTAGTCTTTGTCAGCAAGTTTCAAAGAACCACTATCGGCTTTTTCCAAATGATTGAGACATCTGAGAAAAGTCGTTTTACCTGATCCAGATGGTCCCAAGATTACAACCACATCCCCTTGGTTGACCTTGAGATTAACATCTTCTAGGACTTGTCTGTCTCCAAATTTTTTTGCAACATGTTCTACTTGTAACATTGTCTCCTCCTATGCTAAACCTGTACCGGGCACTACTTGTCCCTTTTCTCTTCGAATATAGCGTTTCTCTAAGATTGAAAAGCCCCATTGAATCAATCCGCAAATAAGAATGTACTGTAAAAAGATCACAAAATAGGATTCAAAATACTGATAACCATAAGAGGCTTCAACACGGGCAATAGCTGTAATATCCTTAATGGTCATCACAAAGACCAAAGAGGTTCCTTTTACAATATTGATGACTAGATTAGCTAGATTGGGCAAGGCTGACCGCAAGGCCTGTGGAAAAACAATCCTCACATAAGCCTGGCTAGTGGTTAAACCAATCGCTTGCGCTGCTTCTAATTGTCCCTTATCCACAGTCAAAATAGCTGAACGTAAGATTTCTGATAAACTACCTGTCGTCATCAAGCTATAGATAATAAAAGCATAATAGATAGGATTGAGTTTAAAGATATCAACATCACTTCCTATGCTTTTAAGAAATTGATTGAGCAAACTCGGAAACAAGCTATAAAAGAAAAGAATCAGTAAAATCGGAGGTGTCGCTCTTATAAAAGCTAGGTACACGAGGGAGAAGGTTCGAACACCTTTTACTTTATATATTTGCCCCAGCGCTAAAAACAAAGCGGGTACAAAACTTAAGACCATGGCTACAATCATGATAATCAAGGTGGTCGGTACCCCTTTTAAGGTCTCTAAAAAGGTTTTTGCAATATAGTCCAAATCCATATCCTATCTCCCTTTCGTTTCCAAAGATTTTTCTAACAAGCGACTCAAGAAGGAAACAGCCAAGGCTACACCCCAATAAAGAATGGCAACCGCTGTATAGGTTTCAAGAGAATAATTCCCCAAATTGCGACTGATTAAGAGATTCCCAGCCCCCATGACATCTACAAAACCAATCGTATAAGCTAAGGCAGCGTCCCGCATCAAATTTAGAATAGCAGTCGTCACATTTGGAAGGGCCACTTGAAAAGCCTGAGGAAAAATGATTCTCCAAAATGTCTGACTAGGTGTCAGACCAATACTGACTCCTGCTTCCATCTGACCTTTGGGAATTGCCTGATAAGAAGCCTTAAACACCTCTGCAATGATAGCTGCAAATAGCAAGACCATGGTAAATAAGACGAAGACCGTTTTAGACCAGTTGTTGATATCTAAATTCAACCACCATTTTAAAAATTCAGGTAAACCATAAAAAACAAGGAATAGTAAAACAATAGGTGGAGTACAGCGAAGAGTGAAAATATAGCCCTTGGAAAGACCTGCAAAAGTCTTGTCTTCTCCCACTTGAGCCCAAGCCAGTAAGCCACCGAAAAGGGAACCGAGGATTGTAGTAAAAAAGAGAATGGACAAGGTCATAGGAAGAGCCTGCCATAAGGTGGGTAAAAATTGGAACACTCTTGAAAAATCATATGAAACCATGTAAACCTCTTTCTAACATGCCTGATTGCTCATCTAATCTTTATCAACATAACTAAAGACATCTTCTTTAAAGTATTTTTGAGAAAGTTTAGCTAGAGTCCCATCTTCTTTTAATTCTTTAATAGCTTTTTCATACTCTTTCGCAAACTTCTCGCCCTTTTCATCACGGTGAATCAAGGGATAGGTTGGGATTCCTTTATAAGGGAACCAGCTCAGTTTGTCCGCATATTGGTGGTAAGAACCATCCTCTGCTGTCACTGCTTTTTCAAAAGACAGCTTGATGTCAAAGAAAGCATCATAACGTCCTTCTAAAACCCAAGCATAAGCATCTGCCACTTTGAAGGATTCAGCAGCCGTCAATTCAATCGGTGTATCCTTGTGTTTCTCATTATAGCTATTGATAACATTCCACTGGGCATTTTGAGGAGAGATTGGTACTAATTTTCCTTTGTTTTTGGCGAAATCATCAATATTCTTGTATTTGGCTTCATCTTCTTTTCTAACAGTAAAACCAATAATGCTGGCTCCTACTGGTTCAGATGGAATAATGAATTTCTTAGCCCGTTCATCTGTATACCAAGCACCTTTCGTCCCAATATCGTACTTGCCAGACTCAAGTCCAATCAAGAGATCATCATCACTAGTTCCAGTATACTCAAATTTATAATCCGCTAATTTCTCATCAACCGCCTTTAAAACTGCAACTTCATAACCATCTGATTCCCCTTTTTCGTCAATAAAATCATAAGGGACATAGTTTTGGGTATGGGCAACTTTTAAAGTTGTTACTTGTCCAGACGAAGCTGCATCCGCACCTTTAGCAGATGCTCCTGCTAAAGTTCTACCAATAATTGTTGCTCCAAGCACTGCCGCAACCGCAACTCCACCAATAATCCATGTTTTCTTACTCATATTCTTCTCCTTTATTTAGCTACTTCTTCTCTCACCCACTGGATACGCTCCACTGCAATATCGCTCGGAATGGTACAATCTGCTCCTAGTATGAGGCCCTCTTTGCCTGTTTCTTCTATCAATCGTTTGGTTTCAGCTTGAATTTCTTCCTTACTGCCTTGATAGAGAAGACCCTCTTTCCCATTTTCAAATCCTCCCAAGACAGTACGCCCTTTGAAAATCTCACGACCTTCTTTTAGACTAATCCCTTCTGGACCAACTGCCCAGTTAAAAACATGAGCTGGATAGTCGGCAAAGATATGAATATCGTTTCGAGCTCCTTCATAGCCACAGATGTGAAGGATATTTACACCACCAACCAACTTAGCTGCATTTAAAACAGTCAGTTCACTCGGCGCAATAATCTCCTGATAGTCTTCAACAGAAACACGCGCATCCTGAATGCTTTGCACACTGAGATAGATACCGTCTGCTCCTGCATCTCTAATAACAGCTTGACTCAAGCTAGCGATATCTTGTGCAATCACATCGAGGACTTTTTTCAATTTCTGAGGATCTTGAACTAAGAAATCTGCAATGAGATCATCTCCACCAGACACTTCTCCAAGTAACCATTTGAGGTAAGTCACAGGCGCAAAAATATTGTAAATAGCAACAATATCTTCTGTAAACTCCTGCTTAATTTTCTTCACTAACTCTACTTGCTCTCTAATCCACGGATGATCTTCTCCCAGAGGTTCAATCTCTGCCAACTCTTGAAGTGATTTCCCTTTGGCAATAACTGGATTTGGATAAGCAAAATAGCCATCACTCATCAACTTGATAAAGTCGGGATTTAGTTCACGGATAAATTGTTTGTGACCTTGTATATTCTTTTCAATAATCACAGAATTTGAAAATCCCTTTAACCACTCCTCTTCTGATGTAAAGTGGTGCCAAAAACCAACAGGCACACGATCAACCGCTTCTCCTCTAAATGCTTTTAAAACCCATTCTCTTTTTTCTGACATCTTTATTCTCCATTTCTTTCTTTTTCGACTAATAAAACACTGGCAATATCATTGGTTTGAATAAAGGGAAGACTTCCCTTCTGAAAATCCTGAACTCCATGACATCTTGGTCCTTCCTTACAAGTAATTCCCTTGGTAAGGCTAATCGCAAGTAAGATGACAAAGCCAAGGACCGTCCCTACCGATAGCCACTTTTTTCTTTTCATAAGGCCCTCCTATTCTAAAATAGCAGCCTGACGAATCCAGTCCAATCTTTCTAATTCAAAATCATCTGGAACCGTGCAATCTGCTCCAAGAAGGACTCCTCTAGTCCCAGCTTCAGCCAACAAGCGTTTGGTTTCCTCTTGTAGTTCAGCCTTTGTACCTCCATAAAGCAAGCTCTGCTTCCCATTTTCAAAACCACCCAAGACCGCTTTGCCATGAAATAGCTCCTGACCTTGAGGCAAACTGACTGCTTCATGGTGGGTTGCCCAGTTGAAAACTTGGGCTGGATAATCTTTGAAAATAGTCACATCGTTACTGGCACCTTGGAAACCACAGATATGCAGGATATTTACCCCACCTGCCTGATTAGCAGCTTCTAAAACTTTTATGTTGCTTAGCTCGATATAGGTCTGGTACAAGTCTGGTGTGATGCGCTCATCCTGAATTTCTTGCGTACTAAGGTAAATCCCATCTGCTCCACCATCCTGAATGATTGCCCTGGTCAGGATAGCGATATCCTCAGCTATCACATCTAAAACCTCCCTAAATAGCTCTGGATTTTCAAGAAAAAGATCTGCAACCTCCTTATCACCTCTAGAAGTTTCTGTACGAAACCAGCGTTTCAAGTAGGAAATTGGAGAAAAGATATTGTAGAATGAAGCAATTTCCTCAGTGAAGGTTTCTCGGATAGCTTGTACCACTTCTACTTGTTGCTGAATCCAAGGATGGTTTTCACCAATCGACTCAATAGAAGCCAACTCCTGAACACTTGCAACCGAAGGACTATAGACATTACTTGGATAAATGAAAAATCCGTCACTCATCATTTTGACAAAGTCAGGATGGATTCTTTCAACGTACTTCCGATGTCCCTCTACACTTTTTTGAAAGATACGTGGGTTATTTAAACCTTGCCCTTTTTCCTCCAGTGTTACAAAATGAAACCAAAAGCCAACAGGAACTCGTTCCACCTCTTCTCCTCGGATGGCTCTAAAAACTAGTTCTCTTTTACTTGTCATACTTTTCTCCTTCCATTTGGATTGAAACCATCTTACCACTCCTTTTGACCTTTTCCCAATATATATTGACTATCGACTTGATTGGGATTGTTTATATCAATAACGAAAAAAATCTCTGGAAAGCTTGATTTTACTAGCTTTTCAGAGATTCTTTTCTGTTTATTACTTTTTTAAAAATAGTTGTTATATAGATTTTTTATCAACCTGATTAGGATTTTTTATTTAGCCTCTTTCATGGCAAAGTAAGCTCGAACTTTTGGTGCAACTTGAGTGCCAAAAAGTTCGATGGCTCTCAGGACTTGTTCATGAGGCATAGAACCAAGAGGTAGATGCAACATAAAGCGGTCCAAGCCTAAATCCTCAATCATGCGAATCAATTTTTCTGCTACCTGATCTGGATTGCCCACAAACATAGCACCATTTGGTCCAACTTGCTCCAAATATTGTTCATAACGCAATTCCTGCCAATGAGGACGGTCTTTGGAAATAGCATCCACTACTTGCTTGATCGGATGGAAATAATCTTTCACAGCCTGCTCGCCATCTTCAGCAATCCAACCCCAAGAATGGGCCCCAACCTTCAACTCATGACTGGCATGACCCGCTTCGCTCCCAATCTCACGATAAGCCTGAATCAACTTTTTAAAATAACGTGGATTACCACCAATAATGGCATAGACAATCTGCAGGCCTGCCTGAGCAATCTTCACTGTTGATTCGACATGACCACCTGTCGCTATCCACAAGGGTAATTTGCCCTGAACTGGACGAGGATAAACTTCTTTACCAGCAATCGTTTGGGTCAATCGACCTTGCCAGTCTAGCTTGGTCTTTTCATTGACTAACTGAAGCAAGTCTAATTTCTCATCAAAGAGAGCTTCGTAGTCTTTCAAATCATAGCCAAACAGAGGGAAGGATTCCGTGAAAGAGCCCCTTCCAGCCATAATCTCTGCACGTCCATTTGACAAAGCATCGATAGTGGCATACTGTTGGAACAACCGAATCGGGTCCATGCTTGACAGAATGCTGACTGCACTGGTCAAACGGATTTTTTGGGTATTAACTGCCCCAGCTGCCAGAACAATCTCTGGAGCCGACACTGCAAAATCCGCTCGATGGTGTTCACCAATCCCATACACGTCCAAACCAACCTTGTCAGCCAGTTCAATCTCTGCCACCAACTGACGAATGCGTTCGGCATGACTGTAAGTTTGCCCAGTCCCCTCAAGCTCCGTTGTTTCCCCAAATGTTGAAATTCCCAATTCTACCACAGTGATTCTCCTTGTCTATATCTGTCCTTCAATTTGAAAAATTATTCTAATACTCAATGAAAATCAAAGAGCAAACTAGGAAGCTAGCCGCAGGCTGCTCAAAACAGTGTTTTGAGGTTGCAGATGGAAGCTGACGTGGTTTGAAGAGACTTTCGAAGAGTATAACACGAATCTTGAGTACAAGCAACCCATTTGCTCACAAGAAAAAGCCTAGATAACTAGACTTTTTTAGCTTATTCTACCGTTACTGACTTAGCAAGGTTACGTGGTTTATCCACATCAAGACCACGGTGAAGTGTTGCAAAGTAAGCGACCAATTGCGTTGGCACGACCATTGAGATTGGTGAGAGGTAAGGGTGTACGGTCGTAAGGACGATATCATCTGTCTCTTTAGCAACATTTTCTTCTGCGATTGTAAGCACCTTGGCACCACGGGCTGCAACCTCTTGGATATTTCCACGAGTGTGGTTGGCAAGTACTGGATCTGACAAGAGGGCCAAAACAGGTGTTCCATCCTCAATCAAGGCAATGGTTCCGTGCTTGAGTTCTCCTGCCGCAAAGCCTTCACACTGGATGTAAGAAATCTCTTTGAGTTTGAGACTTGCTTCCATGGCTACATAGTAATCTTGACCACGTCCGATGTAAAAGGCGTTACGAGTCGTTTCAAGAAGCTCACGAACCTTGCCTTCAATGGTTTCTTTCTCTGAAAGAGTTGATTCAATAGACTGAGCCACGATTGACAGCTCATGAACCAGGTCAAATGCTGACGCTTTAGCATTGCCATTTGCTTCTCCGACTGCTTTTGCAAGGAAAGCAAGGGCTGCGATTTGCGCTGTATAGGCCTTGGTTGAGGCCACGGCAATTTCAGGACCCGCGTGAAGGAGCATGGTATGGTTAGCTTCACGTGAAAGGGTTGAACCTGGAACATTTGTCACTGTTAAGCTCGGAATCCCCATTTCATTAGCCTTGACCAAAACCTGACGGCTATCTGCTGTTTCACCAGACTGGCTGATAAAGATGAAGAGTGGTTTTTTGCTGAGAAGTGGCATACCATAACCCCACTCAGATGAAATTCCAAGTTCAACTGGTGTATCCGTCAATTCTTCCAGCATCTTCTTAGAAGCAAATCCTGCGTGGTAAGATGTTCCAGCTGCAAGGATGTAGATGCGGTCTGCATCTTGAACAGCCTTGATGATAGCAGGGTCAACCACTACTTGACCAGCCTCATCTGTGTAGGCTTGGATGAGTTTACGCATAACAGTTGGTTGCTCATCAATTTCCTTGAGCATATAGTAAGGGTAAGTTCCCTTACCGATATCTGACAAGTCAAGTTCTGCAGTATAGCTAGCACGCTCACGACTGTTACCATCATAGTCTTGAACTTCCACGCTATCGGCCTTGACGATTACCAACTCTTGGTCATGAATTTCCATGTATTGGTTAGTCTCACGAATCATAGCCATAGCATCTGAGCAGACCATGTTATAGCCTTCTCCAAGACCAATCAAAAGTGGTGATTTGTTCTTAGCTACGTAGATGACTTCAGGATCTTGTGAATCAACCAAGGCGAAGGCATAAGAACCACGGATAATGTGAAGAGCTTTTTTAAAGGCTTCAAGAACTGATAAACCTTCTTCCTCTGCGAATTTTCCAATCAAGTGAACAGCGATTTCTGTATCTGTTTGTCCCTTAAAGTGGTGACCTGCAAGGTATTCTTCCTTGATTTCAAGATAGTTCTCAATCACACCGTTGTGCACCAAAACAAAACGTTCAGTCTCAGAGCGGTGTGGGTGAGCATTGTCTTCCGTTGGTTTCCCATGAGTTGCCCAACGAGTATGTCCGATACCAGTTGTTCCCTCAACACTAGCTGTCTTAGCAGACAATTCTTCAATACGACCTACAGCTTTGACTAAATGGTTTTCAGCACCACCTAGGACAAAAATCCCCGCAGAATCATAACCACGGTATTCGAGCTTTTCAAGCCCTTGAATTAAAATATCAGTTGCATTTGTGTTTCCAACAACACCAACAATTCCACACATAGTATATACGACACAGGCAAGCTGTGCTTTCTCCTTAAAATTGGTATAGTCTGATTCCTCTTTTATAGAATCAGCAAAAACAGTATATACTTGTTTCTTTCACTTGTCAAGAGCAAAAATTGGTATAGTTCAAATTAAACTCCTGCAAGCAAAAAACTCTGACCAATTAAAATCATCAGTCAGAGTCTTTTTTAAAATCCATTATTATCACTCAGTTCCTTGAACCAGTGCCCTGATTTTTTCAGACGGCGTTCTTGCGTTTCCAAGTCTAATTCGACCAAGCCATAGCGATTTTTATAGCTATTGAGCCATGACCAGCAGTCAATAAAGGTCCAAATCAAGTATCCCTTACAATTGGCTCCATCTTCAATCGCACGATGGAGTTCACGAAGATGACCTTTTACAAAGTCAATACGGTAATCATCTTGAATCATCCCATCTTGACGGAATTTTTCTTCCCCCTCAACACCCATACCATTCTCTGTCAACATCCACTCAATATTGCCATAATTTTCCTTGATATTTTGGGCGATGTCATAAATCCCTTGCTCATAAATTTCCCAGCCACGGTGAGGATTGATTTTACGTCCAGGCATCACATAAGGCTCGTAAAAATGTTCTGGCAAGAGTGGACTCTCTGGATTCTTAGCAAATCGAGGTGCCATAACACGCAAAGGCTGATAGTAGTTGACACCAAGGAAATCCACCGTATTGTCACGAATGAGCTCCAACTCCTCCTCTGTGGCATCAGGTAAGAGACCGTGTTCATGCAAGATTTCTACCAACTCCTGTGGATAAGTCCCCAAAACAGACGGGTCTAAGAAAGATTGAGCCTGAAAGAGGTCCGCAATCCGAGCTGCCTTGACATCAGCAGGATGCTGGCTACGTGGATAAGCCGGTGTCAAGTTGAGGACAATCCCAATCTTAGAGTCAGGTAAGAGTTCATGACAGGCCTTGACCGCTTTACTACTAGCTAATTGTGTGTGGTAGGCTACTTTAACTGCCGCTTCTGCATCCACCTTATGTGGATAATGGGCATCGTAAAAATAGCCAAATTCTACAGGAACGATTGGCTCGTTAAAGGTAATCCATTGATCCACTAAATCGCCATAAGTATCAAAACAAAAACGAGCATAGTCTTCATAGGCTGAGACAGTCGCCTTATTTTCCCAACCATCACCATCTTCTTGAAGAGCAAAAGGCAAATCAAAGTGGTAGAGATTGACTAACAGACGAATCCCCTTAGCCTTAATAGCCTCAAAAACCTTACGATAAAAATCCACACCTTGAGGGTTGACTTTTCCACAACCTTGTGGAAAAATCCGTGACCACTGAATAGAAGTCCGAAAGGCTGTGTGACCAGTCTCTAACAAAAGCTCAATATCCTGTTCCCAATTTTCATAAAAGGTCGATGTCTTATCTGGACCAATCCCATTATAGTAACGATTTGGCTCCACTTGGTACCAGTAATCCCAGAGATTATCTCCCTTACCATCACCAGCTACACGCCCTTCTGTTTGTGGTCCAGAAGTGGAGGATCCCCAGACAAAATCCTTTGGAAATCTTAGCATACATTTACCTCTTTATCTAGTCATTTTTCCCATTATACAGAAAAAACAAGGTAAAAACTAGTTACATTTTTTCCTTGTTTTTCTTCTGATTATAGTTTTTATTTCTTGCTGAGGATTTCAAGCGTTTCAAGCACGTTATCTGCATGAACTTCGATAGTGTCACCAGTCGCTTTAATCTTAACTTCTACGATGCCATCGGCTGCTTTCTTCCCAACAGTGATGCGGATTGGCAATCCAATCAAATCGCTATCGCTGAATTTGACTCCGACACGTTCGTTACGGTCATCTGTCAAGACTTCGTAACCAGCTCCCATCAAGCTTGCTTCAAGTTTTTCTGTCAAGGCTTGCGCTTCTTCATCCTTGACATTGACAGTAATCAAGTGAACATCAAATGGCGCCAATTCTTTAGGGAAATTGATTCCCCAAGCGTAACGGTATTCACCTTTTGGCGTTTTGTTAACAAAGAGACGAGCGTGTTGCTCCATAACTGCTGAAAGGAGACGGCTAACACCGATACCATAACATCCCATGATAATTGGCACAGCACGACCATTTTCATCCAAAACATCTGCTCCCATGCTTGCTGAATAACGAGTACCGAGTTTGAAGATGTGACCAATTTCGATACCACGCGCAAAGTTAAGAACACCTTGTCCGTCTGGTGAAATTTCACCCTCACGAACTTCACGGATATCCACATATTCTGCAGTAAAGTCACGACCTGGGTTCACACCAGTCAAGTGATAACCATCTTCGTTAGCACCCACAACTGCATTGCGAACATCTTGCACCTTACGGTCTGCAATGATTTTAACATTCTCTGGCAAACCAACTGGGCCAAGTGAACCAAATCCTGCTTGAACAACACTTGCTACTTCTTCTTCGCTAGCAACGTCAAAGAAATCTGCTCCCAAGTGGTTTTTCAACTTGACTTCATTGAGCTGGTCATTTCCAACTAGAAGGGCCGCAACAAGCTCACCATCTGCCATGTAGAAGAGGGTTTTGATCGTTTGTTCTTCTGGGACGTTTAGGAAGGCTGCCACTTCATCAATTGATTTAACATCTGGTGTTGCAACACGAGTCACTTCTTCTTCAGCGACAACACGGTTGCTTGGTTTGTACTCGTTTGTTGCCATTTCCAAGTTAGCCGCATAGCTAGACTCACTTGAGTAGGCGATGGTATCTTCACCAGAAACCATCCATTTGAGCAATTCTGCCTTGATTTCTTCTTGCACTTCTGCAGGAATTTCGTCAAATGAGGCAACTGACTTGTCCAAGACAACCCAGCGGTCAAGATCTGTACGAGCAGGTGTAATCGCCATAAATTCTTGGCTGTCCTTACCACCCATGGCTCCACCGTCACCGATGATAGCCTTGAAATCTAAACCACTACGAGTAAAAATACGCTCATAAGCAGCCTTGTACTCGTCATAAACACTGTCCAAACTATCATAGTTAGCGTGGAAGCTGTAAGCATCTTTCATGATGAACTCACGTGTACGAAGAAGTCCATTACGTGGGCGTTTTTCATCACGATACTTAGGTTGGATTTGATAAAGGTTAAGCGGCAATTGCTTGTAAGACTTAACAGAATCACGAACAATAGCTGTAAAGGTTTCTTCGTGAGTTGGGCCTAGGATGAAGTCTGATTTTTCACGGTTTTTTAGCTTGTAAAGATCTTCACCATAAGTTTCGTAACGACCTGATTCGCGCCACAACTCTGCACTAAGAAGGGCAGGAGCCAACATCTCAACGGCACCAATCTTATCAAACTCTTGGCGCATGATATTTTTAGCTTTTTCAATCACACGGTTGGCAAGTGGTAGGTAAGAATAAACACCTGCTGAAACTTGGCGAACATAACCAGCTCGCAACATAAGAGCATGGCTGATAACTTGAGCATCGCTTGGCATTTCGCGAAGCGTTGGGATAGGCATTTTACTTTGTTTCATAATATTCCTCGATTATCTAAAAAAGAGTCGCATAATGTCATTCCAGGTCACAGCAATCATCAAGACAACCATGATGACCACTCCGGCCAAGGTGACATAGGTTTCAATTTCTTGTTTCAATGGTTTGCGGCGGATAGCTTCTAGGATATTGAGCACAATCTTACCACCATCCAGGGCTGGAATCGGAATAAGATTAAAAATCCCAATATTGATGGAAATCATTGCCAAGAAGTACAAGACATTCTCAATTCCATTTTTAGCAGCATCACTACTTGCCTTAAAGATGGCAACGGGTCCACCTAGCTTGTTCAAATCCGGTTGGAAAATCAGATTCTTCAGAGCCGATAGAATTCGGAGAGCCGAGTCAGCTGCAGTTGTAAATCCACCTACAAACATGGATAGAAAATCCGACTTAATTTCCGGTTGAACACCTAGAAGGTAACGACCTTGACTTTCTTCTGGAGTAACAGTGACTTGCTTGTCACTACCCTTTTCAGAAATAGTCACATCCAAGGTTGGGGCCGTCTTATCTTTAGTTTCTGCTTCCACAGCCTGAATCAAACTTTCCCAGTTGGTAATCTCATGTGAGCCAATCTTGGTAATCTGAGCCGTTTCTGGCACTCCTACCTTAGCTAAAGCACCTTGAGGCATAACATGGAACTGGTTGGTATCAACATCTCTGACACCACCCTGCATAAAGATTAAAATCCAAAAAACAACGACACCTAAGATAAAGTTGTTCATAGGACCTGCAAAGTTAGTAATCAGTTTTCCCCAGATAGTCGCATTTTGATATTGAACATCTAAAGGAGCAATCCGAACCTCAGTTCCATCTGCTTCTACAACCGTTGCATCGTGGTCCACTGCAAAAGTTTTTTCTTCTTCCAGAACCAAGCCCTTGATAAAGAGCTTATCTTCAAAGTCAAACTGGGTCACCTGCATAGGGAGGGCTGTTTGATCTAATTTTTTACCTGAAAGATTGATACGTTTAACCTTACCATCATCAGTAAGGGTCAAACTGACAGGAGTTCCTGTCTTGATTTCAGTCGTATCATCACCCCAACCAGCCATACGGACATAGCCACCCAGAGGCAAGATTCGAATGGTATAGGCTGTTCCATCCTTGCCAATATGAGCAAAGATTTTGGGTCCCATACCGATGGCAAATTCACGCACTAGAATTCCTGATTTCTTAGCAAAGTAGAAGTGCCCGAACTCGTGCACCACCACAATAATCCCGAAAACCAGAATAAAGGTTAAAATTCCGAGCATAGTATTTCCTCCGTCTTTTGATTAAAAGAGTCCAAATAAGTGCATGATTGGAAATACAAGCAACATACTATCGAAACGATCCAAAACACCACCATGTCCAGGGATAAATTTCCCAGAATCCTTTACACCAAAGTGACGCTTGATCGAACTTTCTAGTAAATCACCAAATTGTCCAGCAATGCTAAAGAAAATAGCAAAGACTGACATCTTGTAAATTCCATACGGAAGAGCAACTGTACTGTCAACTATCATAAAGATAATGGTTACTAAAATTGCACCTAAAATACCACCCAAGGCCCCCTCAAAGGTTTTATTAGGAGAAACCGTTGGAGCTAGTTTTCGTTTACCATAGTTCATCCCAACAAGATAGGCACCACTGTCTGTCGCCCAGACGATACACAAGGCCAATAGAGCCTTATCTAAACCTGCAACGCGAGCATCTAGTAAAGCATTAAAACCAAAGCCCACGTAGAAACTCATAGCAAGCGGGAAAACAGCATCCTCAATCGTATAAGACTTGCTAAAAACAGTCGTTCCTAACATAATTGAAATCAACACACTATAGGCAACCACATTCCCATCAACTGGCAAAAAAGTCAGGTAATTCTCCAAGGGAATGGTCAAAGCAAAGGTTGCAAAGAGGGTCAAGAGGCCCTCCATAGTCATGGTCTCTAGACCTCTCATCTTCAAAAGTTCATGCATGGCTAGCATGGCTATGATTCCAATTGCTATCTGAAGCAAGAGGCCACCAATCATTAAAATCGGTAGGAAAATAGCCAGTGCAATCCCTGCAAACAAGGTTCTTTTCTGTAAATCCTGTGTCATATTTCCTCCTAAACTCCTCCAAATCGGCGATGACGACGATTGTAGGCAAGAATGGCTTCCTGTAAGGCTACTTCGTCAAAATCAGGCCACAAGGTATCTGTAAAATAGAGCTCACTGTAGGCTCCTTGCCATGGAAGGAAATTACTCAAACGCAATTCTCCACTAGTACGGATAATCAATTCTGGGTCTCGTAAGTCCTTAGGCAAATGCTGGGTGAAGAGATAGTTGCCGATCAACTCCTCTGTGATGTCACCTGGGTTGATTTTGGCATCTAAAACATCCTGGGAAATCAACTTAAGCGCCTGTGTAATTTCAGCACGTCCACCATAGTTGAGGGCAAAGTTAAGTATCAAACCTGTATTGTTCTTAGTCAATTCCTCAGCTTTGGTTAAAGCTTCAAAGGTTTGCTTAGGCAGGCGGTCCGTCTCCCCAATCATCTGAATCTTAACATTATTCGCATGCAATTCCGGGACATAATTGTCATAAAACTCTACTGGCAAGTTCATGATAAACTTGACTTCCTGATCTGGACGGGTCCAATTTTCCGTAGAAAAAGCATAAACTGTAATAACCTTAACACCCAGTTTATTGGCTGCCTTGGTCACAGTTTGCAATGCTTCCATACCCGCCTTGTGTCCAAAGACTCGCGGTTGCATACGTTTTTTAGCCCAACGGCCATTCCCATCCATGATGATGCCGATATGAGCAGGAACCTGTGTCGGAACCTCTACTTCCACAGCCTTATCTTTCTTAAAAAATCCAAACATGATCTTATTCCTATTCAAAAATCTATCGTTTCATTATACCATATTTCACTATTTTCTTCTATCACTAAGCTATTTATTCTCAGGTACCAAGCCCATTTTTCAAAAAAATAAGTCGCCTGATTGGGCGACTCTATTTTTATAGGGAGATTATTATGAAAAAGTTTTAGGAGTTTAAGTTAAGGTCTTCTTAACTTATGAACTTAGTATACACTTCTTAGCTTAAAGTTTCCTTAAGTATTTTTAAAAATCAAATTTTTCCATTTCTCCTGCCAATTTTTCTTGGATAAACGTGTTTGATAGAGCTTCATTCTGTCTTGATTCTCTAAAAAATGAGGAGTTGGACGAACTTGAAAATTTAAAATATCCTCCAAACCATAAGGTGCATAGAGTTCAAAATCGGATTCTTCATTCAAGCGTAGTCCAACAGCCGTACATCGTTCTGGATACTTACTCATAGCATCACAAGAGCTACTATAGGGAGCAGTGTGAGGGCTACGCTGGTGCATATAGACCTGATTTTTCAATTCCCACTGGTACTGAGGAAAGTCCTCTCTCAGCTTTTTCTCTAGAGACGAGGTTTTCTCATAAGAAAAATCTGGATCAAAGAAAATGACATCCACATCTGTTTCACAGTCAAAAGGTGATTTGTATGACAAAAGATTCCAGATGAAATTTCTGACAGAACCTGCTGCCAACCACGAGTCTTTCAGACCAAGATTTCGGATGATAGTCAGAATAGCCATCATATCCGGATTTTCTCTAAATGCATCTAGAATTTCTTGCTCATTTTTCATTGTATTCATACCCTAAATGTTCGTAAGCTTTAGAGGTCGCAACTCGTCCTGAACGAGTTCGCATGATAAAGCCTTTCTGGATTAGGTAAGGTTCGTACATGTCCTCTACCGTCTCGCGCTCCTCGGCAATATTAACAGAAAGAGTTCCTAATCCGACAGGGCCACCACCGTACATCTCAATCATGGTCCGAAGAATTTTTTGGTCCACATAGTCCAAACCTTCATGGTCAACATCCAGCATAGTTAATGCCTTATCGGTAATAAGATCATCGATAACCCCGTCCCCCATAATCTGGGCATAATCGCGCACGCGCTTGAGGAGACGATTGGCAATACGAGGGGTTCCACGACTACGCAAGGCCAGCTCAGAAGCTGCCTCATGAGTAATTTCCATCTCAAAAATATCTGCCGTCCGCTCGACAATTTCTGTCAAGTCAGCATGAGCATAATACTCCATATGACCTGTAATCCCAAAACGTGCCCGTAGAGGATTGGAAAGCATACCAGCCCGAGTTGTCGCACCAATCAAGGTAAAAGGTGGCAACTCCAAATGAACACTACGACTGCCTTCACCAGCCCCAATCATGATGTCAATGTAGAAGTCCTCCATCGCACTATAAAGCACCTCTTCCACCGACATTGGCAAGCGATGAATCTCATCAATAAAGAGGACATCCCCAGGTTCTAAGTCATTCAAAATCGCTACCAGATCACCAGCTTTTTCAATTACAGGCCCAGACGTCTGCTTGAGATTGACACCCAGTTCGTTGGCAATAACAAAAGCCATGGTCGTCTTCCCCAAACCTGGAGGTCCGAAAAGGAGGACATGATCCAGCGCTTCATCCCGCATTTTGGCAGCCTCGATAAAGATTTGGAGCTGGTCCTTGACCTTGTCCTGCCCAATATATTCACGTAAGTACTGAGGACGGAGCGTGCGTTCTACTAACTCCTCATCCCCCATTATCTCATTGTCTAAAATTCTACTCATGGCTCTATTATATCAAAAATCCAAGCCACAAACAAAAAAGCCACCTAATTAAGCGACTTCCGACTTTAGCACGTATGTGGTATAATATTGTTCGGCACTGCTACACCGCCTACGAAAGGAGGTGAGATAGCCCATGATGGAACTAATCCTTAAAACTATCATCGGACCAATTGTGGTCGGTGTTATTCTTCGCTTAGTCGATAAATGGCTAAACAAGGATAGATAGTGTCAAAAAAGACCCCAAGCTTATTTGGTCGTGAGCTTGGGGTTTTTTCTAGTCCATAATATAGAACTAATCCTTAATTCCTCTCCATTATCCCACAGTTCACAAAATTTGTCAAAACTTTACATCCTCTTTAATCGCTTTACAACAAGACTTTCAAGTTTAAGAGAAAGTTAGGGATTCTATCAATTTCATAGAAATTTTGATTTAGTAAACGAAGAGACAATCTTACATGTCACTCCTCATTTAATACGCCACTACTGGACAAGCAAAATCATTATTACAGCAGTTCCAGTCCTTCAATTAACAGTCACTTACAATCAAATTGAGTTTGAAGTAGCTGAAGTAACAACAAACCTATTTCTTAGTCATATTTCCTAAAAAAGTCCCCGCCAATTCCCCGACCAAAATCCAAAAAATACCGAAAAATATCGGAAAATTATTTTTAGGAAACTCCCCAAAAGCCTGAAATAGAGCCAAAAAACTCCACCTGATTGGGTGGAGTTAAGGGAGATTATTATGAAAAAGAAAAGTTTAGGATTTTATTAAATAAAGTTAGGAGGTCTTTATTTAATAACTATATGATACAAGACGAAGCTTAAAACTAGCTTAACTTTTCTCAAATTCTACCATTTTTCAAAAAATTTCTATCAGCATCTCTTCACCCCACAAAAAAAGCCACCTGATTGGGTGACTTCATTAGGAGATTATGATGAAAAAAAGTTTTAGGATTTCATTAAATAAAGTTAGGAGGTCTTTATTTAATGACTATATGATACTAGACCATCCTTAAACTTTGCTTAAGAAAAAACTAGTTTTGTTATTTTTCTCGATTTATCCAAGTCATCCCTATACAATTATAGGTGGATAAACTTTCAAATCCCATAGAACGATAGAAGCCCAAGGTTTTTTCTGTCTCTTCTGTCACCAGCTGGACTTGATAGACATCTTTGTAATCCTCTAAAGCCTCTTTCATTAGGGCACTACCAATCCCTTGACGCTGATAGATAGGTAAAACGATTAAATCCTGAACCAATACTGATGAGAAACCATCTCCAACCAAACGAATCAAGCCCACCACAGTATCACCATCAAGCGCCACATAAATCGCTAATGAATGAGATAAGGCCTGCTCCAGCATCTCTGATTGATCGGTATAATTTGTCCAACCGACAGCCTGATAGAGATGCAAAACATCCTCTAGCTTGACGATTTCTTGCTTTCTAATAGTTATCATGTCATCACCTCTTAGAATTCTCTCAAGCTCTTGTACTGTCGGCCATTTTTATCAAAGTTTTCTGGACGCAACCATGTTTCCAAACGAGCTTTGACTTTGGGCCAGTCCTTATCAATCATAGACAACCAATCCGTATCCCTCGTACGCCCCTTATAAATGACTGCCTGACGGAAGGTTCCTTCATAGACAAAGCCCAAACGTTCCGCAGCTCGTCTGGATGGCAGATTTAAGGCATCGCATTTCCACTCGTAGCGACGATAGTTCAGCTCCTCAAAAACATAACGAGCCAGAAGATACTGAGCTTCTGTCCCTATACGTGTTCCCCTGAGATCTGGAGAAAAAGTGACTGCGCCCACTTCTATTACTCGGTTATTCTGGTCAATGCGCATGAGAGAAAATGTTCCCAAAGCCTTACCAGTTGCCTTGTCTATGATTGCATAGTAAAAACGGTCCTTACGAGCCAACATCTGATTTAAAAGGCTGACCAGTTCCTCCATGTCTGCTACTGGTCCCTGAAATAGGTAGGTCCACATCTCCCGAGGCGTATCAGGGCCATAAACAGCTAATAAATCCTCCGCATGCTTTTCTACCGAGAGAGCCTCTATTCGAGCATAACGCCCTTCTAAGAAATCAATAGAAGGCAGTGCACCTGGTGTATAACCTTCCATTGACTCACCAATCATCTGACCATATTCGTTTACTGGCATAGTATTCTCCTTGTTTCGCTTTTCAAACTTTATAGTTGTCCATAGTATATCATACTTTCATAAGAAGATTCAAAAAATCCTCCAGATTCTACTCTGAAGGATTCCTATCTTATTTCACAACGATATTTACCAGTTTGTTAGGTACACTGATCACTTTCACGATTTCCTTACCATCAATCTCTGCTTTGACTTTTTCATCAGCCAGAGCAATTTCTTGCAATTCTTCTCGTAATAGATCTTTGGCTACCATCAATTTGGCACGGACTTTACCTTTGATTTGGACGACGATTTCGATTTCGTCTTCAACCAATTTGCTTTCGTCCCATGTTGGCCAAGCCACGTAAGAGATTGACTCACCTGTTGCTGCCACTGTTTGCCAGAGTTCTTCTGCCAAGTGAGGCGCAAATGGGGCGATCAATTGGATAAAGCCTTTAGCGTAGTCCACATAGAGCTTGTCTTCCTTGTTAGCAGCGTTGACAAAGACCATGAGTTGGGCAATAGCTGTGTTGAATTTCATAGACTCGATTTGCTCTGTGACAGCTTTGACTGTTTCATTGTAGACCTTGTCAAGAGCGCCATTGTTTTCCGCAACGATTTCTTTACTTGTAATCAAACGGCAAACACGGTCAAGGAACTTACGGCTTCCTTCCAGACCTTCTTCAGACCAAGCGATAGAAGCATCAAGTGGCCCCATGAACATTTCATAGACACGAAGGGTATCGGCACCGTATTGTTCCACCACATCGTCTGGGTTAACAACGTTCTTGAGGGATTTAGACATCTTGGCTGGCGCTTGCTCCAACTCCTCTCCTGTTTCCACATGGAAGAAAGAACCGTCACGTTTTTCAACCTTATCAGTTGCCACAAGAGCCCCACGGTGGTCACGGTAGCTAGTTCCCAAAATCATCCCTTGGTTAAATAGTTTTTGGAATGGTTCCTTAGTTGGAACAACACCGAGGTCATAGAGGAATTTGTGCCAGAAACGAGCGTAAAGCAAGTGAAGAACAGCATGCTCTGCACCACCAACGTAGATATCTACTGGCAACCATTGTTTGAGGAGGTCCTCATCAGCCAATTTCTCAGTATTGTGTGGGTCAATATAGCGGAGGTAGTACCAGCTTGAACCAGCCCACTGTGGCATAGTGTTGGTTTCACGACGACCTTTAACACCATCTTCACGAGTCACTTCAAGCCAATCTGTCAAGTTAGCTAGTGGACTTTCACCAGTACCTGAAGGGCGGATATCCTTGGTTACAGGCAAGACAAGTGGCAATTCATTTTCAGGGACAGCTGTTGAAGTTCCATCTTCCCAATGAATGATAGGAATTGGCTCACCCCAGTAACGTTGACGACTAAAGAGCCAGTCGCGGAGGCGGTAGGTGACCTTCTCTTGTCCACAACCTTTTTCTTCCAACCAAGCCACAATCTTAGCAATTGCGTCTTCTTTATTCAATCCATCTAGGAAGTCAGAATTGACATGAAGGCCGTCTTCTGTGTAGGCAGCTTCTTCAACGTTTCCACCTTCAAGCACTTCTACGATTGGAAGGTCAAATTGTTTGGCAAATTCCCAGTCACGTTGGTCGTGGGCAGGAACAGCCATTACCGCACCTGTCCCGTAACTAGCAAGAACATAGTCCGCAATCCAGATTGGAATTTCCTTGCCATTGACAGGATTGATGGCATAAGCACCAGTCCAAACTCCTGTTTTTTCCTTAGCAAGATCTGTACGAGCCAAGTCAGACTTGAGACTAGCTTGGTGTTTGTAGTCTGCTACAGCCTCTGCTTGCTCTGAGCTTGTGATAGCGTCAACCAAGTCATGCTCAGGAGCCAAGACAGTGAAAGTAGCACCGAAAAGGGTGTCAGGACGAGTGGTAAAGACTGTGAATTCCTTGTCTGTTCCCTTAACTTTAAAAGTTACATTGGCACCAGTTGATTTACCAATCCAGTTGCGTTGCATGTCCTTAATAGACTCTGGCCAATCTAACTCATCCAAGTCGTTGAGCAAGCGTTCTGCATAGGCAGTGATTTTAAGCATCCATTGGCGCATTGGTTTGCGGACAACGGGATAGCCTCCACGCTCAGAAGTTCCGTCAGGAAGGACTTCTTCGTTGGCAATGGCTGTTCCCAACTCTTCAACCCAGTTTACTGGCACTTCCGCTTCATAGGCCAAGCCTTTTTCGTAAAGCTTAGTGAAAATCCATTGTGTCCACTTGTAGTAATTTGGATCTGTGGTATTGACTTCACGATCCCAGTCGTAAGAAAATCCAAGCGCATTGATTTGGCGTTTGAAATTGGCAATGTTTTCCGCTGTAAATTCTGCTGGGTCATTACCTGTATCCATAGCATACTGTTCAGCTGGCAAACCAAAGGCATCCCATCCCATTGGGTGAAGGACATTGTAGCCTTGCGCACGTTTGTAACGGCTGAGGATATCGGTTGCAGTATAACCTTCTGGGTGTCCTACGTGCAGACCCGCTCCAGACGGATAAGGGAACATATCGAGAGCATAAAACTTCGGTTTTGAGGTATCTGTTCCAGTCTTAAATGTATGATGTTTTGCCCAGTAGCCCTGCCACTTAGGCTCAATTTCTTTATGATTATAAAAACTCATGGTCTCTCTCCAATTTTGTGATGTTACTATTATACCATTTTTGAGGGAATTTGAAAGATGAGAAATGTTCTTTTGGACTTGGATGGCAAGAAAGACCGAATCGCAAATCCAGCTTATGTAGCAGTATAAAAATTAGCCCTCATTTGGAGCTAACTTCTATCAATTATTTTTTTCTTGTATTTTCTTCCCCTAGCATCTTTAACTCATATTTCCCGTTTTAGATTTCTTTAAGGTTTTTATTATATCCTGTAGAACTCTACAATTTAAAAACATTAACAATCTAGGTAGAGAAAATGTTCGTAAAAAAGGAGATACTTATGAAAAAAATACTATTCTTTCTCTCTTGTAGCTGGATATTCCTTTCTTTATCAGGATGTTCTTCGCCTATAGAAGCGGAAACTAGCGCTGAAAAAGATTCAGATAACACTTTGGTTGTCTACTCACCTAACCCTGAAGACCTTATCGAAGAAACAATCCCAGCCTTCGAAGAAAAATATGGTATTAAGGTTGACTTAGTACAAGCCAGCACTGGTGAATTGTTCAAAAAAGCTGAGGCTGAAAAAGAATCGCCTGTAGCCGATGTCATTTTCGGAGGCTCCTACGCCCTCTTCTCTTCTAACGAAAATCTTTTTGAACCTTATATTTCTCAAGAGAACGACCAGATAATCCCTGAATATCAAAATAAAACTGGATTCTACACGCCTTATACACTTGATGTCAGTGTCATCATTGCCAATTCAACTCTTACAAAAGATATTAAAATTGAAGGCTACAATGATCTACTCAATCCTAAATTAAAAGGAAAAATTGCTACTGCTGATCCAAGTAATGCTTCTAGTGCCTTTGCTCAATTAACAAACATGCTTGTAGACCAAGGTGGATACGAAAATGAACAAGCTTGGAACTATGTGAAAAATCTATTTACCCTAGTAGATGGAAAAATTGCATCTAGCTCTTCAAATGTTTACAAAGCTGTCGCCGATGGGGAAATGGCTGTAGGGCTCACCTATGAAGATCCTGCCTTAAAACTTTTAAACGACGGAGTTGATGTAAAAGTCATTTATCCAAAAGAAGGAACCGTCTTTTTACCTGGTAACGCGGCCATCGTCAAAAATGCCAAACACATGGAAAATGCTAAGAAATTTATCGATTTCATCCTTTCTCAAGAAATCCAAGATAAGCTAGGAACTGAAACTACAATCAGACCTATTCGTAAAAATGCTAAAACCAATAAAAATATGAAGGCTATGACAGAAATCAAGATTACCACCGAAGATTCAGATTATGTCATTAAAAATAAATCCACTATTCTTAAAAAATACAATGACATTTTTACAGATATCCAATCTAAACAGTAAAAGAGGTTCACTATGAGTGAGATCAAAATTATTAACGCCAAAAAAATCTACCACGATGTCCCTGTTATTGATAATTTAAACATTACAGTTCCCAAAGGAAGTCTCTTTACCATCCTTGGTCCTTCAGGGTGTGGGAAAACGACTCTTCTTCGTATGATTGCAGGTTTCAACAGTATCGAAGGTGGAGAATTTTACTTCGATGATACAAAAATCAATAATATGGAACCCAGCAAACGCAATATCGGGATGGTTTTTCAAAACTACGCTATTTTCCCACATTTGACTGTCCGAGATAATGTTGCTTTTGGTCTCAAGCAAAAGAAGGTTCCAAAAGAAGAATTAATCCAACAAACCAATAAATATCTCGAACTCATGCAAATTGCTCAATATGCGGATCGAAAACCTGATAAACTCAGTGGTGGACAACAACAACGTGTCGCCTTGGCACGCGCCTTAGCGGTTAATCCAAGTGTTCTCCTCATGGACGAGCCACTTAGTAACCTAGATGCCAAACTTCGCTTGGATATGCGTCAAGTCATTCGAGAAATCCAACACGAAGTGGGAATTACAACTGTTTATGTAACCCACGACCAAGAAGAAGCCATGGCTATTTCAGATCAAATTGCTGTTATGAAAGACGGAGTCATCCAACAAATCGGCCGACCAAAAGAACTCTATCATAAACCAGCTAATGAGTTTGTGGCCACCTTTATCGGACGCACAAATATTATCCCTGCCAATCTCGAAAAACGGAGCGACGGCGCTTATATCGTCTTTTCAGACGGCTATGCCCTTCGAATGCCAGCCCTTGATCAGGCTGAGGAACAAGCTATTCATGTAAGCATTCGTCCTGAAGAGTTTATCAAAGATGAATCTGGAGATATTGAAGGAACTATTAGCGATAGCGTCTATCTTGGACTGAATACTGAATACTTCATCGAGACAGGCTTTGCCTCAAAAATTCAAGTTAGCGAAGAATCAACTTTTGAAGAAGATCTACAAAAAGGCGATCGTATTCGTCTACGAATCAATACTCAAAAACTAAACGTCTTTTCTGCAGATGGTTCTCAAAACCTGATAAAAGGAGTCAACCATGGAACGTAAAAAACTAAATATCTGGACAGCCTCCTCTTTCTTCATCTTTCTTACCTATCTTGTCTTTCTCGTTTATCCTATCGTTACCGTGCTCAAGCAAGCACTCATACATGAAGGACAATTCTCACTAGCTAATTTTGTTACTTTCTTTAGTAAAGCCTACTATTCTGAAACACTAGTAAACAGCTTTAAAGTTTCTATTACTGCTACTGTAACTTCCTTAGTCGTAGGAACCTTATTAGCTTATCTCTTCTCTATGTATGACTTCAAGGGAAAGAAATTTCTACAAATATTGATTATCATTGCTTCCATGTCAGCTCCATTCGTAGGAGCTTATTCCTGGATTCTCTTGCTGGGACGAAATGGAGTTATCACTAAATTTTTGACAAATTCCCTTCATCTTCCAGCTATTGATATTTATGGATTCAAAGGAATTGTGCTTGTCTTCACACTGCAACTATTCCCACTAGTATTTCTATACGTTGCTGGAACAATGAAGAGTATTGACAATTCTCTACTTGAAGCCGCTGAAAGCATGGGGTCCTTCGGATTTAAGCGAATCGTAACGGTTGTTTTACCTCTCCTCGTTCCAACCTTACTAGCAGCTGCCCTACTTGTATTTATGAGAGCATTCTCAGACTTTGGAACGCCTATGTTAATTGGTGAAGGATATCGGACTTTCCCCGTCTTAATTTATACCCAATTTATTAGCGAGGTTGGAGGAAATTCTGCTTTTGCATCTGCTTTAGCAATTATGGCGATTATCATTGCCTTGGCAATTTTCCTTATCCAAAAATATATTTCAAATCGCTACAGTTTCAGTATGAATTCGCTCCATCCAATTGAACCTAAAAAAACTACAAAAGGAAAAATGGCTGCCATTTATGCAACAGTCTACGGAATTATCTTGTTCTCTGTTCTACCTCAAGTCTACTTGATTTATACTTCTTTCCTAAAAACATCAGGTATGGTATTTGTCAAAGGCTATTCTCTAAACAGTTACAAAGTTGCTTTCAATCGTATGGGATCTGCTATTTTCAATACCATTCGTATCCCTTTGATTGCCTTAGTTCTAGTTGTTTTATTTGCAACATTTATCTCCTACCTAGCCGTTAGAAAACGGAATTTGTTTACAAACTTAATTGACAGCCTCAGTATGGTTCCTTATATTGTACCAGGAACCGTTCTAGGGATTGCCTTCATTTCTTCCTTCAATACCGGTCTATTTGGAAGTGGATTTCTTATGATTACAGGGACAGCTTTCATCTTAATCATGTCCCTATCTGTCAGAAGATTGCCTTATACTATTCGCTCATCTGTTGCTAGCTTGCAACAAATAGCACCAAGTATTGAAGAAGCTGCTGAAAGCTTAGGAAGTAGCCGTCTCAATACCTTTGCCAAGATTACAACTCCAATGATGCTATCTGGTATTATCTCTGGAGCCATCTTATCTTGGGTAACAATGATTTCAGAACTCTCTACTTCTATCCTCCTCTACAATGTCAAAACAAGAACAATGACTGTAGCCATTTATACAGAGGTTCTCAGAGGAAATTACGGTGTAGCCGCAGCCTTGTCAACTATCCTGACTGTTCTAACAGTAGGTTCCTTGCTCTTGTTTATGAAAATCTCTAAAAGCAATAGCATTACACTTTAGTTTTTCCCATCAAAAACAGCCGAAAGGATTACCCTCGGCTGTTTTTTCTTATCTTGATATTCCTATCAAATCCCAGGTTCCTAGAAAGCAAGTCTAGACTGATTAAATAAAGGCTTCCTCCATCTTCTCCCGTCCTAGTTCTCGGTAACTACGGTCGCCGACAACTTCAACGCTAAACTGACCGTCCTCATATTCAAGGATCGTCACGCTACCATTATCGAGACCATGCGGATGCATGCCATTAATCAGATAAACAATGGTTCCAATAGTCATTCCGTGGCTAACGACAATGGCATTGCCCCCACCTTGCTCTTCCATTTCTTTGGCAATCGCTTCAAAGCCTTCCTTGATTCGACTACTGAGTTTTTCCCAGCCTTCAGCCCAGCCAGCTGTATCAACCTCTACCAAACCCTCAGCCAGTTCAGCATAAGACAATTGGTGAACGTGGTCCACATTAAAGATACGAGGAATAATGCCCATGAAAAGATCACCATCATAAGCTCCGTCAAAGCTACCAAAACACCATTCTCTGATACGCTTGTCCATGCGATAAGGGATTTTTCCCTGCAAGCTAAGTTCATCAAGGATAATTCCCATGGTCTGAATGGTGCGGCCAGAATCACTCGAATAAGCGCGCTCAAATTGTAGACCAGATTCTCGCAAACCGATTCCTAGTTCTTGAATCCCTCGCTCACCTTCAGCTGTTAAGGGAGTATCGCTCCAACCTTGCGCGCGACCAATCGTGTTAAACATAGTCTTGCCATGACGTACCAAATACAATCGTACTTTTACCATTTTCCGTCCTCCGTTTGCTTCTATTATATCATGGATGATAAAACAAAAGCCACCTAGACAGGCGACTTTTGCAGGAGATTATTATGAAAAAGTTTAGGAGTTCTATTAAATAAAGATATTAGATGAAAATCAAATTCAAACTAAATCAGTGTTATCTGTTTCAAATAATATTAGGAGGTCTTTATTTAATGATTATAGTATACACAGCTAACCTTAAATAGAACTTAAAATTTCTCCTATTTTCTTAATTTTTAAAACTATGAATTGGTGCTGGGATTTGTCCTCCACGAGAGATGAAATCAACAGATGAAGCCCCATTGACCTTCATAACTGGTGCAGTACCTAATAGGCCACCAAACTCAATCATGTCACCTTCTTTTCCTTTTGGAATGATACGAACAGCTGTTGTCTTCATGTTAATAACACCAATTGCAGCTTCATCCGCAATCATGGCCGCAATGGTTTCAGCAGGCGTATCTTCTGGGATGGCAATCATATCCAAGCCGACAGAACAGATAGCCGTCATGGCTTCTAGTTTTTCTAAATTAAGAGAGCCATTTTGCACTGCGGCAATCATCCCCTCATCCTCAGAAACAGGGATAAAGGCACCAGACAAACCACCGACTTGGTTGCAAGCCATCACTCCACCCTTCTTAACCTGGTCATTCAAGAGAGCTAAGGCAGCCGTCGTTCCATGCGTTCCAACTGTTTCCAGCCCCATTTCCTCAAGGACACGTGCTACAGAATCTCCAACCGCAGGAGTTGGCGCCAAACTCAAGTCCACAATACCAAACTCCACACCCAGTCTCTCGCTGGCCATTTGACCAACCAATTGACCGATACGAGTGATTTTAAAGGCAGTTTTCTTAACTGTTTCGGCTACTACATCAAAGCTCTCTCCACGAACTTTTTCCAAGGCACGTTTCACCACACCAGGACCAGAAACCCCGACGTTGATGATAACATCAGCTTCCCCAACACCGTGGAAGGCACCTGCCATAAACGGATTGTCCTCAACAGCATTAGCGAATACAACCAGCTTAGCTGCCCCCATATCAGAAAGATTAGCCGTTTCCTTGATAATACGTCCCATATCTGCCACAGCCGTCATATTAATACCAGACTTGGTTGAACCGATATTGACTGACGAACAGACCTTGTCCGTTTCAGCCAAAGCGCGAGGAATAGAATTGATGAGAATCTCATCTCCCTTTTGATAACCCTTCTGTACCAAGGCAGAGAAACCACCGATAAAGTCCACACCAATCTCTTTCGCAGCCTTATCAAGCGCTTTTGCCAGAACCACATAGTCTGTCGCATCTGTCGCCGCTCCGATCAGAGAAATAGGAGTCACAGATACACGCTTATTAACGATTGGAATTCCCAACTCCGCTGCAATTTCATCTCCAACTACTACTAAATTAGCTGCCTTGGTCGTAATCTTTTGATAAATTTTCTCTGCAGCACGATTGATATCTGGATCAATACAGTCCAAAAGAGAAATCCCCATGGTAATTGTTCTGATATCGAAATTTTGCTCCTCAATCATAGCGATGGTTTCAGTAACTTGTCTAATATCCATGTGCACCTCCTAGATATTATACATAGCTTCGAAAATCGCTGCACTCTGAATATTGATTTTCACATTCAAAGTTTGCCCAAAAGCTTCAAATTCATTACGAAGATAAGTGAAATCTTGTTTTTCATCACTAGATACGACAGCCATCATCGTGAAATATTCATCCAAGACAGTTTGAGAGATATCATCAATGTTCAAACCCAATTCTGCAATTTTACTAGAAACACCCGCAACAATTCCAGATTTATCTTTACCAACAACAGTTATAATCGCTTTCATAAGCAAACTCCAATTCTTCTTTTAATAAGAAACCTGAACATTAAACAGGATTCTTTTCAAATAGTATAGCATAATTCTAACGAAAATACTCAAAAACGCCTGCTTACGAAGTTGTTCTTAAGCAAAAAACAATTTCGTAAACAAGCGTCTACTATCCCAACTTATGATGAGTGTTCCCGCTAGGACCGAAATCCTAGCGGTAGACCAGAGCTAGACTAAGAGCACAAGACTCCATCATCATAACACTCAACAAAATTGATGATTTTATACTAATTCGATGATCGCCATTGGCGCTGCATCACCACGACGTGGTTCAGTTTTAAGGATACGAGTGTATCCACCGTTACGTTCAGCATAACGAGGTGCGATTTCTGAGAACAATTTTTGAAGTGCTGTAGTAGAAGTGTACTTGTCAGTTGCTTCATCATAGTTTTCAGATGCGATTTCATTACGTACGAAAGCAGCTGCTTGACGACGTGCATGCAAATCACCACGTTTACCTAGAGTAATCATTTTTTCAACAGTTTTACGGATTTCTTTAGCACGAGCTTCAGTTGTCACGATTGATTCGTTGATCAAAAGGTCAGTTGTCAAATCGCGAAGCATTGCTTTACGTTGTGAGCTAGTGCGTCCTAGTTTACGGTAAGCCATTTATTCCTCCTTTATTTATCTTTTAATCCAAGACCCAAATCAATAAGTTTGAATTTCACTTCTTCCAAACTCTTGCGTCCAAGATTTCGTACTTTCATCATCTCTGCTTCAGATTTTTCTGTCAAATCATGCACAGTATTGATACCGGCACGTTTCAAACAGTTGTATGAACGCACAGACAAGTCCAGTTCCTCAATCGTACGATCCAAAATACGGTCGTCAGATTCAGTATCAGCTTCTTTCATCACTTCAGTTGACTTAGCAATCTCAGTAAGATTTGTAAACAAATCAAGATGTTCTGTCAAAATACGTGCTGAAAGCCCTAAAGCATCTTCTGGAATAATTGTTCCATTTGTTAAGATTTCAAGGGTTAGTTTGTCAAAACCATCGTTGCTACCTACACGAGCAGGTTCAACTTGATAGTTGACTTTGGTAACTGGTGTATAAATAGAATCTACAGCAAGTGTCCCAACTGGTGCATTATCCTTTTTATTTTCATCTGCAGGTACATATCCACGACCACTGTTAACAGTCATAGTCGCTTTTAGAGAAGAACCTTCACCGATTGTAAAGAGATAATGATCTGGATTTACAATTTCAATATCGCTATCTGTCAAAATGTCACCAGCTGTTACTTCAGCAGGACCTTCAACATCTAGTTCGATGATTTTTTCGTCTTCAACGTACGATTTCACTGCAATTCCTTTAATGTTCAGAATGATTTGCATCACGTCTTCACGAACACCTGGAACTGTGTCAAACTCATGTAACACACCATCAATGTTGATAGATGTCACAGCTGCTCCTGGTAGAGAAGCTAGAAGTACACGACGAAGAGAGTTACCAAGAGTTGTACCGTAGCCACGTTCAAGTGGTTCGATTACAAACTTGCCATAATCTTTATTTTCATCAATTTTTGTTATATTTGGTTTTTCAAACTCGATCATTTAGTTACTCCCTCTTAAACGAAAAGCAGTGTAATGCGATGATTATACACGGCGACGTTTTGGAGGACGAGCACCATTGTGTGGTACTGGAGTCACATCACGAATTGCTGTTACTTCAAGACCAGCGGCAGCAAGCGCACGAATAGCTGACTCACGACCAGAACCTGGACCTTTTACAGTAACTTCAACTGATTTAAGACCGTGTTCTTGTGCAGATTTAGCAGCAGCTTCAGAAGCCATTTGAGCAGCGAATGGTGTAGATTTACGAGAACCTTTGAAACCAAGAGCACCAGCTGATGACCAAGCAATTGCATTACCATGCACATCAGTAATCATAACAATAGTGTTATTAAATGTAGCGTGAATATGAGCAATACCAGATTCGATATTCTTTTTCACACGACGTTTACGTGTTGGTTTAGCCAAGACTTTTACCTCCTATATTATTTTTTCTTACCAGCAATCGCAACAGCTTTACCTTTACGAGTGCGAGCGTTGTTTTTAGTGTTTTGTCCACGGACAGGAAGTCCACGACGGTGACGGATACCACGGTATGAACCGATTTCCATCAAACGTTTGATGTTCAAGTTTACTTCACGACGAAGGTCACCTTCAACTTTGATTGCATCCACTTCACGACGGATAGCATCTTCTTGATCTGATGTAAGATCACGTACACGAACATCTTCTGAGATTCCAGCAGCAGCCAAAATTTTCTTAGATGTTGCAAGTCCGATACCATAAACATAAGTCAATGAGATTACTACGCGTTTGTCATTTGGAATGTCAACTCCAGCAATACGAGCCATGTTTTCTCCTTTCTATCTTATCCTTGACGTTGTTTGTGTTTTGGATTTGCTGGGCAAATTACCATAACACGACCATTACGACGAATAACTTTACAGTATTCGCAAATTGGTTTGACCGATGGTCTTACTTTCATTTCTTATCCCTCCAAGTTTTTCGATTATTTAAAGCGGTAAGTGATACGTCCACGTGTCAAGTCATATGGACTCATTTCGACAGTAACACGATCTCCCGCTAAAATACGAATATAGTTTTTACGAATTTTACCAGAAACTGTTGCTAAAATCTGATGTCCATTTTCAAGTTCAACCGTAAACATTGCATTCGGCATTGTATCAACTACTTTGCCTTCAACTTCAATCACATCGTCTTTTGCCACGCAAAAGCACCTCCATAAATTTCGATTCGATGCCTCTAGACACAGAGACAACAATTATAAGTCAGACTATCTCAGTATAACATTTGTAGCGGATTTTTGCAAGTGTGAAAAACGCTTTATTTCAAATTTGTCAATACTTTTTCGATATCTGAGAAGACATCATTGATATCTTGATTACCTTCGATGTCATGAACCAAACCTTTGGCACGGTAGTGAGCAATGATTGGTTCTCCTTGAGCAATATTAACGTCCAAACGACGTTTTACTGTCTCAGGTTTATCATCTTCACGTTGGTAGTAATCTTCTTCTTTATAGTCAACTGGTGGGTTAAAGACCTTGTGGAAAGTTTCTCCAGTTACGCGGTGGATGATACGACCACTCAAACGTTCCAAGAGGCTATCTGGATTCACTTCAATGTTGATAACACCTTCTAGTTCAATGCCAAGTTCAGCCAATGTTTTGTCCAAGGCATGAGCTTGTTCGATTGTACGTGGGTAACCATCCAACAAGAATCCTGTTTCTTTAATATCATCTTGTGAAAGACGCTCTTTTACGATTCCATTTGTAACTTCGTCAGGAACCAATTCACCCTTGTCAATGTATGACTTCGCAAGAACACCCATTTCAGTTTGATTTGCCATAGCAGCGCGGAACATATCACCTGTTGAGATATGTGCAACATGGAATTGTTCTACGATTTTTGCTGCTTGAGTTCCCTTACCTGCACCAGGTAAGCCCATAATCAAAAGATTCATGATTTGATCTCCTTATTTTATTTTTAAATAGAAGCAAAAAGTCTTTTCACCCCTATTTAAAAACAAAATAGAAGAGGGGAGACCAAACTCTCACAAATGTCAGAGTTTAAACCTCCACTCCCTCAGCATTTACTGATTCATACTCAATGAAAATCAAAGAGCAAACTAGGAAGCTAGCCGCAGGTTGCTCAAAACACTGTTTTGAGGTTGCAGATAGAGCTGACGTGGTTTGAATTTGATTTTCGAAGAGTATCAGTAAAAATACTTTTATTCTGTTCTATCCATGAAACCAACATACTTACGTTTCAATAGGTATCCTTCCAATTGTTTGATTCCTTCAATACCTGTAGAGATAATGATCAAAAGACTGGTTCCTCCAAAAGCAACCGCTTCTGAAAGTCCAAAGAAATCTTTTGCTACAATCGGTAAAATAGAAATCACACCAAGGAAGAGGGAACCAACAGTTGCAAGACGACGAAGAAGTTTAGACATATATTCTTCTGTACCTTTACCAGGACGAACTCCGTGGATATAGGCACCGCTCTTTTGTAGGTTCTCTGCCGCTTTTTCAGGATTAATCTGTACAAACGTATAGAAGAATGTAAAGAGAATAATCAACAAAGCATACATGGCAATACCAGTTGGTGAAGTTGTTGCCAGCATTTCTTGTGCGGTTCTTACCCAAGCCCAATCATGACCTGTAGCGCTCAAAAACTGAAGAATAGCCGCAGGCGCTGCAGTAATCGAACTTGCGAAGATAACAGGGATAACTCCAGCAGGGTTTACCTTCAATGGAAGATAAGAGCTAGATGGAGCACCTTGTGCAACCTTCGTATATTGGATTGGAATTTTGTATTCTGCTTGTTGAACATAAGTTGTAAAGTAAATGATCAACAATACAGCAATAATCAAGATAATTACGAAAATGATAGATGAGTTGATACGGCTACTTGGAACGTTAACAAAGTAGTCTACATAGATTCCCTGAATCATCTCTGGAATTGAAGCAACAATCCCTGCAAAGATAATCATAGAAACACCATTTCCGTATCCCTTATCTGTAATTTGCTCTCCCAACCACGTCACAATCATGCTACCAGCTGTTAAGATGATACCAATCATGATAAAGACTTGTGGAGTAAGAGCCGTTTTCAACAATTGAGCCCCAGCCAAAGTATTAAAACCAGCTGTAATCCCGATAGATTGCACAAAGGCTAGACCAAGAGCAATATAACGAGTAGCTTGATTCAATTTTCTTCGACCTACTTCCCCTTGTTTCCCCCACTCTACAAACTTCGGTAAAATATCCATTTGCAAGAGTTGGACCACGATAGAGGCCGTAATGTAGGGACTAACACCAAGTGCAAAAACTGAGAAGTTTTTCATGGCATTCCCTGACACCAAGCTCAACATGTTTAAGAAGGATAATCCACTTAAAGCATTCAAGCTATTGGCATTCACACCAGGAACTGTAATGCTAGTTCCGATACGAAAAACCAAAACGATAAAAATTGTAAATAAAATTTTTGATCGAACCTGCTTGACTTTAAGTGCTTCTCTTAATAATTTAAAAAACATAGGTCACCTCTCTTAGATGACTTCTACTGAACCACCTTTAGCAGTGATAGCTTCTTCAGCTGATTTAGAGAATTTAGCTGCTTTCACAGTCAATTTCTTAGTCAACTCACCGTTACCAAGAATTTTAACGCCTGATTTTTCAGCTTTAACAATTCCTGCTTCGATAAGAACAACTGGAGTAACTTCAGCACCATCTTCAAAGACGTTCAATTGGTCAAGGTTCACAATTGCGTATTCTTTAGCGTTGATGTTAGTGAATCCACGTTTTGGAAGACGACGGAACAATGGAGTTTGTCCACCTTCAAAACCAAGGCGAACTCCGCCACCGCTACGAGCTTTTTGACCTTTTTGACCACGACCAGATGTTTTACCGTTACCTGATGAAGTACCACGACCAACGCGGTTACGTACTTTACGAGAACCTTCTGCAGGTTTCAATTCATGAAGTTTCATTTTTATTTTCTCCTCTTTTGTAAAATGCTAGCGCCGATAAGGGAGAAAAGGTTGTCTCCCCCATCAACTCGCCTATACGACGTCATCATAGATGACTATATCTAGTTTTAGGGGATGGTATACTGCACATCCCCTAAAAATTCATTAGTTTACTTCTTCAACTGTTACCAAGTGAGATACTGCTGTGATCATACCACGGATAGCAGCGTTGTCTTCTTTAATAACAGAGCTGTTCAATTTGCCAAGTCCAAGTGCTACAACAGTTTTACGTTGTGATGGAATGCGTCCGATTGGAGACTTAATCAAAGTAATTTTAATTTGAGCCATTTTATCCCCTTTCTTATGCCAAATCAGAAACTGAAATACCACGAAGGGCAGCAACTTCTTCAGCGCGTTTCAATTGTTTCAAACCTTCAACAGTTGCACGAACAATGTTGATTGGAGTGTTAGAACCAAGTGATTTAGATGTAATATCTGCCACACCTGCCAATTCCACAACGGCACGAACTGCACCACCAGCGGCAACTCCAGAACCTTCTACAGCAGGTTTCAACAATACTTTAGCTCCACCGAATTCTGAAAGAACTTCGTGTGGGATTGTTGTTCCAACCATAGGAACTTCGATCAAGTTTTTCTTAGCATCGTCTACTGCTTTACGGATTGCTTCTGGAACTTCTTGAGCTTTACCAGTACCAAATCCTACGCGACCGTTGTGGTCACCAACAACAACAAGAGCTGCGAAACGAAGACGACGTCCACCTTTAACAACTTTTGTAACACGGTTGACAGCAACTACGCGTTCTTCTAATTCAACTGCATTGTCTTTAAATGCCATTTTCTAGTGTCCTCCTATTAGAATTTCAATCCGTTTTCACGAGCTGCATCAGCCAAAGCTTTCACACGTCCGTGATATAGATATCCACCGCGGTCGAACACCACTTCTGAAATACCTTTAGCGTTTGCACGTTCTGCAACGAGTTTACCGACAGCAACGGCTTGTTCAGTTTTAGTTCCTTTTGAAACTTCTTTGTCAAGAGTTGAAGCACTTGCGAGCGTTACACCCGCTACGTCATCAATCACTTGAGCGTAGATGCCTGTATTAGAACGGAATACGTTCAAACGTGGGCGATCAGCAGTTCCAGAGAGTTTTCCGCGAACGCGACGGTGGCGTTTTTGGCGGAGTTTGTTTTTATCTGGTTTTGAAATCACAGTTTTCACCTCTTTAGTTTTAAATCGTGTGCTATGCACAAAGTTGGAAAATAGGTTGGTGGTTGATGATCAACCACTCAACATTATTTACCTGTTTTACCTTCTTTACGGCGAACGAATTCACCAACGTAACGGATACCTTTACCTTTGTATGGCTCTGGTGAACGAAGGCTACGTACGTAAGCAGCTGTTTGACCAACTACTTCTTTTGAAATTCCGCTAACAACGATTGTTGTTGGGTTTGGAAGTTCAAAAGTAATTCCTTCTGGAGCTTCAACTTCGTCTGGATGAGATTTACCAACAGCCAAAACAAGTTTAGTTCCTTGAAGTTGTGCACGGTAACCAACCCCACGCATTTCAAGTTCTTTCTTGAATCCTTCTGATACACCAACAACCATGTTGTTCAAAAGGGCACGAGTAGTTCCGTGGATAGTTTTCATTTCTTTTGAATCGTTTGGACGGTGAAGAGTGACTTCAGTCCCTTCCACACGGATTTCAATATCTTTTGAGAACTCACGAGTAAGTTCTCCTTTAGGTCCTTTTACAGTTACAACGTTGTCATTGTTAGTGAGTTCAACACCAGCAGGCAACACGATAACTTTATTACCAATACGTGACATGTTTATTTTCTCCTGTTAAATTGTCAGGCCAGATCGGCCAGTTTTCACGGGGTTAAAGATACTTATTGAGTTCAATAGCTAAATTGAACACGCTCTAAGAACTGTGCAAAATAGATAAGTTGGCTTGTTTGTAAACAAACTTCTCCAACTTCCTAATTTTGCTTTGTTCTTTACGAGCTTTGTATCTTGATTTTACCAAACGTAAGCGATAACTTCCCCACCAACATTCTTTTGGCGTGCTTCTTTATCAGTAAGCAAACCTTCAGAAGTTGAAAGGATAGCAATTCCAAGTCCGTTAAGAACTTTTGGAAGGTCTTCACGTTTTTTGTAGACACGAAGTCCTGGTTTAGAAACACGTTTCAAGTTAGTGATAACTTTTTCACCGTTTGGTCCGTATTTAAGGAATACACGGATGATGCCTTGTTTGTCATCTTCGATGATTTCAACGTTTTTTACAAAACCTTCGCGTTTAAGGATTTCAGCAATCCCTTTTTTGATATTTGATGCAGGTACTTCAAGTACTTCGTGTTTCGCTTGGTTAGCGTTACGAATACGAGTTAGGAAGTCTGCGATTGGGTCAGTCATAACCATTTTGTTTTTCTCCTCTTACTAGTAGTTTGCAAGTTGCACTTGCTAGTTAATGATTGAGCTGGGCTCAGAATATGTTTCTAGGTTTCAATTCCTAAGTGAGTCTAGGCATCTGCTTGCAGGCATAACTTGAGTTAGGCAAAAGCAGATAACGACGAATCACAACGGAATTGAAAGGTAGAATTACCAAGATGCTTTTGTTACACCAGGGATTTGTCCTTTGTAAGCTAATTCACGGAAGCAAACACGGCAAAGTTTAAATTTGCGGTAAACTGAATGTGGACGACCACATTTTTCACAACGAGTATAAGCTTGAGTAGAGAACTTCGCTGGACGTTTGTTCTTAGCAATCATTGATTTTTTAGCCATTAGATTTACCTCCTATATTATTTTGCAAAAGGCATTCCAAGGCCTGTAAGCAATGCACGTGACTCTTCGTCAGTGTTAGCAGTTGTTACGATAACGATGTCAAGACCACGAGTTTTGTCAACGTCATCGAAGTTGATTTCTGGGAAGATCAATTGTTCTTTCACACCAAGTGTGTAGTTTCCGCGTCCATCAAATGATTTTGTTGGAACACCGTGGAAGTCACGTACACGTGGAAGTGAAACTGAAACCAATTTATCCAAGAATTCGTACATACGTTCACCACGAAGGGTAACTTTTGCACCGATCGCAACACCTTCACGAAGACGGAAGCCGGCGATTGATTTTTTAGCTTTAGTGATAAGTGGTTTTTGACCTGAGATAAGTGCCAATTCTTCAGCAGCTTTTTCAAGACTTTTAGCGTTTGATACAGCTTCACCAACACCCATGTTCAAAACGATCTTATCTACTTTAGGCACAGCCATCACTGATGAGTAGTTGAATTGTTCTGTCAAAGCAGGAACTACTTCATTAAGATATTTTTCTTTTAAACGATTTGCCATTATACTTCTCCTTTCCTTCGTGATTAATCAAGCACTTCGCCTGATTTTTTGTTGTAGCGAACTTTTTTACCGTCTACAAATTTGTAACCAACACGACCAGCTACACCATTTTTGTCCAATACTTGAACGTTTGATACGTGGATAGCTGCTTCTTTCTCAATGATACCACCTTGAGGAAGTTCGTTAGTTGGACGTTGGTGTTTCTTAACGATGTTAACACCTTCAACGATAACTTTGTTTACTTTTGGAAGGGCAGTAAGGACAACAGCTTCTGTTCCCTTATCTTTACCAGCGATTACGCGAACTTTGTCGCCTTTTTTTACAAACATTAGGTTTCTCCTTGATTTTTCTTACGCCCATAAGGGCACCCTAGCTTAAAGCTAGGGGACTAGTTTGTTTCTAAAAATTAAAGTACTTCTGGAGCAAGTGACACGATCTTCATGAAGCCACCTTCACGCAATTCACGTGCAACTGGGCCAAAGATACGTGTTCCGCGAGGAGTTTTGTCTTCACGGATGATAACTGCTGCGTTTTCGTCAAATTTGATGTATGAACCATCAGCACGACGAGCACCTGATTTAGTACGAACGATAACTGCTTTAACAACGTCACCTTTTTTAACCGCACCACCAGGAGTAGCTTGTTTTACAGATGCCACGATAACATCACCGATGTTTGCAAATTTACGTCCTGAACCACCAAGAACTTTGATAGTCAAGATTTCGCGAGCACCGCTGTTGTCTGCGACTTTCAAACGAGTTTCTGTTTGAATCATTTCAGTTTTCTCCTTTCAGGTTTGATTAGATGATGACCGCTTCTTCAACAACTTCTACAAGACGGAAACGTTTTGTAGCTGAAAGCGGGCGAGTTTCCATGATACGTACGATATCGCCTTCTTTGGCAACATTGTTTTCATCATGAGCTTTGTATTTTTTAGAGTAGTTAATACGTTTACCATAGACTGGGTGGTTACGTTTTGTTTCAACTACAACTGTGATTGTCTTGTCCATTTTGTCAGATACAACACGTCCAACAAGAACTTTACGATTATTGCGTTCCATTGAAATTTCTCCTTCCCTAGTCTATTATTTCGCTTCAGATTGAACTGTTTTGATACGAGCAATTTGTTTTTTAACTTCTTTCAAGCGAGCTGTTTGTTCCAATTGACCAGTAGCAGCTTGGAAACGAAGTTCAAACAATTCTTTTTTCAATTCGTTTTCGCGCTTCGCGAGTTCTTCTTGAGAAAGACCACGAAGTTCTTTAACAAATTCTTTTACTTCATTAAGTTTCATGCCTTCTCCTTATTCTGCTTCACGTTTTACGAATTTACATTTAACTGGCAATTTGTGGCTAGCAAGGCGAAGCGCTTCGCGTGCAATCTCTTCAGATACACCAGCGATTTCGAACATCACTTTACCACGTTTAACTGGTGCTACCCAACCTTCAGGTGCCCCTTTACCAGATCCCATACGCACACCGATAGCTTTAGCAGTGTATGATTTGTGTGGGAAGATTTTAATCCAAACTTTACCACCACGTTTCATGTAACGAGTCATGGCGATACGAGCAGCTTCGATTTGGCGGTTAGTGATCCAGTGGCTAGTTGTAGCTTGAAGACCGTATTCACCGAATGCTACTTCTTTTCCACCTTTTGCTTCACCGCGCATTTTTCCACGGAATTCACGACGGTTTTTAACACGTTTAGGTACTAACATTGGTTATTTACCTCCTTTAGTGTTTTTGCGAGCTGGAAGAACTTCACCACGGTAGATCCATACTTTAACACCAAGTTTACCGTATGTAGTATCTGCTTCTTCCCAAGCGTAATCGATATCTGCACGAAGTGTGTGAAGTGGAACAGTTCCTTCAGAGTATCCTTCAGCACGGGCGATATCTGCACCGTTCAAACGACCTGATACTTGAGTTTTGATTCCTTTAGCTCCAGCACGCATTGCACGTTGGATTGCTTGTTTTTGTGCACGACGGAAAGCAACACGTTGCTCCAATTGACGAGCAATTCCTTCACCTACAAGGTGAGCATCCAAATCAGGTTGTTTGATTTCGATGATGTTGATGTGTACTTGTTTTCCAGTCAATTTGTTAAGTTTTGCACGGAGTGCATCAACGTTAGCACCACCTTTACCAATAACCATACCTGGTTTAGCAGTGTGAAGTGAAACGTTAACTTTGTTTACTGCGCGTTCGATTTCGATAGTTGAAACTGCTGCGTCAGCAAGTTCTTTTTGAACGAATTTACGGATTGCAAGATCTTCATGAAGGTAATCCGCGTATTCTTTTTCAGCATACCATTTGGCATCCCAATCACGGATGATGCCGACACGCATACCAATTGGATGTACTTTTTGACCCACGATTTTACCTCCTTATTTTTCTGCAACAGCTACAGTGATGTGAGCTGTACGTTTGTTGATTGGTGAAGCTGAACCTTTCGCACGTGGACGGAAACGTTTCATAGTTGGTCCTTCGTTTGCGAATGCTTCAGATACTACCAAGTTAGCTTTATCCAAACCAAAGTTGTTTTCAGCGTTAGCTACAGCTGAGTTCAAAACTTTCAAGATGATTTCAGCAGCTTTGTTTGGAGTGAATGTCAAGATTGCGATTGCATCGGCTACGCTTTTACCACGGATGTTATCAAGAACAAGACGTGATTTACGAGGTGAAACACGTACTGTACGAGCCATTGCTTTAGCTGAAGTAATTTCTGCCATTTATGTTCTCCTTATTTTCTACGTGTTTTCTTGTCGTCTGCAGCGTGACCTTTGTAAGTACGAGTTGGTGCAAATTCACCAAGTTTGTGACCTACCATGTCTTCTTGGATGTAAACAGGTACGTGTTTACGTCCGTCATAAACTGCAATAGTGTAACCAATGAAACTTGGGAAGATCGTTGAACGACGTGACCAAGTTTTAATAACTTTTTTCTTTTCGTCGTTAGCTTGAGCTTCAACTTTTTTCATCAAATGCTCATCGACGAAAGGTCCTTTTTTAAGACTGCGTCCCATTTTTATATTTTCTCCTTTAAATGTTGTACCACAGCGGCTTGCGCTCACATGGAGCGCTACCGAGCTGGCGGATTTACTAGTTGCTTAAGCGACTAGTTTAATATTATTTCTCGTTGCGACGACGAACGATAAGTTTGTCAGATTTCGCTTTCTTGTTACGAGTTTTAAGACCAAGAGCAGGTTTGCCCCACGGAGTAGATGGTGCTTTACGACCAACTGGTGCTTTACCTTCACCACCACCGTGTGGGTGATCGTTAGGGTTCATTACAGAACCACGAACTGTTGGGCGGATACCTTTCCAACGGCTACGTCCTGCTTTACCAAGGTTTACAAGTCCATGTTGTTCGTTTCCGACAACACCAACTGTAGCACGGCAAGTTCCAAGAATCATACGAACTTCACCTGATTGAAGACGAACAAGTACGTATTTACCTTCAGAACCCAATACTTGAGCAGATGCTCCAGCAGCACGTACCAATTCACCACCACGACCTGGTTTCAACTCGATGTTGTGAATCAAAGTACCAACTGGGATGTTAGCAAGTGGAAGAGCGTTTCCGACTTTGATATCTGCTTCTGGACCTGAAACGATACGTTGACCTACTTCAAGACCTTTTGGAGCGATGATGTATGCTTTCACACCGTCAGTGTAGTGTACAAGAGCGATGTTTGCAGAACGGTTTGGATCGTACTCGATAGTTTTAACAACTGCTTCAACGTTGTCTTTGTTACGTTTGAAGTCAACCAAACGGTAGAAACGTTTGTGTCCACCACCTTGGTGACGAACAGTGATACGACCGTTGTTGTTACGACCAGCCTTGCTCTTCAAAGCAACAAGCAATGATTTTTCAGGAGTGCTTGTTGTGATTTCAGCGAAATCCAAAGAAGTCATATTACGGCGACCGTTTGTTGTTGGTTTATAAACACGAATTCCCACGATATTTCCTCCTTAGATTATTCAGCTTCAGCAGCAAACAACTCGATTGCTTTTGAATCAGCTGTAAGTGTGATGATAGCTTTTTTAGTTTTGTTAGTAAAACCAGTGTAACGTCCAACACGTTTAGCTTTAGGTTTTACGTTGATTGTGTTAACGTTGGCAACTTTAACACCTTCGAAAGCAGCTTCAACAGCTTGCTTGATCAAAAGTTTGTGTGCACGAGTGTCAACTTCAAATACATATTTCCCTGCTTCAAGTTGAGCCATTGAGCTTTCAGTGATTACAGGTTTTTTGATAACATCATACAAATTCATTATGCAAGAACCTCCTCGATTTTAGAGATAGCTGCTTGTGTGACAAGAAGTTTGTCGCTATTTGCGATGTCAAGAACACTTGCAGTTGTAGCAGTTGCAACTTTCACGTTTGGAAGGTTACGAGCTGAAAGAGCTGCGAATTCATTTCCTTCTTCAAGGATAACAAGAACTTTAGAATCGATGCTCAATGCTGCAAGAACTTTTGCAAATTCAGCAGTTTTTGGAGCTGTAAATGAAAGAGCGTCTACAGCTACGAATTTGTTTTCAGCAACTTTTTCAGAGTAAACTGATTTAAGAGCTAGGCGACGAACTTTTTGTGGAAGTTTGTAGCCGTATGAACGTGGAGTTGGTCCGAAGACAACACCACCACCACGCCATTGTGGTGAGCGGATAGAACCTTGACGAGCACGTCCAGTTCCTTTTTGACGCCATGGTTTGCGTCCACCACCTGATACTGCAGAGCGGTTTTTAACAGCATGTGTTCCTTGACGAAGGCTTGCGCGTTGGCTGATGATCACATCAAACACAACTGATTCATTTGGTTCGATACCAAATACTGCATCGTTAAGGACAACTTGGCCAGCTTCTTTACCAGTTTGGTCAAATAATGTTACGTTTGCCATTGTGACTGATTTCCCCTTTCTTTATTATTTACCAGCTTTAACTGCTGATTTGATAGTGATAAGAGATTTCTTAGCACCTGGTACGTTACCTTTGATAAGGATAACGTTCTTTTCTGGAACAACTTGTACAACTTCAAGGTTTTGAATTGTTACACGGTCGCCACCCATACGTCCTGCAAGGTTTTTACCTTTGAATACGCGGTTAGGTGCAACAGGTCCCATAGAACCTGGACGACGGTGGTAACGAGAACCGTGAGCCATTGGTCCACGTGATTGTCCGTGGCGTTTGATAACACCTTGGAAACCTTTACCTTTAGAAGTACCAGTTACGTCAACAACGTCTCCAGCTGCGAATGTTTCAACTGTGATTTCAGCACCAACTTCCAAGCCTTCAACGTTTTTGAATTCACGAATGAAGCGCTTAGGAGCCGTGTTAGCTTTCGCTACATGTCCTTTAGCAGGTTTGTTGCTCAATACTTCGCGTTTGTCATCGAAACCAACTTGGATAGCGTTGTATCCGTCTGTTTCAACAGTTTTAACTTGAAGAACAACGTTTGGAGTTGCTTCAATAACTGTTACAGGGATCAATTCGCCAGCTTCAGTGAAGATTTGAGTCATTCCCACTTTTTTCCCTAAGATTCCTTTTGTCATGAGAAAATAGTTCCTTTTCTATATTTTTTATTCAAAAAGTTTTTAACGAGCGTTTTTTATGCTCAAGGTATCAAGCTTTAGATTAAAGTTTGATTTCTACGTTTACACCACTTGGAAGATCCAATTTCATCAAGGCATCAACTGTTTTTTGAGTTGGGTTAACGATATCGATCAAACGTTTGTGTGTGCGCATTTCAAATTGTTCGCGAGAGTCTTTGTATTTGTGAGTCGCACGAATAATTGTGTAGAGGCTACGTTCAGTTGGAAGTGGGATTGGACCCGCAACTTGTGCACCTGTACGAGTAGCTGATTCTACGATTTTTGCAGCCGCTGTGTCAAGCGTACGGTGTTCGTAAGCTTTCAAACGGATACGGATTTTTTTGTTTGCCATCTTTTTCTCCTTTTCGTCTATTTAAGATAATAGGCTAGCTCCACAAGAAAACCGACGCGGTGTTGCGTGGCAATGCAACCGAGCGTGTCGCAACCTCTTGCATCAAAGCTAAAGCTGTAATTTACAGCACCATAATAGAATAACACAAAGCCCCTGCGATTGCAAGGGATTTGTTGCTGTTTTTTAAAATTTTTAACATGAAAATGTTTTCTTTTTTAACAGGTCATTTATTTAAGTATTCTATGTAAGAAAGTTACTCTCTCTTCACCTGCTCATAGCTTTCTTTTCCATCATTGAGCTTATCCCAAATCACTACTTGCCCATTTTTGAGGGATTTTTGCACATCGATAATTCGTTGATTGGACGAACCACGAAACTGGAGCATGAGATTGCGCTTAGTTCGATCATACCGTCCATCGACGAGAATGTCAATCAGTGATAAGAGTTCCAGTTTATCTGGAGTTTCCAGCATCATTTCTTCCCAAGTGTAGCCCGTCCAGGACCAGATGTCTTTGTCTGGCAATTCCTTTCGGATGCGTTTAACAAGAGGCAAGAGGATTCCTGTATTAAGGAAGGGTTCTCCTCCTAATAAAGTCAAGCCTTGAACATAGGGCTGAGCAAGATCTGCCATAATCTGTTCTTCTAGCTCTGCAGTGTATTGAATGCCAGCATTGAAAGACCAAGTCGCAACATTATAACATCCCTCACAGTGAAACATGCAACCTGATACATAGAGAGAGTTGCGCACTCCTTCTCCATCCACAAAGTTAAAGGCCTTGTAGTCGATGATACGCCCTTGACTGAGTTCCTCGCTTTTCCATTCTTGTGGTTTTGGATTATTCATTCGCTACCTCTATCCAATAACGCTCGACTCCATTACGAGCATCCTCAAATTTTCCACCATTTGCTAGAATGACTGCTCTGCTAGCAGGATTATTCACGCTACAGGTCACAAGAGCTTTCTTGATGTTCTTTTCCTTAGCAAGTTGCAAACCCTGACAGAGAGTTTCTTTAGCATAACCTTTGCCTCTTTCAGATGGTCGGATAGAATAGCCTATATGACCTCCTTCTTCTAATAGAAAGTTACTGAGGCGCAAGCGGAGACTAAGAAATCCAAGTGCTTGACCTTTCTCGGAAAAAGCTACTAACTGAATTGCTGGGCCCCATCCTTCAGGCAGATTAATCCCCATTTCCTGATTCTGATTGCTTTCTAACCAGTCTTCATAGGAAAAATTCTCTGTATCCCAGAAACCACCGTCGTGAGGCGACTGATATTTTTCAAATTCCTCCATCATGTCTATAACAGCCTTCTTATCTACTATTGTCGGTCTGCGTAATTCCATCCTTACCTCCCACTAAGAGAAAAGCGAGAGCTGACTCTCACTTTTATTTTTTCTTACTCTTGTTTAAAAATTGTTCTCTGAGGCTGAGCAAGCGTTCTTTTTTACCAGCTCCACCTTTAGAGTGCTTCTCGTGGTAACGGGTCACTTGTGCGCGCCCTTTATCATCTAATTGATATTTTCCCATTTCATTTCTTTCTAATTTGTTACTTGATGGCCAGCTATTTTAATCGTTGAGCCATTCATGTGTTTGACACGCGCAGCGATTTCCTTGTGACGTCCATTAACCATCGGACGCGCTTGAGGATTGCCTAGGTAGCCACAAGTTCGTTTGACCACATCCACCGTCTTAGGGTCGCTATTGCCACAGTTTGGACAAGCAAATCCTCTCTCAGTTGGTTCAAAATCCCCTTCAAAGTCACACTTGTAGCAACGGTCAATCGGAGTATTGGTTCCTAGATAGCCCACGCGGTCATAGGCATAATCCCAGACAGCTTCCAGAGCCTTAGGATTTTGTTGAAGGACTGGATACTCACAATAATGGATGAAACCACCTGACGCACCTGCTTCTGGATAGACTTTCTCAAAGTCCAATTTTTCAAACGGTGTTGGATTTTTACGAACATCGTAATGGAAAGAATTGGTGTAGTATTCCTTGTCTGTGATATCAGGAATAGAGCCGAACTTCTCTGTATCTAGTCGGCAGAAACGGTCTGTCAGACTTTCAGATGGTGTTGAATAAATTGAGAAATGGTAACCATATTGATCCGACCACTCTTCTACACGGCGTTTCATATCACGAATGATATCCAGCGTGAATTCCTTGGCGTCTGGATTGTGTTCCCAGCTATTTCCAAAGAAGACAGTAGCCACTTCGTATAAACCGATGTAACCTAGCGAAACGGTTGCACGACGATTCTTAAAGAGCTGGTCAACACTTTCTTCTTTACCTAGACGATGGCCAAAAGCACCGTATTGGTAGAGGATTGGTGCGTTAGCTGGTGTAGCTTCCTTGGTCCGTTCGACACGATAAACCAGAGCATCTTCTGCAATATTCATCCGCTCGTTGAAGATTTCCCAGAACTTATTCATGTCGCCCTCAGACTCGAGGGCAATGCGAGGAAGGTTGACCGTCACAACGCCTAGATTCATCCGACCTGAATTAACTTCTACACCATTCTCGTCTTTCCATCCTTGAAGGAAAGAACGGCAGCCCATAGGTACCTTGAAAGAACCAGTCAACTTAACAATCTTATCATAGGACAAGACATCTGGGTACATCCGTTTGGTTGCGCACTCTAGGGCCAACTGCTTAATGTCGTAATTGGGAGTCCCTTCTTCCAAGTTAAGGCCTCTTTTAAGCGTAAAGATGAGTTTAGGGAAGATGGCTGTGCGGTGTTCTGAACCGAGCCCCTTGATCCGAATGGTCAAGATAGCTTTTTGAATTTCCCGCTCAAAACGACTAGTTCCTAGACCAAAACCTAGTGAAGTAAAAGGTGTTTGACCATTTGAAGTGAAGAGAGTATTGATTTCATACTCGAGAGATTGCATGGCATCGTAGATGTCTTTTTGCGTTTTCTTCCAAGCGTAATCTTCCCGTTTGTCAGGTAAGACCCACTCTTCCGCTTCCTTAAGATGTTTTTGGTAATTCTTCTCTGCGTACGGCGCCAAGACCTCATCGATACGGTCAGCTGAACATCCTCCATACTGGCTAGAAGCAACGTTAGCAATGATTTGGGAAATCTGAGCTGTCGCAGTCTGGATAGACTTGGGACTCTCTACTTCTGCATTCCCAATCTTAAAACCATTTTCCAACATCCCCTTGAAATCAATCAAACAACAGTTGGTCATAGGGGTGTAAGGACTGTAGTCCAAATCGTGATAGTGGATATCCCCCTTTTGGTGGGCATTGGCTACGTGCTTAGGGAGCATTTGCAGTCCGATTGATTTCCCAACAATCCCTGCTGTCAAATCACGCTGGGTATTAAAGACATCGCTGTCTTTATTGGCATTTTCATTGACGACCGCTTGATCTTTATTGAGCAGTTTATGGATACTAAAGTTAATATCTGTCGCTTTTGAGCGTTCAAAATCCCTCTGTGTACGATAAGTAATATACTCCTCAGCCAACGCATATTCTTTGGCTTCAAGGAGTTCATGTTCTACAATATTTTGGATTTCGTAAATCTTAACTCCCTGTGGAAAGCGACTATGAATTTCTGTGACAATTCGCTCAGTCAGAGCATTTAGGCGCTTTTCAACCAAGGGTGTCACATCCATAACCTTGTCAGCCGCCTTGTGGAGAGCCTTGTCAATCTTGTCCACATCAAATACAACACGTCTCCCATCTCGTTTTTCAACAAAGAGGGTTGGTAGGGTTGTAATTTTTTCTTCTAGTGCAATCATATGCATGCTCTTTTCTAAAATGTTCTTTCTAAAAAGTATTATACCACTCTAAAAAGAAAAATCAATATCTTGTGTTAAAAAACCTAAAATTTTTAAAAATACACAAGATATTGATTTAGTTATTTAATTTTATAGACTTTGAATTCTGAGTAATCAGTCTTTACTGGTTGGTAATTTTCTTTCAAAATTGTTTCCACTTCAGACCATACTGCTACCTTATCGTTTACCACAATCACCTTGGGTTGTTTTTCTTTCAAGTCATTGAGTAGCTTATTCCGATTTTCCTCAGTTGCTGTATAGTGCAACGGGGACAAAATAGCCGATGGTGACAAGCGCTCACTCTTACGATAAAGAGTTGCGGTATCATCCCATGCATAGATAGCATCTTCCGTACTTGTCTCCTCTTTCACCAAATCAGCAAGACGCTCACGTTCTTGATAAGGTACTGGATAAAGGACAAACCTCATCAAAAAAGGAACAGCCAAAAGATATAACAAAGTTAAAATCGGTAGGTAAAGATTCCCCTTAATATAGCGATGCCAGAGACTAACAGGCTCTTCTCTGCGTCTTCTTCTAACGCTACGACCACTCTGTTGCCCCTTGATATTGGACACTAAAAGCAGAAGAAAAACAGGGAAAATGAGCATCAAACGGGATGCATGTAGGGGATCCTGTGTAAAGAAAATCACTACCAAACCTAAAATTAGGAACAAACTCGCAGGCACTGAGATGACATATAGTTTAGAGGATTTAGATTGAAAGAGGCCTAAAAAGACAAAAACCAAAACTCCCATGCCAAGAGCCAACAACCCGTAAAACAAAACATTTTCTAACAATGCCGAAACAGAAGCCAAACGAATAGAATGAATTGGATACAAAATTCCACTAATCGCATCCTCAAAACTTCCTGTTGCAACACTATAGTAGGCAGTTGGATAAAAGACAAGTGAAAAACCTAAAGCCACTGCAAGAAACTGATAAAATCCATGTGCAAAACGTCTATGCCCAAGGTTAAAGACCAACAAGCCTAAACTCACTACAGCAATAAACAAGAGCGATGACAAGGGAGCAAAGAAAAATCCTCCTGCCAAAGCCAGCCCAATCCGTACAAATCCCTTATCATGGCTTGGATTGCTTAGGTAAGCCGCAACTAAACTAAAGGCCGCGAATAAGAAAGGAAGCGCTAAAAGAGTCGCATAACCTCCACCAAACGCAAGACCTGTAACTAGCATGTAAAAAATAGTCACCAGTTGTCCAGCTTGGTCTCCTTGCTCTGTCAAGGTGTCCGCCGATCGAAAGAGGAAAAATCCTCCTGCTACCAAGGCTAACCACTCAAAAATGGCAAAGAAAAATCCGCCCTGAGTCACGTAAGTCAACAAATAATAAAGCAAGCCTTGACTTCCATAATAGTCGCTGTAAATTTTACCAGTCTGATGAAGCGCCCAACCTGTATAAAAATCCTGCACTTCTTGTGCACTCATTAAATCGAGTAATAGCGGTACTCCTAGAGTTATTCCTGTTACAAGCGTACTCCATAGTAAAATTTTTACCAAAGGAAGACGACTTGATTTACGATGATGCGATTCTTGTTCGATTTGGTATTCTAGAGGTTCACAATTCTCCTGATGAACTTCTTCTACTCTACCATACACACTCATATCGTTTCTCCTATTCAATTTATCTGTCTTAGTATATCAAAAAGTCCTAGGATTGTCAGCTTGCGATGGCTGTTTGAGTGATTTTTTACATAGTTTCACAAAGGTTTCAATTTCCCGAAATCTGTGTAAATGTGTCTGTTTAAATGTCGTGATATAGTTTAATTCGTTCTGAGTTAGCATCTTCCCTCCTACATCTTCTTATTCGTAAAAGGCAAGAAAAATCGGACTGGTTTGTGTCCTCAGTCCTAGATTTCTTATAAGATAGGGGCGAATAACTGGGCAATTTCCTTAATCAATTTCTGATACCAGCTATTTTTTATCGTATGAGGGAAAATTTCTTGCGATACTGAAAAAATCTCCTGAAAATCTTTTTGAATCTCTGTGATTGATTCTGTTTTATATAGCAAGACTGCATTTTCATAGTGGTGAAGCAAACTTCTATAATCTAAGTTAATAGTCCCAACTGCAGCAAAGTCCTTATCCACTAAGATTTGTTTACTGTGGATGAAGCCTGGACTATACTCAAAAATCCTTACTCCTGCTGACAACAAATCCGGATAGGCCCCTCTTGTAATGAGTTGGATCAATTTTTTATCCGGAATGAAAGGTGTTACAATGCGGACATCAACACCCCTCATGGCCGCATTTTTAATACTCTCTGTTAAGTCATAGTCAATAATCAAATAGGGTGTTGTGATATAAACTGAATCAGTGGCCTGATTAATCAAACTTTGATAAACTTTCTTCCCTACCTGGGTACGGAAGATGGGCTTGGGACCACTACCGTAAGGAATGCAGAGCCCTTGGCCAGAACAAGGCTGATTTTCCAAGTGATACTGGTCAAAATCGCTGATTTCCCCACGATTGATGTACCAAGTCATCAAAAAGAGACGGGTGAGAGCCTTGACACCAGGGCCATCTATGCGAATCCCACTGTCCTTCCAGTAGCCAAAGCGTTCTACATGATTGATGTACTCATCGGCTAAGTTAATGCCTCCTGTATAGGCTACCTGACCATCTATGACAAGGATTTTACGATGGTCCCGATTGTTGTAAGCCACCGTCAAACGAGGAATCACCTTGTTAAATTTATGGGCCTCAATTCCTCGACTACGAAGCTGAATGGTATAGTCGCCAGGTAAAGTCGCCATACAGCCGATATCATCATAGAGCATCTTGACCTCCACACCTTGAGCTACCTTTTGCTCTAGTATATCTAGTATGCTATTCCACATTAGACCTTCTTCAACAATATAATACTCTAGAAAGATAAATTTCTCAGCTTTCTTGAGGTCTTCCAACATATGTTGCCACATGCTTTCACCCGAAGAAAAGAATTGTGAGTCTGTTCGATTATAGACGTCGGCATTGCTATCCATACTTAACAAAGATTTGATCACTCCGTAAGCCGCCTTATCCTCTTCCTTCAATTTCTGGCGGAGAGCTTTACTGTTATCCTCCCGAAAATGCATAGAACCAAGTTTGTCCAACTGCTTGATTTCTTTTTTGGACAATCGCCTTTCACCAAACATCAGATAGAGCAAGGGGCCAATGACGGGAACAAAAGTTACCACTAACCACATCACTTTGCTTTCGGGTGCCATGGAACGATTGACAATAGCAACAATGGTCGCCATACTCATAAAGATTAAGAGAATCACCCATAGAATAGGGGCCATGCGCCCTAAATAAAGAAAGAGACCAAAAACAAGACACAGTTCAAGTAGCATAATCGAAAGACTAAAGCCATACTTGGACATTAATAATTGAAATTTTCTATATTTCATATCCCCTCCTTGATATTTTGAATGCTAAAAACAGGTAATTGATACTAGTATAACTCAGGTGTTCGATAGAAGGCAAGTATTTATGATCATTTTTCTGAGTAATCATAAAAGAGACCAAAAAATCCAGTCTCCTTCTAGTTTATTTTGATAAAACAATGCGATCAGACGCGTCTCTATCCATGTCGTCGATAATCATCTGATTGCCATTGATTGCATAAATCTTGACATCATCACCAATAATCATGCGTTGATTAGCAGCATCGAAGCTAACCTGCTTGATTTCTTGTTCCCCATCAGTTTCTACCTGTGTCCAGGTGCCAGTTGTTCCAGTTACCACTAAAGTGATACGGTCTCCTTCATCCTGACCAGTATAAGTTCCATCAATATTAATTGGTTGAGCCTCAGGCGCATTTTGTGAAGAACTTGTCGCTGCCTGGCTTGTATTTTCTGTTGAAGATGAAGCAGCAGGTTGTGATTGCTGAGTTTGTTGTGTTTGCGGTTGAGCTGCTGGTTGTTGAACCTGTTGAGTTCTTTGTGAACAAGCTACTAAGAGACTAAGGCTTGCCAGAGAAGCAAGAGAAAGTGTGAATGTTTTTAATCTCATGATGAATTTCCTTTCTGCTACCAATTTAGAGAATGTTTCTTCTAACTAGTAGTTTCCCTAGTATAACAAGTTCAAAAAAGGAGATCAATTTATCTGCTCACGGTCCAGTAGGTGACTCCGTACTTCTGAGATAAAATAGAGAGACCCTGTAATGAACAACAAGTCCTGCGCGTCGGCTCTTTCTTCGAAACTGCTGATAAATTTGCGATAAGAAGGAATTATATTGTAACCTGTTACATCTGTCTCACCCAAAGAACCTTGATAGTCAAAACCGGTCACCTTGAGTTCCACCTGAGGCAAATTCTCAGTCAGGTAACCCAACATCCCTTGATAATCCTTCCGTTTCAAGGCTCCAAAGAGGATTTGAGGACGATAACCTTCCTGCTCTTTTTCTTTGATAAATTCAACCAAGCGAGTCAAGGCAGGGAGGTTATGAGCACCGTCCAAGTAGATATGAGAACGAATACGCTCCAAACGACCAGCCCAATGTGTCTGTTCCAAGGCCCGTCTTATAGCCTGCTCATCAACAACTTCCTTTCCTTCTCCCATAAAAAGAAGAAACGTTTGTAGCGCCAAAGCCGCATTCTCCTGCTGATAGGCTCCTTCCAAGCCTATTTTCAGCTGCGAAATATTCAGTAAAGAACTTGAAAAATCGCCATTCAGCATTGAAAAATCCTTGCCTGCCTGATAAAGGTCAACAGCTAATGATTCAGCTTTTTTCTGACAAACGATCCTAGCTTCTGAAGACAATTTCGCAATCACTGCCTTTTTACCAGCCTTGAAAATACCAGCTTTCTGCTCTGCGATTGCTTCTAGACTATCACCCAAGGTCTCCTGATGGTCAAGTCCGATGGAGGTGATGACAGCAATCTCTCCAGTTACCACATTGGTCGTGTCAAGTAAGCCACCAATTCCCACTTCTAGTAAAACCAAATCCACCTCTTGCTCTCTAAAATAGAGGAAAGCAATCAGGGTCAGCAATTCAAAAAAGGACAACTGGTCATGGGTTTGCAGAAGCGTCTTTTCCATCTCCTTGACCTGCTCAGCTAAACGGATAAAGTCTGCGTCTGCTATAGGTTGTCCATTAATGCAGATTCGGTCATTGATAGAGACGATATGAGGGGAGGTAAAGGTCGCAACTTTTTTGCCATACCCCATAAATAGCTCTCTCATGAAAGCAATGGTAGAACCTTTCCCATTAGTCCCTGTTACATGGATAATAGGATAAAACTTCTCAGGATTTCCTAACAAATCCACCGCTTGCTGCATTCGGCCCAAACCTGATCGAAAATTCAAACCAATCCGACTATGAAGCCATTCCTCTACTTCAAACATACACCTCTCCTTGACAAAAGTCTAATCAATTACCTAGCAAAATTCCGTAGATAACAAAAAACGAGGTCAGGATTTTCGTCCCAACCTCTTACCTGGTTAGCTAATAACTAGCTACTATAAATATTAACGTGGGGTAAAAACATCCCCCGGACGTTCCAACTCTTCTAATTTCTAGGAGTTGGGATGATACAGTCTCCCAGACGTTCCTGCGTTTCTAATTTCTAGCGCAGGGCTAAAAACATCCACTGGATGTTTTTACTCCTCCATAAAGCTGTTGAAGACTTCTTCAATCATGTTCCATTCGTCTTCTGAGTCTTCTGGGATTGGTTGCAATTCGCCTTCTGTTCCATCTTCGTTTTCGATGAATGAGTAAGCTTGGATTTCAACTTGTCCGTCTTCGTCTTCTTCTGCGTTAACTGGCACTAGAAGAACATAGTTTTTACCAAATTCTTCTTTTCCATCAATCGTCAAAAGGATTTCAAACAAGGTTTCATTTCCTTGCTCATCTACTAGTGTAATTAATTCACGTTCTTCGTGGTCGTGGTTATGATCGTGTGACATAGCCTCTCCTTTATATTAAAATTTTCTATCTAAATAATTTTGTAAAATCAGCTGAGCTGCTAACTTATCAATGACTTTCTTGCGCTTATTGCGACTGATATCTGCTTGTTCAATCAACATGCGTTCAGCGGCAACTGTTGTCAAGCGTTCATCTTGATAGTCTACTGGTAAACCAAAAAGTTCTTCTAGCTTTGCTCCGTAGGCTTGACTAGCTTCCACGCGTGGGCCGCTTGTATTGTTCATGTTTTTAGGCAAGCCCACTACAAATCGTTCCACCTTGTAAGTATCAACCAACTCCTTAACGCGGTCAAAACCAAATTGGCCTTGCTCCTCATTGATTTGGATGATTTCAAGTCCTTGAGCTGTAAAACCGAGCGGATCGCTAATCGCTACCCCTACCGTTTTTGAACCGACGTCCAATCCCATAATTCTCATAGGTTATAGATCGACTCCTTGTCCTTTAAGGTAGTAGCGGACCAATTCCTCAACGATTTCATCACGCTCATACTTACGGATTTGATTTCGTGCATTATTATAACGAGGAACGTAGGCAGGGTCTCCACTCAATACGTAACCTACGATTTGGTTAATTGGGTTGTAGCCCTTATCGTTCAACGAAGCATAGACATCAGTCAAAGTTTCGCTAATTTCTTTTTTATTGGAATCATCCAATTTAAAACGTACTGTTTCTTCAGTAAATCCCATTCTAACACCCTCTTTCCTTAGAATAGTACCATTATAGCATAATTCCTTACCTTCTACAATTCAGGCAGTCTATTTATTTGGATTTTCTATTGTTCTGTCGCGCCATTTGCCAATCTGTCTGAAATATATTTGCTTGGTTCATTTTTCAAAAGATTTTCCAAGCCAATATTCTTCAAATATTCCAACTGAGAAGCCTTCTTGACATCCAAAACTTGAAAATCATAACTAGTCGTTGTTTGAAGTTCAGTTTCGCTCAATAGTTTGGTTTCAAGTTTGAAACCTGCCAATTTACGAGCTTCAATGATAGACTCATCCTTCTCCTCCGCCTCAAGGAGAGCTTTTTGAGTTTCTTCCACACCATGTTGATCAATATAGGTCTTCAACTCATCTGAGACTGGACGCTTTTGTTGAATGGTTAAGTTCAAAAAAGTCTTGTCTTTATAAGTAATAGTTTGGGTTTGCTGGCTGCCATCATCTGACTTGGGCAAGACCAAAGTCTTGGTTACAACTGTATTCTTCTCAGCATTTTCAATAACTGGCAATGCCGACTGAAGCGTATCCTTTTCTGTTTTTGTAGCTGGTCCAGCTTCTTTTTTCTGTCCACAACCAACCAGGACAAAAAGAAAAGCTAGACTAACAAGAACTATTTTTTTCATTTCTTTCTTCTTTCTTTTTGGGATTAATACTCAATGAAAATCAAAGAGCAAACTAGGAAACTAGCCGCAGGTTGCTCAAAGCACAGCTTTGAGGTTGCAGATAAAACTGACGAAGTCAGCTCAAAACACTGTTTTGAGGTTGTAGATAGAACTGACGAAGTCAGTAACACATACATACGGCAAGGCGACGTTGACACGGTTTGAAGAGATTTTTGAAGAGTATAAAATAGAATAAGACTGGGAATTGCTCCCAGCCTTGATGTTTATAGAGCTGCACGCAAACGTGCTTCTGCATTTTCTACATTACGGACAGAGCGTGGTAGGAAGGCACGAATATCGTCTTCCTTGTAGCCAACTTGCAAACGTTTTTCATCCACAAGGATTGGGCTCTTTAAAATTCTCGGTGTTTCCATAATCAGATTGAGGACTTCGTTGACGCTCAAATCTTCAATATCCACTCCAAGAGCTTTGGCATAGCGATTTTTAGATGAAACGATGCTGGCTATCCCGTTATCTGTTTTGGTTAGAATATCCAGTAATTCTTCTCTCGTAATTCCTTCTTTACCAAGGTTTTGTTCTTTATAACTTAACTGGTGGGCATTGAGCCAGGTTTTTGCTTTTTTACAGCTAGTACAACTTGAGACTGTATAAATTTTAATCATGTACCTACCCCTTTCGCTACATGTTACTATCAGTTTAGTCTATTATACCATAAAAAACATCCGACTTGCGACCTATTTTTAAATTTTTTTGACTTTTTTCGTCATTTTCGTACTTTTTTCTTGACAAAATGAAATTTACAGCCATTCTTTATATTTCTTGATATAGATTTTTTTCACAATTGTCACGCTAATCATATACAAAATAATGATGAAAAGTAAAAAGATGAAATAAATCGGTTTTAAAGGAGTTAGATGAAGAAGACTTGCGAGAGGACTGTAGGGAAGGAAGGTCACAAAGACTGCAGCCAATAAAGTTGTCACAAGGACTAGCCAAGCTGAACGACTTTGTAAAAAGGGAATTTTAGCTGAACGCAGCATATGAATAACCATGGTCTGAGACCACATGGACTCGATAAACCAACCTGTCTGAAACAAGACAATAAAGCCTACGGCCGACTCTGCTCCATGAACATAGGCATGACCTGTCGTCATGGGTACAATGATAAAATAAAGCAAAATGAAGGTCAAAATATCAAAGGCAGAAGAGATAGGCCCCATCCAAACCATAAAACGTGTGATGGACTTGGCTTCCCAGGTATGCGGATTTCTCAAAAAATCTTTGTCCACCTTGTCAAAAGGCAAAGCAATACAAGACAAATCATAGACTAGATTTAGGATAATCAAATGAACTGGTGCCATTGGTAAAAAGGGTAAAAAGATTCCAGAGACCAATAGGGATAAGATATTTCCAAAATTAGAACTCACTGTCATCTTGATATATTTGGTCATATTTGCATAGACCTTACGACCTTCAACAAGTCCTTTTTCAAGCACCATGAGATCCTTATCAAGTAGGATAACATCAGCTGTTTCTTTGGCAATATCTACTGCTGTATCAACAGAAATCCCCACATCTGCAACTTTCATAGAAGGAGCATCATTGATTCCATCTCCCATATAGCCGACAGCATGACCATTAGCTTTAAATTGCAAAATAATCCTTGCTTTTTGGTCAGGAGAAAGTTTAGCGAAGACTGTTACCTCCTCTACGGCTTGGGCCAATTCTTGATCACTCATCTGATCAATTTCAGACCCCAACAGCATCTGATTGATATCCAAACCAACCTTTTCACAGACTGCTTGAGTAACTTTTTCGTTGTCTCCCGTCAAAATCTTTGTTTGAACCCCATGTTCTAACAGAGCCTTAATTGCTGGTGCTGCAGATGGTTTTGGTGGATCTAGGAAGGCTAAATAACCAGTTAGAATCATATCCCCTTCATCATCAACTGTATAGGCATGACCTTCCCTCAAACCTGACTTATAGGCCACTCCCAAGACACGCAAACCTTGTTGATTGAGTTGTCGGACTTCCGCTAAAATTTCTTCTCTAATAGCATCTGTCAAGGGGGTAATCACTCCTTGATATTCCGCATGACTGGAAATCGTCAACATTTCCTCTAGGGCACCCTTGGTTACCAAACTAACAACTTCGTGTTCATCCTTAACGATAACACTCATCCGTCTACGTTCAAAATCAAAGGGAAGCTCATCTATTTTTTGAAAAGTTTGAGCCAGGTTTTGCAAGAGGGCGTGTTCTTTTGCTTCCTTTTCAGTCCGTTTGATGATGGCTCTGTCCATCAAATTTTTCAGACCAGTTTGAAAGTAGGAATTGAGATAAGCTCGTCTCAAGACGGTCAAATCCAAGCGTCCGTGGATGTCCAATGGATATTCTAGGACAATTTCGTCTTGAGTTAGAGTTCCTGTCTTATCTGTACACAAGATATCAATCGCCCCTAAGTCCTGTATGGCATTGAGTTTCTTGATAACCACTTTTTCCTTGGCCATGATAATAGAACCTTTTGCTAGACTGGCCGTGATGATCATAGGAAGCATCTCAGGTGTAAGCCCGACACCCACACTCAAGGCAAATACACCAGCTTCTAACCAATCTCCATCTGTTAAACCATTGGACAAGAAAACGATGGGCACCATGACCAACATCAAGCGAATCAAGAGCCAAGAGATACTATTCATCTCTCGTTCAAACGAAGTAGGCTCGTCATATGTGTTTAGAGTCTGCTCAATGGCCCCCATCATGGTATCATCACCAACCGCCAAAACCACAGCCTTGGCACTACCAGACAAGACATTGGTTCCCATAAAAGCCAAGGATTCGGCTTCGAGCAGACTATCAGATTGTTGAACTGTTGCCTTGGTCAAGGCCAATTTTTCAACAGAATCACTTTCGCCTGTCAAGCCAGACTGTTGGACAAAGAAATCGCGCGACTCAAATAAAAGAAGATCTGCTGGAATCATATCACCAGCGCTTAATTTAACCACGTCACCCACTACCAAGTCATCGATAGGTATTTCTTGAATTTCTCCTTGACGAATGACAGTCGCTGTGTTGACAATCATTTTTGAAAGATTGGTAGCTGCCTTATCACTGCGGAGTTCTTGGACAAATCGAATGCCACCAGAAATGAGGACTAGAACAACGATGATAATGGAAGTCGTCGGATCTTCTTGACCTGGTTTTGCCAACCAGACATTGGTCACTAAGGAAATCACGGCGATGACCAGCAAGATGATTGTAAAAGGATTGATAATCGATTCGTAAATCTTTTTCAAAATCGAATCTTCTTGGCCTTTGGTAATCACATTTTCGCCATAGAGGTCACGATTTTTTTCGACCTGTTCCTCAGTCAAGCCGTTTAAACTGGTATGATAAAAAGTTAGACTCTCGTCTAAAGGGACTTGAATAGCTGTTGCTAATCTTTCTTTTGTAGTTTTCATTGGTTTCTCCTATCTGTATGAATGATGTGTTTCATACACAGAGACCAATCACTTTATAAGGGCAGAACGACACAAATCAGCGATTGGCTGTGTATGTGCGGTTCCGGATGGTCGTCAATTTGCATCGTCTGTCTCCTTTCTTTGTTTTAAAACAGTAGAAAATCCTACCATCAAAAAATGGCAGGATTAAAAAACTAAATATCTGTTTTTTCGTTCAAGCTTTAACTCCATAGGGCAATGAAATGAGCTTAGTCTTGGCCTTCGCGACCAGGACTGTTGACCAACGAGTAGTGTCTCCACTGCTTTGCGGTAGTCATCCGTATCCCTATGGTAGCCTCACCTACCGTTTTCGTCTTTCAGTATAAACCTTTAAAATTTAAAAGTCAATCATTTGAGTTGTTTGACTCTTAAATAACTATCAACTCTTTTGGAGCTAGGGTCAACAATTCACAACCTGTTTCTGTAATCAGAATATCATCCTCGATACGAACACCGTATTTACCTTCGATATAGATACCTGGCTCGTCTGTCAAGGCCATACCTGCCTTAATAGTTTCTGTAGAAGTCTGGCTAAAGTATGGTTCCTCATGGATATCCAGTCCAATACCGTGTCCGATACCGTGGGTAAAGTAGTCGCCATAACCTGCCTCGATAATAATATCACGAGGGATTTTGTCAAAGTCTCGGAAACCTAATCCTGCCTTGGCTTGGTCAATCAAGGCTTGGTTGGCTTTCAAAACCGTATTGTAAATTTCTGCCTGCTCATCGCTAACATGTCCTAAATAGATAGTCCGCGTCATATCACTGACATAGTGGTCATAGAGACAGCCGAAGTCCATGGTAATAGCTTCTCCCAGCTCCACTGGTTTGTGCATAGGATGGGCATGGGGTTTGGAAGAGTTGATACCGCTAGCTAGAATCGTATCAAAAGATAAGCCAGATGCTCCCAACTCCCGCATACGGAAGTCAAGGAAGTTGGCAATTTCAATTTCAGTCTTTCCTGGCTTGATAAAGTCAAGCGCATCACGGAAAGCTTGGTCTGAGATAGAACAAGCCTTGCGAATAGCTGCAATCTCCGCCTCATCCTTAATCATACGAAGACCTTCAACAAACTGAGTTTGTGGAAGCAAGTCAATTCCTTCAAAGGCTGCCTGCATACGGTGATAATAAGAAACAGAAATCTCGTCCTCAAAACCGATTCGAGACAAGCCCATGTCCTTAACAATCCCTGCAATGACAGCCAATTCATCACGATCAGCCACAATCTCAAAACCACTGGTTTCTTGTTTGGCTGCTATGATATAACGAGAGTCTGTCACTAAGACCTGACGGTTACGGCTGATAAAAACTGTTCCATTTGAACCCCAAAAACCAGTCAAGTAGTAGACGTTTTTAAGGTTGTTGATAATGATGCCATCTAGTTCTTTTTCTTGCATTTTAGCGAGAAATGCTTGTACACGTTTATTCATGATGTAACTTTCCTTTCAAATAATGTCCTGTGTAGCTGGCTTCGTTGGCCGCTACTTCTTCTGGAGTTCCTGTTGCGATGATGGTTCCACCACCGACACCGCCCTCAGGACCCAGGTCGATAATATGGTCTGCTGTCTTAATGACATCCAGATTGTGCTCAATGACAAGAACTGTATTGCCATCGTCAACAAAACGAGCTAAAACCTTGAGCAATCGAGCAATATCCTCAGTATGAAGCCCTGTCGTCGGCTCATCCAGAATGTAGAAAGATTTTCCTGTCGAGCGTTTGTGGAGTTCGCTAGCCAGCTTCATACGCTGGGCTTCTCCCCCAGAAAGGGTGGTAGCCGGTTGACCTAGCGTCACATAGCCCAGTCCCACATCCTTGATAGTCTGAAGTTTGCGTTGAATTTTCGGAATGTGTTGGAAGAACTCCACCGCATCGTTGACCGTCATATCCAAGACCTGCGAGATATTCTTTTCCTTGTAGTGAACTTCTAGGGTTTCACTGTTGTAGCGGGTCCCGTGGCAGACCTCACAAGCCACATAAACATCTGGCAAGAAGTGCATCTCAATCTTGATAATCCCGTCACCTGAGCAGGCTTCACAACGACCTCCCTTGACGTTGAAACTGAAACGACCCTTCTTGTAGCCTCGTATCTTGGCTTCATTTGTCTGGGCAAAAAGGTCACGTATATCGTCAAAAACTCCCGTATAGGTAGCAGGGTTAGACCTCGGCGTTCGTCCGATTGGGCTCTGGTCAATGTCAATCAAGCGGTCTACATGCTCAATCCCTGTGATGGTCTTGAATTTACCAGGCTTGTCTGAATTGCGGTTGAGCTTCTGGGCAATAGCTTTTTTGAGAATGCTATTGATTAAGGTTGATTTCCCTGAACCTGAAACACCTGTCACCGCAATGAATTTTCCTAGTGGGAAGCGAGCAGTGATATTTTGCAAGTTATTCTCACGCGCACCTGTCACCTCTATAAAACGACCATTCCCCACACGACGCTCTTCTGGTACTGGAATGGCACGTTTACCTGACAAGTACTGACCTGTGATAGACTTGCTGTTGCGAGCCACCTGCTTGGGCGTACCTGCGGCAACAATCTCTCCACCAAAAACACCGGCACCGGGACCAACGTCAATCAGGTAATCCGCCTCGCGCATAGTATCTTCGTCGTGTTCCACTACGATGAGAGTATTGCCCAAGTCGCGCATCTTTTTCAGACTAGCAATCAGGCGGTCATTATCCCTCTGGTGAAGACCGATTGACGGCTCATCCAGGATATAAAGGACACCTGATAGGTTGGAACCAATCTGGGTCGCCAAACGAATACGCTGGCTCTCTCCACCTGAAAGGGTACCTGCCGAACGTGACAGAGTCAGATAGTTTAGACCCACGTTATTGAGGAAGGTCAAGCGGTCCTTAATTTCCTTGAGAATAGGCCGAGCAATGATGGCTTCATTTTCAGACAAGGTCAGCTGGCTCACCAAGTCCAAGTGGTCTGCGATCGACAGGTCTGAAATTTCTCCAATATGCGGCCCTTGCTCACCACCCACACGGACAGACAAGGCCTGGTCATTGAGACGGTAACCGTGACAGGTTCCGCAGGTCAGCTCATTCATATAGAGACGCATCTGGGTGCGGGTGTAATCACTGTTGGTCTCGTGATAGCGACGCTTGATATTATTGACAACTCCCTCAAAAGGAATATCAATATCGCGCACGCCACCAAATTCATTCTCATAGTGGAAATGGAATTCCTTGCCATCTGAGCCGTAGAGAATCAAGTTCTTATCTTCTTCTGACAAGTCCTCAAAAGGCTTATCCATATCCACTCCAAAAGCTGTCATAGCCTGCTCTAGCATGTTTGGATAGTAGTTAGATGAGATAGGATTCCAAGGGGCCAAGGTTCCCTCACGTAGCGTTTTGCTGGCATCTGGCACTACCAAATCAGTATCCACCTCCAGCTTGATACCCAAACCATCACACTCACTACAAGAACCAAAAGGAGCATTGAAGGAGAAGAGACGAGGCTCTAACTCTGGGACAGTAAAACCACAAACCGGGCAGGCATAATGTTCAGAGAAGAGCAACTCTGAGTCGTCCATGGTATCGATAATGACATAACCTTCTGCAATACGAAGGGCTGCCTCAATGGAATCAAAGAGACGGCTACGGATACCCTCCTTGATGACAATACGGTCAACCACAACATCAATATTGTGTTGCTTGCTCTTGGACAACTCTGGCACTTCGGTCACATCATAGACTTCCCCATCCACACGGACACGGACATAACCATCTTTCTGAACCTTTTCAATAACGCTCTTATGCTGTCCTTTTTTCTTACGGATAACTGGTGCTAAAATTTGCAGGCGCTGGCGTTCAGGTAATTCTAAAACCTTATCCACAATTTGCTCCACAGAAGAAGCCTTGATAGCTCCGTGCCCGTTGATACAGTAAGGCGTCCCCACACGCGCGTAGAGGAGACGCAGATAGTCATTGATTTCAGTCGTGGTTCCCACGGTCGAACGAGGATTTTTGCTAGTCGTTTTTTGGTCAATGGAAATAGCTGGGCTGAGGCCATCAATGGCATCTACATCAGGCTTCTCCATATTTCCCAAAAACTGGCGAGCGTAGGCTGACAAACTCTCCACATAGCGACGTTGTCCCTCCGCATAGAGGGTATCAAAGGCCAGACTGGATTTCCCTGAACCTGACAAGCCGGTTACGACAACCAACTTGTCTCGTGGAATCTCCACATCAATATTTTTTAAATTATGGGCACGCGCCCCATTAATGACAATTTTATCTTGCATCTTTGTTCTTTCTAGTCCATTATTGCTTACCATTATACCAAAAAAAGTGAGATTCTATTACCCAAAAGGCCGATTTTGTAGTATAATAGTACGGTGTGAAAAAATCTGAAAAATGAGAAAGGATAAGGGATATGAAACAAGTTTTTCTCTCTACAACAACTGAATTTAAAGAGATCGATACGCTTGAACCGGGTACTTGGATCAATCTCGTCAATCCGACTCAAAATGAATCACTCGAAATCGCTAACGCCTTCGATATCGACATTGCCGACCTTCGAGCACCGCTCGATGCGGAAGAAATGTCTCGTATTACCATTGAAGACGAGTATACCCTGATTATCGTAGACGTGCCGGTCACAGAGGAAAGAAATAACCGCACCTACTACGTAACTATTCCGCTTGGTATTATCATCACCGAGGAAACCATTATCACTACGTGTTTGGAACCATTACCTGTCCTCGATGTCTTTATCAACCGTCGCTTGCGTAATTTCTACACCTTCATGCGTTCACGTTTTATCTTCCAGATTCTCTATCGCAATGCAGAGCTTTACCTAACAGCCCTTCGTTCGATTGACCGCAAGAGTGAACAGATCGAAAGTCAACTGCATCAATCAACTCGTAATGAAGAATTGATTGAGCTCATGGAATTGGAAAAAACCATCGTCTATTTCAAGGCCTCACTCAAAACGAATGAGCGTGTGATTAAGAAATTGACCAGCTCAACCAGCAATATCAAGAAATACCTTGAGGACGAAGACCTGCTTGAAGATACCCTGATTGAAACCCAACAGGCCATCGAGATGGCAGACATTTACGGAAATGTCCTTCATTCCATGACAGAAACCTTTGCCTCTATCATTTCCAATAACCAGAACAACATCATGAAAACCTTGGCCCTTGTGACCATCGTCATGTCCATCCCAACCATGGTCTTCTCTGCCTACGGGATGAACTTTAAGGATAATGAAATTCCCCTAAATGGCGAGCCAAATGCCTTCTGGTTAATCGTCTTTATCGCCTTTGCTATGAGTGTCTCGCTCACTCTCTATCTCATCCATAAAAAATGGTTCTAAGAGGAGTTCCTATGTCTCAGATTGATCTACAAAAATTAACAAAGAAAAACCAAGAGTTTGTCCATATCGCTACCCAACAATTCATCAAAGATGGAAAAACAGACGCTGAAATCAAGACTATTTTTGAGGAAGTTATTCCCAAAATCCTTGAAGAGCAAATCAAAGGTACGACTGCTCGTTCCCTCTACGGCGCACCGACCCACTGGGCTCATAGCTTCTCTGTCAAGGAGCAATATGAAAAAGAGCATCCAAAAGAAAATGATGATCCAAAACTCATGATTATGGACTCAGCTCTTTTCATCACTAGCCTCTTTGCCCTCGTCAGCGCCCTCACAACCTTCTTCTCAGCAGATCAGGCTATCGGTTACGGTTTGATTACCCTCCTGCTAGTTGGACTGGTTGGTGGATTTGCCTTCTACTTGATGTACTACTTTGTTTACCAATACTATGGACCAGATATGGACCGCAGTCAACGTCCCCCTTTCTGGAAATCTGTACTGGTTATCCTAGCTTCTATGTTCCTTTGGTTGCTTGTCTTCTTTGCAACAAGCTTCCTACCAGCTAACCTTAACCCAGTCCTTGCTCCAGTGCCACTGGCTATTATCGGAGCAGCCCTCCTAGCCCTTCGCTTCTATCTCAAGAAACGCTTGAACATTCGCAGCGCAAGTGCAGGACCAACACGCTATTAAGAGAATGATAAAAGCAACTGCAGATTGAACTGCACCCCAAAAGTTAGACAGAAAAAATCTAACTTTTGGGGTGCTTTTATTATGAAATTAACTTATGATGAT
>CAJNDO010000004.1 GCA_905221545.1 bacterium | reverse complement strand
CATCAAAAAAGAAAGGACGAAATGTATCCTTTCTAGATTTTAGCTTTTCTTCAACCCACTACAGTTGACAAAGAGCCACTAAAAACAAGAAAACGAGCAGGCTAAGTCCCTATCAGTTGGGAAGTAGCACTGTTCGTTTTTGTATATATAATCAGATTTAACTCTTGAAATCTATAGATTGACAAATTGCTCAATGAAAAGCTTTTCATTGTTGTTTATCATTTCTTAGATTCAAATTCTGTATAAGCTTCCTGAAGATAAGCGTCAAAAACTTCTTCATCCGAAATCGTGTCAGAGATGAAACTACCGTTGCTAGTTCGTTCTGACAGATTCAAGTCTTGCAATCGGCTTTCATAGATTGTTCCTTTATTGGATTGGACAAACAGAATCTGGTCGTTTTCTTCTACTTCTGTACTGAATAGATCACCAACGAAACCTTGCTCTGCAACTGCTCCTGCTAAAAAGACACGGTGCGGTTTGTTTTTCAATTCACGCAAAACTTGTAAACCACGTTTGGCACGGCTGGTTGCTGGAATTTCCTCGATGGAAACACGTTTCAAACTTCCACGCTGAGTCAAGAGGTAGAAGGATGAGGTGTTGCAGATAAAGGCCGATTGGAGGACATCATCTTCTTTCAGATTCATAGCCTTGACCCCTGCCGCCTTGGCACCAACAACCGGAACCTCTTCGATATTGAAACGAAGGGCATAACCGTTTTGACTAATCAAGAGAACATCATCTAGTTTAATCGGAGCCACTGCTACAATCTGGTCTGTCTCGTCTTTGAGCTTAGCATACTTAACCGACTTAGACTTGTAGGTCCGCCACGGAGTGAATTCTTTTCGTTCTACACGCTTGATTTGACCGAGACGAGTCGCCGCAAAATAGGTTGTCGCATCATCAAACTGATCTACTACTTCCACATAGATGATTTCTTCGTTCGTTTCAAAGTTTGTGATAGTCTGACTCATATGCTCTCCGATATCCTTCCATCGAATGTCTGCCAATTCATGGATTGGTCGATAGATGACATTTCCCAGACTTGTGAACATCAAGAGGTGTTGGGTTGTCTTGGCAGATTGAACAAAAATCAAACGATCGTCATCACGTTTGCCAATTTCTTCCAGCGTTGAAGCCGCAAAGGAACGTGGACTGGTACGCTTGATGTAACCTGCCTTGGTCACGCTGACATAGGTATCTTCCTCAGCGATAAGACTAGCTGTATCAATCTCAATTGCTTTCGCAGTATCTTCCAAAGTACTCAAACGTGGTGTCGCAAATTTCTTCTTGACCTCACGAAGTTCTTTCTTCATAAGATTGTACATCGTCCGTTCATCACCGATAATCGCCGCAAGCATGGCAATCTTCTCACAAAGTTCTGCTTCTTCCTCCTGTAAGACAACCACGTCTGTATTGGTCAAGCGGTACAGTTGCAAGGTAACGATGGCCTCAGCCTGCTCTTCTGTAAAATCATAGCTAATCTTGAGATTTTCCTTGGCGTCAGCTTTATTCTCAGAAGCACGGATAAGGGCAATAACTTCGTCCAAAATCGAAATCACGCGAATCAAACCTTCTACGATATGGAGACGTTTCTCAGCCTTTTCCTTGTCAAAGCGGGAACGGGCCAAAATCACTTCACGACGGTGGGCGATGTAGCTAGATAAGATTGGGACAATCCCAACCTGACGAGGTGTGAAATTGTCAATCGCCACCATGTTAAAATTGTAGTTAATTTGCAGGTCAGTGTATTTGAAGAGATAGTTAAGAACGAGCTCGGTGTTAGCATCTTTCTTGAGTTCGATAGCAATGCGAAGACCATCACGGTCAGACTCATCACGAACCTCAGCAATACCTGCCACCTTGTTATTGACACGGACATCATCAATTTTCTTGACTAGATTGGCTTTATTGATTTCATAAGGAATCTCAGTGACAACGATTTGTTCCTTACCACCTTTTAGCTTTTCAATTTCAGTCTTAGAACGAACGACCACACGCCCTTTCCCAGTTTCATAGGCCTTTTTAATTTCGTCACGCCCTTGGATGATAGCCCCTGTAGGGAAGTCAGGTCCAGGCAAAAATTCCATGAGTTTATCAACTTTGGCAGTTGGATGGTCAATCATGTAAACCGCCGCATCGATAACCTCAGCCAAATTATGAGGTGGAATGTCAGTGGCATAACCAGCCGAAATCCCAGTAGAACCATTGACTAAGAGGTTTGGAAAAGCTGCTGGTAAGACAGTTGGTTCTTTCTCCGTATCGTCAAAGTTCCAAGCAAAGGGAACTGTCTTTTTCTCGATATCTTGAAGAAGGTAACCAGCAATTTCAGACAAACGCGCCTCAGTATAACGCATGGCCGCAGGCGGATCTCCGTCCATAGAACCGTTGTTACCGTGCATTTCGACCAAAATCTCACGGTTTTTCCAGTCCTGTGACATACGAACCATGGCATCATAGATGGAAGAGTCACCGTGTGGGTGGAAATTCCCCATGATGTTCCCGACTGACTTGGCAGACTTACGGTAGCTCTTGTCAAAGGTATTGCCATCCTTATTCATCGAATAAAGAATACGGCGCTGAACCGGCTTCAAGCCATCACGAATATCTGGCAAAGCCCGGTCTTGAATAATGTACTTGGAGTAGCGACCAAAGCGCTCTCCCATAATGTCCTCAAGGGACATGTTTTGAATGTTACTCATATAGGGTACAGAGCCCGTAAAATACCAAGTGAAAATAGAAAATTCTTGAAGTAAGCATGCTCACAAGAAAATTCATCTTTTTCACACAGCATTCAGGGCGTGTTCAACTCCTTTCAAAGAATGTAGAGTAATTTTTTATAGAAAAGGTGTTCAGTTACTATAAATAACCAAACTATCCTTTCTGTAGTTTAATCTTTTAAATTAGTCAGCGATTTAGAAGTCTCTCCTCAGCATACTCAATCATCCTCTCTGCTACTTCTTTATCATAGTCAAATCCCATTTTTTGAGCAAGGGACTGAGCCTCTTGATGGAAAAGTTGCATCGTAGCAAATAAAGACTCAGTGATTTTATCTAAACTGGAGAAGTCAAGCAGATTCGAGAATTCTTTTTCTTTCTCAGTACGTAAATAGTTAAAAAGATACTTATAATTCTTTCCGATGTCGATCTTTCCCCTATCACTTGCTACCTGCCAAGCAAAGACTTTTAACAACTCTTGCTGACAAATACCATAGAGATGATTCGTCGCGTAGATGAGCTGATTACGACAAATTCCCTTGACTACATAGGCGGAAACCCACCAAAATTCATTGCAGGAATTTTTAAAATCTGTCTCAGTAGTTGGATGTATCCAGTAACGCTCTGGATTTGGGAAATAAGGTTCAAATAAATTTTCTGGATCTTCTAAAACAGTGAATCCTGCTTCACTGTCCACCCATTCTTGAATGTGTTCTTTAGGGCAAATAGTCAAATCGATACGATTGCCATCTTCAAAAAGCATGAGATAGAGACGACGATTACCAAGACTAACTTCTTGCTCAATAATGCGTTTCCCAAACTGATTCAACCAAGAAAGGTCACTTGTCAGATTATCAAAATTATCCACAATATAGACTACGTCGTAATCTTGAAATTTATCTTTTGGAGCTTTGGGACAAGCTCGCGAGCCAGACATGGCGACAGCTTTGACTTGTAAAGTTTTGGCTGTTTGTAAAATCACATCGAGCATTTCTGTTTCAGTTCTCATGTTAATACCCATTCGTTAAAGACCGACTTAAAACACTGTCGCTTCTTCCAGCGTAAACTTGACATTATCCTCAATCCACTTACGACGTGGTTCGACCTTGTCTCCCATGAGGACATTGACGCGGCGTTCAGCACGTGCTAAGTCTTCGATTGTAACACGGATGAGGGTACGTGTTTCTGGGTTCATGGTTGTTTCCCAGAGCTGGTCCGCATTCATCTCACCAAGCCCTTTATAGCGTTGGAGAGTAGCACCTTTGCCGAACTGCTTACGGAGTTCTTCAAGCTCTCCATCTGTCCAAGCATAGGCCACTTCTTCTTTCTTACCTTTCCCTTTTGACATCTTGTAAAGAGGCGGAAGGGCGATATAGACATGGCCTGCCTCAACTAACGGACGCATGTAGCGATAAAAGAAGGTTAAGAGAAGTGTTTGAATGTGGGCACCGTCGGTATCCGCATCGGTCATGATAATGATTTTGTCATAGTTGGCATCTTCAATAGAGAAGTCTGCTCCAACACCTGCACCGATGGTATAAATCATGGTGTTGATTTCTTCGTTTTTGAGGATATCTGCCATCTTAGCCTTGGCTGTATTGATAACCTTACCACGTAGAGGCAAGATAGCTTGGAACTTGCGGTCACGACCTTGCTTGGCAGAACCGCCGGCAGAGTCCCCTTCGACTAGGTAAAGTTCATTCTTGGCTGGATTCTTAGACTGGGCTGGAGTCAATTTTCCTGACAATAAGCCCTTATCCTTCTTGTTTTTCTTACCATTTCGACTCTCATCACGCGCTTTGCGGGCCGCCTCACGGGCATCACGAGCCTTAATGGCTTTGCGAATAAGATTTGAAGCTAATTCACCATTTTCCATGAGGAAGAAGGTCAACTTATCCGCCACAATGCCATCCACAACGGGACGAGCAAGAGGGCTTCCTAGCTTGTCCTTGGTCTGACCCTCAAACTGCAAATGTTCTTCAGGGACTAGAATAGAGAGGACAGCCGCTAGCCCCTCACGATAGTCTGACCCTTCAAGGTTTTTATCTTTTTCCTTGAGAAGCCCCGTCTTACGCGCATAGTCATTCATAACCTTGGTAATAGCGGACTTGAGTCCTGTTTCATGCGTTCCACCATCTTTAGTACGAACGTTATTGACAAAGGACAGAATGTTATCTGAAAATCCATCATTGTACTGGAGGGCAACTTCTACTTGGAAACCATTATCTTCCCCCTCAAAGTACAAAACAGGTGTCAAGGTTTCCTTGTCTTCGTTAAGATAAGAAACAAAGTCCTGCACCCCGTTCTCATAATGGAACTCAATCGCTTCATCTGTACGCTTGTCCTTCAAAGACAAGGTCACATTTTTCAAAAGAAAAGCTGATTCATTAAGGCGCTCTGAAATGGTATTGTACTTGAAGTCTGTCGTAGAAAAGATGGTCGCATCAGGCATAAAGGTAACCTTTGTACCTGTTTTAGACTTGGGTGCTGTACCGATTTTCTTCAAAGTCGTGACAGGTTTTCCACCATTTTCAAAACGTTGCTTGTAGATTGCACCATCACGGGTGATTTCAACCTCCAGCCAACTAGAAAGAGCGTTAACAACGGAAGAACCAACCCCGTGGAGACCACCAGATGTCTTGTAGCCACCCTGACCGAATTTCCCTCCGGCATGAAGAATTGTGAAGATAACCTCAACTGTTGGGATTCCCATGGCGTGCATTCCAGTCGGCATACCACGTCCATGGTCTTGAACCGTTAAACTGCCGTCTTTATTAATGGTCACATCAATACGGTCACCAAATCCAGACAAGGCCTCATCGACTGCATTGTCGACAATTTCCCAGACGAGATGGTGAAGACCAGCACCATCGGTCGATCCGATATACATCCCTGGACGTTTACGGACTGCATCCAACCCTTCTAGCACCTGAATGGCGTCATCATTATAATTATTAATATCGATTTCCTTTTTTGACACAAGGAACCTCCTATTCGTTCATCTTTACTATTCTACAGCTTTTCCAAGGATTTTGCAAAATTTTTCTTTCTCCGATGTGACAATTTCAGAAGAGATTCTCTGCCTTTCTTTCCCAATTCATGATATAATAGGAGTATGATTACAATAGTTTTATTATTCCTAGCCTATCTGCTGGGTTCGATTCCGTCTGGTCTCTGGATTGGACAAATATTCTTTCAAATCAATCTGCGAGAACATGGTTCTGGCAACACTGGGACAACCAACACCTTCCGCATTTTAGGTAAGAAAGCTGGTATGGCGACCTTTGTGATTGACTTTTTCAAAGGAACCCTAGCAACGCTGCTTCCGATTATCTTTCATCTGCAAGGTGTTTCTCCTCTTATCTTTGGACTTTTGGCTGTTATTGGACATACCTTTCCTATCTTTGCAGGATTTAAGGGAGGCAAGGCTGTTGCAACCAGTGCTGGTGTGATTTTCGGATTTGCGCCTGTCTTCTGCCTCTACCTTGCGGTTGTTTTCTTTGGGACCCTCTATCTAGGCAGTATGATTTCACTTTCCAGTGTCACAGCATCTATCGCAGCCGTCATCGGAATTCTACTCTTTCCACTTTTTGGTTTTATTTTGAGTAACTATGACCCTCTCTTCATCGCCATTATTCTAGCTCTTGCTAGTTTGATTATCATTCGTCATAAGGATAATATCACACGTATCCAAAATAAAACTGAAAATTTAGTCCCTTGGGGATTAAACTTAACTCATCAACATCCTAAAAAATAAAACGCCAGTTTGTGAACTGACGTTTTTTTATATGCTTATTTTGATTTGATATAGTTGATACCATCTGCTTTTGGTGCAACTGCTTTTCCAAAGAAAGCTGCCAAGACAATAATGGTCAAAACATAAGGTGCGATTTGAAGGTAAACCGCAGGCACTCCTTGTAGGAAAGGCAATTGAGAACCGATAACGGCCAAACTTTGTGAAAGTCCAAAGAAGAGACTAGAAAGCATAGCACCGATTGGATTCCATTTCCCGAAGATCATCGCAGCAAGGGCGATAAATCCAGGTCCAACAATAGTTGTCACTGAGAAGTTAACTGAAATCGATTGAGCATAAATCGCTCCGCCAATTCCACCTAAGAAACCTGAAATGATAACCCCTAAATATCTCATCTTGTAGACATTGATTCCCAATGTGTCCGCTGCTTGAGGGTGTTCACCGACAGAGCGGAGACGAAGACCAAAGCGGGTCTTGAAGAGGATAAACCAAGCAAGGAAGGAGAAGGCAATCGCAATATAACCTAGCAGACTTGTTGACTTGAAGAAGATATCACCAATCACTGGGATATTTGCTAAGACTGGGAAGTCAAAGCGTCCAAAAGTCTGACTTAAGTTATCTGTTTGTCCTTTATTATAAAGAACTTTCACCAAGAAAACAGCCAAGGCTGGCGCCATCAAGTTCAAAACCGTACCGCTGACAACATGGTCTGCACGGAAATGAACCGTCGCAGCTGCGTGGATAATAGAGAAGAGACCACCAACAAATCCTGCTACAAGCAAGGATAGCCATGGAGTTGCTGCTCCAAATTGTTCTGCAAATTCAAGGTTAAAGACGACTCCAGAAAAGGCACCCATAACCATAATCCCTTCAAGACCGACGTTTACCACACCACCACGTTCAGAGAAGACACCACCGATACTTGTAAAGATGAGGGGTGCTGAGTAAATCAGCATAGAAGACACCAAGAGGGTGAGCAAGGTTGTAATAGACATCTTTACTTACCTCCTTTAACTTGTTTTTTCGGTTTGACAAAGCGTTCGATAAGATAATGAACACTGACAAAGAAGATAATAGACGCTGTTACAATGCTGACTAGCTCAGATGGTACCTGCGCTGCATTCATACCAGGAGCTCCAACTTGGAGAACACCAAATAGGAAAGCTGCAAAGAGAATACCAATTGGTGAATTTGCCGCAAGAAGACTAACCGCCATCCCGTTAAATCCGACAGCCAATGACGCCCCTTGAACATAGACGTTCTGGAAGGTTCCAAGCCCTTCAACAGCTCCACCAAGACCAGCCAAGGCACCTGAAATAATCATTGAGAGGATAATCGTTCGTTTGGCAGAAATACCAGCGTATTCTGATGCGTGAGGATTAAGACCAACCGCACGGATTTCAAAACCAAGGGTTGTTTTCTTGAGCATGAACCAAATAACTGCAACGGCAATAAGAGCAAAGAAAATACCAATATTCATCCGTGAATTACCAGTCAACTCAGCCAACCAAGGTGTCTGGTAGGTTGCATTAGCCCCAACACGAATCGTCGAATCTGTACTTTGCATGAAGTCTTTAGGAAAGGCATGGATAAAGGCATTTCCTACATACAAGACAATGTAGTTCATCATAATGGTTACGATAACCTCTGATGTCCCTAGATAAGCTCTAAGAATACCTGGAATGGCACCGACAATCCCACCAGCAATCAAGGCAATTACGATAGTTGCTAGAATCATCAAAGGACGTGGCATATCTGGATGCGACAAGGCAAACCAACCACTAAGAATCCAACCTGCCAAAGCCTGACCAGGAAGTCCGACGTTAAAGAAACCAGCACGACTGGCAACGGCAAAACCAAGACCAATCAAGACCAAAGGCCCCATTGCACGGAAGATTTCCCCAATCCCGCGTAGACTACCAAAGGCTGTATAGAACAATTCTTCATAGCCCCAAATAGCATCATAACCGAAGATCCACATGACAATGGCTCCAAGTAAAATTCCTAGGAAGACAGAAATCAAGGGAACCGAAATTTGTTGTAATTTTTTAGACATCACTCTTCTCCTTTCCCAAGTTTCCACCAGCCATCAAGACACCAAGTTCTTGTTTATTGGTTGTTTCTGGTGATACAATACCTTGAATCTTACCATCGTGGATAACGGCAATGCGGTCTGAGACGTTTAAAATCTCATCCAATTCAAAGCTGACAACTAGAACAGCCTTACCATTATCACGCTCTTCAATCAAGCGCTTGTGGATATATTCAATGGCACCGACATCCAAACCACGAGTTGGCTGGCTGACGATAAGGAGATCAGGATCACGATCAATTTCACGAGCAATAATTGCTTTTTGTTGATTTCCTCCTGAGAGTGCCGCTGCAGGAACAAATTCGCTGGCAGCACGAACATCAAACTCTTCCATCAGCTTTTTAGCATAAGAAGTAATATTTGAATAGTTCAAAATTCCATTTTTACTATGTGGTTCTTTGTAGTAAGTTTGAAGGGCAATATTTTCAGAAATCATCATTTCCAAAATCAAACCATCACGGTGACGGTCTTCTGGAACGTGCCCAACACTCAACTCTGTAATCTGACGTGGGTGCAAGCCTACAATTGAATCTCCTTTTAGCTCAATGCTACCAGATTCAACCTTGCGAAGACCTGTGATGGCTTGAATCAGTTCAGACTGACCATTTCCATCAATCCCCGCAATACCAACAATCTCTCCAGCACGAACATCCAAGGACAGATTTTTAACAGCTGGGACACCTCGGTTTTCATTGACCACCAAGTCTTTAATAGACAAGACCACTTCTTTTGGTTGAGAGGCTTGCTTCTCTGTTTTAAAGGAAACAGAACGTCCTACCATCATTTCTGCTAAATCAGCATTGGTAGCCCCTGCAATTTCGACTGTTTCAATTGATTTCCCACGACGGATAACTGTAACGCGGTCAGAAACTGCGCGAATCTCGTCCAACTTGTGGGTGATCAAGATAATTGATTTCCCTTCTTTGACAAGATTTTTCATAATAGCCATCAACTCATCAATTTCTGATGGAGTCAAAACAGCCGTTGGTTCGTCAAAGATAAGGATATCAGCCCCCCGATAAAGGGTTTTTAAAATTTCTACACGTTGTTGGGCTCCAACTGAGATATCTGCTACCTTGGCAGAAGGGTCAACAGCTAAGCCATAACGTTCAGAAAGAGCCTTGATTTCTTTGCTAGCTCCAGCGATATCTAGCACACCATTTTTAGTCAATTCACTACCTAAAATGATGTTTTCAGCCACTGTGAAGGCTTCTACCAACATAAAGTGCTGGTGAACCATTCCAATTCCCAAGCTAGCTGCTTTAGATGGTGAGTCGAGGTTGACAACTTGACCGTTGACCACAATTTCACCACTAGTTGGTTCAAGAAGCCCTGCTAACATGTTCATGAGCGTGGACTTACCAGCCCCATTTTCTCCTAAAAGTGCATGAATTTCACCTTTTCGTAGGTGCAGGTTGATTTTGTCGTTGGCAACAAATTCACCAAACACCTTGGTAATATCACGCATCTCAATGACATTTTCGTGTGCCATGTGCTCTTCCTTTCAGAGTCTTATTTTATTTCAATAAAACTTGCTAGTTTGTCTAGTAGCAAGCTTTACTGAGACAAAATGACTTTGTCTCAACTCTTAAAAAAGCGGCCGAGGGCCGCTTCCTAAGAAATGACTTCCATCCATTATTTTGCAGGAACTTTTACGCTTCCATCAAGGATTTTAGCTTTAGCATCTTCAACGGCTTTTTTACCTTCTTCAGAAAGGTTAGTTGTTACCAAGTCAACCCCTTTATCTTTCAATGAGTAAACGATCACTTGACCGCCAGGGAATTCACCTTTTTCTGCCTTGTTAGAAATATCTTTTACAGTTGTACCAACTTGTTTCAAAGTAGATACAAGAACAAAGTTTGATTCTTTACCATCTTTAGAAGTGTATTTACCTTCTGCTTCTTGGTCACGGTCAACACCGATAACCCAAACTTTTTCATTTTCAGGACGGCTTTCGTTGAGTGATTTTGCTTCTGCAAAGACACCTGCACCTGTACCACCAGCTACTTGGTAAACAACGTCTGCACCAGCTGCGTATTGTGCTGCTGCAATTGTTTTACCTTTGGCATTATCACCAAATGAACCAGCATAGTCAACTTGTACTTTGATAGATGAATCTACTGAGGCAACACCTGCCTTGAAACCAGCTTCAAAACGAGAGATAACTTCTGACTCAATGCCACCTACAAAACCAACTTGTTTTGTCTTAGTTGTTTTAGCTGCTGCAACACCTGCAAGGTAAGCAGATTCATTATCAGCAAATGTTACGCTCGCAACATTCTTTTGATCTTTAATCACATCATCAATCAAGACATAGTTCAAATCAGTGTGCTCTGCTGCTGCATCTTTAACTGCATTGTGAAGGGCAAAACCAACACCGAAGATTAGGTTGTAACTTCCAGCCGCTTGTTGCAAGTTGTTAGCGTAGTCAGCTTCACTTGTTGATTGGAAGTAAGTGAAACCGTTATCTTTTGAAAGATTGTGTTCTTTACCCCAAGCCTGCAAACCTTCCCAAGCTGATTGGTTGAATGATTTATCATCAACACCACCAGTATCAGTGACGATTGCTGCTTTTGTCTTCACATCAGAAGATGAAGCTGCCTTACGAGAAGAGCGGTTACCACATGCAGCAAGTCCAACTGCTGCCACTGCAACTAGACCAAGGCCTAGCCATTGTTTCTTGTTCATTACTGAACCTCCTAAATAAGATGTGCAACGATGTTGCAAGTATGGATTGATTGGCCACAAGGACCGTGCCACTCAGAGAGCGACTCAGACTAGTTTAAGTCTGTAAAAGAGTATGGAAGTAATTCCCCGACCGTCATCTCGACCGTCGATTTATCTTTTGCGACTAAGGTCACTTTTAGATCTTGTTCAAAAAATTCGACCATTACTTGGCGACAAGCACCACATGGTGAGATTGGTTTTTCAGTTTGACCATAAACAATCAGCTCTGAAAATTCTCTTTGCCCTTCAGATACAGCCTTAAAAATGGCTGTTCTCTCACCGCAATTGGTCAAAGGATAGCTAGCATTTTCGATATTCACTCCCGTGTAAACACTTCCGTCTTTGGCTACTAACACCGCTCCAATAGGAAAGTGAGAATAAGGGACATAGGCATTCTTGCTGGTTTCAATTGCCAGTTCAATCAACTCAGTAGTCGCCATCTGCCAATTCTCCTTTTAAAATAGCTACCCCAGCTGATGTTCCGATACGGGTCGCACCTGCTTCCACAAAGGCAAGAGCATCTGCATAAGAACGAGCTCCACCAGCAGCCTTGACTCCCATATCAGGTCCAACTGTTTCACGCATTAATGTAACATCTGCTATCGTAGCACCACCAGTTGAAAAGCCAGTAGATGTTTTAACAAAATCAGCTCCCGCTTTCTGGGCTAATTGACAAGCCACAACTTTTTCATCGTCCGTCAACAAGCAAGCTTCAATGATGACCTTAACCAACTTGTCACCACTTGCTTCTACTACTGCGCGAATGTCTGATTCAACCAAATCAAGATTTCCTGATTTGAGGGCTCCAACATTGATCACCATATCAATCTCATCTGCACCATTTTGGATAGCTTCTTTGGTTTCAAATGCTTTCACAGTTGAAGTTGTTGCTCCCAAAGGGAAACCTACTACCGTGCAGACCTTGACATCTGTACCTTCAAGCCCTTTTTTAGCATGTTCAACCCAGATCGGATTGACGCAGACGCTGGCAAAATCATACTCTCTAGCTTCAGACAACAAACAATCAATTTGTTTTTCTGTTGCATCTTGCTTTAAAAGCGTATGATCTATATATTTATTTATTTTCATATACGGATTCTCCTGTCGTTTATGAGATAATTTCTATAATTTCTCGTAAACTTTGCACCCTATCATTTATTTTAACATATTTTTGAAAATCTGTAACTAGCTGAGGAGAAATTTTTCCATTTGTGTATACTTTTGCAACAATTTCTCCCTTTTGAACGGAGTCTCCAACTTTCTTTTCAAAAACAATTCCAGTTTCATAGTCCAAGTCATCAGATTTGACTGCACGACCAGCTCCCAGTCTCATAGCATAAAGCCCAAATTCCATTGCTGGAAGAGCTGAGATAATACCCGTTTCCTGAGCAGGGATTTCCACCACATGGGCAACATTGACTGGGCGATAGAGGTCTTCCAAGTCTCCACCTTGGGCTTGGACCATCTCCTCAAACTTAGCCAGCGCTTGTCCATTTTCAAGATGTTGGCGAACTTCCTCAACTGTCTTATTTACATTTGCCAGACCAAGCATAATTTGAGCCAATTCACAGATAAAGTGGGTAATATCCTGACGACCTTGACCTTGTAAAATCTCCAATGCCTCAAGGATTTCAAGTCGATTTCCAATCGCTCGTCCCAAGGGCTGACTCATATCGGTAATGACTGCTACTGTCTTTCGACCAACAGCCTTACCAAGTTCCACCATGGTTTGAGCCAATTCACGCGCCTCATCAACCGTCTTCATGAAGGCACCCTCACCGACAGTCACATCTAGCAAAATAGCATCCGCCCCTGCCGCGATTTTCTTGCTCATCACCGAACTCGCAATCAAAGGAATCGTGTCGACAGTTGCGGTCACATCACGGAGGGCGTAGAGAAGCTTATCTGCTTTAACCAGCTGGTCTGATTGCCCAATGACGGACACTCCAATATCCTGAACCTGATGAATGAAATCCTCTTGACTACGTTCTACTTGATAGCCCTTAATGGACTCCAATTTATCAATTGTTCCACCCGTATGGCCGAGACCACGACCACTCATTTTTGCTACAGGCACACCAAAGCTAGCAACAAGGGGAGCCAAAATCAAGGTCACCTTATCACCAACACCACCCGTAGAATGCTTGTCAACCTTAACTCCATCAATAGCTGATAAATCAAACTCTTGACCTGTCTTAACCATATTCATAGTCAAATCTGAGATTTCTCGTGTCGTCATTCCTTTGAAATAAACAGCCATAGCAAAGGCAGACATCTGATAATCAGGAACAGTTCCTGATACATAGCCTTCAACTAGCCATTCAATTTCACTCGAAGTTAATTCTTGACCGTCTCGTTTTTTTTGGATTAAATCAACTGCTCTCATTCTTTCACACTTCTAAGGATATAGTATCCCTTATCTTTTTTGACGATTTCACAATTGCCAAACACATCTTCCATCTTGGACTTGGCACTTGGAGCCCCTTGTTTTTTCTGGATAACGATTGTCAAATCTCCACCAATTTCCAAGAAATCTTTGCTTTTCTCAATGATTTCATGAACAACTTGCTTGCCCGCACGAATAGGGGGATTGGAAATGACATGGTCAAATTTCCCTTCAACTTGTTCATAGATATTGGACTGGAAAATCGTCGCTCCTACTTTATTTCGTTCAGCATTTTGTCGCGCCAAATCCAAGGCACGATTATTGATATCGACCATGATAGCCTGAACTCCATAAGCCTTAGCCAAGGACAAGCCCAAAGGCCCATATCCACAGCCTACATCAAGGACAGTCTCGCCTTGGTTGACCTCTAGACACTTGAGCAAAAGTTGACTTCCAAAGTCAACCATTTTCTTGCTAAAAACACCCGCATCCGTCAAAAAGGTCATTTTTTCTCCCAACAAGTCCACTCTCAACTCATGAATGTCGTGAGCAGCGTCAGGATTTTCTGCATAATACATTTTACTCATGACACTATTTTACCATAACTTGCCTTAAATTGTAAATCGTTTACAAATTGATGACAAAATGAAAAAGACTGAAGAAACCTAGTTAAGAAGACCTTTTCTTCAATCTCTTTCAATTATTGGAAACGAATGACAAGCCATTGGGAGCTATAAGGTATCACAGTCAGGATAAAATAACAAATTTATTGTCTATCATCAGAAGCATTTTGATTACTATTGCTTAACCTTCAAATACTTAATTATCAACAAAATTCCCAACAAGATGTTTAGATAAAAGCCCAACTGATACGTTTTTGTCAGGAATTCCAAACTTGTCCAAAGTCGTATCAAATCTTCTAGTGACATGCGGAAGAAATAACCCTCTGTAGCAATCCATAGAACTAAAAAGAAATAACTACCAGCAGCAAGCCTTTTCGTCCACCGTTTTTTTAGGAAGAAAGCAATCAAGAGCGAACAGATAAAGACAGCTGTTACAATGGCATGTTCCATCAAAAAAGTAAAACCGTAATAGGTTTCCACAAAACGTCTACCATTATCCGCATTCGCTCCTTTTAAAAAAGGTAGTGCAAAACTTAAAATAAAACAGAGTTCCAATATATAACTTTTTAAGATTTTCATGTCACACCTCCTATAAGTTGTGATTCCCAAAGCCCCCTTTATTAGCTTATAAGTCAGGAGAAAGTAGCTCCTACTTCATCACTAAATTGTTCATCCTCTATCTACATCTATTATATAATATTGACTGACCACATTCAAGAAACCGCTTTATTTTTTTAGCTTTTTATGGTATGATAAACAAAATATCTAGGGGAAAACAAATGACCAACGAATTTTTACATTTTGAAAAAATCAGCCGCCAGACTTGGCAATCTTTACATCGAAAGACAACACCTCCTTTAACTGAAGAGGAATTAGAATCCATCAAGAGTTTTAACGACCAGATTAGTCTACAGGATGTTACTGATGTCTATCTTCCCCTTGCCCATCTCATCCAGATTTACAAGCGTACCAAGGATGATTTGGCTTTTTCCAAAGGAATTTTCCTTCAACGTGAAAGTAAATCCCAACCTTTTATCATTGGTGTTTCTGGGAGTGTTGCTGTTGGAAAATCCACAACTAGTCGACTACTGCAAATCCTACTGTCCCGTACGCTTACAGATGCTACGGTTGAGTTGGTAACAACTGATGGCTTTCTCTATCCCAACCAGACCTTGATTAAACAAGGGATTTTAAATCGCAAGGGATTTCCTGAAAGCTATGATATGGAAGCACTCCTAAACTTCCTGGACCACATCAAAAATGGACAAGATGTAGATATTCCTGTCTATTCTCATGAAGTCTACGACATCGTTCCTGAGGAAAAGCAAAGCGTCAAAGCTGCTGATTTTGTGATTGTTGAAGGAATCAATGTCTTTCAAAATCCACAAAACGAACGTCTCTATATTACTGACTTCTTTGACTTTTCAATCTATGTTGATGCTGCAGTGGATGATATTGAGAGTTGGTATCTCGACCGTTTCTTGAAAATGCTGAGCCTAGCCCAAAACGACCCTGATAGCTACTATTATCGTTTTACACAAATGCCAATTGGGGAAGTGGAATCCTTTGCCCATCAGGTCTGGACCAGTATCAATCTCACAAATCTCCAAAATTATATTGAACCAACCAGAAACCGTGCGGAAGTGATTCTTCATAAAACAAAGAACCATGAAATCGATGAAATTTACTTAAAAAAGTAATTTTCCCTTGTCAAAACGTAAGTTTTCAGATATAATGGTATAGTTAGTAAATATGGAGGTAAGAACATTGGCAAACATTAAATCAGCTATCAAACGCGCTGAATTGAACGTTAAACAAAACGAAAAGAACTCAGCTCAAAAATCAGCTATGCGTACTGCTATCAAAGCTTTCGAAGCAAACCCATCTGAAGAACTTTTCCGTGCTGCTAGCTCAGCTATCGATAAAGCAGAAACTAAAGGTTTGATTCACAAAAACAAAGCAAGCCGCGATAAAGCTCGTCTTTCAGCTAAACTTGCTAAATAAGAAACAGTCCATAGAGGCTGTTTTTTTGTCCTCAAATAGGAAAAGGTAGAAAATGAAAATCGCAATTATCGGATATTCTGGTGCTGGTAAGTCAACTCTAGCAGAAAAGTTGTCTCACTACTACTCCATCCCAAAACTTCACATGGACACACTCCAATTTCAACCTGGTTGGCAAGACAGTGACCGCGAATGGATGTTGACCCAGATGAAAAACTTTCTTACAAAGAATGAATCTTGGGTTATCGATGGAAATTATTCTTGGTGTTTTTATGAGGAAAGAATGCAGGAAGCTGACCAAATCATCTTTCTCAACTTTTCACCATGGACTTGTCTCTTTCGAGCCTTTAAACGGTATCTCAAATACCGAGGCAAGGTCAGAGAAAGTATGGCAGAAGGTTGTCAAGAACAATTTAATTGGGAATTTATTCGTTGGATTCTCTGGGATGGGCGGACAAAAAATGCTAAGGATAGATACCAATACTTAAACAATACTTACCCAGAAAAGATGCATATTCTCCATTCTCAAGCAGAGATTGATTGTTTCTTACAATCTCTTAAAAAATAGACGATAGAGCAACATTCATTTAGGTCACAGTATGGACTGAATGACTAAAAAAGGAAGATTTTCTGGATGAAAATCTTCCTTTTTTGTGTTTTCTTTTATTCTGCAATCAAGGTTTCCAAACCAACCTTCATCATATCGGTGAAGGTATTTTGACGTTCTTCTGCTGTTGTATCTTCATCTGGATTAACCAAACTATCAGAAATGGTCATGATAGCTAGCGCATCAACGTGGTGTTGGGCAGCCAAATAGTAAAGCGCTGCCGCTTCCATTTCTACAGCTTTAACTCCCCATTTACCAAGCTCGATGTTCTTTTCAAAATAGTTTGAATAAAAGACATCAGAAGACAAGACATTTCCCACGTGAGTAGTCATGCCAAGTTCTTTTGCGATATGATAAGCCTTATCTAGCAAGTCAAAGCTAGCGATTTGTGGGAAATCATACTGTGGCCAGTCATTACGGACGATGTTTGAGTTGGTTGCAGCTGCTTGCGCCAAAACCAATTCACGGACATGAACATCTTCATTCAAAGAACCCGCAGTTCCCACACGGATCAATTTTTTCACACCGTAGTCAACAATCAACTCACGCGCATAAATCGAAATGGATGGCATTCCCATCCCAGTTCCCATGACAGATACACGGTGACCCTTGTAAGTACCAGTGTAGCCAAACATGTTACGCACTTCGTTAAAACAAACAGCATCTTCAAGGAAATTCTCCGCAATAAACTTAGCACGAAGAGGATCTCCAGGAAGAAGAATTTTATCAGCAATTTCACCCTGCTGAGCAGCAATATGGATAGACATAGTTAAGATATAAAGGGCGACAGAGAACAAAGTAAAAATAGGAAACTGACGACGCATCAATGATGCTAGACAGTTTATCTTTTTTACACAGTTCTCCGCCCGTATTCAATTCAGCGAATACGGTTTACCCATCCTTTCTTTATTTTATGAAGATTAGAGAGCGAGAAGAAAACGACTGAAAATTAGGAATCTGACGAGAAATCCTGATTTCTCAGTCAAATTATCTATTTTCCGAGCTTTCCGCTCGTGTTCAAATCCAAACACGCGCTCTACCTTTCTTATTTTTGATATTTTGTAAAAACTAGCACAAATTAAAATATCTAGTTTGTCCGTAATTCTAATTTGTAAGCGAATCTAAAAAATTATGCAATTTTGCATTCATTTCAGAATAATCGTTACCACGCAATTCTTCAGGTGATTGAACAAAAGATAATGTTTGATGTTGTTCTATCAATCGTTCTTCACTATCCGCAGCAACCAATAAATCAATCGCTTCTAAATCAAACTCTAAATGCACTTGAAAAGCATAATGTTTAGGGCTAAAGCGAACAATCTGTCGCGGACAACCTTGACTGGTAGCAAGGATTACCGCTTCGTCTGTCAATCCCGGCATATCACCATGCCAGTGACCAACTAAAAGCTCACTACCAAAATGTTTGAGGTGTTTATCTGCTAGTCCTTGACTAGTCATCCTAATAGGGAATACACCTATTTCTCTTTCAGGACTATGCTCATATTGACCCCCATAAGCAACAGAAAGTAGTTGCGCCCCTAAGCATACACCTACAATATACTTATCTTCTTCTATTGCTTGTCGAATGAACCTAATTTCTTCTTTTGGATGATAATAAGGGAAATTTTCTTTATCTTCATCAGGAGATTGAGGACCTCCCATAATGATAAGAAAATCAATATCAGAAACTGTTTGGGGTAAAACTTCTCCCTTATAAACCTTTGTTATTCCAATATCATGACCTCTTGATTGAGCCCAAGTTAGATAAGCACCTGGGATTTCAAAACTCTCATGTAGTATAAAATGGACTTTCATTAGTTTGTCTTCCTAAGTTTTTAGAAAAGTTTTCCGCTCGTGTTCAAATCAGAACACGCGCTCTACCTTTCTTTTTTAATTTTATTCTCTCACAGATAGCTACCTGAGTCCTATTCGAGCTCAGGTAGTTTTTTATAAACTAAATTATCTAACTGTCATTGTATCATCAGATTACAAGACATCATCGTCACTCACCTTGGAATTCAATGTCGTACCCCAATGAGTGTTTTTTCGATGTGGTTGAGCAAGGAGAGGTCTGTTATCATAGATCGTTTGCCATCTATTCCAGATAAGACCTGTTCTCTTTTCGATCTTAATTCGAAGATTACGCATATTTTCTTTAATTGGGAGGTTGAGGACAAAACCTGCAGTCTGATTACGTCCATTTCCTTCCCAAGAATGACTGCGAACAACTGAATGACCATTTTTATCTACTGTAACTTCTTCCCAAGTTATAGAATAGCGTGCAATGTAAGCTCCACTATGCTGAATAGTTAGGGTTTTATCTTTTACAGGAGTGTAATTTAACACTTGTACTGGCTTAGAAGTTGGTGGTGTCACAGCATTCTTAGCCATAAATCGAAACACTTCTACTTCAGCAAGACTGAGAGCTTGATTTTTCTGACGCAATTGAATACGGACACGGCGACCCAACTTGCCATCCAACTGAAGATCTAGACGATTTCCTTCTAAACGAGAAACATATTTTCTAGTAACTTCTTTCCCTGTTTCATCATATAAAATCACATCAAAGTCTGACAGACGTTTAGAAAGTTCTCCATCTCCACGATTATAAAGACGGACAAGTCCTACCTGTTCTGTACGACCTAAATCAACTTCCCACCAAGGCTGATTTTCAAATTTTGTATGCGTAATCGATTGCTGGCTGTAGCTTCTATTGGTATTCCCATCCAAGGCACGGCTAGCATCTCCTCCAAACTCGGTAGAACTTTGGCGTGCTTGCTTTTTCCATGCGATATTCTCAGCACGCAAGACTTGAACTTCTGCGAGACTGAGAGCATTGTAACCATCTAACTCAATACGGACAAAACGAGCTTTTTTATAGTCAATTGCAATTTGTGCAGAAATATCTTTCAGAGATGCAATGCGTTTTCTTTCAATTTCTTTCCCAGAACTATCTAAAAGAATCACATTAAAATTGGTAAGCCTATCCTGAGCAGTATCTGTTCGATTATAGATATTGATTTGACGAATCGTTTCTTCTCTGTCTAAATCGACTTGCCACCAAGGCTTAGATTGAAACTCTGTATGCGTTACAGAATGATGAGCATAATTCCCATCTACTTTTCCATCCACAGCCCTTCTAGCGTCACCTCCAAAAGCTGTCGAACTTTGGGTAACCCGTTTCCCCAGAGCTATATTTTCAAGAGGTTCAGCGCTTGGTTGACTAGATGACAGAGGGAGTTGTTGTTTCTTAAAGAAAGAAATTTTTTCCAGTTTTGGATCACGGTAACCCTGCTTGTCCAATGTTGTTCGTTTTCCAATATTAAAGTTTGGAATATCATTCATACGGCTTTCAAAATAGCCACGCGAACGGTGCTTAACATTGGCACTTCCTGTAGATGTCACAACATCACTATCATTTTGTAGCACAGATGTAACCACATTGTCATTATCCACTACATAATGTTTAATTTTTCCATTTACAGCAAGCTTCCGACTTTCTAATCCTACATCCCAGAAACCATTTTTGGCATTCCAGATTGTTCTTGAAGTAATAACCTTAGGTGCATTAAATGTTGTCACTTTTTTCAAAACATTATTATAAAAAGTAGGATATTTCTGATAGGCTTCAACCGCTGCTATTTGAGCTAAATAGCCTCCTAAAGAATGACCTGTCATATACAGATTGGTAATGCTGGAATCCTGCGCCAATTCTTTTACAACATTACGGATATCATCCGCTTGTGCAGGTTTATTTCCTCCTAGCAGGGTCAAGTCCGTTCTCAAATCTTTTGCATCATTCAGTCTTGTCCCACGTATAGCCAACATTTGAACAGTATTGTCTTTTAAATAAGGAAAATCACTCTTAGTTTCAAATAGATAAGCATCCAAACCACTAGCTGTATGGTAAGCTTTTTTCATCTTCCAAAACGGAGCTAACTCATTGTGCATCATCTTATATTCTTGACGATTCAAGTAGAGACTCGGAAATGGATTCTTATGATCTAGGATTTTTTCGATATAGTCATCATCACGATAGGATAACTCCATAAAGAGAAGAGCATCTCGATCTGTAACATACCATTGTTTCTTATTATCATCTTCTCCATCTGCTAATCCGTCCCCATCACTGTCCGCCAGTAATGGATGACTGTTATATCCTAAATAGTCCTTACCATCTTTATGATAAACATAAAGTTCATCCTTATTTTTGATACCATCCTGATCGTCATCACCTTCTAAATCAAGGACTTTTTCACCATAAAGAGAATTGTCAAGTAAATCATTTTCTGAGTGCAATTCTCCTTTTGAGATTTTCAAAAGATCTTCTGCTGTCACAGGGCGAGAAGGTGTAGCCTCATCCTTTACATTTTTCTCTTTATTCACGTCTTCAGGAACTAGAGCAGGCTCTGTTTTATGGGAGTCCAGCTTTTCTTCTTCCTTCTGATTTTTAAGGACTTCTTTTGTTTCTGGAGCTGGTTGGATAGCTGCAGCTTTTTCCTCTATACGAGGTAGTTCCTGTTTTTTATCAGTATTTTCTAGTTTTGTCGGACTATCCGTTGCATTTACGACTAGAGGAGCTTCGTTTTTCACAACTGGACTTCCTTCATTGGCAGAAATTCCTGTCGGTACTAAAAAAGCAAAGCCAACTGCAACAGATACAACTCCAATACTTAATTTTTTTATGCCAAAACGCATAAGTCGTTGACCGATTTTCATTCTTTTCTAACTTTCTTTTATTTTCCCCTATTTACCAATCAGATTACTCAGCCTGTAAGCTATTTCGCATTTCCAAGTCATTTCTCCTAATTGATGAATAAGAATGTGACAAATTTTTAGTAAAAATATAGTAGTCGATTGGATTTTTGTTCATCTTTTAATCACAACAAACCCAATCTTCTCTACTAAAGGTGATGAGAACTGAAACCTTCATTTCTAGTCTAATCCCATCACCAAGTTTTTTACAATTCTGCAAGAATCGCTTTAATCAATCCTTTAAAGTCACCTTTAACACGTTCAGTCACTTCCACAACTTCCTCGTGATTGAGTTCTTCTTGGAAACCAGCCGCAAAGTTAGTAATACATGAAATTCCTAGAACTTTCAAGCCAGAGTGGGCTGCCACGATAACTTCAGGAACCGTAGACATACCAACTGCATCCGCTCCAAGTGTTTTATAGGCACGAATTTCTGCTGGTGTTTCATAAGTTGGACCAGTTACACCGATATAGACACCTTCATCAAGCTTGATACCAAGTTTTTTAGCCACTTCATGGGCAGTAGTACGGTATTCTGGAGTGTAGGCTTTAGACATATCTGGGAAACGAGGACCAAAATCATCCAAATTTTCACCCATCAATGGGTTTTGCCCCGTCATATTGATATGGTCTGAGATAGCCATCAAAGTACCAGGACCAAATCCGATACCACCAGCTGCATTGGTTACAATAACACCTTCAGATCCGAGAACTTTCATGACACGTACTGGGAAAGTCACGACTTCCAGAGGATTGCCTTCGTAGAAATGGAAGCGACCTTGAAGAGCCAAGACCTTGCGACCTGCCAGTTCACCATATACCAATTTACCAGCGTGACCGACTACTGTTGAACGCCCCCAGTTTGGAATATCAGCATAATCTACTACAACTGGATTTTCGATTTCCTCTGCCAATTCTCCAAGTCCTGATCCAAGGATTAGACCAAACTCAGGCGCTTGGATTCCCTTGTCTTTCAGGAAGGCAGCTGTTTCATTGATTTTATCTAAAAATGTCATTGTGTGTCTCCTTATTATTTTTTAGCATTTGACCAATTTTGTCAAAGGTTTTAGCATTGCGAATGGTAATGTGGCGATAGAATGACATCTTGAGCAGGTGCTTGTGATAGGCAGTCTTAGAGTAGGATTCTTCAGAGAATTTTCCCCAAAAAATCCCAAGTTTTCCAAAATGCACGACCTCATCTTTCAGCTCTAAACTTTTAACCGTCTCGATGACTTGATCAATATCCAAGCCCTCAGTATAAAAGAGAACGTCTTTTCTTGCCAAGTCTTCATTCCACCAAGCTGGTAGATTCTCCACTTCTGTTTCATAGTCTTCTTGACTCAGTAAAGAAAAGCTCTGAATAAATGGATAATGAACTTCAAAGAAAGTCTCTAATTTTTCAACCAATTGGGTTTTGGCATCTGTCGAAGTAAAGAAGATATTGCCACTGTTGATGTAGGTCTCAACCTTTCCCAGTCCCAAATCGGTCAATTCTTGACGAAACTCTGCCATAACGACCTTATTCTTGCCACCAACATTGATACCTCTCACAAGCAAAACATAGCGCGCCATCTTATACCAATTTATCTAAGAAACTTTCCCCAATCATGGCAGTTTCCACACCAAAGTTATCGGCAACAGTCGCTGAGATATCTGCAAAATGTCCGACTGGAATAACACCATTTCCTTTAAAGGCAGGGCTGTAGGCCAACAATGGAATATATTCACGAGTGTGGTCTGTTCCTGCATAAGTTGGGTCATTTCCATGGTCCGCAGTAATCAAGAGAAGGTCGTTCTCTCGCATGGCTGCGATAATTTCAGGTAAGCGTTCATCAAACTCATGCAAGCAATCACGGTAACCGTGAGCATTGCGTCGATGACCGTAAAGGGCATCAAAGTCAACCAAGTTTGTGAAAGAGAATCCTTTTTCAAACTCAACAAGGCCCATGGTCTTCAATAGTGTATCAATTCCATGACTATTTGACTTGTTGTGACCCATATCATGGTTAATACCAGCACCGTTAAAGATATCGTTGATTTTACCAACAGCGTAAGTATCGATACCAGCCTCATTCAATTTATCCAAAACAGTCGGTGCAAATGGAGATACGGCCAAGTCACGACGGTTTGCAGTACGAGTGAAGTTACCTGGTTCACCAACATAAGGACGAGCAATGATACGACCAAGAAGTGCAGGACGCTCAAGGGTAATCGAACGAGCGTACTCACAGATACGGTACAATTCATCCAAAGGAATAATGTCTTCGTGGGCAGCAATTTGCAAAACAGGGTCAGCTGAAGTATAGATAATCAACTCCCCAGTTTCCATTTGACGTGGTCCAAAGTCATCGATAACAGCTGTTCCTGAGTATGGTTTGTTGGCTTCACGGATGACCTTACGTCCTGAGAATTCTTCGATTTTCGTCAAAATTTCTTCTGGGAATCCATTCCAGAAAGTATCGAAAGGCTCAGTAATATTGAGTCCCATGATTTCCCAGTGTCCAGTCATGGTATCCTTACCAAGGGATACCTCCTCCAATTTTGTTGCATAACCTGTTGGATTGCTTTCAGCTGGAACAGTCTTCAGAGGCGTTTCACGAGGAATATTTCCTAGACCGATTTTAGCCATGTTTGGCACATTTAAACCAACTGTTTTTGAAATGTGTCCCAGTGTGTCAGAGGCACCATCTGGAACCCCTGCATTGACAAAGTTATTGGCATCTGGTGCAGCACCGATTCCCACAGAATCCAGTACAACCAAGTGAATACGATTAAATTTTGACATAGTGTATCTCCTTATTATTTTAGTTATCTTGTTTTTGTTGAAGTTAAAATCTGAACCCCGTCTCGTCCAGCAACGATTACCTTATCCACCATTTGGTTGAATAAGCCGTGCTCCACGACACCAACGACATGGTCCAATTCTTGTCCGAAAGCAATTGGATCCTCGATGACATCCAAGGCGAGGTCAATGATAAAGTTCTGCATATCCGTCACAAAACGTTGACCGTCTTTTTTACGGAAACTTGGTTTGTATCCAGCTCGCTCAAAACGACGAAAGACCTGTTCTGCACCATACTGGACCACTTCCACTGGCAATTTAAAAGCACCCAATTTCTCGACTAGCTTGCTTTCATCGACCACCCAAATATATTCTTTTGAGGGCGTTGCGACAACCTTCTCCATCAGAAGGGCACCACCACCACCTTTGATTCCGTTAAACCGGCTATCCACTTCATCCGCTCCGTCAACCGTCACATCAACAACGTCTACTTGGTCAATAGACTTGAGCGGGATGTTAAGGCCTTCAGCCTGTTTACTGGTCACACTGGAAGTCGTTACAGCTGTAATTTTCAGTCCTTCTTCCTTAATCCGACGACCGATTTCTTCTACGAAATAATAGGCAGTAGACCCCGTTCCAAGTCCGACTACCATGCCATCCTTGACAAACTCAGCAGCCTTGATACCTGCCATTTTTTTCAGATTTTCCACTCAAACACCTCCATTAAAGAGCTACTTCTATTATACCATGTAAAGGCTTAATATTCATCTGAAAATTGAAACCGATAACCATTCTCGAAGAAATCTTTCTAGAGTTGATTTTTTATCATAAAGATGGTTAAATAACTAAGTACAGAAAAGGAGAAATAAGATGAACCCATTAGATTTGTTTAATCAAGTAAAAGAGTTAATCGAAACAAAAGATTTCGAAGCTGCTAAAACATTTGTTGCAGAAAATCAAGAACAGCTTGGAGAATACTTCTCTCAAGCTCAGCAGTTGATTTCTGGTTCTGAAGGTCTAGATGGCCTCGTTGGAAAGATTAAAGGATTTTTCTAAAAATATAAAGGCGCCTGAAACGATCAGGTGCCTTTTTGAGATATTTTTTTCATTATTTTAGGAAGACAATTACTAATCTCCGTTGGCAAGATCACATAATGTTCTTGAGCAACTTCTTGGGCTATAGCTGAATGAAGATAAGTCGCTACTGCCACACGTTCATAGAGATTAGCTTGCTTAAACTGGCCTGCAAATCCTGCAATCATACCAGCCAGAGTATCTCCCATACCCCCAGTCGCCTGATAGGGACCACCAACCTGTAACTGGTAACAATCAGATTGGCCATCTTGCCAAATACGAGTAGCCGGACCTTTCTCTACCAAAATTGTTCCTTGAGGGAAAGAAGTCAGCGCACTAGCTGTTGCATCTTCGTTTTGCTTTTCAATCGTAATTCCAGACAGTTTTTCCCACTCCTTTTGGTGGGGAGTTAGGATAAGCTGGCTAGAAGGACATGACAATCTTGTTCTAGCAAGAATGGTCAAAGCCCCTCCATCTACAATCAAAATCTGATTCTGTCTTAAGCTAGCAAAGACATGTGTGACTAAATCTTCTCCAAAAGCATTGTCTCGTAAACCAGGTCCCAGCAAAACAACCTCTGCTTTCTCCAACTGCTCTTTTAATAATTGCTGGTCTTGAAGAGCAAAGGCCATAGCCTCAGGTAAATGGCTATGTAGAGCTGGAATATTTTTCCTATCTGTTCCAACGGTCACCAATCCTGCACCGCTTTTTACAGCTGCAATGGCTGACATGATGATAGCTCCCCCATAAGGATAAGTCCCACCCAGCAACAGCAGACGACCGTAGTCTCCTTTATGACTTGTACGAGAACGTTCAATAATAACTTTTTCTAGTAAGGCTTGATCAATCACTTTCATCGTTTTTTCCTCTCGCATTTATTATACAACAAAAAGGAGGCGCAGACCTCCTTTTGTAATCTTATTTTTACAACTATTGTATGCCATTTTAGATATAGCTATAGAAAATACACTCTCTTCAGCGAATTTTTTCTCTTATTTCCTCTCCAATGTCCGAAGTGCTGCCTGATAAGTTTGTTCCATCAGCATAGTAATGGTCATAGGACCAACACCTCCAGGAACTGGCGTGATATGACTAGCAAGTGGTGCAACCGCCTCATAATCAACATCCCCACAGAGCTTACCATTTTCATCGCGGTTCATACCCACATCAATGACAACTGCACCTGGTTTGACAAAGTCAGCAGTCACAAACTTAGCACGACCGATTGCAACCACAAGAATATCTGCTTTCGCAGCCACCTTGGCGAGATTATGGGTACGTGAGTGGGTCAAGGTCACTGTTGCATTCTTGGCCAAAAGAAGCTGGGCCATAGGTTTTCCAACGATATTTGAACGACCGATGACAACCGCATTTTTACCTTCCAAATCAATACCATATTCATGAAACATCTCCATAATCCCTGCGGGTGTTGATGGAATCATAACTGGATGACCAGACCAAAGACGGCCCATATTTAGAGGATGAAAACCATCCACATCCTTTTCTGGGTCAATAGCCAATAGAACTGCCTCTTCATCAATGTGCTTTGGTAATGGTAACTGAACCAAAATCCCATGCCAAGCTGAATCCTGATTGTATTTGGCAATCAAGTCTAACAACTCCTCTTGAGTAATGGTCTCTGGAACTCGCACTACTTCGCTACGGAAACCAGCCGCAAGAGCAGAACGTTCCTTGTTACGAACATAGACTTGGCTTGCAGGATTATCTCCCACCAAAATCACTACCAAACCAGGTACTAGACCTGTTTCTTCCTTTAATTTTGCAGTCTTTTCAGCCAACTGCCCCTGCAATTTGGCCGCTAAAGCTTTCCCATCAATAATCTGTGTCATATCAATTCTCTTTTCTTTCAAATATCTTCCATTATACCAAAAACTGTTAGTACGCTCTAACACTTCTTTCCTAGGCAATCCTATAGTTTCAAACTATAAGAAAAAGCTCGGGTCGAGCTTTTCACTAATCTTGTCTTGAAATTTTGAAATAGATTATAAAACCTTACTCAAGAAGTCTTTAGTCCGTTGTTCTTGGGTTTGTTCAAAAATCTGTTCTGGTGTTCCATCTTCAACAACCACACCGTCTGCCATAAAGATGACACGGTCTGCCACCTCACGGGCAAATCCCATCTCATGTGTTACGATAACCATGGTCATTCCTGATTTGGCAAGGTCTTGCATAACAGCCAGTACCTCTCCAACCATCTCAGGATCCAAGGCTGAAGTTGGCTCATCAAAGAGCAAAACATCTGGTTCCATAGCCAAACCACGCGCAATGGCAATCCGTTGTTGCTGGCCACCTGACAAACTCTGTGGGTAAGCTTCTGCCTTATCTGGCAAACCAACTTTTTCCAACAGCTCTTGGGCTCTCTTCTCAGCCACTGCCTTGCTCTCACCTTTGGTCTTGATAGGTGACAAGGTGATATTTTCCATCACAGTCATATTAGGAAAGAGGTTAAATTGTTGGAAAACCATGCCCATCTTCTCACGCATGGCAAAGAGGTCATTCTTCTTGTCCGTAATATCGACTTCCTCAAAGATAACCTTCCCTTTGGTCGCTTCTTCCAACAAATTCATAGAACGAAGCAAGGTAGATTTCCCGCTCCCCGAAGGACCGATGATAACGACAACTTCTCCTCTTTTAATCTCGAGGTTGATGCCCTTCAATACTTCATTCTTTCCAAATGATTTATGTAAATTTTCAATTTTTATCAAGGTTTCTGTCATTATTTCTTATCTCCTTGTCCCATACGTTTTTCAAAAGCTTTCAAAGCCACTGTCAAAATAGAAGTCATTATCAAGTAATAAAAGGCTGCAAATAAAAGTGGTGTCAAAGGTAGATAAGTTGTTGTAGAAACTGTTGTAGCCCCGTTCCACAACTCCATGACCCCAATTGCTGATAAGAGGGAGCTGTCCTTGATAATGGTGATAAATTCGTTCCCCAATGCTGGCAAGATATTTTTGATTGCTTGTGGCAAAATCACATAGCGCATGGCATTTTTAGGACGAATCCCTAGCGAGTAAGCCGCCTCTAGCTGGCCCTTAGGAACCGCATTGATTCCGGCACGAACAGTCTCAGAAACATAAGCACCACTGTTCATAGAAATAATCAAAATCCCTGGAATCAGACGAGAAAGATCAACACCCAAAATCCCAACCTGAATAGTCGGAGCATTGATATGCATAAGAGCAAAGGCAATCATAATCTGAACCATCATCGGTGTCCCACGGAAAATCCAAACGTACAAGTTGGCGAGCCAAACAAGCGGTTTAAACTTTGAACGTTGACCAAAAGCCAAGAAAACACCCAAAATAGTTCCTAAAAAGACAACACAGATAGAAATGAGAACCGTCACGACAGCCCCATAGTTAAAATAAGGTAAATACTTAGGTAAAAAAGAAAAATTCATAGTCACACTGCTTTCTAAAATAGAATACTGTATGATTATAACATGTATTGAATTAAAATTCAAACCTTTTATCCAATTTATTCAAAAAAACTTTAAGCTAGTAGAATTAGCGAGAAATCTTAGTTTTTTCTAGGCAAGTTGCCCTCCTTTATGGTAAAATAGTAACGATAAGAAATGAAGGAGAATCAAAATGGAATCACATTTGGTTAGAATCATCAACCGCCTTGAAGCAATGGCAAAAGACGGCGGAAATTTAAAACGTAATTTTGAACGCGAAGGAGTTGTTGTTGCAGAAGTTGCATACAGCCACGACGAAGAAAACGGATCAATCTTTACCCTTCGTGATGTAGAAGCTCGCGAAACGTATACTTTTGATAGCATTGACTTGATTGCAATGGAGATTTACGAACTCCTTTACTAATACAAAATAAGCTGGGATTGTCCCTGCATGTCTAACCAAAATCCTTTTTGTCTCACAAATAGGATTTTTTTATAGTCCAAATTCACAAAGATTTTCATTGTAACAACTTCTCAAAGCTGCAATCTTTTTACTTGCTTTACAGTCCAATCCTGTTATAATGAGAGTATAGAAATTTGACTATTTTTGACCTTTGAACAGGTCAGTCTAAAGAAATGAGGTAGATGTATGCTTTGTCAAAACTGTAAAATCAACGACTCAACAATTCATCTTTACACCAATCTCAATGGAAAACAAAAACAAATTGACCTCTGTCAAAACTGCTACAAGATTATCAAAACAGACCCTAACAACAGTCTCTTTAAAGGTATGACGGATTTGAACAATCGTGACTTCGATCCCTTTGGTGATTTCTTCAATGATCTAAACAATTTCAGACCTTCTAGCAATACTCCTCCTATTCCCCCAACCCAATCAGGTGGAGGTTACGGTGGAAACGGCGGTTATGGTTCCCAAAATCGTGGACCTGCTCAAACTCCGCCTCCAAGTCAAGAAAAAGGCCTGCTAGAAGAATTTGGTATCAACGTAACTGAAATTGCTCGTCGTGGCGATATCGACCCTGTTATTGGTCGCGACGATGAGATTATCCGTGTCATCGAGATTCTCAATCGCAGAACCAAGAATAATCCTGTTCTTATCGGTGAACCTGGTGTCGGAAAAACTGCTGTTGTCGAAGGTCTAGCTCAAAAAATCGTCGATGGCGATGTTCCACATAAACTCCAAGGTAAACAAGTCATCCGTCTGGATGTAGTTAGCTTGGTTCAAGGAACGGGTATCCGTGGACAATTTGAAGAACGCATGCAAAAACTCATGGAAGAAATTCGCAAACGTGAGGACATCATCCTCTTTATCGATGAAATCCATGAAATTGTCGGTGCTGGTTCTGCGGGCGATGGCAATATGGACGCAGGAAATATCCTCAAGCCAGCCCTTGCTCGGGGGGAACTGCAACTGGTCGGTGCCACTACTCTCAATGAATACCGTATCATCGAAAAGGATGCTGCCCTAGAGCGTCGTATGCAACCGGTTAAGGTCGATGAACCAACAGTGGAAGAAACAATCACTATCCTCAAAGGCATTCAAAAGAAATACGAAGACTACCATCACGTTCAGTATACCGATGCCGCAATTGAAGCAGCTGCAACTCTTTCCAATCGCTACATCCAAGATCGCTTCTTACCTGACAAGGCCATTGACCTCTTAGATGAAGCGGGTTCTAAGATGAACTTGACCTTGAATTTTGTAGATCCTAAAGTGATTGATCAACGCTTAATTGAAGCTGAAAATCTCAAATCTCAAGCTACACGAGAGGAAGATTTTGAGAAGGCCGCCTACTTCCGTGACCAGATTGCTAAATATAAGGAAATGCAAAAGAAAAAGGTTACTGACCAAGATACTCCTATCATCAGTGAGAAAACCATTGAGCACATTATCGAGCAGAAAACCAATATCCCTGTTGGAGATTTGAAAGAGAAAGAACAATCTCAACTCATTCATCTAGCCGAAGACCTCAAATCTCATGTTATTGGGCAAGACGATGCAGTTGATAAGATAGCCAAAGCTATTCGCCGTAATCGTGTTGGACTTGGGACCCCTAATCGTCCAATTGGAAGTTTTCTCTTTGTTGGACCAACTGGTGTCGGTAAGACAGAACTTTCCAAACAACTAGCTATCGAACTCTTTGGTTCTGCTGACAGCATGATTCGCTTTGATATGAGTGAATACATGGAAAAACACAGCGTGGCTAAATTAGTCGGTGCCCCTCCGGGATACGTAGGCTATGATGAAGCTGGACAATTGACTGAAAAAGTTCGTCGTAACCCCTACTCACTGATCCTCCTAGACGAGGTTGAAAAAGCCCATCCAGATGTTATGCATATGTTCCTTCAAGTCTTGGACGACGGCCGTTTAACGGATGGTCAAGGTCGCACTGTTAGCTTCAAGGACGCCATCATTATCATGACCTCAAATGCAGGTACAGGTAAGGCCGAAGCTAGTGTTGGATTTGGTGCTGCTAGAGAAGGCCGTACTAACTCTGTCCTTGGGGAATTAGGCAACTTCTTTAGTCCAGAATTTATGAACCGTTTTGATGGCATTATCGAATTCAAGGCTCTCAGCAAGGAAAATCTCCTTCAAATCGTCGAGCTCATGCTAGCTGATGTTAATAAGCGCCTCTCTAGCAACAATATCCATCTCGATGTGACAGACAAAGTCAAGGAAAAATTGGTTGACCTCGGTTATGATCCAAAAATGGGAGCACGCCCACTTCGTCGTACTATTCAAGACTATATAGAGGACGCTATCACTGACTACTACCTTGAAAATCCAAGCGAAAAAGACCTCAAGGCAGTGATGACCAGCAAGGGCAAGATTCAAATTAAGTCTGCCAAAAAAGCTGAAGTGAAAACTTCTGAAACAGAAAAATAAATCCTATAGAAAAGGAGTAGAAAATGAAAATTTTCTGCTTCTTTTTACTAAAATAACTGTAATTTCTTGACAGCTTGCCCTTTGTCCATTATGATAATAATAACGATACTAGATAATGAGGAAAATGCAATGTCAAACCCAACTTTTGGAGAAAAAAAAGCAAATACAGACTATGTTGCACGCTATGGAGTGTATGCAGTTATCCCTGACGCTGAACAAAAACAAATTGTTCTTGTTCAAGCGCCTAATGGCGCTTGGTTCTTACCAGGTGGCGAAATTGAATCAGGTGAAAATCATCAGGAAGCCCTAAAGCGTGAATTGATTGAAGAGCTTGGTTTCACAGCTGAAATTGGTACTTATTACGGACAAGCTGACGAATATTTCTACTCTCGTCACCGTGACACCTACTACTACAATCCTGCCTACCTCTATGAAGCTACCTCTTTCAAGGAAGTTCAAAAACCACTAGAAGACTTTAATCATATTGCCTGGTTCCCTATTGACGAGGCTATTGAAAATCTCAAACGTGGTAGTCATAAATGGGCCATCCAATCTTGGAAAAAACAGCATAAGATTGACTAATACTCTTCGAAAATCTCTTCAAACCACGTCAGCTTCGCCTTGCCGTAGATATAGTCACTGACTTCGTCAGTCTTATCTACAACCTCAAAACTGTGTTTTGAGCAACCTGCGGCTAGCTTCCTAGTTTACTCTTTGATTTTCATTGAGTATAAAGTAAGCTACTTTATTTAAAAAGTGCTATAATAGAATTAGAAAATCGGAGGAAATGTTATGAAGCTTATCAATACGACAAACTCACACTCGCAACTTGTAAAAAGCCAGCTAGAGAGTACAGATGCAACCCTTGTTGAGGTTTACTCAGCAGGAAATACTGATGTTATTTTTACCCAAGCTCCGCTTCACTATGAAATCCTCATCTCAAACAAACACCGTGCTATTCGCGAAACCGAAATCGAAGCCATCCAAGAGTTTTTCTTGAAACGTAAAATTGATAAGGACTCTATTGATGAGGCCAATATCAAAACCCTCTATTCAGAAAAATTAATTGGGATTTCGATTCCAATCAAATAAAATTTTGGAGAGATTAGAAAGCTATTGAACCTTATAGACCAAACATAGGTTCTGACTTGCTTTTTAAATCGTCTCCAATTTTTTATCTTGAGATCTTATCATACAAGATTTTATAGACAAATAATAAAAAAGATTTGATTCTGCTTCTCACACAATCAAATCTTTTTTATTATTTTAGAAACGAATCGTTTCACGTGTTTTCTCATATGAAGTAACAAAGCGGTTGGTTACACCAGGCTCTGCCACTTCCAATGCTTGAGAAATCTTGTCAAATGAAGCGTGGTAATCAAATTCTTTCTCAAAAATGTCCAAAGCTTCATTAAAGGCTTCTTGAATGCGCTCATCAAATGAGCGGTAACGGTTAGAATATTGTAAGAGTTGTTCTGTCAAGGTTGCATACTGAACAATATTATAAGTTTCCGTTTCTAAAGCTTCCATATCATTCGTTGCAATTTCCAAAACACGGTTAACTGACTCTATATTGACCAATTTTTGTTCTAATTCAGCCATTAAATCTTCCGTATTATTACTTGCTGTAAAGAATAACTTCAAGAAAGTTTGTGGAATACCAGGTAGGTTCCGTTTTTCCATATATCTCTTGATTGTATGGAGACGATTAACATATACATTTGCCTTTTGACGTGCATTGATATCATCTTTCTCAATTCGTGCAAGACGTTCACTAACTGAAATCTGTTCATCTTCAATCTCTTTAAGATTTTCCTGTAAAGATTCAAGATTTTCTTCAAGAATTGAATAAGCTTGAGTTGGTTCATCTTGATTTGAAGTTGCCTCAACAATAGCAGTCTCAAAGTTTTCTAATTCACCCTGTAAACGACGAACATGACTTGCATCTGACTCAGAAAGTAAATAGTTCTTACTCAAACGCTCAATATCTTCTATCAATAAAGCATTATTTTCCTTCATGTGCTGCAGATAAGTAGGAAGTGTTGCTACTAAACCTTCTACCACTTTCTGTGCCGCAATTTCTCTTGTAAAGATATCGTAAAGTGCATTAATCTCTTCTTGGATTTGAGTATTTTCGTACTCAGCATTATCCAACTCTAATTGAGCAACATTTTCGTGGTTTTTCTTCAAAGCTTCATAAAGCAATTGGAATCGAGACTCAATGTCCGTCTCAGCAAAATGATAATTAGCATCTAAAAGCTTACGGTAGCCATCTTCTAAATCTTCCAACTGATCAGGTAGCTCTTTAGATAATGTTGTTACAATTGCTGGTATACGATCAACAATATGTGTCAAAGCCAAGATATGATTTTCAGCATTATCCAAAATCACAGCAGCTTCTACTGGGTCACCAGACGAGTTTAAAGTTACAAACTGAGAAAACTCTGATTGGATATTTTCCAATTGTTTTTCGATTTCAGACAAACCTTTACCATATTCTTCAGAATGATCAGCAACTCGGTGTTGCAACTCTTCAAACAAGTCCAAGGTATGAAGAACACGTCCACTATTTTTAGACTCTTGTTTCTCCAAATCTGCCAAAGCATTGCGAATTGCTGCAATATCTTCTTCAATCAAGGTAATTTGGCTCTCAATTTGATCAATTTGATGACTGGCCTTGAAAAAACGGAATGAGTTGTTATAACCTTCTGCCTCGAAAAGATTATTTTCGATATCGGCAAAAGAGTTAAGAGATAGGTCAACCCATTTTTGGTTCCATTCACGGAAAGTCACCTGACTTTGTCCAATCAAGTGCATATTTTTAACAGCTTCAACTTCATCATTAACTGGAAGATTGTACAGCTCTTCTTTTTTCTCTTCTAAAATTGCTAATTTACTTTCATTGCGTTTCCGTACATAAATTGCTATAGCATATGAAATCAGCAATATAATTGCAATTGCAATTATAAGATATACTACTAGACTACCAGACATATTAAACTCCTTTTTAACTTGAAACAATCGTAATGATTATATCATATTTTTTAGACCAAGGGAACTACTTCTCCCGATTTTTTAGACATCAAGTGTACTATAGACGGCATTTTCTTCGATAAATTCACGACGAGGCTCTACTCGATCCCCCATCAACATATCAAAGATTTTATCTGCTTCTGCAGCATCATCTACAGAAACTCTTGCCATTAAGCGATGTTCGGGATCCATGGTTGTTTCCCACAACTGGTGATCATCCATTTCACCCAAACCTTTATAACGCTGAATGGTTGGTTTGGCACGTCCTTCACTATGGCGGGCCAAGGCTTCTTGGAGTTTAATTTCTTGATCCGCTCCTGGCTGGATATATTCTTTAATCTCGCTTCCAACCTTGACACCATAGATTGGAGGTTGGGCAATATAAACATAACCAGCTTCTAGTATTGGTTTCATATAACGATAAATCAAGGTTAGAAGAAGAGTACGAATATGGGCTCCATCGACATCGGCATCGGTCATCAAAACGAGCTTTTGGTAACGGGCTTTTGAAACATCGAATTCTGCACCAAATCCAGTTCCCATCGCTGTGAAAAGACTGCGAATTTCTTCATTAGCAAGAATCTTATCCATACTTGCTTTTTCAACGTTCAAAATCTTACCGCGAATTGGAAGGATAGCCTGGAACTCACGGTTACGACCAGATTTGGCTGATCCACCCGCTGAGTCTCCTTCGACGATAAAGAGTTCTGTTTCCGCAGGATTGTTAGAAGAACAGTCTGCTAATTTCCCTGGAAGGTTGGAAATTTCCAAACCAGATTTTTTACGAGTGACTTCACGCGCACGCTTGGCAGCCACACGAGCCTTGGCAGCTAAAATCCCTTTTTCCACGATGCGCTTTGCGATCTGCGGATTTTCCATGAGGAAATCAGAGAAAGCATCACTGAAAAGACGATTGGTAATCTTGACTACTTCGCTGTTCCCCAGTTTGGTCTTAGTTTGTCCTTCAAACTGTGGATTTGGGTGCTTAACTGAAATCACCGCAGTTAATCCTTCACGAACATCTTCCCCTGTCAGGTTGTCTTCATTATCTTTAAGCAGCTTATTCTTACGAGCATAATCGTTGATAACGCGAGTTAGTGCTGTACGGAAACCTTGTTCATGCGTTCCACCTTCATGGGTATGAATATTGTTGGCAAAACTCATGACGTTTTCATGGTAACCAGTTGTGTACTGCATAGCTACTTCAACTGTGATATCATCCATCTCACCATCTGTATAGATTGGTGTATCAAAGATAACATCCTTATTCTCATTGATATATTCAACGTAACTAGCAATTCCACCTTCATAATGGTAATGCTTGGTTTGTTCCAAACCTTCGCGCTTATCTGTGATGGAGATTTGAAGACCGCGATTTAGAAAGGCCAACTCTTGAATCCGTTTATTTAATTTATCGAAATCAAAGGTTGTTGTTTCCGTAAAGATTTCTGGGTCTGGGGTGAAGTGAACCGTTGTTCCAGTTCTATCTGTGTCCCCAACCACCTCAAGGTCTGCGACAACATGACCACGACGGTATTCTTGATAATGAATTTTACCGTTTTTGTGGACATGAACGTCTAATTGAGTGGAAAGGGCATTAACTACTGATGACCCCACTCCATGAAGACCACCTGAAACCTTGTATCCGCCACCGCCAAACTTTCCTCCAGCGTGAAGGACAGTAAAGACAGTCTCAACGGCAGGTCGACCTGTTTTTTCCTGAATATCGACTGGGATACCACGTCCATCATCGACAACAGTAATCGAATTATCTGGCTCAATAAAGACTTGAATATGGCTGGCAAATCCTGCCAAAGCTTCGTCAATTGAGTTATCAACAATTTCCCAGACTAGATGGTGAAGACCTTCTTTTGAGGTTGACCCGATATACATCCCTGGACGCATACGAACAGCCTCTAAGCCCTCTAAAACTTGAATTTGACTGGCATCATAATCTTGTGCCTGCAGATTTTTGATTTCTTCTGTCATCTTATTCCTTTTTCTTACATGTCTAATACTTGTCTTAAATTCACGATACTGGTAAACAAGTGGGTATCCAGTCCAGCAGCTTGCCCTGCTTCAATATCAATCGGCCGATCACCAATGACAAGACCAGAACTGATCTGATACTTTTCTCTTAAATAAATCATAGATTCAGGATTTGGCTTTCTCTTAAAACCTGAGCTAGAAGTCACCACTTCTGTAAAGTAGGTAGCTATAGAAGTTTTTTCTAAAATTTCCAAGACCTGATCATTTCGATGAGAGACCAAAAAATGACGCCCACCTTGATTTGAAATGTCTTCCAATAAGTCAGAAACTCCTTCAAATAAAATCGGATGTTCAAGCTCTCTGGCTTCATTTTCCTTGTACTTTTCTAAAAAATGCTCTAAGTTGGGAGCGAATGTCTCAATCGCAAAATCAGTAGAAACCTTTAAAGCTTGATAGACACTGTCATGGTCTTGTGTGATGCCATACAATGCCAATGTTTCAACAAATGCAGCTGTTGAAGTTTCATAATTATCCAGTAAAGTTCCACCTAAATCCCAGATGTAATCGTGATATTTCATACCCTTCATTATAGCATTTTTTTATGAAAAAAGCGATGATTTCCCTGAGTTTTCCACATAAAAAAACGAGAGGTTAACTCCCGTTTTATTGATTTTTACCAAAGACATCTCGATAGAGCATTCCTGTTCGTAAACTCTCTGCGTCTCCTCCTAGTTGGTCCACCAACTCGTAGGCAAAAGCAAGAGCTGTAGAGGGACCTCGACTGGTTGTCAAATGACCATCTACCACTACTGTTTCCTTGACGTAGTGACCATCAAGGATTTGCTCTTGAACGCCGTCATAACAAGTGTACTGCTTGTTTTTCAATAGCCCTGCTTGATTGAGAGCAATTGGCGCAGCACAAATGGCTGCTAGTTTCTTCCCTTCTTGCTCGAAGCTTTGCAATTCTTGAATCAAGGCCTGATTGTCCCGCAAATGTGCAGAACCAGGCATGCCGCCAGGAAGAACAACCATATCATAGTCTGATAAATCACCATCAAAGACACGATCTGCTCTTACTTGGATTGCATGCGAACCAGTCACTTGCTCTTCAAACCCAACCATATCACAAGTGATATTTGCCCGACGCAAAACATCCACAACTGTCAAAGCTTCAATTTCTTCAAAGCCCTGAGCCAACATAACTGCTACTTTAACCATGATTTTCTCCTTATTTGATTCGTTTTAATACAACCTTTTTCCGCTTGAATCGGACTTTTCCACTCTTTTCTTCAGCTAGATTAGTCTGGTAACTCATCGATAAAAGCAAGCCAACACCGATCAAATTACTGATAATAGCCGATCCTCCTTGCGAAATAAAAGGCAAGGGAATCCCAGTCAAAGGAAGCAAGCCCGTCACAGCGCCGATATTTTCAAAAATGTGGAAGAGCAACATCATAATCAAACCTGTAGAAATATAGGTGTAGAACTGGTTATTTGATTTAAGAGTAATCTTCAACATACGGTAAATCAGCATGAGGTAAAGAGCAATAACAAGGACAGAGCCAATAAAGCCAAAATCTTCTGCGATAACCGTGAAAATCATATCCGACTCACGAACTGGAATAAGCAGATTCGAAGCATTAAACCCCTGACCAAATAAGCCACCGCTTCCAATGGCAATCTGTCCTTGAGCCTGTTGGTAAGTAGTTGTTTGAGCAAAGTCAAATGGATTAAGCCAAGCCAAGATACGATTGATTTGGTAGGTCGGCATCCCCAATTGATGGAGAAAAGCACGACCGTCCTTACTGATAAAAATGGCTAGAAAACCAGCAATTCCTGTGATCGCAGTCACAAATACTGGAATAATAATTTTCCAAGAAACTCCTGATAGCAAAACGATTCCTGAGAAAATAGCCACAAAAACCAAAGCCGTCCCCAAGTCACTTTGAAGTGCCAAAAGAACTAGGACTGGAATGGTAAAGAGAATCATCCAGAAAATCAATAAAAAGTCCAGCGGAACTGTGCGTCTCCATTCCTTATGTTTTTGGGTAAACTGGACAATCACACGAGCCAACATGAGGATATAGGATATCTTCATAAATTCTGACGGCTGGAACAAGGTAACACCATTTACCGATACCCAGTTTTTAGCACCCGTTGATGCAACTAGGCTTGGATTATAAAAGACAATTGGCAAGACCATGAGTCCCAAGCCTAAAATATACAGAAAGGGGGTCACTTTCCAAAGAAATTCTGTATTAAAGAGCATGACGATAAAACCAATCACAAGCCCCAAGGCTATCCAGGCGACCTGCTGCCCTAAAATGGGCAGAATATTGTTTGGATAATCATGACTAACAGCTATATAGATAGCCACCACGCCGATAACCAGTAGAAAAAATACTGGCAATAGCAAACTATAATCGACTCTAGAGTCGAGAGAACGTTTCATATATACTAACCTTATACTTTCATACAATACTATTTATCAAAGTTCATTTAAAAATTTATCAATAGCCTCATTAACTTCAGATTGAGCGATCGTTGTAATACTCGTTTCTTTTGCTAGAGAAGTCACTATTTGCTTGCCGTATCGTTTTCCGACAATTCTTCTATCCAGAATGAGGGTTAAAGAACGTTGATGTTCACGTCTCATACTTCTTCCCAAAGCCTGTTTTAAACGAATAATAGCCATCGGCAATTGATAATCATAAAAGGCATTTTTCCCTTCTTGAATTAGTTCCTGATTGATCTTTTTCGTCAAGGGCTCTTGGGGATTTTGGAAAGGAAGTCTTGGTACAACTTGAATTACAAAAGGATGACTTGAAAAATCAACTCCCTCCCAGAAACTTGCTGCACCAAGCAGAATTTGTTGTTCACCTTTTTCAAAACGTTTCTTCAGTTGATGAACATCCCCATTTTTATACTGGGCCAGATGGCTAACTGGAAGTAAATCCGATACTGCTAAAAGCATGTCTTTGGCAGTAAATAGAACCAAAATCGGTTGTTGGAAAACTTGAACATCCATCAGCAAATCAGCCACCTCTTGGGCATAAACTTCTAAGGAGGTTTCTGTTACCAAGGGAAAATCTTTGACCAAGACCACTTCTTGATCCTGTTTTTTATTAGATTCAATCTTGACAAATCTGGCTTCAGGGTAACCTAAAAGGTCTGCCAAAGAAACTCTCTGACTAATCTCAAGAGTAGCCGACACTCCCAAGACTTGACATGAATCAGGCACTAAAGAAGATAGAAGAATACGGCCTGATTTTGTAGAAGAAATCTGAATTTTCTTTTGACTCGTTTCAGTTGCTTCAAGCCAGTAATCACCTTCAGCCGTAAAATAGCGAACCAGTTCCTCAAAGCCTTCTACCTCTAATTCTGAAAAATACTGGTGGAGATTGGCCAGAGAATCTACGATATTTTTCCTAGTTTTTCCAGACTGAAATTGTTCTATCAAGTAAAGACACTCAAAGCGAATACTTTCTAATATTCGTTGTTGAATCCTATTTTCTTCTCCTACTAAAGCCTTATCAACTAAATCAATAATAGACTGGATATCGTAGGTATGTTGAAGCAGATTTTCTAGGGCCAACAAAACTTTTTGGACTTCATCAATAATCAGTAAACGGTCGCGGACAAATTCAGGATTATCTTCAAGTCTGGTTACAAGATAGGCATGATTAGTCACTAAAAGTTTGCAAGCCTCTGCTCTTTCCTGACTACGTTTCCAGAAATCTTCCGTCACAAATAAGCTCTTGGATGATAAATTTCCATCATGACGAAGGTCTCTTAGAAAATGTTGGTAACGGTAGAGTTGGCCGATTTCATCCAAATCCCCAGTTTCTGTCTCTGTCAACCAGACCAAGAGTTGCATTTTAAAGCGTCTAAATAAGCGATTTTCATCATTTTCCTGTAAGGAACGATAAAAGGCATCCAACTTCAGGTAATTTTGAGGTCCTTTTAAAGAATGAATATCTGTATGGAACACTTCCTTGAGACATTTACCTTCTTCTTCCATGATTTGATTTTGAAGAATCTTTGTCGGAACACTAAGGACAATCTGACGATTTTCCTCTTGGGACAAAGCAGGTAAGAGATAGCCATAAGTTTTCCCAATCCCAGTCGTCGCTTGAATTAATGATACAGGCTCATCTTTCAATAGCAAGCCTACCTCTTTAGCAAAACGTTCTTGCTCTTCCCTTACTTCAAGATTTAACAGAGAAATATTCTTAGAAAAATCTTGAGATAATTTTCGCGGCTTCAGGGGAGCTGCAGTTTTCTTGAAATATAGCCCTTGAACTTCGACCAAGTCAGAAGAAGTCAGGATAGATTGGTTTCTATAAATTTCTTCAATAACCAAGTAGGACTCATATAAGAGAGCGTCAGCCATTTCCAGCAAGCGTTCCAAGAGTCCTTTAGGAAGTTGGGCCATCTTTTCTCGTAAAAAAAGAAGTAATTCCGCAGTAGCTTGGGCATCTGAAAGGGCTGTGTGGGCGTGTTTTAGAGGAATTCCTAATTCTCGACACAAAATCGGCAAACTATATTTTTCCAGTTCAGGGAAAAAAACCTGGGCCAATTCGACCGTGTCAACACGAGGATTTCTTAGTTCATAGCCTTCAAAAAATAAATTTTCCGCCAAGAGATTGGCATCAAACTGAACATTGTGGGCTACAAAAATCCCATCCTCCACCAAGTCAAAGATTTTTCTGGCAACTTGCGAAAAATCAGGTGCTTGCGCCAGACGTTGGTCTGTCAATCCTGTCAGTTCTTTGATATGAGCATCCAAAGGTTCATGTGGATTGACATCCGTCGTATAGTGATCGACGATTTTCCCATCCTCAATCACAACAATTCCCACTTGGATAATTTTAGCCTTACTACCTGTGCTAGTTGCCTCTAAATCCACCACAACATAGCGATTACCAATCGTTTTCATTATAAAAAATTATACCAAAAAAAGGGCCATTTGGCACCTGCAAACATGGGATATTTTTCAAACTAAAGGACACTACTTGGCTTAAAAAGCCTATCAAATAGAGCATCCTAGCCTGCTGATTTTTTTGAAAATGGTGAAGAAATAAGAAAAATTGAGAGAAGAAATGTTTGTCTCTTCCTTCTCTCAACTATCCATTTACTTTATTTAACCATGTCAGGATCGTAGTCATAAAATCCTGTATCAAGGAAACGGTTTTTAGGATGAAGTTTACGAACTTCTTCACCCAGCAAGAAGGCTTGGTCATGGCTAAAGTGGCCCTCTTGGATCAAGCTACGCGCTTGGATAAAGAGTTTTGCAATCTCAACAAAGTTTTGTCCTGGAGTGTAAAGACCTTCTAATTTCCAGTGAGTAAAACCATGCTCGACCAATTCTGTCAATTTGGTCATCAAATCAAGGTCATTATTGGCAAAGATGTGGGTCCCATGATTGTCTTCAAAAATGGAATAGTGGCTTTCAGGATCACTTGGCTCTGCCAAGAAGAGGTCACGTTTACGCGTTTTTTCATCATCGATATGCGTAAAGTTATAGTAGTTTTGCAAGAGTGGACGTTTAGAATGGTGAATAACACTAGCACCATAAACCAAAACTTCAGCAGGAATTTCCAAAATCTCTGGCATTTTGAAAAGTTCAGCTGATGGAATTTCACGTGCCAAAACAGCCTCAGATGCGCCAGCCTTTTGTCCCCAGAAGTTAATCTGACGACTGCTAGTTACCATAGTTGAGGCATCGTAGATGGTCTTAAAAGAATAACCATCGCGGTTGACTACGTAAAAAACGCCTGCATCCCCAATCGTAATGTAGTCTGTCTTGATTTCTTCCAAAAAGTCTAAGAAAGGCTTGATACGGTCCATCATATCTTGGTGCATGAGGGCATTGACCGCAACAATCAATTCCTTACCAGCATCATGAACCAGCTTAGCGATTTCACGCAATTGGTCATGACTAAAGGTTGTTGGCAGACGAAGGCCAAAATCTTTCTCACCGACATAGATACGGTCTACGCCAGCTTCGAGCAATTGTTCAACTTGTTCAATACTTTCAGCAGTTGCTGTAATGATAATCTTTTCCATAAGAAAAATTATACCATATTTCTCCAAAATCAGCTATTCTTTAAAAATGAAAAGGGACTTTATTCTTATTGTAATCTTTCTGTAATAATTCTCTGCTGAAAAAATGATAAAATAGGTATGTACTGTTAAGGAGAGAATAATGCCCGTAAGAAAATTACAATCCTATGAGGTAGACTATCAAGAAGAATTAAACAATCAGGTTCCTCGCTATCAAGATTATACACCTGAAGCGCAATCTGATGCCAATCTCAAGGAAATCCTATTTTTTGTTAATATCGCTGTTTTTTGTATCTGTATTGCTATCTTTAGTTTTATCTTTTTAGCATTAAAATTCTCAACTGCTCTTGCATTTGCCGCAGCAATCGGATCCAGCTTACTTGTTTTAAAAGTTCAACGGTCTATTATCAAACGAAAACGTAGAAGATAAATCCAAAATATCGCCCCATCCGGAGCGATATTTTTATTTTTTCTTTTTAGATGGTGTGTGGATGGCAATCTTCACTTCAAAGATTGTTCCCTTGGGTTTATTATCTTTAACAGTAATGGTTCCTTTTAGAGCATCTACAATTTGCTTGGCTAGGGATAACCCTAAACCGAAACCACCTTTTTGGCGGGTTCTAGCCTTATCTACTCGATAAAAACGATCAAAAATTTTCTTCTTATCTTCTGTCGAAATACCGACTCCATTATCAGAAACCAGTAAATACAGATTGCGATCGGTCGCCGAGATAAGAAAATCAATTTCACCATCCTCTTCAGTATACTTGACAGCATTATCAAATAGGATAGTCATCAACTGCTTCAAGAGAAGCTGGTCTGTGACAATCGTGCGATGGATCCGATTTTCAAAACGGAAGACGCGGTCATTTTCCGAAGCAATCATCTCATAATTAGTGAAAGTCGTGTTAAAAAAGCTAGTTGGAACTTCTGCAAGTTCCGGCTTAATCCCATCATCTCGTCGAGCTAAGTTCAGCAAGTTTGTCGTCAAAAAACGCATATTTCGGACTTCTTCCAAACTCGATGCAATGCTTTCGCTCACATCCATAATGGTAGCTTCTGGCTTACGAAAAAGGGTCTCTAAACGATTTTGCAGAACTGCAAGTGGAGTTCGTAACTCATGGCTAGCATTTTCCACAAAGGACTGTTGCTTCTGCATGCTCTCAAGCAGAGGACGAACACTGACTCGAGCTAGATAGAGACTGGCAATCAAAGACAAAATCCAGAAACTAGCCATCACGACCACAATCAATTGTTCATGCTTTTGACTGGCCTGCTCCAACTGACTGGTATTAATCAAGACAGCCGCATACTTGATATTGGTTGAAACCGAACTGATATTGGTTTCCATCAAAATCATGCGATAGATTTCTTCCTGTCCATAGCTATTAAAAACCTGAATCTGATAGATATGGCCTAGTTCTTTCTTCTCTAACTTAATCTTATCCAAGCCCAAAAATCGATTTCCAGAAAGGAGTTGCGTAAAATTCTTATCAAAAAGAATGACTTCTGTATTGGAACTGACATTGGGTTTTACCTCAGTCTTACTAGTATCTGTAGCGGCATTCTCTAAATCTTTAATCTCTTCTGTTGCCCTATTTACCGCAAGCTGAATAACTGCCTGAGGATTGTTACTCAAGCCACGGAGCGTATCATCCACCGAAGTATAGAGACTCGAATGCATGACCTGCAAAATAATCAGAGTCATGGTAGAGAAAATCAGGGTGAAGACACCGAAGTTGCGGATAAAATAACTAAAGTCATCCGCATACCATGTTTTTTTTAGTTTACTGAACATCTTTTAAAATATACCCAACACTACGCAAGGTTTGCAAATTCTCCGCAAAAGTGGTTCCTTTTAATTTCTTACGGACTTTTGAAACATAGACTTCAACAACCGAAATCGTTGTATCACTATCAAATCCCCATAGACGGTCAAAAATCTGAGTCTTCGGCAAAATCACATTTTGATTTTGAAGGAAATAAACTAATAAATCAAACTCTTTCCCCAGCAATTCGACAGGAGTATCTTCGACTTTAACGGTATTGGTTGACAAATTAACCACAATATTTCCATAAGTCAAGGTGTTTTCATTAAACTTACCTGAACGTTTGAGAAGGGCTTGAATCCGCATTTTAAGTTCTTCTAGGTAAAAAGGTTTGGTCAGATAATCATCCGCTCCCAATTCAAATCCATGTCCCTTGTCATCCAAGCTTTCTTTGGCAGTCATAATCAGAACTGGTGTCGTAATCCCCTTTTCACGCAATTCTTTCAAGACTTGAAAACCATTTTTTTCTGGCAACATCAAATCAAGCAAAATCAAGTCATAGACACCACTCTCAGCTTCATAGAGACCTTCTTCCCCATCAAATACCTGCATGACATCCGCAAAATCGTCCAAAAAGTCAAATACTGAATTTGACAGGCCTAGGTCATCCTCAACTAATAAGATTTTTATCATGAGAAACTCCTCCTTATTAAGACCATTATACCAAATTTGCCTTAAAAAAAACTCAACTCTCTGCATTTTACATGAGATAGCTGAGTTTTATTTTGATTATTTAGTTCCGTATTGAAGAACAACTGCTTCCACTGCAGCTTTTTCACGGTTAATCAAGTCAACACGCGCTGCAATTTCCTTGATTCCCATACCGATATTACGGCTGAGAGCAAGGTCAGAAAGTTGCGGTTCAAAGAATTCTTTGTATTCCGCCAAGCGTTGCTGAGTCTTAAATACATGCGCAGGAAGGATAACAAAGCTATCAAAGCTCATATCTCCTCCAAGAGCTGCCTTGATCCAAGCCCAGTTTTCACGCGCCCAAGACCAAGCTGTTTCCTGAGTTACTTGGTGAGCTAGGAATTGGTAATACCAAGCTGACAAGTCTTGTGGTTTGACCACAAATTTGTCCTTCCAAGCAGCAATCAAGGTTTGGATATTATCCGCATTTTTACTATAGGCAAGAGCAGCTGCCAACTGACGTTTAAAGGCAGCATCTGTTGCGTGCGTATAAGTATCAAGATAAAGTGCTAACAAGTCTTTGGTCTCATGATGTTTCATCTCATTAATCAGAACTTGTGAACGAATAGCTGCTGGGAGTCCTGCAAGATGCTCCTTGTGTGCTTCGAAGATTTGGCTAGCGACTTGACTAGCTTCTGCATCATTTGAGCGAATCATCATAGAAATGGCCAACTGACGAACCAATTCATCCTCATCTGATTCGCCGTCTTTAGCTTCAAAACCAAGACGGTCATAGTTGTGACGAGCCAATTTAGCAACCAAGGCTTTGAAGGCTCTTTCAACTTCTGTTCCGTCATCGATAAAGCGCTCAAGGGCAAAAATTACTTCAGAAACAGCTGAAACGACAAGGTAAGATTCTTCCTTAGCAAGTTTATCAAGAACTGGGAGCAAGTCAGCATAAGAAATGTTCCCTGCTTCAGCAAGCAAGCGACGTTCTTGGACAATTTGCAGTTTGCTTGTATTATCAAGCTCAACTAGGTCAGCAAGAACAGCATCTAGCAAGTCTCCTTGATAGTCTGTAATGTAGTGGGCTGTATTTTCAGTATTGAGACGAAGAGCTCCTTCATTTTCAGCAAGAAGAGCTGCGTAGCCAGGAATTTCGATACTTTCAGTTTCAAGTGTATCTGGTAAACCTTTCCAGTTGCTGTTGAGAGGCACAACCCAGAGACGGTTCTTGTCTTCGTACTCACCGATGAAGAATTGTTTTTGTGAAATCTTCAAGACATCATTTTCAACTTTGACAGTAAGTACTGGGTAACCAGGTTGCTCCAACCAAGAATCCATAAAGGCTGCAACATCACGCCCTGACGCTTGACCAAGGGCATCCCAAAGGTCACGACCAATTGTGTTGCTGTATTGGTGTTTTTCAAAGTAAGCGTGCAAACCTTTAGCAAAATCAGCATCTCCTAGCCAACGACGAAGCATGTGCATGAGGCGACTTCCTTTGGCATAGACGATAGCACCATCAAAGAGGGTATTGATTTCGTCTGGATGTTTGACTTCGACGTGAACAGACTGCACGCCATCAGTTGCATCACGTTCAAGAGCAAGAGGTACTCCACCTGTTTGGAAATCTTCAAAGATATTCCAACTTGGCTCGATGGCATCCACACAGACGTATTCCATCATATTAGCAAAACTTTCATTGAGCCAAAGGTCATCCCACCATTTCATAGTCACAAGGTTCCCAAACCATTGGTGAGCCAATTCATGTGCCACAACAAGGGCAACTTGTTGACGGCTAGCAAATGTAGAGTTTTCATCCACAACCAAGTAAACTTCACGGTAGGTCACAAGACCCCAGTTTTCCATAGCACCAGCTGAGAAGTCAGGAAGGGCGATGTGGAGAGATTGAGGGATTGGGTACTTGACTCCGTAGTAATCTTCGTAAAACTCGATGGAGCGAACAGCGATATCCAGTGAGAAATCAAGATTTGATAGTGGATGAGCTTTGGTTGAATAAACACCTACGAGGGTACCGTTTTTAGTTTTAGCCGTCACACCTTGCAAATCACCAGCGACAAAAGCTAACAAGTAAGATGACATGCGAGGTGTTGTTTCAAACTTCCAGATACCTGTTTCCTTACGGTTTTCAACTTCGATCTCTGGCATGTTTGACAAGGCCAATTCACCTTCTGCTTGGTCAAAACGTAGAGAGAGGTCAAAAGTTGCTTTGGCTTCTGGCTCATCCACACATGGGAAGGCTTCGCGCGCAAAATGGCTCTCGAACTGAGTAGACAAGACTTCCTTCTTGACACCATCAACTGTGTAATAAGAAGGATAAATCCCTGTCATGTTGTCTGTGATTTTTCCTGAAAAGGCAAGAACCACTTCAACTTGACCAGCCTCAGCCAATTCGATATGAAGAGCTTCATTTTCATGGTCAACTGTAAATGGACGAGCTTGACCTGCAACTTCTACAGAAACGATTTCCAAATCTTTTTGATGAAGGGAAATACGGTCACTCTGTGCTTGGCCAGTGATGGTCACCTTCCCAGAAAAAGTCTTGGTCTCACGACTCAAGTCTAAAAATAAATCATAGTGTTCAGGAACAAATTGCTTAATAAAATGTTCAACTGCTTGCATAATTTTCTCCTATCTAAGTTTAAGAGCTAGAGCTCTTCTTCAAACAAACTTATTATATCATGTTTTGCCTAAGAAAAAAGGATTGGACGGCGATTTCCAAAACTTTCTTTCTTCTATTATCTGTCTACAGAGGGTAGACCTTGCGAAATTCTTCTAAAACGACCTTGCTGTCAGGTGTAAAAGTTAGTCCTGCCTCCCTCATCCACTCGGTGAAACAGTCTTCATGAACCTGGCGCCAATATGCTAAAGATTTATCCCCCTCACCTTCCTTAAAGGCATGTTCAGCAGAAACTTGATGAAAGGGCTGAACAGAAACCTTTGTAATTTCGACAATACAGACAGCCTGATTTTGACTATCTAAAATGACATCGAAGGTCCCTTCTTGCGGAAGAGGTTCATCTTCTAGGGCGTAGAGGTCGTAGGCTGAAGCCGTTGCTGTCTTTTCGCCTCTTAGTACTAAATCTGCCAAGAAATCCGCTTCCACTCCAAAAGCCCAAGCATCTATCTCATCTCCAATCGAGGGATTGATTTGCTTGTAGGCATTCCACATTTCTTGAGGTGTCATAGGTTGCTCCTTCGTAATTTTTTACTCACTTCTTTTACACGTTTGAGGTGGTCTGGATGATCAATCTCTAAATCAAAAATCTCTGGAATAGAACTATAGTGGATAATACACTTGATTCCTATCTGATTCATTTTTTGTATGAAAGAAACATTCAGATAACCTGCCACAGCAAAGTCAATCTTTTTCATCCTTGCTTTATCCTGCATCTGTCTCAGCATATCTAACATTATTGAACTTTCCATACCATGCCATTGACTATTTCTCACAGTCGCAAAAACAAAAGAAGTCAAATCATTCATTCCAACTACAATCTTTGAAATGCCCGTTTCCAATATCCTGTCCAGGTCAAAATAAGCTGACGGTAATTCAACCATCGTGGCAATTTTCCCAGTAAAACCATGTTCACGCAATACTCTAATAGCTTGCTTTAACTGCTCAGCATCATTGACAAAAGGAAAAATAAGAGACAGATTGGGATTGGTTTGATAAACTTCTGTAACGACATTTGCCTCAGCCTGAAATTCATCCGGACATGCCAGTAAACGCCTGGTTCCTCTATAACCAAACAAAGGATGACGTTCGTCAAAATGCTGTTTAGTTCCCTCTAAACAATTGGCTTCTGTATTCGTTAATTCAGAAAAACGATACCAGACCTCCTCATCTGAGTACAAGGAACAAATAGTGTCTAGATAATCTTTTACAAATTGCTGACAACTTTGTAACAGGATGTTTTGATTGAGCTCTCTCAACAAGTATTCGCCTCTAATCATACCTACGTGGTGCAATAACTGAGGATAAATTTTTTCAAGAATTTTTTCGCCACTAAGGGCAAGTTGGTTTCTCATCATTCACCTTCCAATTCATATACAAAGTCTTGTCCATTTCTGGAAATCCTAATAATTCAGACTTAACCTTCAAGACTAATGGCGATGCATTTTCTTCTGTGATTTTTTGAATATCCATCCAAACATATCCCAGTGAATCATTAACACCATCAGAGATAGCTTCAGAAATAGTAACTTGAGGTACCTCCTCATTCATTTCAACATCATACAAGGCCATAATATGGTGAACCATAAAATTTGTTAACTCTTCCCTGACGAAAACATCGTAGATTCGATGATTGGAGTAGCTTCTAGCAGTAAATCCCGTCTCTTCCAAAACTTCTCTAATCAGAGTTTCCGTAAGTCCTTCACCAAGTTGTTGACTGCCACCGGGAAGGTCTAACCTATTTTTGTAGGGACCTGCTGTTTTTTGAATACAAAGAAGACAACCATGTTTATAGCAAATACCATAGACTCCAAAGTGATTTTTGATTTCCATCCAACTACTCCTACTTCAAAGACCAGCCACCATCTATTGTCAAGATTTGTCCTTGCATGGCGCTTGCTGTTCCACTTGCTAAGAAAAGGCTAATCTCTGCTACTTCCTCTGGCTCAATCCAGCGTTTGATCGGCGTTTCACTAGCTACCCAGTCAGCCAACCCACCTGGCTCAAAGTCTGCAGCGGTCATACCCGTCTTGACGGCTCCTGGAGCGATCCCAAAGACCTGAATCCCAGCTTCAGCATAGTCTAGAGCCAACTGCTTGGTAAAGCCAGCTAGGGCGTGCTTTGAGGAGGTATAAGCGTGTCCACCGCCTCCTGCTAGGCTCGAAGCGATGGAACACATATTGATAATGGTCCCTTTTTTATGCTCCAACATTTGTGTCAAATAATAGCGAGTCAACTCAACAGGAGTCATGTAGTTGATTTCAAAAATCTCTTGAATTTCCTGCGCTGTCTGTTCCAAAAGTGGTTTATAATCATCCAAAACTCCCGCAGTATTGCACAAAACATCCACCTGAGGACACCAGTCAAAAATAGGCTCCAAGTCCAAGGTTAAATCTCTCTGTAAAAAGTGGAAATCACCCTGTAAAAGTGGATTTTCGCCTTGGTCAACTCCGTAAACTTGATAGCCCTTCTCTAAAAAGAGGCTAGCTTGAGCCAAACCAATCCCTGAACTAACGCCTGTAATGAGTACACGTCTAGTCATGCACTTCTACCCAATCTGTCGCCAAAACATCACAAGGTGTCGGACTCCACATAGAAAAACCTTCTCCCTCCCCAGACACGTTGATTAGGAAATAGGGCGTCACTTCAAGTGCAATCCCGTTTTGTTCAATGGTGTCAAAAAGTTGGACATAGTTTTCCGCCCCTCCCCAACCAGTACGTACATATTTTTTCTTAGCCTTTAACCCAGGCAGGATTTCTTCAAATGTCATGTTATTCTCCTTTAATTCTACATTCTTCATTTAATTATAACAAAAAACCGCTTTGCAACGGCTTTTTGACAATGATTTATTCTATTCTTCCATCATTTACATGATTACCAAGTTAATCCAGCTGCTTTAATTTCTTTCTTAGAGGCATACTTGCCATTTGGTTTATGCCATCTTCCTCTGGAATCTTTGAAATAACCACCTGAATTTGCTGCTTGCGTGTTTGATTCCTGACTTTCTTCCTTTTCTTGTTCTGCTTGACGAGCCTTTTCTTCCTCTTCTTTCGCCTTCTTCTCAGCTTCTGCTTTTTCTTCCGCCTCTTTCTTAGCTTTTGCCTCTTCTTCCTTCTTAGCCTTTTCTTTTTCTTCTTTTACCTTAGCATCTTCAACTAGATTTTTAGCAGTGCCGTCCAAATAGTTAATTTCTGCATTAGCCGAAACATTATCTAAAATGACATGCGTCACAGAATACTTATCCACCTTTTCCTTACTGCTACCCAACTTAATTTCTAGGAGCTTACCATTTTCATCAATCCCTACATATTGCAACTCAATTTGTCTTGGAATCAGCTCATCTTTCTGATAAATTGGCGTCACCTTGTAATCAAGATAGTAGTTTGGATGATTAGCGAGCCATGAATCCAATCGATTTTCATAGTAAAGTATACTACTCTGGTTATGTTCATCCGTTCCAGAATAGTTTCCAGCATTGAGCCAGTTAGTCATAGGAACTAAATTTCTCTTTTCATCATTCAAACCGCTAAATTGGTAACCAATTAAATGACCTCTACTCATCAACCAAGCTTCTTCCCGGCCATCTCCGTAAAAGAATTTATAGTTGTGCCACCCTACTGGATCATAGGTCAATTTTGAATCTCTTTTCTCAGTTGGCTCATCACTATCCTTTAGCTGAATATGAGCACCCGTCGCACGATTTTTAGAATCCAGTTCTCCAAGTTCAAGCTGTTTTTCACTTTTAAACGGCAATAGACCAGCTTCTTTAAACAACTTTTCATCAAACTTAGCTTGTTTTTGTTCCACTTTTGCTTCTGAAACTTTTGTCTCTTTCTTATGACCAGAACAAGCCGCCAAAGTAAAGACTGATAAAAAGGCTAGACTCGCATAAACCAACTTCTTCATATTTAACATCCTTACGCATTTTTATTCCATTTTACTATAATATATCAAAACAATCAATCGTATCATATATCATTATTGTTAAAAACCGCTTTGCAACGGCTTTTTGACTATATTTCACTCCATTTTATCTTCTTAAACCCACGGAACAAGAGAAAAATGCCAATAAAGAGAACAGCTAAAGGAATGATTTTTGTGAAGAAAACATGTGAAATGCCCATCCACTCATAGTAACGGAGCAGAGAACCTACAATAAGGTGGGCAACAATCATACTGACAAATGGACGAAAAATCGGTTCTTTCCAATTCCAAATACTGATGACTAGGGAAATCGTAAAGACAGATAAACTATCCCAGGGAGCCGGAAGATTTAAGACTCCTTCTTGTATGAAACTTCCCATTCCTACATATCCTAGAACGACTAGCAGAACAAGAATTCCAACGACAATATAAGTGCCAATTTTCATCTTAGGAGAATCTTGGACTAGCCCCCAACGTAAGATTGTGGCCACAAGTCCAAATCCAATCAGAAAAAGAAGCAGTTGCCCTAAAAATGTGAGCAAATTAACTGTTAAGAGAGAGCCTTTCGAAAAATCGCTTAGTAGTTGATAATAACGTAATACCGCTAGGACAAGAATTGGCGTCAAAAGGGACTCCTTGATAGAACTGTGAGGTGCTTCCTTGAGAATCTCTTTCATTATTTTTTTAGGATTCTTACCTAGATAATCCTCTGCACTCATACCATCTCGTTCTGCTTCTGAGAAATCTAGCATCATCAAATAGATCTGCTCTCTGAGGTAGTCTTCATCATAGAGAAATCCAGCAAGATTAAAACTTTCCCACAGCTCCTCAAAATACTTTTGATTCTCCTCAGAAAACTCATGTAGCAAAGCGCTTGTTTCTTCATAATACTTCATTTTCTTCATGGTTTAACCCCCATTTTTAATACCTTCTACTTTTTGACTCAAATCGTCCCATTGTTGCCAAAAGACTGAAACACGCTCTTCTCCTTCTTTGGTTAACGAAAAATACTTCCGATCTGGACCATCTGGCGACGGACGCATGTCGCCTCTTATCCATTGATTTTTTTCTAACTTTTGCAACAAAGGATAAATAGTTCCTGGAACGATAGTATCAAATCCAGCCTCTCGCAAAGTCTGAACCAACTCATAACCATATCTCTCTTTTTGACCAATCATATCCAAGACACAACCTTCAAGAACACCTTTTAATAGTTGAGTTTCTTTCATCCCTTCTCCCTTCTGACCTATTTTGTAATACCTACTAGTAGCTTCACCTATAGCATACTACTCCTACACTAGTTTGTAAAGCATAATAGTTAAATAAAAAAACAGAACTAGCATGAACTAGTCCTGTCTATTTTTACCCAATCACACTTCCGTTTGGTACAGCTGGATCAACTGTGAGAAGGGTTAATTTTCCATCATGTTCAGCTGAGAGAATCATCCCTTGGCTGACATATTTCTTCATCATCTTGCGTGGTTTAAGATTGGCAACAATTTGGACTTTCTTGCCGACCAATTCTTGTTCATTTGGATAGTATTTGGCAATCCCTGAAAGAATTTGACGATCTTCACCATCACCTGCATCCAAGCGGAATTGAAGTAACTTATCAGAACCTTCCACTTTGGAAACTTCTTTGACTTCGGCAACACGAATTTCAACCTTATCGAAGTCTTCAAACTTAATTTCTTCCTTGTTTAGTTTGAGCTCAACTTCATCTGGATTCCATTCTTTTTCAACTGCTGGTTTATTGCCTTCCATTTGTTCTTTGATATAGGCGATTTCTTCTTCCATATCCAAACGTGGGAAGATTGGAGTTCCCTTAGCAACTACTGTTACACCTGCAGGAAAGTCTGCTAGATTTAAATTTTCAAGGCTAGAAACTTCTGCTAAACCAAGTTGAGTCAAAACTGCACGACTAGTTTCCATCATAAACGGCTCAATCAAGTGAGCGACGACACGAAGGCTGGCTGCCAAGTGGCTCATAACACTTGCCAATTGGTCACGAAGAGCTTCATCCTTGGCCAAGACCCATGGAGCTGTCTCGTCGATGTATTTATTAGTACGAGAGATAAGAGTCCAGACTGCTTCAAGGGCACGTGGGTAGTCAACTGCTTCCATGTGTGTATGGTAGTCAGCGATTGATTGCTCTGCTACTTGAGCAAGAGCATTGTCAAACTCTGTTACACCCTCTACATAGGCTGGAATTTGTCCATCAAAATACTTGTTAATCATGGAAACAGTACGGTTGAGGAGGTTGCCAAGGTCATTAGCCAATTCGTAGTTGATACGGCCTACATAGTCTTCAGGAGTGAAGGTTCCATCTGAACCAACTGGAAGGCTACGCATGAGATAGTAACGAAGTGGATCTAGTCCATAACGCTCTACCAACATTTCAGGGTAAACGACATTCCCTTTAGACTTAGACATTTTGCCGTCTTTCATGACGAACCAACCGTGGGCAATCAAACGATCTGGCAATTTGATATCCAACATCATAAGAAGGATTGGCCAGTAGATGGAGTGGAATCGAAGGATGTCTTTTCCTACCATGTGGAAGACTGTTCCATTCCAGAACTTGTCAAAGTTACCATGTTCGTCTTGACAGTAGCCAAGAGCTGTCGCATAGTTGAGTAGAGCATCAATCCAAACGTAGACAACGTGCTTAGGATTAGATGGTACTGGCACACCCCATGTAAAGGTTGTACGAGAAACTGCCAAATCCTCTAAACCTGGTTCGATGAAGTTGCGAAGCATTTCATTCAGACGACCATCTGGAGTGATAAACTCAGGATGAGCTTTGAAAAAGTCTACCAAACGATCTTGGTATTTGCTGAGGCGAAGGAAGTATGATTCTTCAGAAACCCATTCCACTTCGTGACCTGATGGAGCGATTCCACCAGTTACATTTCCAGCTTCATCACGGAAAACTTCCGCAAGCTGGCTTTCTGTAAAGAATTCCTCATCTGAGACTGAATACCAACCAGAGTATTCACCCAAATAGATATCATCTTGAGCAAGCAAGCGCTCAAATACTTGAGCTACTACTTTTTCATGGTAATCATCCGTTGTACGGATAAATTTATCGTATGAGATATCTAGTAGTTGCCAGAGTTCTTTAACTCCAACTGCCATTCCATCAACATAGGCTTGAGGTGTGATACCAGCTTCTTCTGCTTTTTGTTGAATCTTTTGACCATGCTCATCAAGACCTGTCAAGTAAAAGACATCGTAGCCCATCAGGCGTTTGTAACGTGCTAGGACATCACAAGCGATGGTTGTGTAGGCAGAACCGATATGCAGTTTACCAGATGGATAGTAAATCGGCGTTGTAATATAAAAATTCTTTTCAGACATAATTTTTCCTTTCCAGGCAAATGGAACCTGTTTTTCTAACACTTCATTATATCACATTTTTAATAAATTTCGATAGGGAAATCCATACAAAAACAAGATAGACGAGTGTCCATCTTGTTGATCTTATTCATAACGAAGGGCTTCGATTGGATCAAGTTTCGATGCCTTATTGGCTGGCAAGACCCCAAAAACTATACCCACGCTAGCTGAAACCGCAAGACTAAATAGGGCAACTGGGATTGATACTCCCACTTCTATACCCGCAATCAAACCTTGCAAGAGTAGACCAGCTATAGCGGTTAAGCCTGTCGCAATTGTCAAACCAATGACTCCGCCAAGCAAGGTTAAAATCATGGATTCAATCAAAAACTGAATTAAAATATTAGCACGTGTCGCGCCCAAAGCCTTACGGAGACCAATCTCACGAGTACGCTCCGTCACCGAAACAAGCATAATGTTCATCACACCAGTCCCTCCAACAAAGAGAGAAATCCCCGCAATAGCACTAATAATCGTAGTTATAAATCCAAAAAGTTGTTGTACTTCTTGGAAGGCTGCAGTCGCATCTGCCACCTGATACTCTCCTTGTTGAAGACTAGCAATTTCGGTCATTTTTCTAGCTAATTCTGGTCCTACAGTTGGTGTCAAACTGGTATCATTAACTCGGAAAACAATATCAGAAATTTCATCCATATTGAAGTTATTGGCAAGAGAAATATTAGTCGTAATGGGAAGTCCACCAATACCAAATGTCTTGACAGCCTTGGCCTCATCGCTAGTATAAACACCAATAACACGATAGCTAAAGCCCCCAACATCTATAATCTTGTTAACAGCTTCTTGAGCAGATCCAAACAAACTATTAGCAAGTTCTTGGTCTAGCAAAATGACACTGGCCACATCTTTATAATCCTGAGCTATGAGACTGCGGCCTGCAACAATTTCATTTTCAACCGCCTTCATGTATGTTATATTTCCACCTGTCAAGCTAGCGCGCTCAACCTTTTTATCTTTATAAGACAGGGTGGTATTGGTCGAGTTGGTTACATAGTAACTATCTACACCCTTAAGTTTGGCCGCCTCCTTAACCCAAGCTTCTTGCGGTTTTGGCGGTTCAACATGGACTTCCTCTTCTTTACCAGAGACTGTCAAAGCTGATTGCTTTTGGGTAAAAGAACCATCTTTACTTCTGATAGGCGAGAAAAAGACATGGATATTCTTCTGTGACTTGGTCATATTTTTATTGATCTGACGAGACATGGAATCTCCCAGAGCCATAATCACAACAACGGATGAAACACCAATGATAATCCCAATCATAGTGAGAAAAGAGCGCATCTTGTGAGCCATGATAGATGAAAAGGCAAATTTCAGATTCTGCATCTTAGTTTTCCTCCTTTTCTAACTGAGCACTATCAGATGAAATGACTCCATCTCGAATGACAATCTGGCGTTTAGCATAAGCAGCGATTTCAGGCTCATGCGTTACCATGATAATAGTTTTTCCTTCTTTGTTCAAATCAACCAAAAGTTGCATAATTTGGTTCCCTGTTTTGGTATCCAAGGCTCCTGTCGGTTCGTCCGCTAGGATAATAGAAGGATTGTTTACCAAGGCACGCGCAATAGCCACACGTTGCTTTTGACCACCAGATAATTCTGAAGGCAAATGGTGACTGCGTTCTGTCAATTCAACCTTATCTAAATACTCCTCAGCTAACTTGCGACGTTTTGAAGATGAAACTCCCGCGTAAATCAAGGGCAATTCCACATTTTGTAGAGCATTGAGTTTAGATAGAAGAAAGAACTGCTGAAAGACAAATCCGATTTGTTGGTTGCGGACCTTGGCTAGTTGTTTTTCACCCAGTCCAGCTACTTCTTGACCTTCAAGATAATATTCTCCACTAGTTGGTGTATCCAACATGCCAATCGTATTCATGAGAGTGGACTTACCAGACCCAGAGGGTCCCATGATGGCAACAAATTCACCCTCATTCACTTCTAGGTTGATATTTTTGAGAACCTGCAATTCTTGGTCACCGTTACGGTAGCTTCTGCAGATATTTTTTAGACTAATTAGTTGCTTCATCAGCCTTCACCTCTTTTCCTTCCTCTAGAGAAGACGTTGGGTTACTGATGACCTTGACTCCATTTGTCAGACCTGAAGTGATTTCTTGGTTGTCTGCATCAGCATTGCCCAAACCAACTTCCACTTTCTTAGCCTTTTTCTGCTCGTCAAGCACCCAGACATAGTTCTTATCATTTTCAGTCACAATACTTGTTAGAGGAACCAAAATAGCTTTACTCTTATTCTTGACCTCAACACTTACTGAAAATCCTTGTTTCAAATCACCGATTTCACTTGTAACATCAATGGTATATGGATATTTAGAGCCAGAATTACCGGTTGCTGCAGCCGCTGCACTTGCTGCTTCTCCATTATTTTTAGGGTAGTCAGAAATGTAGCTAATCTTACCAGTCCAGCTCTTATCTTGGTAAACTTTAGATGTAAAGGTTACTTCTTGTCCTACAGATAGGTTGGCAAGGTTATATTCAGATAGTTCACCCTTAACTTGCAAGTTTTCATTGCTTACGACATGAACTACCACTTGGCTAGCTCCTGTTGGAGATTTGGAAACGTTACGATTGACTTCGACCACAGTTCCCTCTAGTGTACTGAGAACCGTCATTGCATCCAACTGACTTTGAGCCTTACTTAATTGCGCAGCTGCATCTGCACGGGCATCACGAGCATCACCTAGTTGTGCATCAATAGAGGATACTGAATTTCCTGCGACTGGAGCTGGAGTTTGCACTGCAGTTCCTTCGCCTCCTGCTGGCGTTGGCAACTGTGGAGCCGGAGCTGAAGCGGCTTCATTGCGTGCTTGGTTGAGTTCGTTGATATGACGGTCTGCCTTAGCTACTGCTCGACTCGCTGAATCATAGGCCGCCTGTGCTTCTGAACTACTATACTTAACTAAAGCCTGCCCTTCACTAACCTTATCCCCCACAGAAACAAGGATTTCATCTAAATCTCCTTTACTAGCATCAAAATAAACATATTGTTCATTTTTTGCTGTGACTGTCCCTGATAACAAAACAGAGGATGCCACGCTTCCTTCCTTAGCAACAACAAGATGAGTTGGCTCATCTTTTACAGCGGTTTGAGAAGGTTGTCTAAAGAGCAAAATGCCCCCAGCCCCCAATACAACAACACTTGCAGCACCGATTGCTGCATACAATTGCCACTTTTTAGCCTTACGATTCTTTTTCATAATGAAACTCCTTTTTGATTTAAAGTTCTTAACAATATTATACAAAAATTATCAATTTGAAACAATAACATTTCAGAACGAAATAATGACATTTCAGGATTCACTTATTGTTCGGAATTTATTTTTATCGTTATTGTACTAGTTATATAATACACTTTATTTTTCCTTTTTGCAAGCCTTTTCTTTAATTTTTTTAAACGTAGCAGATTTTTGCAATCGAATCAAAAAAAAGATAGAATATGACTATCAAAAAATGACACTCTACTATTTAAAAGAGTACAAAGGAGTTTTCAATGAGAGAATATGATATCATTGCTATCGGTGGAGGTAGCGGAGGAATTGCTACCATGAACCGTGCTGGTGAACACGGAGCCAAAGCGGCTGTGATTGAAGAAAAGAAATTAGGTGGAACCTGTGTCAACGTCGGTTGTGTTCCTAAGAAAATCATGTGGTACGGAGCGCAAATCGCCGAAACTTTCCATCAATTTGGAGAAGACTACGGCTTTAAGACTACTGATCTTAACTTTGACTTTGCAACCCTACGTCACAATCGTGAAGCCTACATCGATCGCGCTCGTTCTTCTTATGACGGTAGTTTTAAACGTAACGGTGTAGACCTGATTGAAGGTCATGCTGAATTTGTAGATTCTCATACTGTCAGCGTAAATGGTGAACTCATTCGTGCTAAACATATTGTGATTGCTACTGGTGCCCATCCAAGTATTCCTAATATTCCTGGTGCAGAGCTAGGTGGTTCTTCTGATGATGTATTTGCTTGGGAAGAACTTCCTGAGTCAGTTGCTATTCTAGGTGCCGGTTATATCGCCGTTGAATTGGCTGGCGTACTCCACACTTTTGGTGTCAAGACAGACCTCTTTGTTCGTCGCGATCGTCCTTTACGTGGTTTTGATTCTTACATCGTTGAAGGTTTGGTCAAGGAAATGGAAAGAACAAACTTGCCACTTCATACTCACAAAGTCCCTGCCAAGTTAGAAAAAACTGCTGAAGGCATTACCATTCATTTCGAAGATGGTACTAGTCACACAGCTAGCCAAGTTATCTGGGCTACAGGTCGCCGTCCAAACGTTAAGGGCTTGCAACTTGAAAAAGCTGGAGTGACTCTAAACGAACGTGGCTTTATCCAAGTGGATGAATACCAAAATACTGTTGTTGAGGGAATCTATGCTCTAGGTGATGTAACGGGCGAGAAAGAATTGACTCCAGTTGCTATCAAGGCTGGACGCACTTTGTCTGAACGTCTCTTTAACGGAAAAACTACTGCTAAAATGGACTACTCAACTATTCCAACCGTTGTCTTTTCACACCCTGCTATCGGAACTGTTGGGCTAACAGAAGAGCAAGCTATTAAAGAATACGGTCAAGACCAAATCAAGGTTTACAAATCAAGCTTCACTTCTATGTACTCTGCTTGCACTTGCAACCGTCAAGAAACACGTTTCAAATTGATCACAGCTGGTTCAGAAGAAAAAGTTGTCGGACTTCATGGAATTGGCTACGGTGTTGATGAAATGATTCAAGGTTTCGCTGTTGCTATCAAAATGGGAGCAACCAAAGCTGACTTTGATGCAACCGTGGCGATTCACCCAACTGCATCTGAAGAATTTGTAACCATGCGTTAATCGAAACAAAAGAAGTTGATACAAATGTGTCTGCTTCTTTTTTAATGATTTGCTAATTGATGAAAAAACTTACCCAGTCAGCAAATCGGCTGTTACAGTTTTTGTTACCTTGTTTTTAAAAATTGGTTGACAATGATGTTCCTGTGAGTATAATAGTTACTATGAATTAGAAACGAGGTTAACTATTTTGAAAAAAGCGCACGTTTATGCTATCCCTGCTATTGGGGCTGCTCTCATTGCTGTATTGGCACAAATCACTCTTCCAATTGGACCTGTTCCCTTCACTTTGCAAAACTTTGCAATCGGCTTGATTGCTACTGTCTTTAGACCGAGAGAGGCTGTACTTTCTGTTGGACTTTATCTTCTTCTAGGTGCTATCGGTCTTCCTGTCTTTGCAGGAGGTGGAGCTGGATTGCAGGCGTTGGTTGGTCCTACTGCGGGCTATCTTTGGTTTTATCTTGTTTACTCTGGACTTACTTCATCTCTAACTGACAGCAAGAGTGGAGTTGTCAAGATTTTTCTTGCAAACCTCTTGGGTGATGCCCTTGTCTTTGTCGGCGGGATTCTAAGCTTGCATTTCCTAGCTGGAATGGCATTTGAAAAAACTCTTGTTGTGGGGGTTATTCCCTTTATCATTCCAGATCTTGGTAAAATTATTGTTATTAGTTTTATTAGCCGTCCCCTACTTCAACGCCTTAAAAATCAAGCTTACTTTGCTAACTAAAAAAGGATATCGAGTTGTCATGACTCAGTATCCTTTTCTTTCATTTTGAAAACTTATACTCTTCGAAAATCAAATTCAAACCACGTCAGCTTCGCCTTGCCGTACTCAAGTACTGCCTACGGCTAGCTTCCTAGTTTGCTCTTTGATTTTCATTGAGTATTAGTTGCCTTTAAAGGCATCCACCATGGTTTGAAATTCTTCATTAGAGAGGGTAATTCCCTTGCCCATTTTAGTATGGTCTGGGCTCCAAGCACGAATATCAAACTTTGCAGGGGCACCATTAAAGCTCACACGGTTGATTTCCTTGGTCCAACCTTTTTCGTTTTCAGAAAGAGTCAACAAGTGCTCTTCGATTTCAAATGTAAATTCTGCCATTTTCTTCTCCTTTTTTAGCTTTCATTAGTTTATTCGTAAAATCTTGTAGATTTTAGGAAAATTTTATATAATATTGATATAAAAGAAGGGAGGCCAATATGAAACTTAAATTCCAGCAAGTTCTAGATAAAATCCATGACTTTTTAAATGGACATGACCAATCTGACCAGACTGAAACCAACTCCCTTACAGCCACTATTGAAGAGGCTATCCAGAAACAAACTGCTGTTCATCTTATCTTGTCTGAGACAAGTTTTACAGGTGATATCATCAAATACGATCAGCAACGCCAGCAAATTATCGTGAAAAATTTTGCCAAAAATGTAACCCGTATTATCCGTATAAGCGATATTCAACGCCTGCGATTTGTCCCTTCAACAGTCCAAACAGCCCAAAAAAATAGATTTAAGAAAGAGTGAGATGTAATTGCTTCATCCCACTCTTTTCTCTTAGCGAACTTGTTCAAAATGTAAATGAACGGCGATATGATCTCCGTAACCACTTCTTTCCAAGTCACGTTGTAAACGATAGGAAATGTAGTGTTCTGCAATGGTAATATAACCTGCACCCAGTAAACGATGTTCAACCATAGACTGAATCATGCTGATAGTGGCACGTTCTACCTTTGCCTCTTCCAAGTCTAAAACCACTTTCTTAGTGACTTGTGCAAGGTTTTGACGCAAATCATCTGTCAATACATAGACAGTCTGGGCCGCCTTTAAAATAGCTTGGTAAATCTTATCTGGATTAAATTCAGCAATTTCGCCATCACGTTTGATTACTTGCATAGGTTTCTCCTTTATTCTTTGTTCTCTTTGATTTCTGCCAGCATTTTTTCTTCTTCTGCTGTCAGTTGATAATGTTCTAACAAATCCGGTCTGCGCTCGTAAGTTTTCTTTAAACTCTCATACAGGCGCCACTGACGAATCTTTTCATGGTGCCCGCTCATCAGTACATCTGGAACAAGCATACCTCGATAATCATAGGGACGTGTGTACTGAGGATATTCGAGAAGGCCTGAAGAAAAACTATCATCTTGGTGACTCGATTCCTTGCCAATCACTTCTGGAATCAGGCGAGCCGTAGCATCAATCATAGTCATGGCCGCCAATTCTCCTCCAGTTAAGACATAATCACCTAGAGAAATCTCATCTGTTACCAAGGTCTTGATGCGCTCATCATAACCTTCGTAGTGACCGCAGATAAAGATCAGTTCCTCTTCCTGAGCCAAATCCTCAGCATAAGCCTGATCAAACTGCTTGCCAGCTGGGTCTAGGAGAATGACGCGCGGATTTTTCTTTTCAATAGCATCAAAGGCATCGAAAATAGGTTGGGCTCGGAGCAACATCCCCTGACCGCCTCCGTAGGGCTCATCGTCGACATGGCGGGCCTTTTCAGCATTTTCTCGAAAATTATGATACTGGATATCCAAGAGCCCCTTTTCTCGAGCCTTTCCAACGATTGAGTGCTCTAGCGGAGAAAACATCTCTGGAAAAAGGGTTAAAATATCAATCTTCATCGTCTAACCCTTCTAAGATTTCCACATCGACGCGGTTATTTGGAATATCAACATTGAGAATCACTGGTGGGATATAAGGCAAGAGCAAATCACGCTTGCCTTTTCGCTTGACCACCCAGACATCGTTAGCACCTGGTTGCAGGATTTCCTTAATGGTTCCAATCAAGTTATCACCCTCATAGACTTCCAAACCGATAATCTCGTGATAGTAGAATTCACCATCATCTAGATCGTTCAAATCTTCCTCAGCAACTTTGAGACTGTAACCTTTATACTTTTCGATAGCGTTGATATGGTACATATCTTTGAATTTAATGATGTCAAAGTTCTTCTGTTTACGGTGGCTAGCAATGGTCACTGTTTGAACAAACTGATCTTTTTCATCAAACAAGGCCAGCTCAGCCCCTTTTTTAAACCGTTCTTCTGCAAAATCCGTCACAGACAATACTCGCATCTCACCCTGTAACCCCTGCGTATTGACGATTTTCCCAACATTAAAGTAGTTCATCTTGTCTCCTGTAGTCTCCTTCTTTCCATCTTATTCTGACAACTTTTGAATAATAGTCGCAATTTTTTCTGATTCTGACCATTGTAAATAATGGTGATTCCCCCCTAAAATGAGTTTAGTATTGGAAGTCCAATATTCTGATTCTCTGTACTCTTTTTCTCTATAAGTCTGACAGAAAATAAATACAGGAATACAATCTGGTATTGATACATTCTCAAAATCTTCCTCAGTAATTTCTCCAGATATCTGAAATCCTGAATCTTGCTTTTTCAACTCTGACCCTTTTTCTTGCATTATTTCCCAGATTTCTTTATTAGTTTCAGGGCTAAATGTGGCTTGAGTTAAATTCTTAAAATAGAGTTCAGAACCACACTCCTCAATCAGCCTCATCTGCTCTTCCATTTCTGGATAAGGATTTTCTGAAAAATCAGCAAACATGACTTTTTTAGTTGTCGGTTCAATTGCTACTAAAGCCTGACACTTAATTTGTTTGTTGAGCAATTTGCAAGCTAAAATTCCACTCAAACTATGTGCACAAAGTATATATTCAGAAATCGCTAATTCTTCAAGTACTTCATAAACCGCACCTGAAAGATTACCCAGATTTTTTCCAGCTTGGTCATGAATCGGACTTCTACCTGTGTTTGGAAAATCAATTGTCAAATAACCAATTGTAGGAGGAAGTTTTTCGAGTATAAGTGAAAAATTTTCATAACTTGGTAGTAAACCTGCACCACTTAAACAAATTAGCATTTTCTTTTGCTTTTGATAAGTAACAGAGAGACTACCAATTTCTGTAGATACCTCAATCCTCTTCATAAAGAAATCCACTCATTCTGTATAATTAATTATTAAAAATCCTTATCCTTTATTTTATCACGTTCCAGGGATTTTCTCAAGTTGGAGGAGGAGGAGATCAACTCTCCTTCCCCTTCAAAAAGCCTTCCAAATCACGTTCATGCTGGTACTTAACAGCTGCAGTTTTGTCTTTCTCAAAAATCGTTTTAGTTAGGTCAATATGGCTGATGCCCGCGATTGCGACGGTGTAGTGAATAATATCAGCCAGTTCTTTAGCAAGTTCCTCATTTGAGTCCTTGACACTCTATTTTCTACCCGAACGACCATTCAAAACCTTAGCTACTTCTCCGACTTCCTCCACTAACTTCATAAAGAGACCTTCCTCAGTTCGAGACTACTGGTAATGTTCGAGTAATACTCTTCGAAAATCAAATTCAAACTACGTCAGCTTCACCTTGCCGTACTCCAGTACAGCCTGCGGCTAGCTTCCTAGTTTGCTCTTTGATTTTCATTGAGTATAACTAGTCTTGTAATTGTCTAAACGTTAAATCCTTCATATCCTGCTCCTTGCAAAAAAAGCGAGACATTCGTCCCGCCCTTCTTATTTTTCGTCAATAACGATTCTTACTTTTTTGTCTTCAGTTGGGACAGAGTAGACAATCGTTCTTATCGCAGAAATAGTGCGACCCTTACGACCGATTACACGACCCACATCGCTTTGATCAAGATCTAAATGGTATTCCAAAAATTCTGGTGTATCTTCAATCTTGATAGTTAAGGCATCTGGTTGTGAAATCAAGGGTTTCACAATCGCAATAATGAGATTTTCAATCGTATCCATCTGTCAACCTACTTTAAACTTATTTTGAGAATTTAGAATCGTGGAATTTCTTCAATACACCTTCTTTTGAAAGGATGTTGCGAACTGTATCTGAAGGTTGAGCTCCATCAGCCAACCATGCAAGAACGCGGTCTTCTTTCAAAGTTACTTGGTTTTCAGCAACAAGTGGGTTGTAAGTTCCAACTGTTTCGATGAAACGTCCGTCACGTGGTGAACGTGAATCTGCTACGTTGATACGGTAGAAAGGTTTTTTCTTAGAACCCATACGAGTCAAACGGATTTTAACTGCCATTTTTAAAGTCTCTTTTCTTATTTTTTATTTCGGTGAAATAGCTGAGCTATTTAGCACATGTTCTATTATAACAGATTTCTGGCAGGTGTCAAGAAAAAAACTTGACAGACTATAAAATTCTTAAACCATTTATAAATCTGTTAGAAGTAGGAAATAAATGTTTGAAAGAAGCTAGCTGTGAATACTATTTTATACTCAATGAAAATCAAAGAGCAAACTAGGAAGCTAGCCGAAGGCTGTACTTGAGTACGGCAAGGCAAAGCTGACGTAATTTGAATTTGATTTTCGAAGAGTATTAGAAACATTTTATAAAGACCATCAACTCAAACCCTTCATATCGCCTGAACGAGATTTGGATGCTTGGCTTCTAAATTCCAAGCCCGTTCCCAAACGAAATATCAAGGATTTTAAGAATGATATCTACTAATTAATTTATAAAATATGAATTAATAGATTCTAAATAGGGGAATAATTTAGTTCTGTAAAAATTAACTTCTACACCTACAAAGCTTATTCTGACAGACTTTATAACAGTCTAAGAAAAAAAGTAGAGATTCATACAGTATCTAGATTTTCCAAAAATTTTTTATCATCAGATATTATTAACGAAACTATCCAAACCAAATCCGATGCATTGCTTCAAAGAATTCTTTAGTTGTTTGACTATCGAGGGCTTTTATTAAAAAATTTTTTCAAATAATTACCACCTTGGCACATAAATTCTTGCTTTCTAAATTTAAATGTGATATATTTATAACATAAAATTTAAGTGTTATATATTTATAACATAAAAAAGGAGTCTATCATGAAAAAAAGTCAAAAAATGCGTGGCCTCATTGCAATGATTGCCGTAGCTCTCTTTATTGATTTTATTGTTTTATTTGGTTCTAATCTTAGTTGGGAACCCAAGTTAGTTATTACTGGTATTTCAGTGTTAGGTCAAATTATAGCTATTTGGAGCTGGCTACATAAGAGTCAGAAAGGTAAAGGAAAGATTATTTTTGACTTGTCTGCTAAGCTTTACACGATACTTGTGTTTGCAGCAAGCATTTTTTATACAGTAGGGATTTGGGTTGCGACCCCAAGCGTAAGTTCTGGTATTAAAGAATGGATTTTGGGAATTGGTCTCGTTATTGAAGTGATTGTATTTGTTTTTTTCTCTTTAAAAAATGTCAAGGAAACTCCGGACGAACGCTTTTATGCTAATTTAGCAAAGGCAGCTAGCTTGATGTTTGTTTTTATACTAGGCGCACTGATGATCCTATCAGTTATCATTGGGTATATGGGGGCTCTCACTCTTTACATGGGCCAGATATTTATTAGCATAGCTGCCTTGATTTGCATCTTTGCGGTTGTCTATCTTATCTTGGAACGTAGAGGATAAACATGGCCAAAGAAAGCAATATTATTACTAATCTCAAATCTGTTCGTGAGTCCACAGGCATGACCCAGCAGGAGTTAGCCGACCTCATCGGCATGCGACGCGAGACAATTCTGCACTTGGAAAACAATCGTTATAATCCTTCGCTGGAAATGGCTCTTAAAATTGTTCAAGTTTTTAATCTGAAAGTAGAAGACCTCTTTGAACTCAGACAGAAAGAGGAAGCATAATTCTTTTCGAGACCTAGTATTAAGTTCATTGATTAATTAGGAATTGAAGCCAAAAGAACAAATCCTTTGAAAATGTGCTCTTTTAAAATATAGTAATTCTTTCGAATTAACGTTTACTAATTGTGATACTTTACGAGCTTTCTTAAGAGCTGGTTAAAAAAATACTTTGAGTATACTTATGGCATTGATACCCCTAAACAAGCGACTTTCTGGTTGGCTTCCTCTTAAATTGTCTTGTCAATAATATTTGAAATCCACTTCCTTTTAGGGTACAATGGTAGAAATAAATTTTTGAGAGGATCAGAATGAAAAAACTAGCAACTCTTCTTTTACTATCAACCGTAACTCTAGCTGGGTGTAGCAGTATCCAACGTAGTCTGCGTGGTGATGACTATGTTGATTCCAGTCTTGCTGCTGAAGAAAGTTCCAAAGCAGCTGCCCAATCTGCTAAGGACTTAAACGATGCTTTAACAAACGAGAATGCCAACTTCCCACAACTTTCTAAGGAAGTTGCTGAAGACGAGGCTGAAGTGATTCTCCACACAAGCCAAGGTGATATTCGCATTAAGCTCTTCCCTAAACTCGCTCCTTTAGCAGTTGAAAACTTCCTCACTCATGCCAAAGAAGGCTACTATAACGGCATTACCTTCCACCGTGTCATCGATGGCTTCATGGTTCAAACTGGGGATCCAAAAGGAGACGGTACAGGTGGTCAGTCCATCTGGCATGATAAGGATAAAACAAAGGACAAAGGAACTGGTTTCAAAAATGAAATCTCTCCTTACCTATACAATATCCGAGGAGCCCTTGCTATGGCTAACACTGGTCAACCAAACACCAACGGTAGCCAGTTCTTCATCAACCAAAACTCAACAGATATTTCAGCTAAACTCCCTACAAGCAAGTATCCAAAGAAAATCATCGAAGCCTATAAAGAGGGTGGAAATCCAAGTCTAGACGGCAAACACCCTGTCTTTGGTCAAGTCATCGATGGCATGGATGTTGTTGACAAGATTGCCAAAGCTGAAAAAGATGAGAAAGACAAACCAACTACTGCTATTACTATTGATAGCATCGAAGTGGTGAAAGACTACGATTTTAAATCTTAAAAACCAAAAAAATACAGTATCCACATTCGGTACTGTATTTCTTTTATCCTCATTCTTAAGTTAGCTTGTTAAAATCCCAGATTTGATCCATCCAGCCTTCATAGAAGTCTGGTTCGTGACAGACCATAAGAATAGATCCCTTGTATTCTTTAAGAGCACGTTTGAGTTCATCCTTGGCATCCACATCCAGGTGGTTGGTTGGCTCGTCCAGCACTAAAACGTTGTTTTCACGATTCATCAAGAGACAGAAACGCACTTTTGCTTGTTCCCCACCTGACAAGACCTGAATTTGGCTTTCGATATGCTTAGTTGTCAAACCACAACGAGCAAGGGCTGCACGAACTTCTGCTTGGTTGAGAGCTGGAAAGGCATTCCAAACAGCCTCTAGTGGTGTTTGGCGATTACCGCCTTCTACTTCCTGTTCAAAGTAACCGAGTTCTAGGTAGTCACCGCGTTCCACTTCCCCAGCGATTGGTGGGATAATTCCCAAAAGACTCTTCAAGAGAGTTGTTTTCCCGATACCATTTGCCCCGATAATAGCAACCTTTTGATTGCGTTCAAAGGTAAGATTTAAAGGCTTAGTAAGAGGACGGTCGTAACCAATTTGCAAGTCCTTGGCTTGGAAGATAAAGCGCCCTGGTGTACGAGCCGGTTTGAAATCAAAGGATGGCTTTGGTTTCTCACTTTGCAACTCGATAATATCCATCTTATCCAATTTCTTTTGACGAGACATGGCCATATTTCGTGTTGCAACACGCGCTTTGTTCCGGGCGACGAAGTCCTTGAGGTCCGCAATTTCTTTCTGCTGACGTTCGTAGGCAGCCTCTAGCTGAGATTTCTTCATCGCATAGACTTCTTGGAACTGGTAGTAGTCACCAGAATAACGCGTCAGCTGTTGATTTTCCACATGGTAGACAATATTAATCACGTCATTTAGGAATGGAATATCGTGCGAAATAAGGACAAAAGCATTCTCATAGTTTTGGAGATAGCGCTTAAGCCAGTCAATATGCTCAGCATCCAAGTAGTTGGTTGGCTCGTCCAACAGCAAGATATCAGGCTTTTCAAGGAGGAGTTTAGCCAAAAGTACCTTGGTTCTTTGCCCACCTGACAAAGAGGTTACATCCGTATCCATGCCAAAGTCCATGACACCAAGGGCACGCGCTACTTCGTCAATCTTAGCATCTAAGGTATAGAAATCACGACTCTCCAGACGGTCTTGAAGTTCTCCCACTTCTTCCATGAGAGCATCAACATCCGCTCCGTCTTCAGCCATTTCCATATAAAGGTCATTGATACGAGCTTCAGCTTTGAAAAGCTCATCAAAGGCTGTACGGAGCACATCACGCACCGACTGCCCTTCAGCAAGGACAGAGTGCTGATCCAAGTAACCGGCAGTCACATATTTGGACCACTCTACCTTTCCTTCGTCTGGTAACATCTTACCTGTTACAATACTCATAAAGGTTGATTTCCCTTCACCATTGGCACCAACCAGACCGATATGTTCCCCCTTGAGGAGACGGAAGGACACATCTTCAAAAATTGCACGGTCACCAAAACCGTGACTCAGATTTTTAACTTCTAAAATACTCATTTTAATTCCTTATCTTGTTTTTATATAATCGTTTATAAAGTAGCCAAGCCAGATAGCTACCCAAGGTATTGGTCCACAAATCATCAATCTCAAAGACGCGATTAAAATCAAAGAAAAAATCCAAGACCAACTGCGTACACTCGATTCCAAGACTCAATAGAAAACTGAAAAAAATCACTTTTCTTGTCTTACGCAAGTTTGGAAGGAGATAAAGGAGTTGGAACATCAGAGGAAAAAGCAAGAAGACATTGAGGATATTTTGTAGAAAAATCCAACATAATTGTCCTATGTCACTCACTTCGCCCAGTTTCCAGAGAGAATTGAAAGGAGTCAAAAGAAAAACCAGGCGTCCAAGATGCTGAATACCTGGAGTTTCCACTCCCACGGGAGAATGTTCTTGAGGAGTAAAGCAAAAGTAAACGATACAAATACTATAGAAAATGACTCCCCAGACCAAAACATGATTATAAGTTTTCTTCATCATTAAGGATTGACTGCTGCGACTGCTTTCTGGCGGTCACGTTTCATTGTATTAGAACGCAATTGTCCACAAGCTGCATCAATATCAGTACCATGCTCTTGACGAACAACACAGTTAACCCCTTTTTTCTTAAGCGTATCATAGAAGGCCAGGACTCGCTCTTTAGGACTGCGACTATATTGGTCATGCTCACTAACTGGGTTATAAGGAATCAAGTTTACATAAGACAATTTCTTGATGTTCTTAAGCAATTCAGCCAATTCTAAGGCTTGTTCTACACCGTCATTGACTTCATTGAGCATGATGTATTCAAAGGTCACACGACGATTAGTTGTCTCAATATAGTACTCAATAGCAGCAAAGAGTTTTTCAATCGGAAAGGCACGGTTAATCTTCATGATGCTTGAGCGCAGTTCATTATTAGGTGCGTGAAGGGAAACGGCAAGATTGACCTGAACTCCTTCATTAGCAAAATCACGAATTTTATGGGCCAAACCTGAGGTTGAAACCGTGATGTGACGAGCACCGATAGCCATTCCTTTATCATCATTGATGGTACGAACGAAATTCAAGACATTATTGTAATTATCAAATGGTTCACCAATTCCCATGACAACAATATGGCTGACGCGTTCGTCCTGACCACGCTCATCAAAGTATTTCTGAACCAGCATGATTTGCGCTACGATTTCACCGTTATTAAGGTCACGTTGCTTCTTAATCAAACCAGAGGCACAGAAGGTACAACCGATATTACATCCGACCTGAGTGGTCACACAGACAGATAAACCGTAGTGTTGACGCATGAGTACTGTCTCAATCAGCATTCCATCTGGCAATTCAAAGAGATATTTTACAGTCCCATCAGCAGACTCTTGAACGATACGCTGTTTCAAGGGATTGACCACAAACTGGTCATTGAGCTTAGCAATCAAATCTTTTGAAAGGTTGGTCATTTCTTCAAATGACTGGACACGTTTACGATAGAGCCATTCCCAGATTTGATCTGCACGGAATTTCTTTTCTCCTTGCTCCAATACCCATTCCTGCATGGTTTGACGTGTTAAACTATAAATTGACGGTTTCATTTCTTCTCCTTATTCTCTACTCACTTCTGACGAATGACAAAATGACGTTGCCCCTTGTCCTCTTTCTGAGAATGCTGGTCTTTCTGACGACGTCTATTTTTCTTATCTGCGTTCGATTTTCGTTTTGTTTGAGTCGGTTTCTTTCCTTTTCTAGAAGGCGTCTCTTCTTCCTTCTTACGCATTTTCTTGTCAAATGATGCTCGTTTAGGGGCTTCATTTTCTAGGACAAAATAGGCACAACCATAACTACAATACTCTAAAAGGTAGTCTTGTAAACGACTGATTTTTTCCAGATTTTCTTCCGTTCGGTCATCCTTGTAAAACCCTCGTAGGCGAAGCTGTTCGTTGCTCCAGTCCCCCACGATATAATCAAACTTGGTTAAGACTTCTGAAAAACGCTGATTAAAAGCCGTCACATCAAAGGCATCCTTGATATTTTCAACCAAGGAAAAAGCTATCCCTTCCGTTTCGACCTTGTCCCCATGCAAATGGAACTCAGGACCAGGAAACTTGTTATAGTTGTATAATTCAGGTGCAATTTCTTTTCGCATAGATATCCTTTTTCCACGATTACTTAATACTTTATTCTACCATAATTTCTAGCAGTTAGCACGTTTCTCATAAAAATGAAAAAAGTCTGACGATTTTGTCAGACCAGAATCATATAACCTAAAAAAGAGAAGAACAATTCTTCCCTCCATATACCATTATTTAGCAGCTGCGTACAATTCATCTACTTTGTTCCAGTTGATCACTGAGAAGAAAGCTTTGATGTAGTCAGGACGCACGTTGCGGTATTTCACGTAGTAAGCATGTTCCCAAACGTCCAAGCCCAAGATTGGTTTTTTACCTTCTGAGATTGGTGTGTCTTGGTTTGCTGTTGAAGTCACTTCAAGTTTACCTTCTTTATTCACAACCAACCATGCCCATCCAGAACCGAAACGAGTTGTTGCTGCTGCAGTGAAGGCTGCTTGGAATTCTTCAAATGAACCAAATGTTGCATCGATTGCTGCTGCAAGTTCTGCTGATGGAGCTGTTTTTTCAGGAGTCATCAATTCCCAGAAAAGAGCGTGGTTCAAGTGTCCACCACCATTGTTGATAAGTGCTTGACGGATATCAGCTGGGATAGATTCTACATCAGCAAGCAAGGCTTCAAGATCTTCACCGATTTCAGGGTGTTTTTCAAGAGCTACATTAGCATTGTTGACATAAGTTTGATGGTGTTTGTCATGGTGCAAGTGCATTGTTTCCGCATCGATGTATGGTTCCAAAGCGTCGTATGCATATGGAAGTTCTGGTAAGATAATAGCCATCTGTAATACCTCTTTTTCTTTCTATATGAAAATGATAACGCAAACATTCACTTTTTTCAAGTTTTTTGCTTATAGATAAGGAAATCAGCAAGAAACCCACGACAAGATAATCCTGACGGGGGCTGGAATTTCAAAAAAATATCAATTGACCTGACTAGCAATCTGCAAGAGTGCCTTTTCAAAAAGGAAACCTTTTTCATAAAGACCTGTCTTAATCTGATAGTCAGTCTCAATTAAATAGGAAATAGCTTGCTTCAAAAAGCTCAAGGAAAGTCCTCGCGCATCTCTCAGTGCAAACTTGATTTGATAGGGATTGGGAGTCCGTCCCAGATAACTACCTAAACTACTTGCAATCTGCGATTCTATTTGTCCAGACTCCGCCAAAATCTTCACCTGAGTAAAAGTCCGAAATTGTCCTAACATGACAGCAATGAGCTTGATTTCATCTTCCCCTTGCAAGGTCAAGTCTCTAACCAAGTCGCGCGCCTGGTCCATCTTTTTAGTTAGAATAAACTGAGTTAAATCAAAAATATTGTCCTGTAAGGTCTTGGGAATAGCATTGATAATATCTTCTTCCTCAATAATAGAATTCGCCTTATAGGAATGTAAAAAGAGCAGATTTTTCTGGATTTCGCTAAATTGAAAACCAGATTTGACGAGGAGATTTTCAAAGGATTGCCCCACAAACTGCAGACCTTGTTTCTGGCTCCACTTTTGGAAATACTGGCGCAATTCTTGTTCTTTGGCTTCTATTGCATCAAAAACCTTGGCATCACGCTTAAGTAATTTAACCAACCGTCTTTTGCTATCCAGTTTTCCTTCCGCAAAAATCAACAACTTGGTTGTTGGCGAAGGGTTATCAAGGTATTCTTCAAATGACTTGAGCTCATCATCTGTTAAAAAGCGTTTCTTGACTGTTGTGATATCGACAAAATGGTCTAATATCACGATTTTCTCATCCGCAAAGAAAGGAAGGCTGACCAATTCCAATTCCACATCCTTATAAACCACTTCTTTCATATCAAAGTAGGCAAAGTTGAGGTCGGCAGAATCATAACCAATCTGTTTCAACACTTGACTTTTCATCACTTCAAACTGGCCCTGATCTGTCCCTGTAAAAAGGCTCAGGCTAGGTAAATTTGATAAAGTCAACTTCTGGCTTTCTTCAATAGCTAGCATCTTCTCTCCTTTCTTCTGATTTTTTGATTTAATTTAGTCAATATAGCGCAATTTTCCACGGAAATCTTCTAGGCTCTCGTACCCTTTTTCCGTCATGATTGCTTTCAGTTCATTGGTAATGCGTTCGAAGGCACCGACACCTTCTTTGTGAAGGGTGGTTCCCACCTGCACCATACTCGCTCCACAAAGGATATGTTCAAAGGCATCACGACCAGTCAGAACTCCACCTGTTCCGATGATTTGGATTTGAGGATTTAAACGTTGGTAGAATGCGTGAACATTGGCTAGAGCAGTCGGTTTGATATACTCTCCCCCAATCCCACCAAAACCATTTTTAGGACGAATCACGACAGACTCATCTTCGATATAAAGGCCGTTTCCGATAGAGTTAACGCAGTTGACAAACTTGAGCGGATATTTGTTGAAAATAGCTGCCGCTTGGTCAAAGTGAACAATATCAAAATAAGGTGGGAGCTTAATTCCAAGAGGTTTTGTAAAGTAAGCAAATACTTCTGACAAAATCCGGTCAGTTGTCTCAAAATCATAGGCAATCTGAGGTTTACCTGGAACATTTGGACAGGAAAGATTTAACTCAGTCAGACCACGAAACTCACTCTCTTGGACTTTTTTCAAAATAGTATGGGTTTCCTCTGGAGACATGCCGACTAGAGATAGGAAGAAAGTTCGGTTTGGTTCTTTTTCCTGCAAATCCAAAAGATAGTCCAGATAGTAGTCTAAGCCATTATTTGGCAAGCCCATAGAGTTAATAGAACCAAGTGGAACATCTTGGTAACGTGGCTCAGGATTTCCCTGACGAAAGTCCAAGGTCGCTGTCTTCGTGACAAAGGTTCCTGCCTCTGAGTTTTTAACCCCCTCTAGCTCCTCTGTCGTCATACAAGCCACACCTGCTGCATTCATCAAGCAATTGTCAAACTCAAAGCCAGCTATTTGTGTTTTTGTTGATACCATGATTCTGATCCTCCAGATTCCTTTTTATGTCTATTATTATACCATACTTTGACTTTTGCTTTTCAATAAAACCATTTCCATAGAAAAGGTTCGTTTTTTAGCATGTTCTAAATCAGTTGTTTCAAATTGAAAGAATTTTTAGAAAATTTTTGTTTTTCTCTTTACAGTTAAAAAAAATTCTGCTATAATGACACACATAATTAAATTAGAATTTAAGGAGAACGATATGACATCTGCTAAAGAATATATCCAAAGCGTGTTTGAAACTGTAAAAGCTCGTAACGGGCACGAGGCTGAATTCCTCCAAGCTGTTGAAGAATTTTTCAACACTTTGGAACCTGTATTTGAAAAACACCCTGAGTATATCGAAGAAAATATCTTGGCACGTATTACTGAGCCAGAGCGCGTGATTTCTTTCCGTGTTCCTTGGGTTGACCGTGATGGAAAAATTCAAGTAAACCGTGGTTACCGTGTTCAATTCAACTCAGCTGTTGGACCATACAAAGGCGGACTTCGTTTCCACCCAACTGTAAACCAAGGGATTTTGAAATTCCTCGGATTTGAACAAATCTTCAAAAACGTCTTGACTGGACTTCCAATCGGTGGAGGTAAAGGTGGATCAGACTTCGATCCTAAAGGTAAAACAGATGCTGAAGTGATGCGTTTCTGCCAAAGCTTCATGACTGAATTGCAAAAACACATCGGACCATCACTTGACGTACCTGCTGGTGATATCGGTGTTGGTGGACGTGAAATTGGTTACCTTTATGGTCAATACAAACGCCTTAACCAATTTGATGCCGGTGTCTTGACTGGTAAACCTCTTGGATTTGGTGGTAGCTTGATTCGTCCAGAAGCAACTGGTTACGGTTTGGTTTACTACACTGAAGAAATGCTTAAAGCTAACGGCAACGGCTTTGCTGGTAAGAAAGTGGTTATTTCAGGTTCTGGTAACGTAGCCCAATACGCTCTTCAAAAAGCGACTGAACTTGGTGCAACTGTTATCTCTGTGTCTGATTCAAATGGTTATGTCATCGATGAAAATGGTATCGACTTCGATCTTTTAGTAGATGTTAAAGAAAAACGTCGTGCTCGTTTGACTGAGTATGCCGCTGAAAAAGCAACTGCAAGCTACCACGAAGGTTCTGTATGGACTTACGCTGGAAACTATGACATTGCTCTTCCATGTGCTACTCAAAATGAAATCAACGGTGAAGCAGCTAAACGTTTGGTTGCTCAAGGCGTTATCTGTGTATCTGAAGGTGCTAACATGCCAAGCGACCTTGATGCCATCAAAGTTTACAAAGAAAATGGTATCTTCTACGGACCTGCCAAAGCTGCCAACGCTGGTGGTGTAGCCGTTTCAGCCCTTGAAATGAGCCAAAACAGTCTTCGCCTCTCATGGACTCGTGAAGAAGTTGATGGACGTCTCAAAGACATCATGACAAACATCTTCAACACAGCTAAAACAACTTCAGAAACATACGGTCTTGATAAAGACTACCTTGCAGGAGCTAACATTGCTGCCTTTGAAAATGTAGCAAACGCTATGATTGCACAAGGTATTGTTTAAGATTCATTTGCTTAATCCTCAATCACTCTGATTGGGGATTTTTATGTTGGCTTCAAAAAAACTCACCATTAACAGTGAGTTTTAACATCAGAATTTATTTTACTTTCATTAGGGCAGATGACAAACATTCAACAATTTCATCAACTGTTTCATCTATGTTTATAGTTCCTTCATCATTCAACATCATTGGAATAAGATAAGAAAAACTCAATGCTAAGATGTAACGAACAATTCTTTCATTTGACCAATTTAGAATAAGTCCTTTTTCTTTAAATTGATTCAAAACAGGGCTAATTGGTTCTATTATAGATTGAACAATAATATTTCCTAACTGGATAGAAAGATTTTTATCAATAAAAGAACGCCCCAAGAGAATTTTAACATGCATTTGATTCTCTTGAATGAAAAAGAGCCTATCTCTAACAATACTTTTTAAAAAGAAGGGAAAAGTTTCTTGATCTACTGTGAATTTCTTTTCTGAGAAATCCGCAATCACTTCTGGAATAACCTGTTCTAGAAAAGTAGATAAAATGGCTTCTAAAATACCTTCCTTTGTTTTAAAGTAACTAAAAACCGTTCCTTCTGACACTCCAGCGCGTTCGGCAATAAGGCTGGACGTTGTATTTTCAAATCCAATTTCTGAGAATAATTTTAAGCTTGATAATAATACTCGACGTTGTTTTAAGCTCAAGTTGCTAGCTTCTAACGTCTGAGCATACTTTTGTTCTAAACTTTCCATCTCTAGCACCTCTCTTCTACTCTCTTACTTTTACGACTTTTTTGCCTCGACTGTGTCCCATTTTCAGACTACGATAGGCTTCTCTAACTGACTTTAGAGAAAAGTCATACACTTGATCAATTTTCAGCTGAACCTTCCCGTCTGAGACCATTTCAAATAAAGTGCTAAAATCATCGTATGTGGAATGTCTTGGACCAGTAAACTGAGCACCTTTTATCATAACATAGGGTGAAGGTACTAATGTCCCAATAGCTGTTCCCTTCAAACCTAAACTAAAAGCCAATCTAACATAATCAGATCCATAACAATCCAAAAACTTTGTAATAGGCGTTGGACTAGCTGATAGAAGAGCCTTCTTGATATTTTCTTCGTAACTTACTGGTATGGCACCTAAAGACTTCAGATACTCTGCATTTTTCTTACTTGCTATTCCAATCACTGTCGCACCCTTAGCAACTGCATACTGTACTGCAATACTTCCAATACCTCCTGCTGCAGCTGAAATAACAACAGTATCTCTTGAATTTAAACCGATTCTTCTAAAAGCCCCACCCACAGTTAGAGAAGCTACTCCCATAGTAGCTGCGTGAGTCATGTCGATCATCTCTGGTTTCAATGCAATTTCCGATTCATTGACACAAATTTCTGTTGCTAAAGTTCCCCTCTTAGTTCCCAAACCAGGATCGCTAATCATTGTTCCAAACACCTTATCCCCTACTGAAAACCTAGTTACTTCATTTCCAACTTCTGTAATAACTCCAGAAAAATCTCTCCCCACACCTCTTGGGAATAAAGATGATTTAGATTCAAACCAACGACTTGGTTTCCTTAATTTCGTTATAAAAGATAGAAATCGAAGGGGTTTCGCTCCCTCAAAAGTTTTATAATCAATAGGATTTAAACCAACAGCATGAACTTCTACTCTCACTTGATTTACATCCAAGGCTTGAGAGTCGATCTTCACCCAATCCAAGACCTCTTCGTTACCGAAACGACTGTACTCTAGTGCTTCAACAACCATTTTCTTTACTCCTTAATTTCACAAAAATTGAGTGGACACTCATTTTTATAAATTATACTCTTAATTTGTAAGAAAATCAATATTATCGTTTGATAACGATTTATGACATGATACGAATATCCATCATTTCGATTTCTCAATATGATTCTTTCAATCTAACTCTCCTCACTTTTAAAAATTACTTTCCCTTTTTGCCCCATGATCGATAAAAAGAAAAACCGCTACTCCCAAGAATAGCGGTTTAATCATGTTTTTAAGCTACTAATGTAGTTGCTCTATTATTTAAGAGTAACTGAATTCTACTATATAAATAAGAAGGAATAAGATAAAAAACTTATCAAATAAGACTTTATACGTTACAACTTACATATATTTTTTACCATAAAAATACAAAAGTTTACACCTTATGCCCCTTTTTTGCCCCTCTTTTTTTTGAACAATAGGATTTAGATTTTGCTTTCTAATCGTTCAAAATGCGTGCTTTTGAACAATAAAAAAAACGCAAGTATCAACTTGCGAAAACATCATCTATTCTAAATAGTCTTTTTCTGTAATCACTTTTAATCTAGTAGAATAATTCTGGAATGTTGAGAATTTAAAACGTTTAGGATCTTCAAGTTTATTTCTATCATTTATTTCCAAAGCGTGATTATAGTCTATAATAGCTTTTACCAACTTATTAATAATAGCTCTATCATTGTCCATTACTTTATAATAATCTTCGATTTTCCGAAGGCGGAAAGTTGTATTCAATAAATAACTTTCATCTTCTAAAATCAATGTTTTACCAATATCTAATCCTTCAACATATCCTTCTTTTGCCGAATTTCTAAGCTTATACTTCAACTGATACTTTTTAGGAATGTAACTTCTAAATGGAATCAAGAAAGTTAGCCCCTGTATTTTGACAACAGTTACCGCAAATCCCCTTCCTTTATTCATTACTTTCTTCGTCTTAAAGTCATAGTCCATCGCTTGAATAAGGTCGTAATCCTTGCACATTTTTAAATCAATTTGACCTAATTTTAACTTCTTACTTTTCATTCCTATTCCTTAGATAAAAAGCTCACTAAAAAGTGAGCAACATTTCCAATGAGATACTTCTGTTGACGAGCGCGTCTCTCCGCCCCCTCATTGCCTCAAGAAAAGGCTGGGCGAATCGAAAGGAGGTAGATTTTTCCTGTTTTCAATTCTACTTATTTTTGCACATTTTTTGAATTTTGTCAAACAAAAAAACCGCAAGCCTGAGCCTGCGGTAGATAAACATTTTAGAAAAGTTTTCCTTTCATTTTATTTTTTTGAAATTATTTAGTTGTAATCAAGCCTTCAGGCTCTACTGTGAACTCTGGTTTATCTGCCATTGTTCCATCTGGTTTAATGTAATACCAGCCTTGACCTGCTCTGACGAATTCATTAGATACCATGTTTCCGCTCTTACTATCAAGGTAGTACCATGTATCCTTATACTTGACCCAACCCGTCTTCATGGCACCTTCTACATCGAAATAGTACCACTTCTCAGCGATTTTCTTCCAACCTGTCGCCATTTCTCCTGAGTTATCAAACCAGTACCAGTTGTCGTCTGAGTGCTTCTTCCAGCAGTCTGCAAGCATGTAGCCTGAACCGTCGAAGTAGTACCAAGTGCCGTCAATCTTCTCAAACTTGTCTTTTGGATAGCTTCCATCTGAGTATACGTACCAGTAGCCCGTGTCATTCTTCTGCCAGCCTGTTTCAGAGCCTAACCCGTTCTCAATGTCTCGCTTAAACTGTTCACGGCTAACACCCCATTTCGCAAGATAAGGATACGGGTCAACGTGGTCGCTACTGTTATCCGGCTGGTTATTGGTACAGTATTCATGCGTTTTGATACCTTCCAAGTTGTCTGTATCAAGAGTTTTCGGCAAACCTGCTTCATCTGCTAGATTTCGTAGCAATTCGATATAAAGGCGATAGTCTGTCATGAACTCTTCTTTAGTTGAATGGCTTTCAATCAATTCAACTGCTGCATAAGTCTCAGCATTCCAACCGCCCCCAACATCCCACATTCCCTTGTTTACAGGACCTACCTGCATAACACGACCGTTACCAACGACATGAGAAAAGAACCCAAGTCCAGGGTCCTTTCTGTAGTGGTAGTCCGCCTCGTTCTGAGCGGTTGAGTTTCGGTTGCCTGTTGAGTGGGCGTGAACCTGACGGAAAGGCTCAAATCCAACAATCGGCAAATCCGTGCGTAGTCTACTTGTATCGATATCCATATTACTCCTCACTTGGTTTCTTGTATTCTAGCGCTCGTGTACTGTCAGTGATTCCACTTGTAGTCGGGTCGTTGACCAAACCGATAGCAGTCAAGAACACGAATACCGCATTAACAAGCAGAATCAGCTTGTTGCCGATATCACCCAAATCTAGGTGATATCCAAAGACTGCTGCACCAGCTTGCAAGACAAGCAAGAAGGCTGGAACTGCAGTCAGCCAAAATAATTTATTTTGTAGTCGTACTTTCCAATTAATCATGTTGTTTTTTCCTTTCTTTTATGGTAATGTTGTAGGCCAATCTTCATAAGTGGAGTAGGTGAAGTTTAATTTGTTGATACCTGAAGAGATACTCGCTGCACCATCTGTGGTAGCTAAATCAACTTTTAACACGTTGTTAACAATATCAAAGCGACACGCACCTACCAAAAGGTGAGTTATTACAATATCATGAAATTGATTTAATGCTGTCAATAGTATTTCAGTTTCTGGTTTAAATCCCGAAACAATACTCGCCGTTGCTAAATTTTCCTCATGTTGACTGATGTACTCAATGGCAATAGAGTCATCTTCTGGCTTATCACCATAAAACAACACATTGACCATATTATTTACTCTTCTGATTTTTAGAATATTTTTATTATATGGTTCATCTTTTTTGAAGACCGTTAACCACCCAGTGTCTCCATCGACAACTTTCCATCCAGTATTACCAGTACCTGATTGTTTCATCCACTTCAACGCACCATTCGTCACATTGGCATCTACATAGGTCGTCCCTATTTCGGCAGTGATTCGACCTTCTGGTGAGCCTGTGCCACGGATTTCTTGCCCTACATTGTCTGGTAGCGGTAGAGTGACATTATTACCCCCAACGATGCCGAGGGTATTTCCTGTCAAGGTCAGTCTTGGTTCCGGCTTTTGGTTCAGCACCTTCACATCACGGCCAACCGCCTGAGCAAATTCTTCTAAATTGCTCATAGCAATCACGCTTTCGCTTGATTGTAGACTGTTACAAGGTCAAGGTTGGCAAATTCATCAATACGACGGCCAAGGTCGGCTAGTTTTTGAACGACTGCTCCTTCAGTGCTACCGCTCAATTTAGCGATTTCCTCAGCAATTTCTTTAAGCGTATTGAGGTTTTCAGGTACCCCATCACCTAGAAGGTCATTCTTAACTGCTGTTTTTGCCTGCTCAATAGCTTGCGTTAACGTAGCGCTGTCAATCTTCGTATCGATTAACTGCTTCAGCGCCTTGTTATCCGCTCCCAATGCTGAAGCAAATGCGATTAATTTACTTGTATCCATGATTTTTTACACCTTTCCAATATTGTAGTACATGAGTAAGTCAGGAAATTCCTGACTCACTGTACCATCACTGCCTACAGTTCTTCCTGCAAGTTGTTTCTCAACTTCCTTTGCGATATCCAGCTCCTTGAGAGCATGGACTTCCTCTGTGACCAATTCCTTATCTGAAGCCACTATCTTGATATGCGTAGCTTTGTCGCTTGGAAAAATATATCCGCCAGCGCTAATCTCTAAGCGGTATTTCCCAACAGGCAAGATAGCATCCAGATTAAAATTCACGCTTGAGTTCGTGACAGTCACCTTCTTCTTCCATTGGTGCTTGTCCATGGTCAGACTAACAACCGCCACCTCCCCTTCAAGAGAGGAGACGGCTCGATAATCTTCGTCTAAAAGGACAAATCCAAAGGTAGAAGCTACATCGCCCTGCTTGATGAGGTAACCGCCATCCACTTGAGCAAGATTGGTCGTATTGAGATTACAGACCATTCTGCGCCCCTTTCTCTTCTTCAACTAAGATGTCGTCTCGGATTTGCAACGCCTCAAAATTGTTGTACAAGTGGTCAATGTAGCCATTGCCACCCAAAGCCTTATAGCTATTGTGCATGTTCTCCACTACATAGAACTCATCCTTAGTAGTAAACCCACGGCGAATTGCTCTGCGAATATCACGATCAAGGCGCATCCTCATCGTGACAAGGTGCGCTTCATCGTGCAGTTTTAGCTTGGCTTGTACTTCATCAATTTTGGTGTTGCTGTCGCATGCAGTTTCTTGGACATCTTTGATTTGTTTTTTGACATTACTCAACTCTGAAATGATTTGGTCTGTCTGTTCTTTCGTTTTCTTCGGCATTTTATAACCCAACCAAGCCACAACGATTGGTGTGGCTACTGGCAAAACGTTCATGAAGAAATGCTCCGTTGATTGTAAGACGTCCATAAACACCTCGCTAGTTCGCCAAGTGGCTCAACCCAAGACGTTCCAATTCTTTCCGTACACGATCTCGGAAGCGTTTATTGACGAATGAAAAGTCAATCGCTTCACGTTTCAGCAGGTTAATGTACATGTCGATTTTAGCTTGGTCTAATGTAATTTTACTCATTGTTGCTACCTCCATCGTTTTGACTAGTGCTCGCTTCGCTTGTCGGTGTAGAAATTTCATGTTCTGTCTCGCTTTCTGTTGGTTGTTCTACTGCTGGTGCAGGTTGGGTAGGCGCTTCTGCTACTGGTTGTTCAGTAGTTGGTTGCGCTGGAGCTGCTGCTGGTTCAGATACGACCACATTAGGAACTCCGTTTGTGGCCACTTCTGCAGCTGGTTGGGGTTCTGGTTGGGGTTCTGGTTGAACTGGTTGAGTTACTGGAGCAGGTTCAGCAGGGTGTGTTTCTGCCTCGGCAACGTGAGGCGTTTCCTCATGCCCTTCTGCTTCATCCTCATGCTCATGATCAATACCGTTGTGTTTCTCAAGCACTTCCACGCGTGCAAAGATTTCCTCGATATCGTCAGTGTTGTGCAAGCTAACCTTCTGCATGCCTTCCATGAGCTGATTGGCTTGCTCAAGTGCTGCAGTCGTTTTAGCCAATTGTTCTTGGTTCTTAACGATAGCACTTGTAGGGTCTAATTCAGTTCGTAGAATCTCTTTGACTGCTTCAATGAGCGTTTCATCTGCGTCACCAAGGCGGTCGCCCTCTAACTCACGGGTGAAGAAAGTAAACGGCTTGTCACATTGAATAGAGACTTCCGTCTTGCCAACTCTGTAAAATTTATTTACTAATACAAATTCCATGTTTAATTACCTCTTAATGTTTATTGTAAATTTTTAAAATTCCTGTTCTATCGATTAAATTTTTTAATTCAGTCGCTTCTTGGTTGTTTTTACACGTTAGTACTATTCCTGATGCTGTTTGTATTCTAGCATTATCATATCCTCCCTGAGTCGAAATCCATTGTTTTACATTCACTTCAAAAACTCTATTGTTATCTCCTGCACCCGTTTGCACCCTATTGTAAAAAGGATCGCGAAACACATTTAAAGTACGTTCGAACAAGACGCTTCTGAATGTTATTGTGATTTCATTTCCATAAACACTTATTTCTCGGACATCTGTTTCTGTTTTATAAATCCACTTAACTTTCTCCCAAACCAACCGACTACCAACGTATCGTTGTGTTATTTCTCGATCCCCTACATAGATACCTTCTCTTGTAGCCATATCATCACCTACTCGTACACATCATAGATTGTGTTTGAATCTTTCGTACTGATTGCATTATATTGGGTTTTAGAACCAAACCAATACTTCATTTGCTGATTTCCATTTTGGTTAATCAGCTTGTTAGCGACCACTTCTGACGGTGTACTTGGAATCCCAAGTGCTGAACGATTGACTCGTAAAACTCCAGAGCCATCAACTGTTATGGTTGAGTTATCAGGTCTAACCACACCGTTTTGGCCACTTGTGGCGGTCTTGGCTTTCATCACACCATTTGACACCTCTGTTGTCTGATTATCAGGTCTGACGATACCGTTTGAGTTTGATGTTGCTACTGATATGGCCGATTGCGGTGTTGTAAATGTCCGTTTTAAAGTGGACACAGGAACTTTCTTTAATCCTGCTCCACTATGAATTAGCACCACATCTCCGTCCGAGACGTTGGATAATGTGGGCAAATCAGTAGCTTTTCTAACTTGGTTACTCATAATGACCATTCATCTATTCCTCCCTTTCTACTATTTGGTATTTCCAATCGGCTACGACTAGATTATTGTTTTCGTCACCTAGCAATACATCAGCATTATCTTCAGCCTTGATTGGTATATAGAACGCATTTTGTAGTACCATTTCTTCTAGCAATGACAATCGTTGTTCTTGCTCATTAACTTCTCTTTTAGTAGCTTCATGATCTGTGTAACTAGCTTGCCTTACGTTGTCCACATTCCCCAAACCTACCTGCGCTTTGGTTACATTGTGTGGGTTGTTACGGTTGTTGATGTGAGCAGTAAGGTCTGATTGATTCGCTTTATTTGTTGTTTGGTTTCCGATAATCGCTTCAAGCCCGTCGATGTCTGCAACCTTGTGCCTGTGGGTTGAATCGGCTTTACCGTTCCAACGTGTCCGTTCTTGGTCAGAGACGTGACGGGCAGCATCTCTAATATGATTATCGATATTAGTTTGCAACTTTCTTTCTGTCGCTTTTAATTCAGGAACAGTCGCATAAACCAAGTCAGTCGCATTGTATTGAATGGTAATCTGACTATTCTTGCTAATAGTCGTATTGAAATCATAGTCTCGATATACATAAGCAGATGTTTTGGGAGGAATCACATCTCCCTGTTCTGCCCAGGTATACATATACATGAACTCTTCATGATTTCCACGTTTTGCAAACACACCGATTTCATTCACAATCATTTCACGCTCAATCCGTGAATTATCAAACCGTGCCGTGAGACGAATCGTATCAGCGATATCAGTCGATAAAGACTGCGTGACTTGCAGAGAATGAACTATTTGAGCTACGTCATTCTTCTTGCCCGCATCCGTCCGATGCCGTCCGCTCCCCAAAGCTATTCGAGTGAAAACCAGTGGTTCTCTATTTTGAATCGCTAAAGCTGTCTCACTAATTGCTTTATCGGTCACAATAGGCTGGATAAAATATCCCATTTATTTCCTCCTATTCAAATCGCACTGAACGAATGTCTCTAAATGTGTGAGCGCCGATATAAATCGCGTTCATCATTGGCGCTTCAACCGAAAATTGGATTCCTAAATGAGCAGGAATCAACTCACGCACATACTTTAAAAAACGGTTCAAATATGCCGTCGGTAGTTCTCCTAAAAATCGGATATGTACCGCTGAACCCTTGACCGTAACTAAATTATTGACATTCGTAAAGCTCTTTGTAATTTTTTGTAAACTCACTGAGTTGATTTTAATCTTGGAAGAAATTAAAGTGATTAGATACCGCCTTCGTTCTTCCAAATCAATTGTTTTAGGCTTTACCTGAAGGGCCTTTTCCCAACGGGTAATCCAATCTTCTGTCGCTTCCGGTAACAACATCAATCGTCTGGTATCAAAGATTAAGTCTGTAATCAATTCCAGCTCTGGAATCTCAGTTTCAAACAAATCGTTGATGGTTGGATCTAAGACCTCTGGCAAAGCCGATAACATACGATATCTAACTTGTGACATTGATAGTAACCTCCGCTAGTTTCGGAAGCATGTTGGTAGAAAGCTCAATACTCTGTTCTCTATCGTTCAACAAAATACGGTCCACATCTCGAACCCCATTGATTCTGTCAATGATTGTGGCAACTTTATAGTTCCGAACCTCTTTCTCTTCAAATGCTTCGTCACGTAAGTATTTAATGAGTTGTACTTTCGCCTCGTGCTTAATGGTTTCGATATCTACATCTTCATCAATCTTGATCGTTGCGGTAATACGAACGTCGTAGCCACTTACAGACTGCACGGTCACATAGGCACCAATCGGAGCTACGCCCAAACCGTGTCCGCTTGGTTCAGGGTCTAAGTAATTCTTGAACTTAGTTACAAGTTCCGAACTAGCTTCGTTACCGTCTGCATCCGTAATAGATACACGTACTGTATTTTCACCCTTCCAAAGTGGCTCTACCAAGGCCGAACCAACACCAACAAACTCACTTGCCCATTTCTTGTATTGGGCAATATTCCCGTTTAAAGTCGGTGTCTTCAAGTACTCAATGGTACGCTTACGGAGTTGTTTATCCGTCTCTTCATCTTCGCCTACAACGATAACAGAGCCGATTTCCGCCCCTTTAAAACCATTCAACACATCAATGTTGATGAGTTGACCTCTTACATAGTTAGGGGCATTTCCGACTTGTTCAGCTACTACACTATACTCAAATCCAGAGCGACGTTCCAAGACACGGAAATTATACTCACTATTAACCACGCTGAAACGAGTTCCGAGTGGGATTTCCTGTTTGAATTGAACCAGTCGGATCGATGCCGTGGCTGGCAATCGTTCAACTCCAAACTGCCTACATAAACGAGTTAGGAAGATTCCTGTACTCGTATCTAAAAAGTTAACTTCCTCATACGATTTTAAAACCGTATACTGAATGGCAACTTCTCTAGCTGCAGGCGCAACTAGATTGTACAAGACAGAACCTTGTCTCTTGTCGTACTTATCATCAAACAAGGCCAGCATATCCTCTAAAATTTCTGGATATGTTTTTACCTTTATCATCGTTTCACCTCCAAATCCATTTCAAATGTTCCAAAATCACTATCAACCATGAACTGCACATAAAACTCATCTTTCTTCACCTTGGTAGAAAAAGAGTGAGCCTCATGGATCCTGTCGTCTTCATACAAAGCTTCTTTTATGCGTCGTGCAATATCCATCTGGGCATAATCCATATCCCCACCAAATAAAGCGTCTAATTCGACTCCGTAACGATGGTCATAAATCGTATAGATAAACCGTTCAGTCGTCAGCATGCGTCTGATGGATTGCTTCAAAGCGTGAATACCATCTGTTTCCAGCAAGATATTGGTTTCATCAAGTGTTAAGCTAGGCTGTTTCTTAGCTTCAACAACATTTTTAGCGATGTTTAAAAAGTTTGTTTTAGGAGTGCTCATTCATCAGAACCCCCTTTCACTTTGCGCTTGTAGTGGAAAATCTTCTTGTACAAGACATAATAAAACCCTCCACCATCTTGTCTGATGAGGTGAAGGGTTTGGCCAACATACTCAGGATCCAATGTTTCATCTGTCCATGTGACAGCAAGCATAGAATCATCCAAAATCAATTCATTGGTCAATTGAATTTTGAGAGGAGAAACCGATAAAACAACACCAGTTGTTATCTTGGCAAACTGGCGATTTTCAATGAAATTACTAATCAATTTTTTTAGATTTTCTATCACTTCCATCTACTCGCCTCCTGCCATAAATAATTTAATTTCCATCGTGTGCTTTTCATCGCTAAAAGAATGAGTTGCCTCTTCAATGACATACCACCCCTTCTTCTCAATATCCTTTACATCAACATAGACTGCGTGACCTGCTAAAAAGTCAATACTTCCAATATCAGCTTTCAGACTGAACGTTTCTTTGGGACGGTTTTTCATCTTCAAGAGCATTTCGCCCCATTGTTTGATTTGCCCCTCAGTTGCTTTCTCATCCACTTTTTTCATGTACTGGAGTTTTCCCCAAGCGCCGATGTTGTAGCTGTCCTGATAAATGTAGACCTCTCTCTTCTTGGTCTCTTTGTTCTCTTGGATCAAGCGGACAATATTAGCACTATCCTCAATCGAACCTTCAAACTCAAAGCTAGACATAAAAGATTCATTGCCGATAATGTACTGGATTGGTAAGTTTTTTGGAGTGGTTAGTGTCAACTCGCCAAACTTGTCATACAGGACCAGCAATTCTCCACTTTGTACCAAGGTCTCGTCCATGGCTTCTTGGATAATATCCAAAGCCTTCTTATCCTCCTTTAGTTGAGGGGATAAGGTCACAGCTGGGGCTTTTAGTTCCCCAATCTTCAAATCAAAATCCCCTGCAATCGCCGAGACGATTTGATTGACATTTTTATCCTTGGCTACAAAGTTGATATTGCGTAGTAAGTACTTTATCTGGTCATGAAAAGTCAAGGTTGTTTTGGTGTCTTTTTCGTACTTGATTTTCGTCAAATAACCAAAGAATACCTCTTTATCATCTAGCTTGAAAGCAAGTGGAGAACCGTATTCAAAAGCTACTTTTGTAGAATTATACAAGGTAATCTCCACGCTCCAAGCCGACCCTTTTCTAGTTGTCTTGAATTCGACCTTTTCAGACACAGTTGCTAAATCCCATGTATCTCCAGTTTTATTGTTCTGATAGAATAATTGCATCATGGTATCACAAACTCCTGTCCAGGATAAATCCAATGAGGGTCTTTGATTTTGTCTTTGTTAGCTTCGTAAATTTCAGTATATCGGCTGCCGTCTCCGTAAAAAGTCTGAGCAATTCCCCATAGAGTATCACCGCTTACAACCGTATGGCTTTTTTGAGCAGGTTTCTCTGTTGTGGCGCTACGTTCTTCCGTAGCTTTCGCCTGCGGTTTCTTTTTAGTTGCCTCAAGTGCTTGCTTATCTTTGATGGTGACCTTTCGTGGTTTGTGAGACCGATATTGTAAGAACTTAATCTTATAAATCAGGTCATCTTCATATCCTGTCTTGGTAGAGACATCAAACTGTTCCACTAGAAATTTCCCATTAATAGCAGAACCAAAAGCACCCCCAATCATAAGTTGAATAGGAGTGCCTTCCGTCTTAAATTTACGAATAGATGATACAAAGGATTCTGGAGAAACACGGCTATTCCGTTGATAGTTTCCATCGTATCTTCCACTAGGGATAAAGGATTCAAACTCAATCGATTGAAGCTCTGGATTTCCGACAAGTGGAACGTTACCAGTATCGATGATAGCGACTGTCTCAATTCCTTGTTTGTCCTCCAGTTTGATTTCTTCTGGATTCACTGGCAATTTAATGCCTTCAATAAATATAAACATCTGCTACCTCCTTCCTAGTAAGCCATAAGACCGTCAGCGCCGTTATTCAAAGCGTCTACAATCGTTGCATTCAAATCATCCAACACATTGGCATACTGACCAGCGTTGTTAATAGAGTCGATGTTAGTCACAATCTCTGGTTTCAAGGTAATGAAGTTCTGTTGCCACTTCATTGTCGCAACATCCTTAATTAACTTGATGTATTCATCGTCCAGCTTGATTTCATCTTCAATCTTTCCGACTTTGTCTAATTTACCACCAGTAGGGTTGTGGCCACCGCCTTTTCCTCCGTCGCCTTGTCCAGGTACTGAACTTGCTGGGCTTAGTTCGTAAGGTGTAGTGCCTTGGTCACCCAAGAAATTGTTTCCTGCACCATTGCTATCGCCAGCACCTTTGAAGAAACCACCAACAGCCTTATCAATCCCTTGACCAAAATTATAACCGTTATTAAATGCTCCACCGACGCTACCAAATTCAAGATAATCCAGTTTGGGGGCATCAAAATGCGGTGTTTTTAAATTAGCCTGATGTTGGAGGATCCCGTCCGCTAAATGCAAGCCTTCAAAGGTTTTCTTGACTGGTTTCTCCATATCACCGATAGCTCCAGCAATATCGCCGGCGAAGTTCGTCCGGCCAAGAGAAACCGTTCCAACAGCGCTTAGGTTTAGACCGAACCCATTTAAGAAGCCAATCATGCTATTAAATCCGCTAAGAACAGAGTTAATCATGCCCTCGACTGCACTAATAACACTATTAACCATGCTATCAACAAAACCTACGATAGCAACAGCCATAGATTTACCTCCTTGAGCAATATCATACCAAGCACTTTGACACATAAAGGCCATCTCATTCCAAAGATTTACAATGCCAGTAATAAACATCTCAAAAAGCTGAAGTAAACCAGCTAATATTGTCAATATAAAGTTGTAAATCCCCATTGCTATAGATATAATACCGTTCGCTATAGCGACTGATACCATCAAGACGAGATTTATCACAAAAACCAATATATTTACTTGTGTAACAATAGAATTCCAAATCATAGCACCTAGGGCGAATATAGTTCCCATAACAATCCCTGTGGCAGAAATTACCATGCCAGTGAAATTATTCCAAGCCTCTGTTAAAGCATAAATAATTCCTATTAAAGCTATTATGCCTAGTACAATTGGATCTAGCGCCATAACTGCGTTCAATGCTGCAACTGCTGTTTTAGCTGCATCGATTGCTGAAGTGAATAACCAAGTTACTGCTCTTGCTCCCTCCATAGCTAGCACATATGTTCCAACAGCTGCTACAGCGCCTATAACTATAGGCGCTAAAACAGACCAGTTATCAGCTACAAATTGAGCAATAGGAGCTAACATATTCCAAACAGCCCCAATCATATCCATGGCAAAGATAACCGCTTGAACGACATATTGAAGCACCGTAGCTACAATCTGGGCAAACTGTTGGAAGGCGGATGAGTTCACTATCTGATTAATCTTAACCGATATTGGCTCAAATGCCTTGGTCACAAAGTTAAGGAAGTTCTGCCATGCTCTGCCCCATGTCATAGGCATGTTGCGGAATTGTTGATCAATTGCATCACTTGCATCCAGCATGGCAGTTTTGACAATGTCAGCTGTAATCTTCCCGTCTGCTCCAAGCTTTTTAACCTCACCACGAGTTACTCCTAATTTGTTTGCAATAGCTTGAATTAAGGCTGGTGAAGTTTCAGCTAGAGAACGTAACTCGTCACCCTGCAACTTACCACTAGCCATAGCCTGAGTAAGCTGAAGCATGGCGCTTTTTTGTTCTTCGATACTGGCACCACCGACTACAAAGGACTTGTTCATGGTTTCCAAAAAGGCAATTGTTTCGCCGTTGTTTTGGAAAACATCGCCAGCCTGCATCCGCATCTTAGCCACACCGTTTGCCATGGTTGTATAGGCTGAACCTGTACGCTGTGCCGATGTATAGATAGACTTTTGCAGTTCCTCTGTCGTCTGCGTGCTGTCTCGAATCATATCTAAACGAGCATGCATATTGGCATACTCGTCTGACATGCCTATAGCTTGCTTGGTAATTGCACCAACCGCAATACTAGCTAAAGCAGTCTTTAGCAAACCTTTCAAAGATACTAACTTACTTAATTTGTTAGAAGCATTATTAGAGGCATTTCCTAAATCTCTTAGAGCCAGTTCTTCTTTTTTTAATCCTGCAGCTGCTAGCGTTGCACTGCTGACAAACCTATCATTGATATCAACGACTCGCCCAGCTTTATTGACGAAATATTGGCCAGAATCACCAGCTTTTTTCATAGCGGACTCTTGAGACTTCATAGCTTTGTCTATGCCAGAACCTGCATTTTTGACACGCTCCATAGTCGCATAGATTTTATTTAAAGTGCCTGTGACTCTATCGGTCAAAGACATGGTAGTTTGTATATTTGCCAATAGAATCACCTCACTTCTTCATTTTTTTACGTTGTAGCCCCTCTTCGTGCATGACTGCAGCGAAAAAGGCTTTTTCTTCTACATCCATATTCACAAATTCACTAGGGCGAATGTAATAGTTTACGAGGGCGAAGTAGGCAAGTTGTGCCTCCGCGTCCTCTTTTATTAGTTTTTTGCCTCGTCAACCTTGTCTTGGAAAGTTTGGTTGATACCGCTGAGTTCGGTTACAGCTTCCAAAATCAAGGCGCTTTCGCCCCAATTAAACATAGTACCGAATAACTCAGAAGCTCCCATTGTTCCATAAGAATCTTGCAATTCTTTATCGTTAAGGTCAGGAACCACGATAGACGCAATACAGATTTCACGGTTATATTTAACACCGTCAAAAACACGCTCTTGACGTCCGTTACGACCAGGCTTATTGACAAAGCAACGGTCATTGATTAAGTCCGCTTCACGAGCACTCAAGACTCGAATTTTAACTGGTTCCTCAAAAGAAGGAAGCAAGACATCCTTAGTCTCTTCCCCTTTTTTGTTTTGTTTCAAAAACGCTTGTAATCCACTCACCACTATTTCCTCCTTGTGTTAGTATGTAATTTCTTGGAATTCTGATAAGATATCAAAATCTTGGAATGTGAAGTCCGTTTCTTCGTCAATGACCTCATCTGCTGACCCATCTAGTTTAAAGATAAGTGATTCTTTGAACAGAACCCCTTTCAAAACGATGGTATAGCGACCTGCACGAGATGAACGGTCTTCATTGGTACACTTGATATCGATACGAGGCAAAATACCTTGCTTGACATAATTTAAAGCCATCGCCTTTAATTCTGGGCGGTGGTAGTACATCTTCAATGAACCTGTCCCTTCTGCACCCACAATCTTACCACCCTTCATACGAGAGTTGAGAGGGGTCACGTCAGCTTTTGTGTATTCAATTTTTGCTTCTAGAGAGATAAGCTCTGCTAGTTCATACTGCTTGTCATTGATTGTAAAGAAGACCGTTCCTTCTTTAGCAGACAAAGCATCTAATTGACTCATAATAGCCATTAGCTAGTTTCTCCTTTCTTAATCACAGATAACCGTCATGTACAAGATTTCCATAGCGTCAGTCAAGACAACTGGCAAGTTAACCACGACAGACTCTTTAGTAATACCTTGTGAAATCTCGATATCTTTCGCTTTATACTCCAAGGCTTGCTTTTGAGCAAGTGGGTCAAGGACCATTGTGATAATTCGTTGTTTAAATAACTCACGACCATTCACATTGTTTGGTACTTTACCGATGAAGTAGTTCTCAAAGATATACTTGACGTTAGCATTGATATTATCCATAGTGCGGACAAGTTTGTTCTTACCAAAAATACGACTGTGTTCTGCCGTATAGCTAGTAAATGAGTTCACATCTGACAGGATAATCACTTTTTCATTTCTATAAGCAAAGATAAGCTGACCTTTATTAATGAGCTTTTCAGCCTCTGCTTCGTTCTTACGTTCACAGTCGATAGCGCCTGGATAAGACTTGAATGTATTAGATTGCAAGCCAGCCCCTGCGTACTTACCAGCTACGAAGTACACACAGTCCTTGGCGCTTAGTTTCATGCCATCGCTTAACGTGACTCCGTTTCCGACTGATACAACACCTTCATCGTCAGCGTCCGTGTAATCATTCAAGACTGCAATAACTGAACGACCAGCGTCACGCCATTTCTTGATGTGAGCTGTAACAAGTGCTTTCGTTGCGCTTTCGTCAGTACCTAGAGCCAAGACACGGAAGTCTTGAGTATCGAGTGCATTGAGGAAATCCTCAACCTCTGAATTGGTTGTAGCACCATCAGTACCACCTTCAAGCAAGATTGTTTTGTCTTCTGTTGTTAGAGTACCTGTTACATTCACATATTCATTTTTAAATGGCAAGGCTGTGATGATTTGTTTGTCAACTTCTTTGCCAAAGAAAACTGTCGTCACTTCAAATCCAGTCTCAACTTGTTTCTTGAAGATAACATGAATATGGTTACCAGCCAATCCTTTGTATTTAGCTGTAACGACCATATCGCTTTCTGTTTTCGTAGCCTGTACCCCAGTGTTATTCACACCATTATAAACAAGGACCTTACCAGTCCCTTTCAAGGCTTCACGAATCGGAAGAAGTTCATCAATCGGTTTACCAAATAGTCGGCGGAAGTTGTTTGTGCCATCAACAAGTGTGAAAGCACCAGGTTCTCCCCAAGATCCAGCAATCATAACTGCTGCAATCGTATTGTCTTCCAAAGGAATAATCACATCATCTCTTGATACAAAATTGATGTAGGCCTTTGGAACTCGTTTATTCTGTACTGTCCATTGTGCCATTAGTTAGCCACACCCTTTCTCCAGTCTTCTAAAATGCGTCTTACTTCTGCTAGTGAGTATGACTGGTCATCTTCCAGCAAAATGTTTAACAAAGTTGCATCATCTTCAAAATACTTGAGTAGCGCCTCTTTGCCAAATTTATCTTCAGTGGTTGGTACCACTGGTTCGGTTACATAACCTACTTCTTCATTCATTTCCATGAGAAGTTTCACCTATCCTTTCTAATATTTGCATTGTCGGTTCTTCTTCAACCCATCGAACGTATCGAGTGATTGTAAATGTGCATATCAAATCATTCGCATTGTATTCCACCTTCAAGTCATTGATAGGGTACTTATCCCCTAAATAACGAAAAGAAGGCGAATTAAACACCGTTTCAATCTCCTCAAACTTCTGGTACAAGTCGGTTGTTTTTTCGGTGTAGTAATGCAGCAAGACAATAAAAACCTGCTTATCGTTTTGGTTGGCCAACCGCTTACGAGTCACAGGTTTCACATCTACAATAAAACAAGGTGTTTTCAATCCTTGCTGGATTTGTTCGTCATACACCTTGCACCCAAACACATCTTTGAGTTGCTTGATGACGAGTGGTCTAATACTATAATCCACCTAGTTCCTCCTTTAGCTTCTCTTCGATTTGTTGCGTGATTTGTGGGATTTTCTGTTTAATCTGTTCTTCTGTCAGTCGCATCATAAAGCGCCCTTCTACCCAAGGATTGACCAAGCGCTTGCCAATTGCAGGAACATATCGCCCTACTTTCTGACGGTGTCCGCTTTCGACGAAAGAAGCATATTCCATAGGGTTGAATGCGATAACCTCGTACACGTTTCCGTTTTTGGTCACTTCCATCTTCCAGGATTGATTGAGTTTGCCTGTTAAGCCCTTTGGTGTTCGTTCCTTAACCTCTTTCAAAAAGGCTAGGCCGATATCTTTAGCAGCCTGCATAAACTCAGAGTCAATAATTGCCTGAGCTCGTTCAAGTCGTTTCAAGAACTCTTGAACATCACTATCATCATAGCCACTCATGCCGTCTCACCACAATTTCTTGATGCGTTACATAAACCATTGGATCTTCACTTGTCAGGTACTTGATACCATCCACAATTATTTTACTACCAGCTTTGATAGCAAATTTAGGTGAACAGAAAATCTTGTGTTCTGTCTTGAGTTGATGCGCTTCGTTCTGCTCTGTATTCACTAAGTTGCGAATAGAGACACGACAGGGGGCCTTCTTGTAGACTTCTTTGAACTCTACGAAATCAGCCCCGTTAGGCTTCGTACCCTCGACAGTATCAAACACATCCATCTTTTTATCATAGGTCCATTCAATACTTGGTGTTGCCTGAGATAAGACATCATTGATATTCATCCTACCACCTCAACTTTCTGAATCGCTGTAGCTGACTGGTAAAGTCTAGCAAGACACTTTCAGCACGTCTGGCAACATCCGACTTGCTCAATTCGACACGAGTATCTCCAACAGAAATATTCTTGCCTTGGACAGCTTGGTCAGGATTACAAACAACATAAACCATCTGAATGGCCACAAATCGCAACTCTAAAGGAAAATCCTCACGATTGCAGTAATTAAGAATGTTCTGCATGACTTCATCGACCACTAACTCTTCTAGATAGCATGTATAACGTTGTTCATACAAGTCAATCAAGGCTTGTCTAGCATCTTCGTTATGCTTTTGAATTTCTTCCGATGTTCTCTTCTCCATCAGCAGAACCTCTCTTTCTACTTATCGTCTTTAGTGGATTTTTTAGATAGTTTTTCAAGTTCAGCAAGAGCTTGGTCACGTTCAGCAACTACTGCATTGTACTCTTGAATAGTGTAAGTACGTCCGTTAGTTGCTGGCTCTACGACTACATACTCACCATCTTTGATTTCAACCACATCGTAACCATCTTCAAGGAAGGTTACTTTTTCTAGTTCATCAATATCTAGTACACGATTGTCTTTTTTTACTGTTAACATTTTCTATCCTCCTTCTTTAAGGTGCGACGACAAAGGCTAGACCTTCGTGCTTAGTCTGGAATAGCAATACATCATCGTAAGATTGTTCGTAGTACAAGTAGTTACCGCTTGAAGAAGCGCTTGGTGCGTCAAGTCCTACAAATTCATATTTTTGTGGCGCTGCCATACATGGAATATGAATCAAGAAGAAATGAATTTGTTTAGCAGTTGGGTCAACCTTAGCTCCATTTGTGAAATTGTACAAGGTATTCATACGGTCAGATGGAATAGATGGTTCAATCGTCACATCGTCCAAACGACCAATAGAACGGTCAATCACTGTACCTTGGCCGTGGATATTGACTGTACGACCAAATTGCTTGATGTTCTTGATCATACGTTTAACTGTTGGCGTACAGAAAATAACACGACCTTCTGCTGGTACTCCAGCTTCATCCATTTGTTCCATCAACTCATCAAATGTTGTGAGGAAGTTTTCCTCAGTCAAATTCAAAGACTTAATTTGTTTGCTTTCTGTATCAAGTGCTTTCTTGCGTGAGAACAATTTAGATACCATGAATTTATCCATTTCTGGAACTTTTTCAGTATCGTTGAACGTTTTAGTAATGTTAGCAATGGAAGTAACATAGTTAGTTTCGTCAACATCTGATGGGTCTACTAGTGTTGACCAGTAACGCTCATTGGTCAATGTGTATGTTTCCCATTGGTTTTCATAGTTAGCGTCAATGCTAGTAATTGTGCGACGTGTACGGTCTTTGCGCCCTTCTTTAATCAAAAGACGTGGCACTTTCACTTCTTTAGCTCCTGTGAACTTCAAAAGTGTGTTGGATGGAGAGTTCCAAAGTTTCTGAGTGAATAACAATCCGTTTTCACTATAACGATTTTGCAAACCTTGTTGGTAAGCCTGTGCATAGTTCAATGTTGCTGGCATATCTGTTCCTCTTTTCTATTTTTTGATTATAGATCTGACGTAAACGCATTAATCATCTGCGTTGTCAGGTCGTTAGCAACTGTTTCTTCTTGTGTTGTTCCTTGTGGCTTAGCACCAGCGATGTGTGGTTCTACAGCCTTTTCCGGAGCAAATAAAAAGCTTTTAGATTCCTTCAAAGCCGTCAACTGTTCATCTAATCCAGTCACCGCTCCGTTGTCACCTAATCCCAATTTAGACTTGTCTAGTAGACTAGACACAATTCCAGCGTCATGAACCTGACCGCTCAAGTGCATTTCAATAGCGTGATCTAGTTGCATTGTCTTGAGTTGTTGTTCATGTTCCTTCTGTTGTGCCTTGTACTTGCTGTCCAAGTCTGAGTATTTTTGTTGTAGGTCAGCATTGCCCTCGGCGTCTTTCTTGAGCTGTTTCATGTCCTTATCACGCTCTTTCAACTGGTCTTGCAAGCCCTTGACATTATCTTCTGCAGCAGACACCTTTGCTTGTAGGTCCTGAGTTGATTTCCCGTGTTCGGTCATAACTGCTTCAACTTGTTCTTCAGTCAATCCTAACTGTTCCAAAAATTTACGATTCATTTCTTTTCCTCCTGTACGTTTGTTTAACGTGGCAACGACCACGGCATTTTGGTAAAGTAAAAAAGCCTTTTAACGCCATGCTCAGGGCGAAAGAAAACCGTACGGGATTCCATACGGTTAAAGCATAAGAAAAGCACTTAGATTTCTCTAGGTGCTCTTAGTAATTATATCCAGCTTCTTTTTTCATTTTGTCGAAATCGCTTTTTACTTTAGGATTCAACATGTATTTTTCAGCTAAAGGGCCATAACCTACATTTTCCGGATGTTGCAGTATTTCTCTTATAATATCTATATCGTCCTCACTTGGAGAATTAGGAAATTCCATCCATTTGTAAAAAGAATCTAATAAGATTTCAACAACAAAAACCCTTCTTTTTAAATCAACCAAAGCGCAACGTCCGTCCACTAAGGTTACTAGCACATTTTTCCTTGCAATATCTAACCCGATTATATTATTTAATTCGAACAAATCTATCACCTTCTCTCATAAATAATTTTATTCCGATTTTTTTCAGTGCTTCCACTTGTTTATTTGTTGGCTTGCTGTCTGTAAAATACATGCTAGAAACATCAGATAAGAGAACTTCTCCATGATATTGAGCTTCAACATATCTTATTCCTAATGATTTACTTACTTTTTCTGGAGTGTCTATATTCGTGTTTTTCAAGATAGAAGTATAATCTTCCAGATAATCTTTATCGATTCCTACAAGACGAGGTTTGTTAGGATTGTCAGCAACAAGGTCTTTGAAAGCGGCTGGACCCAAACTATTGTTTATTGTAAAGGTTGTTCTATCAGCTATTTTCTCTTTTGAAAAATGAACGATAATATCACCATACTGTTCAACACCAGCGTAGGCTTTTAGATTATAGATAAAATCTTCATAAGGATCTTTATTTCCAAAGTAGCCATACTTTTCAAATTCAGGTTTTTTCAGCCTTTTACCTTGCAAACCAAAAAGTTGTTCATTTGCTTGACGACGATACTTCGCATTTACAGTACCACCGCTTGTTCCAGTTTCAAACTGGTTCAAAAATCTACTTGAATCTATCAATTTATCTATATTTTCAGATTTGAAACGCATAGCATAACTGCTATTAGCGAAAACTTCTTTTAATTTTTCGCTAACATTTTCAATATCTTCAATAGACAAAGTTTTCTCTACGTAATCATTATACCATTTTCTAGAATTATTAGAGAAATTTGCTAAAGTTTTTATCTTTGTATCTAATCCTTCAGAGAATTTATCCGTAGATTTCGTATCTTCCTTATAGTCTTTCGCAAACAGTTTTTCTTTAACCGCTTCCCCTTCACGCTCCCATCCTGCAAAGATTTCGTCCAGAGAACGTTTCTCTTTTGCCATTTTTACAGGAGCGTTACTTAGTAGTAATATATCGAGATACGGGCTAATCTGTTCTGCTTCTTCTGTCCTGTCAGTCTTATCAGTCTTGTCTTTCTTATCAGACTTGACTGCAGGTCTGATAGTGGACCGACAGCGAACATGGAAAGGCGGTGCGGTTCGTCCTGGTTCGTATTCTTTAACAGAATAAACCTTATGATTTTCTGACTGACAAATCTCACTTGTACGACTGTCCAAGACTGCTACAATTTCGTAGTGGTCGCCACCTAATTCCTTAATAGTATCTAGCGTCGCGAGGTTATTATAAAAGGTCGTCTCAGTCCTGACAAGCGTATCAGCCCTATGATAGGCGACCCCTGTACGTTCAGAAAGAGCTCTAGCCATTCTATCAATAGACCAGCCTCCTGTTAGGCCTTTGTTAATAGTATCGCTGATAGATTTATAAACCGTGGCATCATGCCCCCACACATTTGTTGAGAATGTTTTACCACTCCAGTTACTAGCCATCTTATGCTTAACTGCATCTATACCCAATATTGGCTTCTCTATGATTCCAAAATGTGCCAAGTTCTTAGCTTGATGGATTTTACCTTTGATGTAGACGTCGCTCAGAGCCTCTGTGACTTTGTCATGTATGCCGTCTGGCTTTCCATATAGTTCAGCCGTTAGACGCTCAATTTCGGCAAGCAAAGCCTCCTTGCGACTAATACGATGGCGATAGCTCAAAGCGTCCAACAGTGGTGTCGGTGTATCAGGATTTAAGGCCATTTCACGGAACCTTTCAAGGGTTACATGCTTAAACTCTCTACGTTCTTTATCCGTCAGATATTGCTTGGCCTCTGCATGAGTCATTTTATTATCAACTGCATACCTGGCATAGAACTTCTCAATCTCAGAAACCAGCTGGTGCTTATAGTCTGCCAAGGATTGGCCAATCTGTGCCATATACCTATCAGCAACTATCTGAGCGTTTTGTTCCTGTTGTAAAGCACGCTCAGTCCAGTACTCATCTATCTTTTTCTTGTTCTCGCTCGTCATGGTCATCCTCTACCTTTTTGAAATTAGTCTGAGAGTATGGATTTTGTCCTTGTTCCTGTTGTTCTTTCAAACGTTTCTCAACCTCTGGTTGATACCATGGATGTTGTTCACGAATGCTTAGGTCGTCTAAGATACCGATTGAGTTCACACAGTCTTGAATCGCTTCAGACTCGTTTGAAATGATGTCACGATTAAAGACATAAGTAAATTTAGATGAGTCAAACGCTACTCCTTTGTTAGCTGCATACTGTTCTACAAACCAAAGGAATTGCTTGATACCTTTTTGGAACTCATTTTCTAGCTCATTACAGTCCAAATCAAGGTCTGTATAGCGCCATTTAAGTGCCTGACCACTGGCATTGCCTAGATTATCATCTTGGGTATCAATGGCTCGTGCAGCCTCATACAAGAACTTACGTGAGCGTTCGATATCTGCTTCAACTCCGCTAGTGTCATTGTCTGCCTGCAAGGTATCTACACCACCATCGCTTGAAACTTTGATAGAGCGGAACTTATTCAGATTATTCATGAACTCGCCCAGGTCTGCACCTTGATAGTTTTTCAAAACATAAATCAACTTCGGCATATCTGCCAACATATCAGCGTTAGTAGACATTTGAAGTTGAATGTTATCAATCAAAGACTTGGTTTGGACCAAAAGACCGTCCTCATACTCGTTATAGCGGAATGGAATCAGAGGCACTTTCTCCCAAGTGTAAGAAATCCGTGTTCCATCAGCGTTGACATAATAAAAATTCCCCTTGGTCTCCTTAGATAGCGGATTGAGTTCAAGGTGTGAACCAGTCCAGATATAATCTGTAATTCCTTTCTCGTCGTAGTATTCTACAAAGGTTTTGGTCTTCTTCACTCCGCTTTCGTAGACTGCTTGTTTGTAGACACGCACAAAGGCAGATAATTCCAAATGACGCTCATCTTTCCAGAAAGGGATAATCTGTTCGCTTGGGATTTTAAACAAGCGTAGACGGCCACTCTCGTCATAATAAGGCAAGCCATAAGCTATCCCTTTCATCACTGCTTCCTTACCGAGTGATTTAATCGTAGATAAAAGGTCCTCGTCAAACACGCTATCTAAAAAGGCTTGGGTCTCTTCTCCCTCAAGCGAGATTGTCGGCTGTTTCGAAAACAAATAACCAACCTTCTGGTCTACCAGTTTCTTAAACAATCCTAATTCAATCCTTGAGTTCGTCCGCCAGTCAACATCTACTTTCTTATTTCGAATATCCGTGCGGTTTCGATAGTAGTTATAAGCCTCTTTCATTGTGCTTACTTTCTCAGAATTCTGATGTTCTTTTATCTCAATCTCTAGTATTTCATTTTGGGTTGTATTCTTAATCAACAACCGCCTGATTAACCATTTAAACCAATTACTCAACATTTCTCCTTCTCCTACCAGAATGATATTCCTGGTTGTCTCATATCGTCTTCAAACGCATATCTAGTAGCGTCAATTGTGTGGTCATTTACTTCTTCAAGTTTAGGCTTGGGATTTCCATCACGGTCTACTGCATAGTCGGCGCTTTCGAACTCTCTTGCAATATTCGGCGTGCGTTCTGGATCTATCACAATCGCATCCAAATCATCCAACCAGCGTTCTCCATATTCGCGACTATCAGGACCTTTCTTAGCCCCTTGGACGAGTGGAATATTCAGCTGCAGTTTTAATTCATCAATCGACTTAGGTTCTGCGCTATCACAGGTTATCATCTGAGATTGATAGCCTTTCTCACGGATTCTTTCAGCCAATTCACGGTTGCTAATCTTCACGCCGTAAATCTCATCAATAGCGTAGATAACTCGTTTTTTCTTGTCGTAATGCCATCTTACAAAGGCCAGAGGGTCGTTGGCGTAACCAAAGTCGTTACCCTGCCGAATATTATCAAACCTTGCTATTTCCTCGTCTGTAATCTTACGGAATACCAGATTTTCAAAAGGTGCTACACCCGAACCGATAGCCTCACCCAGATACTCCCAACGGTAACGCTTCTCTGAACGTTCTTTCGTAGCCTCTGCTTCTTCTATGAAGGCTTGGGATATATATGGGTTATCCAAGTAAGTCGAATGGTGTACGTGGGTGTTAGGAGGTTGTATGACGCTCTCGTATTTCTTATTTACCCAAGATTGTTTTCTTTTTGGTGGATTGTAAGAGTAAAAAAACTTATAAAAAAGACCATCAGCCAATTCTCCACGTAGAAGTGAGTTGGTGATTGTCTTTACTTCATCTTCAGTTTTAAACTCAGCTAACTCCTCAATCCAGCCAATCGCAAACGGAAAGCGACTATCTTTCAAGGATTTAATACGCTCTGGATCTTGTGCACCACGGAAGATAATATAATTCCCTCTTGGGATATAGGTTATCTTCAAAGGGGATTTATTAATCTTAAATAAATGACTGACCCCTTGCTCACTAATTGCCCATTTCAATTGCTCGTAAACCGATTGTTCTAGTGTATTATCTGTCTTACGAATACAAACCGCATTGACCGGATAGCGCATAATCAGTTGAACAATAACGTGTCCGATGTCGCTGGACTTGCCAGAACCACGCCCACCTTTTTCAACCACATGTAAGATTTTAGGGTCAAACGCTGCACGCCACATAGGATAAAAAGCCTTTGGGATAAATTCGCTCATTCTACGCTTCATCGCTAACTCCTATATCATCAACGAACTGAACAGCCGAAGACATCTCGATTTCTTTTCTCTCTAAATAAGCCCCGTTCACTTTGAATATGTGGTCTAGAGACCGTTGTCTTTCTTCAATTGTTGGAGTAAATTCATAAGTCGTTTCCGATACCTCCACACCTTCAGCAGTCTTTACAGTTTTTTTAGAATACCCTTGTTGAGTTTCTCCTCTGGCGATACTAGCAGAGATTGCCAAGGCTTCTACGATTGACATTGAACGTTCGTCAAAAAGCTCCTCTGTACGTTTTTTAATGTATTCAGAAATGTCAACTTTTGTCAACAATCTTTGTCCTATAGACCTCGCTGTTTTACCAGAATACCCTGCTTTTATTGCAGCTTGTGTTGCGTTTCTACTGATGATGTACTCATCAGCGAAGTGTTTCTGTTTATCGTTCATTTTCCATCACCACCTTTTCAAATAATCAAAAAAGCCACACGATGTGCGACCTTTTCAAGACCTCTCTGCGAATTAAAATCGCAATTGGAACGACAGGATTCGAACCTGTGACATCTCAATTCCTTAAAATAGGATTTAATCCGTCTACCATATATCCATTAACCAGCATGAGACTACTGCTTTAAACGAGTGACTTTCGATAACTTATAGTTTATTATCTTGTCCACAAATATTCCTACTTGTATCACTCATGCACGATTGGTTAGACCAATCACTCCTTACATCACAAACTACTAAGCCATTTTTCAATTAACGAAGACCCCGCTAAAAGTCTAAGCTGCTTTACTCTTTGACTTTACTCTCATCCTTGCGAGATTTGAGTAGGCAATCTAATTGCCGAAGTACACTTTCATTTGTGACGGGCGATGACTTTTGCTTTTTTTGAATTTTTTCTATCTTGAATAGCTTTTAAAATATAAAAATCATCTTTTTCATCTATCACAGACACGCATCGCCATGTGTTTCATTCTCTTTTGAAGAACAAAATGCACAGCGCCTGCTTATTATCAATTGTTTTGCGGACAATCGACTCACCTTACATACTTTTGGGAGGCACCCAATTTTTGTAAAGCATGGTATTAAGCTCTTGTTGCACCTCGAACCAAATACCTCTTTCATCTTATAGACTCGTCTCACAGCCAAACTGCCACGTTTGCATTTCCTCAGCACCTTGCCGTTGGAATCTCTCTGCTTTAACTTCGCCAACCTATTCCAAAACTGAAATAGTTAAGATTGCATTGCTTAGATTGACCATTACTGGCAGGATGTTTGATAGATTAAAAACATCCTTTTCCTGCGTTACCACAGATTATCTAGGCTAAGCCCTAAAAATGCAAGGCGACTACAACCTTGCGTGTTAATTAGAAATCAATTTTCTGATTTATTTTGTGTAGTCATTAACGGCGATGTCCGGAATCGAACCGAAAAAAATACATAGGAGATAAAACTGCTTACCTGTCACCGCCATGTGAGGCCGAAGCCTCGGAAATAAAATGAAAAATATAAGGAGTTATCAGTGCGCTTACCGCTTTCAGCTGATAATACTATTTTATCAGATTAGAATCATCATTTACTATCGTTGGTATCAAACATTTCGGATAATTTAACTAAGGCTCTTCTCTGCGCCCTCTGAATAGTAGCGGGACTGCATTTCAATTTGCGTTCAATTTCATTCCATGTCAATCCATTGATGTAGATGAGTCTCATCACAAGACTCTCAACTGGGTCTTCCAGTGACTCTATCAATCGAACTAACTCATCACGTTCACGATATATACCTTTGATTTCCTCGTATAACTTCTCTGATTTGTCAATGATCAAAACGTTCAAATCCTCAGTCTTATTCTTGTTATCTCTAGCTTTTGGCATCGAATCAAACGACTGTCCTCGTAAGATACCCGAACGTAAGCTAATCAATTCCTGATGTTTTGACCTAGCCTTAATATCTATGTACTTCAAGCCTTTCAATCTCTGTTTAATATCTATCGTCAATCATACACCTCGATTCCAAAGAATTGACAAATGTCTTCTGCCTCACATTCGGAAATTTCCAAACCTCTCTCCCAACAACTTATGATTGTTGAAGAATACCCTAAATGCTTTGCTAATTCTGTACGAGTAAGTCCTTGTTCCAAACGTTTTTCTTTTAAAAGCGCATTAAGATTTCCAATCTCACACTTCTTGAATAAAACATCTCTGTCCAATCCTAACTCTTTTGACAGACGTTCTTTCTGACGATCGCTTGGTATCAGACCTCGTTCCCAATTTGAAAATGTCTTTGGACTAACACCAAATCTCTTTGAAGCTTTTCTTAAAGATAGACCTTTGCCAATTCGCCACAATCTAATCTGTTCTGAAAAAAATTTACTATCCTTCATGTTCCAACTCCTCAATAAGCCAGTCAAGGTTCTTTCTGGCTTTCTTTAGGTCTTCAAGACCGTTTTTCTTCTGAAACCGCAATTGATACTTCAAGGCATTTCCAAGATAAAAGCCTTTCAGCTGTTCTGGTGTCATGAAATTTCTTAAAGCATCGATAGATTCCATACCGTATCGCCCTTGGTAGTGGCTTGGGTTGTTTATGTTGTCAATTATTTCTGGGTTCATTCCTTATCCTCCAAAAGCTCTGGGTTTTCGTAGATGTTGCCGATGACTTCTCTGTCGCTAGCCACATTGCACAATCGTTCAAAATTATTGTATCGAATCAAGCTATTTACAAACATTCCTAAATCTTCTCTATATTCGATAATTCCGTTCAATAATCCATCTTTTGTACCAAGGATATCCCCCTCAAAGATTTCCTTGCCGTTCTTATCCTTGAGTCCTGTTGATTGCATGAGGATAACGTCTTCCCCGTTTCGCTCATCTTCAAATTTTAACGGAACCGATGTAGAGCCATCACTAAATTTCCCTATAATTTCTTTTCTGACAAATGAAATCATCAGTATTTCATTAATCATTTCTTCTGCTAACACATACCATGCTCTATATCTTGGTATCATCCCAAATCCTCCTCTTTCACAAACGTACCATCAATCCAACGACCTTTGCGGTCTTTAATTTCGTTGTAAGCCAGTTCAAAACATTCATCGAATCTATAACCAAGTGATTTGCTGATTGATTTCAGGTAGCCAATCGAGCGTACTAGATTCTGACTACACAACACCTTACTAGCAAACCCTTGTGATAGTTGAAACTCGCTAATGTGAACATTCAAAGATTTAAAACACTCCATAACTTCTTTTTCTCTGAAGCTTTCAGAATCCTTGAATATTCCTTGCACATCCTCTTTTATCAGCAAGGCCAACCCGACAATCACTACTGCGCAATCTCCGATACTGTCCTTGGTCAGCTTCTCATTTTTCTTGAGATAGCCGGCGCATAACTCACCGAACTCCTCGCTGAGCTTAAGTGACTGCTTGTCTAACCGTCCACCATTCTCAAGGTCGCGATCAATAAACCATTGCTTGACTTTGTCTATTGTGTTCATTCTTTTTCTCCTAAAAAATCAAAAATTGTAGTCTGATATAGTGGTCTAGAATAGACTGGTTTGAAAGGTTGAGAGCATCTGCTCCTGCGCTTTCTTGTAAAAATCCTTTTTAATTTCAAAGCCATAGGCTGATCTTCCCATTTCGATTGCAGCCCTCAAAGTTGAGCCACTTCCAGCTACTGGGTCAATAACAACATCGTCTGGATCAGTAAATATTTCAATCAATCGCTTTAAAACTGGTATCGGTTTCTGCGTCGGATGAATTGTAGGATAGTTACTATCTTTCTCCCAAGGGGCATGATTCAATACCATTGCCCCACTATTGTTGAATTTTGGTAACTTGTCCCGATACAAAACAGTCGCTTCTTCCACAGCACCAACAATCTTCATATTGGCTTTTAAAACTTGCGGACTTGATTTCTTTGTAAAATAAAGCGGATAAGCGTTATTAAAGCCGTGTTTTTTACCACATTCAATAACCATTTCTCGCTGTTGCCAAGCATGAAAAACAATCATAGCTGGTGCTTTCCCCTTTTCTTTCGGTTCTTTTTTGAGTAACCGAGAACAGAAATCGAAAAAATTATTAATCTTAAAATCATTGTCCGTATCAAAAAATGATTTTCCTGCCAGTTTACTCTCGCCGTTTTTATTATCTCCATCCTTGTACCAACGGGGGTCCGAAGCATACGCATTATTACCTAAATTATAAGGAATATCAGCGATAATTAACTGCGCCCTTGGAATCTGATACCTTTTAGCATTTTCAAAATGATCGTTGTATAACTCGCATTTCATTTTAAATCATCACCTCATCCCCAACTTTTACTTTATCCCACTGCTCCTTCGTAACTACAAAAATCCCATAGTCTCTGATAGTCACAGTATACAACTTCCCATGTCGTCCTTTCTCAAGGACACGGCCGAATATCTCAGCGCCTTGATTATCTGCCTTGTAGATAACCATCGGCTTCTTCTCTTCTAAATCTCGAATCCTGTCCATCTGCCAGATGTTCAATCCAGCAGATAGTAGAATCCAGATAGCGATAAAACGTTTCAATCTGTAATCTCCTCAATCTCAATCCCTGGGCAATCGAATACCCAGCCGAAGCCAGCTTCTTCGAGTTGTTTTTTTGTAAAACAGCTTTTGTATGCTAGAGAAAAATACACTCTCCCATTCCCATCTTTATCAAAGTAGTGTTTTGTCGCTTTGAACTTCACCAAATACCGCTTCTCTTTCTCGACCTCGTAGCCGAAAATCCAAGCTAGTGCGAATGTTTCTTGGTTGTTTTTATCCTCAAGCCATTCCCTGATTTCTTTTTTTTCAAACAAATAATCCATTGCTTGAAATAAATCCCAGTCACCAGTTTTCTTGAAATAATCAATCCAATCCGCCACAACCCGCTTTACTTTGACTGGTTTCGGTTCGTCTAGTTTTTTGATTAGATTAATTGCAGTGTCGGTCGGAATGCCTTTGACTACAGTTCCAAATATATTCAAACCATAAATCCCAATTTCTTCAAATTTTTTAATCAATTCCTTAACATTCATCTTCCAACTCCTTTATTTTTCGTCTTAATTCTTTATTCTTTTTTCTCAACAAATCACGCTCAAGCACTCTGATTCGTCTCTTGCGTGCATCGCACGGCTTCGAATACTCGATTATCTTCTCTTCGTTTTGCTCGATTGTGCGTTTCAGTCCGTCGATTACTGTTTGTTTGCTATATTCCATGTTTTATCCTGCTTGTTTTTCTAGCCAATTAAAGAGTAGGCCAAACTGTTCTGTCACTAGTGAATCATCATTGTATTGCTTACAAATTTCGCCAATCGTCGTTACTGCCCATAGCCAATAAGCGTCCGAGCCAAAGCCGACTTCTTGACTCTTCTTATTACTACGTGTCATCCATTCAGGAATAACTCTGCTAAAGAAATCGATGTAGTCAATTCTCATGGCAATTCCTCGACCTTGATATAGATTCCGACTGTGTCAGCCCAGAACTTTTCGACAATCTCGCTAGCCACTTGCGCATCGTCTTGCCAATAGCCACACTTCGTCATGCAATCCTTGAGCAATTTCTGCAGATTGTCTGTATCCGGCTTTGTGGTCTTGTACTGGCCATCGTAGCTTTTTTTGATACGAGGGAAACACCACTTAACTGTAAGCCGAATAGCTCCTTCAAATTTATCAGTAGGAACATACTGGGCAAGCAAACTTTCAAATCTCGCTCTGGCATTTTTTAGGTCCTCTGGCTCATAAAAAATCGGCTTACCAGATCTCACATTTACCTTTTTCTGTTGATGAGTTGTTGTTGGGATTTTTTCCATCGGTAAAAAGAATTCAATCATCAGCCAACTCCCTTAAAATTACACCCAAGGTCGCACTAGCGCTCATAAGCAATCCAAATGAGTGATCTGGATTAAGTGCCATCTCTTCAAAATCATCTTCACATTTATCCAACAAGTCATCGATTTCTTTTTTAAGATTATCAATATCTTTTTTATTTAATGTCATTTTTTACCTTCTTTTTTTATACGCGCCTAAGTTCAGAGTGAAGGACAGGGTTACAGGGTTACAGGGGGCGTAGCTCAATCGCCCCTGTTCCTGTACCTGTTCTTCTGAACTCTCAGGGACACTTCTTAAATTCTTCTTCTCGAAGAGAGAAGAATTCTGTCCCTAGCTTTGTCCCTGAGTTTCTCGGGTTTGTCCCTAGAGCTTTAAACCCGCATGGTTGTGCATTTTCTCAGGGACATTCTCGGGTTTGTCTTTGTCCCTACAGACACTCCAGAGACACAGAGACACTCTCGGGTTTGTCTCTGAGAGTCAAGGACATTCCCGAGGGACACTCTCGGGTTTGTCTGTCGGGTTTGTCCTTGTCCCTACTCTGTCCCTGGCTCTTCTTTGGGTGTGATTTGATTGTTTTTTACTTCAAAATCATCTCTATTTTTTACCCATCTTCTGATAGTTTTTTCGCTAACAGGTTTGTCTTCTGTTGAAAAATATTCCACCATTTCACTCAATTCAACAGGATTAATTCCGTCGAATAATGCATCCATAGCAGTAGTAAATCTTTCATCAGCAGACTTCTTTTTCTTCTCATTGCCCTTTTTACTATCTAGATTCTTTTTCCAATTTGGCGTAGTCTCTTCCAATTGAATATCCGCTAACACACCCGATTCATCAAGTGTATGCACTGGATAACTAAACCACATGTTGACCGGTTTGAATTTAGCAAATTCTCGAAGTGTACCCTCCACACGCCATGCGGTTGCTATCTGGATCTTGTTGCGAGCTTCTTCTAGCTTATCTAAGTACGGAGCCCGAGCCATGACATCAGGAATACCTTTCTCAAAGTGCGTCCGCATTTGTGCAGGGCTTAAGAGGTCATCTAAGCCGACATTTTGCTGGTAATAGGCATTATTTCGCTCTTGCAAAGCCTGTTTGTATACTTCACACGCTGCTTGATTCAGCCTTTGAGTAAGCAATTCCTCAGATACTTCCAGCTCGACTAAGTCGATAAGTGCGTCAGGATCTCGAGCAAATACACCCGAACCACTAGCACGGTCCATGGACTTCTTGCCACCTTGAGAACCTTTTGAATGGTGGTGACAGTAGAAAACACTAGAACCCAGCTCTGTGGCTACTTTGTCGAATTGATTGGTAAAATGTGCCATCTGGTCTGCGCTATTCTCGTCACCAGTAAGCACCTTGTAAATCGGGTCAATGATGACTGCGATGTAATTCTTCTTCAAAGCTCGACGAATAAGTTTAGGCGCCAGCTTGTCCATCGGTACGGTCTTTCCACGAAGATTCCAGATATCAATGTTATTGATGCTTCGTGGAGCCAATCCCATAGCTTGATAAACGTCACGGAAGCGATGTAAAGCGGATGGTCTATCTAGCTCCAGGTTGACGTATAAAACACGTCCTTGAGTACAATCCCAACCCAACCACTTTTTACCTTCAGCGATTGCAATTGACATTTCAATCAAAGCGAATGACTTACCAGCTTTTGAAGGTCCAGCAATCAGCATTTTATGACCTTGACGAAGGACACCTTTTATCAACTCAGGCGCCAATTCTGGCAAGTTATCCCAGCTGTCAGCCAACCCTTCTGGATCAGGCAAGTCGTCGTTCAAGTCTTCGATGTATTGGTACCATTCATCCCAATCGGCTTTACCAATGTTAGTATCTACTAAAAATTGTTTCTGGCCATTTCGGATAAATCCCGGCATGCGTGATAATCTACTTGGATTTCGATTTTGTGTATCGACGATGATTCCGTTCTTCTGACAAATCTTATAAAGATAATCAACTCGATTACGGTATTCTTCGTAGTTCTTAGCGTCTACTTTGACGATAGCATGGAGGGATTTATTCCCACTATGGACCAAAGCAACAATAGGTAGTTCAAGTTCTTTGTAGATAGCGTTTTGTTTATCAATTGGCATGCTGTCGGATTCGATCAAGGCATATCTGAAATCTGTCACGTTTTCATTTTTAGCACCCTTACCATCCATTGGATTGAAGCGAACCCATGCACCAGCTTCTTCGTGATAATCTCCCAAGACAGCCCCGATATCACCATTACACTGGCTCAACTCTTTAATAAGCTGGCCAGCTGTCCGGTCATAAGCCCCCTTGGTTGGTAGCCATTTGACAATCTCGCCTGTTTCGTCGTCGGTCTTGGGATAACACTCAGTCACATAACCAACATTTTCGCTAGCTTCAAAGAGAGTCTCAAGGTATTTGATGATTTCTTGAACCGGATTCCAATTAGTCGGCTCATGGATTTCCTTACCTTCAATCCAGTCTTTATCAATCACACGATAATCGCGGTCTATTATATCGGTCCAGCCAAACTCATGCGCATTCTCGCTATCGTAGCTAGATTGCGACACCCAGCCATTCTCTTTAGCAAGTTGGGTAATGGTAGCACCAGTCACAATCGTTCCTGCTCCTTCGTTGAAGGTATCCCACTTTTTGAAGCATTCGAATTTCTTGTATCGGCTATCGTTTTGGGACCAGTTATCCCAGTCGGATGCCGTGTACCCTTCGTGCTTCAAGGCCATACCAACATTGACCCACGTCTGATAATCTACCGTGGCAGGATTGATGTAATCCAGCAACGGCAACAAATTAAAATCATTCTCTGCCACTATCTCCTCCTTCTTAATTTAGTACATATTCAGCTGGTCGCACGCTCGTCGGAAGTCTCCATCCGTTAGCTGCTATACGGTTAATCATATTCTTGGCTTCTTCGAATGGCCACATTCCCACATCTTTGAAACCGTATCTTTCAAGTAATCTGATTTGTTTAGGTGTTGTTAAGCCTTCTTGTTGTCTTTTATTAAGTCTATCTAGTAATAGATTTGCCTTACCTGCGTTTCCAATCTCATCAGTAAAGATACCGTATTTTTCAAGCGCTTTGATTTGCTTGTCGCTAGCCGGTGCCATCTCCCATCCGAAATTAGGCACGTAGTTCGACAAATCTTCAGCATGGATAGACATTTCAAATTGCAATGGATCTACTAGCTTGCGTTTACGCTTACGCATTTCTTCCAATTGTTTGGCCAAGGCTTCTTCGCGTTGAGCAACTACGTCTTCTGCTGCCTTGACTTCCATATCTTCAAGGTCAAGCATTACACCAGTTTGCTCTTCCATGTTCTCAACCATTTTCTGAGCGACTTCTGGAGTCTCACAGATTAAGTGAGCTGGACGGCATAACTCGTGGCGTTCTGTATGCCATAGGAAGTCTAGCAAGAGTAATTCTTCCTTGCCTGGATGCAAGCGAGTACCACGCCCTACCATCTGGCTATATAAGGCGCGTACCTTAGTCGGTCTTAGCACGACTACACAATCAACTGATGGACAATCCCAGCCCTCTGTTAGAAGCATGGAATTGCATAAGACATTGTAGCGATCCTTCTCAAAATCTTCTAAGACTTCTGCACGATTCTTGGACTCTCCATTGACTTCAGCGGCACGAAAGCCTTTTGCGTTTAAGATGTCGCGAAACTTTTGCGAAGTTTTAACTAAAGGTAAGAATACGACTGTTTTGCGGTCAGCACATTGTTTGACCATTTCGTCTGCTATCTGTTCCAGATATGGATCTAGTGCCGTCCCGACATCGCTCGCCTTGAAATCACCCGCTGACATGCTGACATTTGATAAATCTAAGCTAAGCGGAATTGTCAACGCTTTGATTTTTGATAGGTATCCTTCTTTGATAGCCTGAACCAACGAATATTCATAAGCCAAGCTGTCGAAGTAGGAACCAAGATTCTTCATATCTCCACGGTCAGGGGTTGCTGTTACACCCAACACATCCGACTGTTCAAAATAACCAAGCACACGTTGATAGCCATCTGAAATAGCATGATGTGCTTCGTCAACTACAATCGTATCGAACCAATCAGGAGGAAATTGTCGCAATCGTTTTTCTCTCTGCATAGTCTGAACAGAACCAACTACAACACGATACCAGGAACCAATAGATGTATTTTCAGCTTTCTCCAAGGCTGTGCCAAGACCTGTCGCAGTCTTGAGCTTGTCGCTAGCCTGCTCCAATAACTCAGACCTATGAGCAAGGACAAGTACACGCTTGCCCTCTCTCACTTGATCTTCAATAATTTTGGAAAAAACAATCGTCTTTCCACATCCTGTTGGTAATACTAAGAGCGTGCGCTTGCGACCTTTAGCCCATTCAGCTTGAACAGCTTCCCGTGCTTCCTGTTGATAAGGTCTTAATTGCATCCCTTACCCCCTAGAATTGCCCAGCTTGATATCCAGCTTGTCCTTGTGGTTGTTGTGCAAAATTCGGCTGTTGCGGTTGCTGGTAGCTTGCTTGTGTAGCTTGCCCGGGTTGCTGATTCAACACTTTTGTGTAATCAACATCTTCAGGGTAGAGCATGGATTTGACTTCGTTATAATTATTTTCCTTGTACTGTCGAGTTCCGACTTTACATACACCAGTTGCGCCGATGATGGTATTCCAGTTCATGCGAAGTGGTTCGCCTTTTTTCTTTTGACCAATTGCAGCAAAGAAAGCAGACAGCATTCCTTCGGTTGAACTGTGTAAGAATAGATTGTGGCGCAATTCTGTTTCGCCTTCGTTAGCTACGATTTTAATGCTGACGATAGCTTTATTACACGCTGGCAATTTCCCCGGATTTTGTGGATTTGGCGTGTGGCGTGTGCGTTCCATACCGATTACTGTAAAGTGGTATAAACCATCAGGTAGTAGGACGTATTCCGAGTCTTTTTCAATCGTATCTTCCCATCCAAATTCGCGATCAAAGTTGTTGTATTGTTGTTGTGTCATGTTGTTTTTTCCTCTATTTTCTAAAATTTTGATTATATCTTGCTATGATTTCTAACTCCCAAAATCTACACCGTGAAGGGTAATTCTGGTTCTTTTCTAACTTGGTTTTCAATGACTTCTACAGTGGCTTGCCAATGAGCGACAATCATATCCCAGTAATCCGTTGGGAAACTTTCAATAGGAGTCCCTAGCGGAAAATGCCCGCGAATGTATGCTACCTTTTGAAGTTCTTCTTCCGTCACGTTACCTTGCGTCATGAGGTCTGTCAAACTCTTTGGTAAGTTCGTATGATATTGTGTAGGCGTTGCCTGTGGTGTGCTAGGAGCTTCATTTTGTGGTTTTTCAGCTACCTGTGACATATCGAGAGGCAATTCCTCTTGGACTTGCTCAGGAGCTTGCTGTGTGGCCTGCTGAGGTGCTGGAGCTACTGGAGGTTGTGGCGGAATAGGTTGTGTTTGTTGACTCGCAAAGATATGAGCGATTCCAGCGTAATGAAACGGCATTTCATCAGGTAACCCATGTCGGTTCTTGGCATCCCACGCTGGTCGATGGTTGGTATACATCACGCGCTCACCACCCTGGACTTTTTTCTTGCCGTTATCAGTCGTCATGACCAAGGTCTTATAATTGGCAAATAGAACCATGTCTGCCCATTCTTTTACAAGTGGTGCTGTCTGGGAACTCGTCTTCTTGCCAAGCTTGAGCTCATATCGGTCATAAGAACCCATCTCGTCAGGTTGTTCAAATTTCTTAATCTGAGCGTGTGCAGTTAATACTACATTGATACCCATATCAACCAAGTCAGACAAGCTATTCAAGAACCGTCCCATTTCTTCCTGAACAAAGGTGTACCCCTTGCCCCAGCCGAAATCTTCAATTCCTTGCTTGCCATGTTGCGAACAGATGTAATTAACTGCCATGGATTCTGCCCAGTCGATTGTATCGATAACGAGTGTCCCACACTCAGTCGGATTTGCCTTAATAAAAGCAATCTCATTGATTAGCATGGTCCAGCTAGTTGGCTTGTCGAGTCGTGCCACATCCATGTTATCTGTCGAACCTTCCGTATCGATGAAGACCGCATTTGGGAATTCAGCAGCAAACGTGGACTTGCCAATTCCTTCCGGACCGTAGATAACTACCTTTTGAGCTCGTGCCCGTTTTCCTCTTGTGATTTGCATTTAGATTTTCCTTTCATCAATGTCTCTATGTAGAGCAATTAGTTTCAAATATTTTTTCGCTAATCTACCAATAACTTCAACTTCATTTTTATAGTCAGGTTCAACCCATTTAATCGCCTTATCAATTCGCTGAATAGCATCTGCCCAAGTCCAAGTAGCGGCATCTCTAGAAGCTAAAACAGCTACCTCTTTTGTAAGTTCTTTGATTTTTTGTATCATAAGAATTTGAATAGGGTCTTCCTTTGAGTCTTGAATTTCTTTTTCTATTCGTTGTTTTTCATATTCCGGTAGCATTATATCTCCTTTCTAAAATCCACCTTGCCATGTTTTAGGCGCCTGTGCCACCTCTGGCTTCACACTATACCCGTCTTCAATCAGGATGCTACACTCATCTCCTGTTGATACTCGTGTCGCGATCGCTTGCAATCCTTCCTGCTCAAGCCAGGCGCCGAATTCTTGTAGAGTCAGCTGATCCATTTGCTCCAGCTTGTCAATGAGTACGAAACCACACTCTGGCTTCAACTTACGCACGATTGCAGTCGCCACTTGTAGCTGTTGACTACCAGACATGTTATCCCATCGCTGACCAAGGTAGAGCAATTCACCATCGTCCACAGATAATCCAGGCAATGGCAAATCTGCATTAGTAAGCAAGTCTGTCTTCTGCTTGCGGATGTCAGCAATCACATTATCAAGTTCCTTGTATTGCTCGCGATAACCCTTGGCATCTTCTTCTGCTTTATCCTTGTCAAAATTCGCTCGAACTTTAAGATTAATCTGCTCAATATTCGTGATACTGTCTTCAATCTCTTGAGTGGATTCGTCAATCAGATCTTGCGTATCTTTCTGGGCAATCTCGTAATCTTTCCAAAGAGCTTGTTCTTTGAGTCGTGCTTCTTCTAGATCTCTCTTAAGTCGTTGAACATCAGCGCTCGCAAACTCATAATCGGTCTTAATTTTAGCTAGATTCTGGCGCTTGCGAGCATTCTCGCCATTCTTAGCAAGGATGGCCTGTTGTTGTTGGATAAGCTCAGAGATAGAGACTAATTCTTTCGGTGCATCTGGGTAGTAAGGTTGTTCTTTTGCGAACTTCTCCTTTTGGTCAGCAATCACACCGATTGCGTGACGCTCATCGTATTTGGCCTTCTCCTGCATTTCCAGTTCAGCCAATTGCGGACCTACTCCAATGATTTGTAGCAGAGTTTTCGCTTTTTCTTTGCTAGTCTGCTCCATGAATTTTGGCAAGTTGATAGCCAGCTCTTCCACGAAGCTATCCAGCAAGTTTTGACCAGCCTTGTTGCCACTTGGGTCAATGACTTTGAGCGTGCTATTCTTTCCGCTACGCTCCACAATCAGGCCATTTGACAGCGTGATTTTTAAACTTGGCGGAATTGTACTTCCTTCTCTCTGAGCTTGGCTAGGTTTATACTTATTGCCACCCAACGCCCAAGCAATTGCGTCCAGCACACTTGTTTTTCCTTGGTTGTTATTTCCACCTACGATTGTCAAACCAGTCGCTGACGGCTCTAATTTAACCGCTTTAACACGCTTGACGTTTTCGATTTCTAGTTTATTAATCGTCACCATCTTTTTCTCCTCCGACTCTTAAAGATTTGACAGGTATTTGAATCTCTTCAACTTCCGCATATTCAAGAGCGAAGTCAAGTAGTTGGTTTAAAACGTCAATCAATTTCATATCGCACTCATCCGCGAGATCTATAATACGCTCATAGTGTTCGCGAGCTACTCTGATACGTGGTGTTGGTTCTTGTGTTCCTTTAGTTTTATATTTTCTGTTCATGTTTCTTCTCCTATTTCGGTTCTGGTAAAGCCAATGGTTCAGGACGTAAACCTACAGGCGGTTCGTTGTCATAGGTAAATCCAGGAAATGGACGACGGATATTCTTGCGGATTTGTTGACGTTCAATCTCACGCCCCATCTCAAGGATTTCATTGCAAGCTCTAATCACTTGCGTGTCCTGCTCTTCTTGAAGTCGTCTTTCTTCCTCTTTTTGCTTTTCTAACTGATGAGCTAGAATCCCTGCACTGATAAATCCTAAAATCACTGCGCCAGTCCCTAAAAGCTGGCTTACTACTGATGGCTCGTACATTTTTATACTCCTAACATTTTTTCTTTCTTCATATTCTCAAGCATTTCTGCCAAAGTTTCTTTCTTCGTACGATATCGATTTCTGCTTTTCCATTTAACAAACAATCGAAATCCTTCGTAATCGATAAATACAATCTTATGAGTTGGGTTATCGATGAACTGTTTGAAGTCTGGATGTTCTCGCATTTCACTTGCCCAGATTTTGGCGGTTCCTGTAGTCAACCCTTCCCACCTCTGACAAAGATGGTTATAATCACCGTGCGTGGCTTTTTCATCCACACCGACTGGCTTATAAAAAATTTCTGCTTTAGGCATGGCATTCCCTTTCTATTTGTGTTATAATTTCATTGAATAATTTTGTTGAGCGCCTGACTCTCGTTAGGTGCTTTTTTGTTTTAATTACATTGTTACCGTTTTGGTGACTTTCTTGGTAAAAAAATATCTTGCAAAGGTTTATCAAAAAAGCTACGCAAGAAAAACATTTCATCTTGAGTAAAAGCGCTCTGCCCCTTCTCTTTCTGACGATATGCAGTTTCTGAAATACCAAGTTTTTGGGCTAATTCTTTCTGAGTAATGCCTTTTTCTTTTCTTAGTTGGTACAGATAAATTTGCACATTACCACCTCCTTATCTAAATTCATCTATGCTGATTTCCAACGCATCAGCAATTTTGCATATATTAGGCCATGAAAGGTATTTTACCTTTCCACTTTTCAAGTCAGAAAAGAAACTTCGATTAACTCCAGCCATTTTAGATAATTGATGTCCGTTTAAATTTCTTTCCTGCATAATTCTGTTTAGTTGTTCCCACATGTTACACCTCCAAAAAACACTATATATTGTTAAACAAATATATTTAATTACAATATGTTGTGTTTTTCTGCTATCTATGTTATAATCATTCTTGACTAGGACCTCTCACCGTTTTAGTCAAAATTCTAATAGAAAGGAGAAAATTATGGATTTCAATCAAATTGCAATAACTTTTTTAACTTCATGTGTCCCTGCATTTCTTGTTTATCTCACTAATAAACATCAAACAAACGCCAAAATAAAAGAATTAAAAACACAATCTGAAAATGAGTTACAGAGACTTGAAAAAGAACATGAATTGAAACTGGATGCCTTGAAACAAAGCCAACAAGTAGACATCGCTTCAAAATTTTTTACAGGCGAAGTTGATATCAAAAACATTACTAAAGCTATTAACGGAATCGCAGAACTTCAAAAAGTTGTAGATAAGCTATCAAAATAATTCGATGAAAGTGGAGAACTTACTCTGCTTTTTTTAAAATTTTCAAAAGTATTGAAATTCCGCCGGCTAATCCAGCTAGATACCCTCGACCATAATCTGTCATTAAGAATTTCAATAATTCGATTGTTTCTTCTTCAGTCATCTTCTACTCCTATTAGTGAATTTTTTTATTAGCAATTTCATCTATTGTATCTAAAACAAGTTTTCGCATCTCTTCTCGTGCTTGCAATTCATTGCGAAAGAAAGAATCAAGCATTTCGGTCAATCTATTCGAATATCCTCGCAATAGCATTACCGTTACCAAAAACGAAGTAATTACTGAGACGAGAACCGCTGAAAAAACACTTTCCATTTTTCTACTCCTTCCCTTTTTTATCACATCGGTATTCCACTATCTTACGGATAGTAAAAGATACAATCACAAATCCTGCTAAGATTATCAATCCAACATTTTCATCCATTGCTTTTCGTGGCAAATGATGGTACACTATCAAGTAGAGGTTGGGGCTTCTGCCCCTTTCTCTACTTTTTGTTTTGAAGCTTACGTTTGTGTTCTAAGATTTGTTTGTGCCACAAACGTGCTTCTCTGACTAAGCCTAGTGCCAAGATGACGGTTGCAGTGTCCTTGGTTGCTAGGCTTTTTATGATGTGTTCCATCATTTGCCTTACCTCCTTTCCCTTAAGCTTGATTATAGTATATCACCATTTTGGTGACTTGTCAACAGTTTTTTAATTAAAAAATAAAAAAAGTTGCGTTTTCGGTGACTTTTTTATATAATCTACTTATAACAACTACAGAAATCGAGGGGAATAAAATGGATTTAAAAAAATATATCGGAACACAAATTAAGACGTTTCGTAAATCGGCTGGATTTACCCAAGATGAACTTGCAAAAAGATTGAATACTACTAAACAAACTATTAGTAGATATGAAAAAGGGGATAGGAAAGCCAACCAAGATATGCTCTTTGAACTTTGCGATATTTTTGGTGTTTCAATAGACGATTTTTTCCCTTCTCAAAATGAATCTACTCAGCTCCCTACCTCTTCCCAAATCCAAGCCATCTACGACCAACTAGAACCACCTAGACAGGGCAAAGTCCTGACCTATGCCGAGAGTCAACTGAACGAGCAGAAAAACGAAGAAGAAACGAAGATAAACGAAGTGTCGGAAGTTATCAGCTTGTATCAAGTCGAGGTGGTTTCTGAGACGGCAGCAGCTTGTGGATTCAACTACGGATTTGGTTACGATGATACAGATAGAGAGACTATAGAGGTTGACGAACAACCACCACGCCACGATATTGCGACTAAAGTCAGCGGAGATTCCATGCAACCTGACTACCAAGACGGAGATATTCTATATTTAGCAGACAAAGGACTGACTACCTACAACGGAGACCTAGCAGTTATCGCATACGGAGACCGTTCTTACTTCAAAAAGATATATACCGAAAACGGACGCTTACGCCTTGTTTCCCTCAATGACAAGTATGAAGATATCATCCTAGACTTCCCACCAGCCGAAGATACACACATCAAGATCTATGCAGTAGTTGGGGTGTATAGAGAAAAATAAACCAACTGTTTCCATTTTGGAAACAACTCAAAAAAAATCCCCATACTCGCCATCGCCAAATTTTGAGTGTGAGGATATCCTGTATAGTAAAAGGCATTAAAAAGCCCTCTTTACTATACCCATTTTATCAAAAAAGTGAGGTAAATACAATGTGGATGGAAGAACTTTCCAACGGAAAATACAAATTTTTTGAACGATATAGAGACCCGTATACCGAGAAGTGGAAAAGAGTGTCTGTCACCCTTGACTCTGGATCAAGCAGGGCGAAGAAAGATGCTCAGAAACAGCTGGATGAAAAGATAGCAGAAAAGCTCCAAAGTCTTACTACTACAGATATGCTTTTTACAGACGTACTCAACGACTGGTGGGAACTTCATAAAAAGTCAATCAAACCTTCTACCATAAAGACTATGGTATATGCTGTAGATGAAGTAAAAGAGACTTTTGCGCCTGATGTGAAAATAAAAAATATCACTGCTAAGTACACTCAACAATACTTTACGGATTCGGAAGAAAATCATATCAAACTCAAAAAGCAAAAGTCTGTACTAAGCATGGTCTTTAAGTATGCACTTGATATGGAGCTGATAGATAGTAATCCTGTTCAGCGTGTGAGACTTCCTAAAAAGGTTGTTACATACGAAAATATGGAACGAATTGAAGATAAGTTCCTTGAACAAAGTGAGCTAAAAAGACTTCTGAAAGCCATGAAAAAGTACAACAGGGGATATCACGTTGCCCGCATGGCTGAATTCATGGCACTTAACGGCTGCCGTGTCGGGGAAGCTGGTGCCTTGAAGTTTGAAAATTATGATAAAGAAAATCGCACTATCACCATCAATGGCACTTTAGATCCAACCAGGAAAGGTTCTGAGGGTATTAAGACCACCCCAAAAACTTTATCATCTATAAGAGTAGTTGACTTAACCAAAAAAGAAATAGAAATCATTGAAGAATTCATTGAGCTACATAAAATCAGAAAGAATACTAATCCAAATTATAAAGACATGGGATTTATCTTTGTATCAGCAAACGGCATTCCTATTCATAAATCAAGTATCGGCAAGCTCATGAAAAACGCCAATGCTACTTTAAAGAAGCCAATCAACAAACCACTGCACCCACACATACTACGCCATACACTGATCAGCACGCTTGCTGAAAATAACATTCCTTTAAAAGCCATCACTCAACGTGTCGGACACAAAGACAACGGAAAAACAACAATGGAGATTTACACCCACGTCACCAAGAATATTAAGTCAAGAGTTGTAGACGTGCTAGACAAAATTTACAAATAGTTTTGCCCCTTTTGTGCCCCCTGCTAGACAAAAAGAAAAACCGCTACTCCCAAGAATAGCGGTTTAATCATGTTTTTAAGCTACTAATGTAGTTGCTCTATTATTTAAGAGTAACTGAAGCTCCAGCTTCTTCCAATTTAGCTTTGATTTCTTCAGCTTCTGCAGTTGCAACGCCTTCTTTAACAAGTGCTGGTGCACCGTCAACAAGTTCTTTAGCTTCTTTAAGACCAAGACCTGTGATTTCACGTACAACTTTGATAACGCCAACTTTTTTGTCGCCTGCAGATGTCAATTCAACGTCGAATGAATCTTTAGCAGCACCAGCGTCAGCAGCACCAGCTGCTGCAACAGCTACAGGAGCAGCTGCAGTTACACCAAATTCTTCTTCGATAGCTTTTACAAGGTCGTTCAATTCAAGGATTGAAGCTTCTTTAATTTCAGCAATAATGTTTTCAATGTTCAATGCCATTGTTATTTCCTCCAAATATGTTTTTAAATTTATAATATTTTTTGTAGCTAGGCTACGCTGCGTAGCTTAAGATTAAGCTGCGTCTTCTTTGTTGTCTGCAACCGCTTTGACTGCAAGAGCAACGTTGCGCACTGGCGCTTGAAGTACAGAAAGGAGCATAGAAAGAAGTCCTTCGCGGTTTGGAAGAGTTGCAAGAGCAAGAATCTCTTCTTTAGATGCGACAGCGCCTTCGATTGCACCACCTTTGATTTCAAGTGCTTCAGCGTCTTTAGCAAAATCGTTCAAGATTTTCGCTGGTGCGATAACATCTTCGTTAGAAAATGCTACTGCAGATGGTCCAACAAATACAGATGCAAGATCTTCAAGACCAGCTTTTTCAGCTGCACGACGCAAGATTGAGTTTTTAATCACTTTATACTCAACTTCGCTTCCACGAAGCTCACGACGAAGAACTGTATCTTGCTCAACTGTCAAACCACGAGCGTCTACAACGACGATAGATGCAGCAGCTTTCATTTTTTCAGCTACTACGTCAACTAGTTCCGCTTTTTTAGCAATAATTGCTTCACTCATTAGTGTGTTCACCTCCGTAATTATTTTGCTTGGGGAATTTTTCCAAAAGAAAAACGCGCCCAAACCTAGACACGAAAGTACAATACGCTTCTTTTTACATGATACGTTTTGTCCTCGGTAGGATACTTATGAGTCTAGCTCCCCTACTGTCTTAGGCAGTTTTTTCAAACCGTATATAAGTATAGCATAGTTAAAAAAAGAATGCAAGATTTTTGCAAACTTTTTTTAAAATTTTTCGTGATTTTTCTTTTAAAGTTCTACTGTCAGGACTTGACCTTGCTTAACGACCTGTTCTCCAGCGATATAAACATCATCAACATCACTGGATTTTACAGCATAAACGAGATGAGAGAGCATATTTTTCTGAGGTTGGAGATGAATTTTTCCTTGAGGTTGAATAGCGAGAAAATCTGCTTGCTTGCCGACTTCTAGGCTTCCTATCTGATTTTCCATTCCTAGGGCCTTGGCCCCTTCGATTGTCAGTGCCTTGAGAGCTGTTTCGATAGGAAATTGTCTGGCATCTCCACTTTTCATCTTCTGAAGAAGGGCTGCAGTCCGTCCTTCTTCAAACATGTCTAGGTTGTTATTGGAAGCAACCGAGTCTGTCGCAATTCCGACTGCTACTCCTACTTTTTGCAGTTGGATGATTGGAGCGATTCCTGAGGCCAATTTGAGGTTACTGATAGGATTATGGGCTATAGCCACTTGAGAAGTTGCCAAGCGTTCAATTTCTTTCTCGTTTAATTCGACCCCATGAGCAAAGACAGACGGATGATCTAAGTAACCCAATTCTTCTAGAAAAGCGATGGGACGTTTGCCGTAGCGTTTCAGGATAATTCCTGATTCCTCCTTGGTCTCCGCCACATGGATATGGATGGGAATATTCAGCTCTTTTGCCATATCTAAGCTCTCTTCCAACAAGTCTCTACTACAGCTATAGGGAGAATGTGGAGCTACCATAACCTTGAAATTTGGATTTTCATATCCTAAGATTTTCTCGATGATTGCTCGTGTTCTGCTTATAGTCTCATCAGTTGTTTCTGTATCTGAAGAAAAGAGGGTCGGTGAGAAATAACAACGCATCTTGGAAACCTTAACTGCCTGATAAATCTGCTCAATCTCCACTCCATTGGGATTATACATATCATTGAAGGTTGTTGTTCCTGACTGGAGCATTTCTGTCAGCGCTTCTTTGACCGCCTTGGTAGTCATATCTGGTGTAAACTCAGCTTCTGCAGGCCAGATATAGTCATTGAGCCATTCATGGAGGTTACTGTCATCTCTGATCCCTCGCAAGCCAGTCATAGCAGAATGGGTGTGGCAATTGACCAATCCAGGCATAATCCAGGCTCCCTGATAGTCTATAATCTGCTCAGCTTGCTCTAAAATCTCTGGCTTCTCTTGACCGACATAGACAATTTGAGAATCCTTAACTGCTAAGATTCCATCCAGATAAACATGGAAATCTTGGTCACAAGTCACGATATTTACATGCTGATAGACTTTCATTCTAGGCTCCTTTTCTATAAGACAATTTACAGTGAATAATTTTTCTAGCTATTGTAACAAAAAAGTCACCCGAAGGCAACTTTTTTCGTCTATAAAATTTCAAAAGAGAATGGATTATTCAGAGCTAAAAGCTGCTGCTTGCTGCATTTGGTAATACTTGCCTTTTCTAGCCATGAGGTCCTGATGGCTACCATACTCCACAATGTCGCCATCCACCAAGACAAGAATCAAATCCGCATCTTGAATGGTTGACAAGCGGTGGGCAATGATAAAACTTGTGCGCCCCTTCATGAGTTTAGCAAAGGCATCCTGTACTAGCACTTCTGTACGCGTATCGATGGAGGAGGTTGCCTCGTCTAAGATAAGAATCTTAGGGATAGCTAGAAAGACTCGGGCGATGGTCAAGAGCTGGGCTTGGCCAACAGAGAGAGATTCTCCTGCATTTTCCAACTTTGTATCGTATCCCTGTGGCAACTGTTGGATGAAAAAGTCCGCATTGGCTGCCTTTGCAGCAGCAATCACTTGCTCCCGACTGGCTTCAGGATTTCCAAAGGCAATATTGTCATGAATAGTTCCTTGCTTGAGCCAGGTTTCTTGGAGTACCATCCCAAACTGCTGTCTCAATGACGCTCGGGTATAATCATAAATGGATTGCCCATCCAGCAAGATATCTCCTGAGTTAATAGGGTAAAAACGCATGAGGAGATTGATAAGAGTTGACTTACCAGCACCTGTCGGACCAACGATGGCTACCTTGCTACCAGCTGGGATATCGATAGACAAATCCTTAATCAAAATCTTTTCTGGATTGTAGCCAAAAGAAACATGCTTAAAGGAAATAGCTCCCTTAACCTGGTCACTGGTCAAGACTTCCTTACCTGTTTCAGTTACCTCAGGACTTTCTAAGACAGCATAGACGCGCTCTGCACAAGCTAAAGCACTTTGCAACTCGGCTAGAACTGAAGAAATATCGTTAAAGGGCTTGGTGTACTGTTGGACGTAATTCAAAAAAGTCACTAAACGTCCGATGGTCAAGGTTGAACCCATCATGATACGATAAGCTCCTACTCCAGCTAAAAGCGCATAAATGAGCGCATTGACAAAGCGAGTTGAAGGATTAACCGTTGATGAATAAAAGATGGCTGACTGAGAATAGCCTGCGTAATTTTCATTCGCCTCATGCAGTCTTTGGATAAACTCTGTCTGAGCATTGAAAGACTGGATAATAGTTTGCTGACTAAGCGACTCTTCAATCAACTGACTCTGAATCCCCCTCGTCTCTGTTTGTTTCTGGAAGAGATGATAAGAGCGTTTGGCAATGAAGCGTGAAATCACCATAGACAGTGGTGTCAACAGCAAGACTAAGAGAGTCATGAGGAGATGAATTTGAAGCATGGCTAGAATACTAACCAAAATCATCAAGACGCCGATGAAAAATTGGTTAAAAATCATGGTCAAGCCAGCTGCCAACTGCTCGATATCTGTGGTCACACGACTGACCATCTCTCCACTGCCTTGCCGATCCACAAAAGCAATCGGTAAACGATGGAGCTTATGGATGATTCGCTCTCGCAAGTCTCTGGTATAAGAGAAGATTAGGCGATTATAAAGAAGGGGATTGATCCATTGCACCAGTGTATTTCCTATGACTACCAAGATCATCTGGAGGAAAATCTGCCAAAAAACTGGTGACGAACCAGCCACTAGGACTTGGTCGATGACCTGCCCAATCAAGATAGGTAGGTAAATCGATAAGCCAACTTGGGCAATAGTTCCTAGAAAGGCTAGGAAAAGAAGGAAAGGATGGCTGGATAAATCTTTTGCCAAACGTTTGAGCGTCTGGTTTGCAGTTTGTCGTCTCATGCTAGTCCTCCTTTCCATGCTGTGATGCATTGATTTCACGATAGACTTGACTAGTTTGCATCAATTCCTCGTGCTTGCCGATAGCTAGTAACTCACCTTTTTCCAAGAGGAGAATCTGGTCAGCCATCTGAAGTGTCGAAGTCCGTTGAGAAATCAAGATTAAGCTCGTGTTTGGTAAATTTTCTCGGATGGCTTTCAAGAGCTTGGACTCGGTGATGGTGTCGAGGGCCGAGGTCGCATCATCTAGGATGAGAAATGGAGCTTGGCGCAAGACTGCACGTGCGATAGACAGCCTTTGTTTTTGTCCGCCTGAGAAATTTCGACCTCCTGCCTCAACTAGGGCATCCAAAAGCCCTTCCTTTTCACTGACAAAATCCTTAGCTTGCGCAATATCCAAGGCCTTCCAGAGTTGCTGGTCAGATACTCCTTGATTTAAACCCAAAGTCAAGTTGGAACGAATAGTTCCCTTAAAAAGTTCGACCTTTTGGGGCACATAGTCAATCCAAGACCTCCACTGCTCAAGATTAAGAGGACTACGTCCATTTCGATAAAGGTCAATGCTTCCCTTGTCTGCTGGGTAAAGTCCAAGTAAGACTTGCACCAAGCTTGATTTACCAGAACCCGTCCCCCCAATGATACCAAGGATTTGCCCTTGTTTCATATCAAAGGAAATGTCTCTCAAAGAAGGCTGAGCCGCATCAGGATAGGTAAAGGTCAATTCTTGAACTTGTAAAACCTTATCACTGGTAGCTTGCTTTTCTTCTAACTCTGAATAGATGTCTTCTGGAGTTTCGGCAAAGACTTCCTCGATTCGCTTGGCTGAGATATAGGATTGATTGAGGGAATTTATCAGCATGGCTAATTTGACCAATTCCACCAAAATCTGTAAGAGATAGTTGATAAGAGCAATCAAGGCTCCTTGACTGAGCAATCCTCCTTGAATAGAAATATAGCCCTGCCAGATGATGACGAGGAGGGTTCCATTCACAATCAGATAGGTCAGAGGGGTTAATAAACTAGACCAGAAACCCGTCTTTTCTTGCAATCTAGCATAAACTTGGTTAAGGGTTTGAAAAATCTGTAACTCTCGTTTTTCTTGACCAAAAGCACGAATTACTCGCATTCCGTGTAATTGCTGGCGCGTTTCCTGAACTAGTTGATCCGTTTTCTTTCTGAGACTGCTGTAGAGAGGGTTAACCAATCGAGAGAGGCCGACAATGACAAGGGTCAAAATAACAACCATGACTAAGAACCAGAAAGTCAGCTCAGCTGAGATTCGATAGGCCATAAAGATAGCCCCAAAAACGATAATGGGTGCTCGCAAAAAGAGACGCAAGAATTGATTGATACCAGTCTGAATCTGGTAGGTATCCGAAGTCAAGCGAGTGACCAAGCTCGAAGTTGTCAGACGGTCTCTGCTATCCTTGGGTAGGGAAAGAATATGACGATAAAGGTCGTCTGTCAGTTCTTTGGCAAACCCAACAGCAGCCTTAGCTGAGTAGAACTGGGCCACCAAGGCCACTAAAACGCCAATCACTGCAAAGATAAGGAGCAGGCCAATCTGCATCCAAAGATGACCTTGATCTCTCTGGGGCAAGGACTGGTCAACAATCCCTGCAATCACCATAGGAACCAGGAGCTCAAAAACAGCTTCTAGTAGCTTGAACAAGGGTGCTAAAATCGATTCTTTGATGTAGGGTTTAAAGTATGATAATAAGTTTTTCATAAATCCCTTCTATTCGTATTCTGGAAATGAAGAAAGTGGGGAGCCCCCACCCTCTCAATTTTATTTGTTTAAGTATGGCAATAGATAGCCATACCCTGCTTCGTCCATCTCATCCTTGGCCAAAAAGCGTAAGGAGGCAGAATTGATACAGTAACGCAGGCCACCTAACTCCCGAGGTCCATCTGTGAAAACATGACCCAAGTGAGCATTGCCTGACCGAGAACGAACTTCGATTCGCTCCATTCCATGGCTCAGATCCTTGTAATAATGAATCAATTCCTTGGAAATCGGACGGCTAAAACTTGGCCAACCACAACCTGAGGCAAACTTATCCTTGGCAAAAAAGAGTGGCTCACCTGTCGTAATATCTACATAAATGCCCTCTTCAAAGGTTTGGTCATGGGCATTGGTAAAAGGAGCCTCTGTAGCAGCTTCTTGTGTAACACGGTAAGATTCTTCAGTTAGGCTTTCCTTTAGCACCTCTTGACTAGGCTTTTCATAGTTGGCTGCATCAATCAATGGCTTCTCAGCATCGGTCACATCGATATGACAGTAACCGGAAGGATTTTTCTTGAGATAGTCTTGGTGGTAGTCTTCAGCCAAAATGTAGTGTCGAAGTTTCTCCACTTCTACTGCAATCTTTCGACCCAGCATACGCTCTTGCTCCCGCACCACTGTATAGATAGCTGGCAGGTCTGCTTCATCTTGGTAATAAATACCTGTTCGATATTGGCGACCACGGTCATTCCCTTGTTGATTGATCGATAAAGGATCGATGACACGGAAATAATAAAGTAAAATCTCTCTGAGTGATACTGTCTTCTCATCATAAATCACTTGAACCGTCTCTGCATGGTCTGTTTCCTTGAGCAGCTGGTAATTGGTCGTTTCAACTTGCCCATTAGCGTAGCCAACACTGGTTGCTAGCACTCCAGAAATTCGTGAAAAATACTCCTCTAGGCCCCAAAAACAACCACCTGCTAGATAAATTTCTGACATCTTCGTTTCTCCTTTATCAAGTTTTTAACTAATACTCTTCAAAAATCTCTTCAAACCACGTCAGCTTACATCTGCAACCTCAAAACAGTATTTTGAGCTAACTTCGTCAGTTCTATCCACAACCTCAAAACACTGTTTTGAGCAGCCTGCGGCTAGCTTCTTAGTTTGCTCTTTGATTTTCATTGAGTATAGACTTCTTTTCAAAAAAAGGATAGGAAGCTCTCTGGTCGAAAGTTTCCCCATCCTATCTTCTATTCTTTATTTTGATTCTACACGGACACCTTGGGTATCAACTTTCAAATCATGCAGTTTGCCTTTGAAGGGTTGCTTTTCCAATTCTGCCTTAATCGCCGGCATCTTGTCATGAGAAGCCAAGACCATCACTGTTGGTCCGGCACCAGAGAGATAGGTTGCATAGGCACCATTTTCTTTGGCTACTTGCTTAATCGTCGCGAATTCTCTCACCAAGTCCTGACGGTAACGTTCGTGGAAGAGGTCTCCCTCGATTGCTTGCCCAGCTGTCACCATGTCTCCTGCCAACAAGGCAGCAACCGCCACATTGGCGATAGAACTAGCAGCAACAGCTTCCTTATAAGACAATTTCTTAGGCAAGACACCACGGCTATCGCGAGTGCGTAATTCATAGTTAGGAATGTAAGCTAGAAAATCACATTCTGGGAAGTCTGCCACAATCGCAGATACTTGCCCTTCAACGGAACTTGCAATAACGAGATTACCATAAATAGCTGGAGCTACATTGTCTGGATGCCCTTCAATCTTGGTCGCCAACTGCAACTTTTCATGGTCAGATAAATTGAGCTTGCCTAGTTGGTTGGCTAGTTCAATCCCAGCAACAATAACCGAGCTGGAAGAACCCAAACCACGCGCCAAGGGAACATCGCTGGTCATTTTCAAACGTCTTGGTTGCAAGTCTGGTACAATTTGCAAAGCGATTTTGAGTAAGAGATTGCGCTCGTCATGTGGAATCCATTTGCCAATCTGGTGTTCAATCAGCCACTCATCTCGTTCTTCGCAGACCTCAATTTGAAGATACTTGGTTACAGCTACACCGACCGAGTCAAAACCTGGCCCAATATTGGCACTGGTTGCAGGTACAATAATCTTCATCTTATTCTCCTAGCACCTTGAAGGTATTCAAGAGGTCGAATTCTGAAACCTTCTTCAATTCAGCTGAAACATTTTCAAGTTGGGCTTTATTAATCTTATGTGTAATGATGACCACACGTGCCTTGTCACCTTCTTTTCCGTCTTGGAGGATTTGCTTGAAGGAAATATCTTGAGCGTTGAAAATCTCAGCCAATTTCAAGACCTGACCTTTTGAGTCTGGCGCCAAGATTGAGAAATAGTAGTTTGCTTTAACATCTTCTGGATTAGCCAAGACCAAGTCACGGCTATATTCGTTGAAGTCTTTTCCAATTGTTCCATCATTCAATCGACGAACGATACGAACAATATCCGCCACAACACTTGTTGCAGTTGGTTTTTGACCAGCACCTGGTCCGTAGTACATAGACTCACCGATACCGATAGATTCTACAAAGACAGCATTCATCACCCCATTCACACTAGCGAGTGGGTGTGCTTTAGGAAGGAAGGTTGGAGTCACTTCTGCAGCAATTCCTGAAGGAGTTTCCTCGATAGAACCAACCAATTTCACTACATAGCCAAGGTCTTGCGCTACAGCTACGTCTTCTGGTGTGATGTTACGGATTCCCTTGTGGGCTACATCGTCAAAGGCAACCTTCATGCCAAAGGCAAATTGGCTCAAAATGACCATCTTGTAAGCTGCATCGATCCCATCCACGTCATTTGTAGGGTCACTTTCTGCGAATCCTAGGCGTTGCGCTTCCGCTAGAGCATCATCGTAAGACCATCCTTCTTCCACCATCTTGGTCATCATGAAGTTGGAAGTTCCGTTGACTACTCCAAGCACGCGCGTGATTTTATCAGAAGCCAAGGAATTTGCTAGAGTACGAAGAATTGGAATCCCACCAGCTACTGCTGCTTCGTAGTAAAGTGCTACCTTGTTAGCTTTAGCGATTTCTAGCAATTCTGCACCATGGACAGCCAAAAGGTCCTTGTTTGCAGTAACAACGTGTTTCCCAGCCTCCAAGGCACGAGTGATAAAGGTTTTAGCAGGCTCGATACGCCCCATCAACTCCACTACGATCGTAATGTCTTGATCTGACAAAATATCATCCACATTGGTTACAAAGTTAAAGTCATTTCCTGCTGCAAGCAAGCGATTCTTTTCATCTTCATCCTTGACCAATACTTTAGCAACTTCAATCTCTGAATGTGCTGATTGATTGATTTTTTCTCCATTTTCCTTTAGGAGGAAAGGCACGCCACTTGCAACGGTACCAAATCCTAGTAAAGCAATTTTAACTGTCATGTTTGTCTCCTCGAAATTTTCTAATATAGCCATTATAACAGAATTTTGTGAAAATTCCTATTATAGTAAATCACTATTTCAGTATAAAAAGAAAAAACGAATCAGACGATTCGCTCTTCTTAAAATCTAGAAATAGCTTTCCAGAAATGATTATCCAATCTTTTGCAGATTAAGCACTGCATCGTGATTCATCAAGACTTGGCCATACTCTTGCAAAACAGAGCGACTGATGTCACTATCGTCCGCAAACTCGCGCATACGCGCCAAAAGCCAAGCTGGATATGGACTTGGATGATTTTCAATATCCACTAAAATGGTCAAATAATAGCGCTCGTTCATTTTGTAGAGTTCAGAAGTTTCCATCTCAAAAGTCACTGTCTTGGCAAAAGCCACCAAGTCAGCCAACTTAGCAAAAGAAAGGATGTAGTAGATGTAGGGCTCTTTCTTGCTTTCAGCTTCTTGTTCAGCCTGCTCCTGCTCTTCTTCCTTGACTTCGACTTGCTCTAGAGATTGAATGGCTTCGATATCATCTTTGGTTTTGTCCGCGATGCTTTTTTCTAAAGTTTTAATAAACTCATCCGGCGACATTTGAGCCAATTCTTCCATATCTGGCAAATCTGATAAGTCTTCAAAATCTAGATTTTGGTCAATCTTTGACTTGGTTACAAAGACATCTACCTTATCAGGTTTTGGAGTTACACGGAAGCTCAACATGCCTGTATCTAGAAAGCTCTCAGGCATTTCTAACTCATCCAAGATAGCATAAAAGAACTCTTCTGTTTTTTCTTGAGGAACGAGAAAGTCAGCAATCTCCATCCCTCGATCCATCAAATCTTCTAAAGACATCGTGATTTTTAAAGTTGTATCACTGATTTGTTTCATTTTCATTGCTAGTAACCTCATACTTTCAGTTCTATCTATTATACTAGATTTTTACGATTTTATCAAAAGAAGGCTCCTCTATACGGATAGATTTTCCCTAGGGTCTTTCTGTAGGAGACTCTAATACTCTTCGAAAATCTCTTCAAACCACGTCAGCTCTATCTGCAACCTCAAAACAGTGTTTTGAGCAACCTGCGGCTAGCTTCCTAGTTTACTTTTTGATTTTCATTGAGTATAAAAGAAAATTTCTGCAGACAAATAGAAAAAGCCTTCAAAATCGGCTCTTGTCCGACTTTGAAGACCTGATACATCAGAATGCTTATAGTTTAAAGGTTGCTACACCGAGGATAGAACGATTTAAGTTTCGAAGAATTTGAAGACTTTGCTCAAATTTCTTATAACGAGTCACTCCGTACTCTTCAACAAGAAGGACTGTATCTCTTTCTAAAAGCGATGGCACATCTTGTAAATCGACAAAATGCATTCCTTTTAAAGCCTCTTGATTTTGTTTCAATTTATCTAAGATAGCTTTATTGGAGCTAACGATTGTTAATTCTTGTCCAGCATTTTTGTATGACAAGACATCTGCTAGGTTGGCAATTGTTGTGATCTCTGTTACAAAATCAATTTGATATTGAGAAAAATCACCTGCTCTATTGATTGTTGGATTAAAGAGATAAACCAATACATTTCCCATCACAACCAAAATCACACAGACTACTCCAATAACAGCTAAACGGAGAATCAAGTTTTTCACATTTAATCCAAGCGCTGTCTCACCGTTTGCATTCAATTCTTTAGAGTTGATGGTTTCCAATTTTTCAATTTTTACATTTGCATAAGTGTGTTTAAATTTCTCAATCAATCCATCAATTTTTCGTTCCAACAAGTCGTTAGCATCTTTACTTGGTGTCAAAATTTTCACACCAACCCCTGCATCGTCAATCATATAGTAGACGGTCAGTTTTTTCCACCAATAATCATTCGTAGAATTTTTCAAGGTTGTTTCTGTCGTATCCAATTCACTGGCAATTTTTTTCAGTTCACTCGGTTCTACATCATTGAAAAGATAAGCTCCATTCAAATTCCCATCAATCAATTTCCCGTAGAAATCACTATAACCACCAATTTGGTGATTCAAAATCGTTTTAGCTGAATCTTCTGGAGGAGTAATTTTATAGCTAAGATAAGTTGAATAACTTGTTGTGTCTTTGACAGTATTTTTATTCTTAACTGCTTTAATTGTAAATGGTACAGCAATGAGAGCAAATAAAGCGATGAGAGTTAAAATATTTACTTTTCGTTTTTTATAAAGATTTGCAAACAAATCAGCTACTGAATAATGTTCAAACATGATGTTTTTCTCCTTTGTTTAGTAGGTACTGGTTCTCTTTTGTAAGCATTTTTGCTACGAATATAATCACAAGAACAATTCCCCAAAATTGCATTGTAAATAGATTGAAGAAACTTTCTGAAAAGCTACTTCTTGGCATAAAGAATAGATTATTCAAGATGAGTAAGGACAAGGCAAATAGGATTGTTCTAGAGCGATAGGCTACTTGCAACATGGCTATAAATAACATGCCAAGTAAGAGACTAAGTAGAAAGACTCCAATCATACCATAGTCGGTATACAACTCCATGATATAACTACTTCCGATACCATGTCCTTTCAAGTATTCCTTATTCAAAACAAGATAGGACAAATTATGGGCATAACTATTACTATCGATAGCTAGTTCCACACTATTGGTTGTATGTTCAAAGGCTTTTCCTCCGAAAATGGCCCCCAAACTTCCCCTTGCAAAATAATCAAGAACAGGACCAAAAGTAAAATTACGGAAATCTCGATAAGGTAGGCTACTGTTAAATAGAAAACCTCGAGCCAAAACACCAAAACTGGTCCCTTGTTTATAGATAAAGTCGAGCAGGATATCCCAGAAACCTGTATGGGAAACCTGGACATTATCCCGTACATAATTGAGCACTCCCATTGCTAACATGAGAACAGGAGAACCTACAAAAATCGCTAACTTTTCTTTAAACCCAATCCATTTTCCTTTTTCAGTTTGCTCCCGCATAAAGTAATAAACAAAAGCAAATAAAATACTTAAAATAAAGGGATTTCGTGTCCCGATTGCCAAATGAATGGTATTGGCTGCAATAAAGGAGACAAGCACTGCTGTTGCTCGCCATTTCTTTGGCTTGGTTGCCAGATACATACACATTGCATAGACCGTAAAGGTAGACAAAATGTAGGTGAAATAAGGAAGTTTACTTTCAAAATTTGCATAGTAGGCATAGTAGGAAGTCTGCAAGCGATACAAGAGCCGTTCAAATAAGCGAATGAAGTAGAATGGATAGGTTAGAAGAAAAACTCCTAGTGATACAAAGCGTAACCGCTTGATATAAATCTCTTTTAGAGAATTTCCTATCTTTGGTACTTTTATTTTCTTCCTAGCTATGAAGTAACGAGCCAGTACGCCTCCTGTGGTCAAGCCCAGAATCGAAACCATAACGACTATAAAGGCAAAGCGATAGGCTATGGGATGATAGGTATCCAGAGCGCCATCCCTAAAATAATCAATGGTTGGTCTTGATACTAGGAAGACAAAAATGGTTAAATAGAAAATAAAATGGATTAAGTAATACTTGATATCATTCCAGCAGGCAATTAAGCTACTAACCAGTAAGAACAATAAAGTAGAAAGCAAGCTAACATTATTATTATTAAACAGATACACAATTCCACTTACTAGCGTCAAGGCATAGCTGACTATGGTCAAACTAAATAATAATCGTTTCCCATCAATCACTTGCTCACCCCCGTTCTAATGTAATTTTTTTGATTTTTCAATATTTTTCAGTAATAAGAATCGGTATAAGGAAATGTTTATGAATAGAGCCAAAGCGCTAATTCTTCTTCCCTTACGAAAAATTGGATTCCTAGCAATAGCAAAGGCATGGCCTTTTAAAAATCGGTGAATCTGAGAATAGGCTTCAAATTGTTTATACTGATCATCTAGTAACATCTTATCCATAATGAAGAAGTGGGCATAGGCCAATCTGAAAAAAGCAACCTCTTTCAAGTCAGGATAGTTTTTCACGACTTCATTGTAAAACTTTTGGTAGATATCAATATAGGCTAAATCCTTCTCTGCATACGGCTTGGTCGTAATACTATCCCCTCTATGGAAATAGTAATAATAGGGTTTGGTATTAACCACATATTTCTTGGCCAACTTGATTAAATCAAAATGATAATAAGCATCTTCGTAAATCAATCCCTTAGGAAAGGATAGGGCAGTTGAGATTTCTTTCTTGATTAGCTTATTGCAAATCGTCCCAGGTATTTTTTCACCTATGAGGTATTCCTTTAAAAATGTTTGAGGATCACAGACAAAATAATCATCCTGATTAGCTGACTGTGGGCTTTCATCATTAGCATAGACATTCATGACACCACAGCTCGAAACATCCGCATCTTCTTGAATTAATTGCTCATATAAACTCTGAATCATTTCTGGATGGATATAGTCATCTGAGTCAATAAAAATCAGATAATCCCCATGTGCCTGCTTCATTCCATCATTTCGTGCTTGTGACAAGCCTTCATTCTTTTTATGAAGCACTGAAACTCTATCATCTAGTTCAGCGATTGAATCACACAAGCGACCACTTTCATCCGTTGCTCCATCATCAACAAGAATGATTTCTAGATTTTGATAGGTCTGCTTCTGAATGGAAGCTATCGATTTTTCTAGGTACTGCGCCACATTATAGACTGGCACAATCACACTAATTAATGCAGTTTCCATGCTACTCCTCTAATAGTTTTTCTACTTGTTCGATTTGTTTGGCAATTGTAAATTGTTGAATGAATTGGCTAGCCTCATCGACATCGAAATTTGAGGCAGAAGTCATATAGTTCGTAATTGCCTGAGCTGCCTCTTGATTGCTCTCAATGATTTGTCCAAATCGTCCTTCTTGGGATAATTCCTCAGCCCCTCCAACATCCGTAGAGACAAAAGGGAGTCCCAGACTCAAGGCTTCCACATACACTCCAGGAAAACCTTCTTGCTTAGACATAGACAAGAGAACTTTCGTCTGAGATAAATACTGATAAGGATTTTTTTGATAACCAAGGAAATGAACATAGTCCTCAAGTTCATACTCTTTGACCCGTTTTTTCAGTTCCTCTTCCATGTCACCAGCACCTATAAAGTAAAGGTGATAATGTTTTCCCTCTTGGTGTAATAGTCGTATCACTTCTACTACACGGTCAGAACCCTTATTTTCCTCAATCCGTCCAATGGTACAGATACTTTGAGACGCAATCTCGATATTGATCTTCTCTTGAGATTTTTCTAGAATAGTCTTAAAATCATAACCATTGTAGACCGTCTGTAATTTGGAAGCATAATCTGGATAGACTTCCTTGATAGAATGACTGGTCTTTTTTGAAATTCCTACAATGGTATCCGCAGCATCCAACTGGCGTCTATGTGATTCTCTTTTGGAGCTATCCTTAAGAAATTCTTCGATACTTCCATGAATCCAAGATATCTTCTTGACTTCTCTTCTTTTAGAGAACAACAGTGGTGGATTCATAATGGTAAAGGAAACTTCAACATCATAGTCATCTTTCACAAGCAAGTGCCGAGTCAGTCTTGGAAAATAAATTCTCATTCTCCACAAAAGAGCTCGTAACCATCTGGCTTGGCGATAATCCTGAAGGGATTTTAAAATTCGTACATGATTAGGAACAGATTCATATTCCTTGTCAAAATGCTCCATTTCAAGAATATCAATATCATACTTTTCTGGATCCAGATTAGAAACAATGGTAGATAGAATCTTCTCTGCTCCGCCTCCGAGAGAAAAAGACCACATAAAAAATAAGATTTTTTTCTTAGCCACCATATTCTCCCTTGTATTCTGTATAAGACTTATCCATATCAGCGATGACAGCATCATGATGTGGTAACTGCTTGTCTGCTGGTGGAGGTGTCATGTAGTCTCCAAAAGCAGTGCTGAGATAGGCATCGTAGCCAACTGGAATAGGCATCTCTGTCCCTTCAAATGGTAAGAAAAGATTGTCTTCAAAAGATGCGATTGGGTATTTGTTTCTCATGTAGCCAGGACCTGAGCATAATTCTGTAATACCATCGCTCTCAGACAAACCATATTTGGTCATTTCTTTCTCAGCTTTTTTCCAAATGCGATAACGGAGAGATTTTGGCGTCAACCCCAGTAAGATTCGGCTTCCCCATTTCATAAGTGCACCATGCTTTTCTGGAATAGTTTGGGCACAAAAGAGTGAATAAATCAAGGCCCAGCGAACCTGTTTCTTTCTCTCAGCTGGATTTTTAGGATAATAATCCAAAGGCAACACATCCAAGGCCAAACCATGTGGCAAATTCAAATCCTGCTGATAAGGTTTGATACAGGTGGTTTCCTTGTCACGAATGGTAATAAAAAGATTACGATCAACAAAATCCTTGTGACTCTTTGACAAGAAATAACGCTCATCTGCATAACGAGGCCATAATTCTGCTAATTTTTCATAATCCTTACGAGGCATAAAAAAGTCTAGGTCGTCGTCCCAAGGAATAAATCCCTTGTTTCGAAGGGCACCAATAGCACCTCCTCCACAGAGATAACAGAGTAAATCATGTTCTTTACAAAAGGCCACAAAATATTCAGCCATCTCCAGACTACGAGCCTGAATTGCTTTTAAATCAGTCATATTGTTCATTATTCTTTCTATCGTATCGTTTCATTATACCACAAATAGGGGGTGAAAATCTATTACAGACTGTAAAAAATCAAAGCCTGACTGCTAGATAAATAGCTATCAAACTTTGATTTTTCTATCTTATCTTATCTCAAGCCCATTTGAGCGAGCTTGGTTTGATATTTGTTTTGATCAACCAGCAAGCCCAAGCCTCCATAAACATCATAGGCATCTACCCAGTCACCCAGTTCTGGAATCGTCAATTTTTCAATACCATTTTTTGCTCCATCCAAAACAGATAAACCGTTTGTTAGGAGGAAAGTATAGGGTGCATTGGTTGAGGTCATAGCAAAAACCTTGCCAAGAGCTTCAGAACCAGTGAAAAGTTTAGTGGGATCTTTAATTTGCTCTAAAATTGCTGTTAAGACTTGCTGCTGTCTTTTGGTACGGCCGTAATCCGCCTCATCGTCATCACGGAAACGAGCATAATTGAGCAGGGTCGAGCCATTCATCTGCTGTTTTCCGACTTTAATAGTCTGGGTTGGAGACTCAGTCTCAGTCGCATGTAAATCATCTCCGACTGTAGCTTCTGTTAGTGGACGCCCATTCAATGTTGAAAATTGAGCATCAATCGTCACCCCATCAGGGAAAAGCGTGTCAATCGCTGTTGCAAAGGCCTGAAAATCGACCAAGGCGTAGTACTTAATATCCAAGTCAAAATTATCTTTCAAGACTTGGCGAACCATTTCTGCCCCTTTTTGTCCTTCTTGTTCTCCTAGTTCATAGGCTACATTTAACTTGTTATCCGTCTGTTTTCTACCGTTAATCACTTGACTATAACCATCTATATAGACCAAATTATCACGCATGAAACTGACTAGTTTCATTTTCTTATCTGAGCCGCCAACATTTAAGACCATAATAGAGTCCGTTCTAGTCTCAGCACTGTTCTGGCCGATTCGACCGTCCGTCCCCATGATCAAAATATTAACACCATCTCTGGTGTCCTGACCATTAAAGACTTCTACTTGAGCTGCCCGGGCATTCGTATTTTTATCTGGATTAGCATTGGTATAACCTTTTAAGAACATAAAAATCATACCAAGCGCTACACAAGCTAAGATAGCCAGTAAACCTGCGAAAATCCGGCCCCACCGTAGTTTCCGCTTTTTAGTTTTTTTCTTTGGAAGAGAATTGATCTTCTGGTATCTCTCAGAACGACTACGACTATTATAAGAAGGAATTGAAGCGTTAGCACTTGTCTTTCCATAATCCTCGGTCAATTCTTGACTTTCTGAGGTAATGTCACTACTTGCCCTACTTAATTTATCTTGCAAGTAAGCAAACTCTTTTTTCTCTCGCTCATTGAGGTAGTGAATATTCTTAAGTAGATAGTCATAACGCAACTGCTCATGATGGCTTAAGGGATTTTCTTTACTCATCTTCTCTCCTTTCCGTGGTCTGATATTGGATAAATCGGATAGGCACCCAGAACTTTATACTGGATTCCAATCGCTTCTAATTCTTTTTGGGCAAAGTGGACCAGGTCCTTGTCAGCGTAGTCCACATCGATAATGAAAAAGTATTCTCCCAGTGCTGTCTTGAGTGGACGACTTTCAATTTTTGTCAGGTCAATTCCTCGCCAAGCAAAGGTCGATAGAGCCTTGTAGAGGGCACCGGGAAGATTGTCCGGTAAGGTCAAGGCCAAACTCATTTTTTCAGTTTGTGCTTGCAAGGGAATAGCTGCACCTTCAGCTCCCAGAACCCAGAAACGCGTGAAATTGGCTTCCATTCCCTGAATATCCTCAGCAATCAGTTCCAAGCCATATTCTTCGGCAGAACTTCTAGGAGCAATGGCTGCATAAGGCTGGTCTGGATGTTCGGAAATAAAGCGGGCCGCATAGGCTGTACTGGCTGTCACCTCAATTTGAGCATCTGGATACTGTTCATCGATGAATTTCTTTCCTTGCGCCAAAGCCTGTGGGTGAGAAAAAATCTTTTCAATCTTAGTGTGACCTGGAACCACCATCAACTGCTGATGAATGGGCTGAACGATTTCTGCCACTGCTTGAATGCGAGCCTGATGAAAAAGATAGTCCAAGGTTTCATGAACACTACCCTCGATAGAATTTTCAACTGGCACCACAGAATAGTCCACCAAGCCTTGTTCATAGGCCTTGATGACGTCTGTAATATTGGCAAAGGCCTGCAATTCCTCATGAGGAAAAGCTGTCTGCACAACGTGGTGTGAAAATGATCCCTTGGGACCTAGATACGCAATTTTCATCTCAGTTCCTCTATAATTTCCTCTGGGCTTAGCTTGGTCACATCCAAAATCCGACTAGCCACTTCCTCATACCAAGCCTGTCTTTCTTGGAAAATAGCTGCTAGTTCTTCCTTACTATTATTTAGAAAAAGCGGGCGCTGATTGTCCTTATCAGCTGATATGCGTTGGTAGAGGGTTTCAAAATCGGCTTTCAGGTAGATATTATCTGGATTGGTCTTGAGTAAGTCACGATTTCGCTGAGAAATGACTACTCCTCCGCCAGTTGACACAACTTGGTCTCTTTGTAGTAACTCAGCTAGGACTTCTGACTCTATCTGACGAAAGGCCTCTTCTCCCTTTTCAGCGAAAAAATTGGCAATGGACATACCTAAGCGCTTCTCAATCAGAGCATCCATATCAAGGTAATTTAGATCCAAGCCTTTTGCAATAGTCGATTTGCCAGCCCCCATAAATCCGAGTAACACCTTAGCCATGAATCAAGCTCTCCAAATCATCAAAGAAGCTAGGGTAGCTGGTATTGATGGCTTCTGCACGGTCAAGCTCCACCTCTCCATCTGCAACCAAGAGGGCTGCGATGGCTGTCATCATACCGATACGATGGTCACCAAACGTATTGACTCTAGCGCCGTGAAGGGCTGATTTCCCTTTGATAATCATCCCGTCTGCTGTAGGAGTGATATCCGCCCCCATGCTATTTAAGGCGTCTGCCACAACCTGAATACGGTCTGTTTCCTTGACCTTGAGTTCCTCAGCATCCTTGATAACTGTTACACCTTGGGCTTGAGTCGCAAGCAGGGCAATAATTGGCAATTCATCAATCAAGCGTGGAATCAAGGCACCACCAATCTCTGTTCCTTTCAGGTCTGAAGACTCAACAGTTAAGGTAGCAGATTTAGCGACTGGGTCAATTTCAGTTATTTCCAATTTTCCACCCATGGCGCGAATGACATCAATAATACCAGTACGCGTTTCATTAATACCCACATTCTGCAGCACTACACGAGAGTTTGGAACAATCAAACCTGCGACCAACCAAAAGGCTGCACTGGAAATATCTCCTGGCACGACCACCTTTTGTCCTGTCAATTTTTGTGGCCCTTGGACTGTGATTTTCTTGCCGTCCACACTTAAATGACCACCAAATTGTTGCAACATATCTTCAGTATGGTTACGAGTGCACTCTTTTTCGATAATGACGGACTCCCCCTGAGCCTGCAAGGCTGCAAAGATCAAGGAGGACTTGACTTGGGCAGAGGCGATTGGCAACTCATAATGAATAGGTGTTAAATTTTTCGTCCCTTTCAAACGCAAAGGAGGCAAATCTCGCTCAGTTTGACCTGAAATGCCGACGCCCATTTTTTTCAATGGAATCGTCACACGGTCCATAGGACGTTTGGACAGACTATCATCTCCGAACATTTCAACTTCAAAGTCTGCGCCAGCAAGGACACCTGAAATCAGGCGAATCGAGGTTCCAGAATTTCCCATATCCAGGGCATTTTGCGGCGCTTTTAAGCCATCCATGCCCACACCTTGAATGGTAATAACCCCATCTTTATCCTCGATTTCAACACCAAGGTCACGAAAAACCTGCATGGTCGAAAGAACGTCTTCACCCCGCAGAATGTCATAAACTTTGGTCTCACCCTCAGCCAAACTTCCAAAGATAATGGAGCGGTGGCTGATAGACTTGTCACCAGGGACGCGGATACTGCCATGTAAGTGGCGAATGTTTGTTTTTAGTTTCATACTGGACCTCATACTTGCAATACTTTTACCTATTTTATCATAAAAAGCCAGAAATTCCTTAAAAATTCCTGACTTTATGATAGTTATTTTCTTATTTTAGCAATTCTGAAACTGGTTCGAAAACAATTTTTTCAATGTCAGAAAGGTAAATTGCCAATTGTTGTTGCTTGGTAAAGAATTCAGACAAGAGGCTGTTCCCTTGAATCTGTTTACCAAAGCTTTCCATTTTCGCTTGGAAGGAAGCATCTGGCATTTGACCTGTCTGTGCTAGTCTTTGAATTTCCTCTTGGAAGGCAACATATTCTGTAAAAATTTTACTTGCCTCAGCATCTGCTGCAATCGCATCTTTAGCTGCTTTAACAGCCTTGTATTCTGGTAATTCGCGTAGACCGCGACTGAGTTCGTTTGCACTATCGTAAATATTTGACATAATTTTCTCCTTATTCATTTTTTAAAATTAATAGTCATTCTGTGATCTTTATTATTGTGCAATTACTTTTATATAACCTCTTGAATGTCCATTGCTTAATTCCTTATCTGGTATATACTCTATCTTCAAAGTTCCTAAATTAGAACCTGTTTTTATTTCATTTGACATAAGATTATCAAAATAGTTATTTATCTCATCATCAGATAAGGATGATTCAATCGATTTAACAATATCATGAAATACTTCTTTCATTCCCGCAACACCAGATTCACTATTTTCATTTGTCTGATTAATTGTTACATTGATTTTATCAGTATCATTTGCATGTAAAAGTTCCAAGTAGTATCCGTAGCTTGATGCGAAATATTTTATTTTTATATTTCCTTTTTTGATATTTTCTAATGGGCTATTAGAATGTTGATTATAGCTATTGATAAACTCATTAATAATTCTATCGTCTACATACTTTGAATTGGTTTTATCTGAACTTGTTTCCTTCTTGGAAGATTCGTTTTTTGTCTCGACACTTGCTTCTGAATTGCTTTTCACATCTTTTTTAACAGCACATGCACTAAGTAGGATAAAAGAAATAAAGATAACACCAAATATGAATTTAAGCTCTATTTTAGGCATAATTTTATCCTTATTTGACAACGACTGTGTAGTCGGTGTTTTCTGTTATGAGGTGCTCGGCTCGTTCTAAATCTTGAGCATTTTTAAATGAAATTTGTAGAATCCCGTGAATATCCTCACGGTTTTCCTCGTTGATGTGGATGTTAACCAAGGAAGTTCCACGTAGCAGTTCCAAAATCCGCAAGATGACATCTTCTTCATCGGGAACGTCAACATAGAGATCGTAAGAACTGTCCACACCACCACGCTTATGGATTTCCATAGCCTGCCGTTGTTCACGCGCTTGGTTGAAAAAGTTCCAGATTTGCTCCTCATCTCCCTTGCTGATGGCTTGTCCAACCTCATCTAAGCGCTCCTTGAAATCCTCAATTCGATCCAGAATGGTTTCACGATTAGATAAGAGAATAGAAGTCCACATACCCGGCTCACTTTCCGCAATTCGGGTCATATCTCGAAAACCACCGGCCGCAAAGCGCCTTGCCATCTCATGTTCTTGAGCATAGACAGCGGTCTGCTCCATGAGACTGGAAGCCAGAATATGTGGAAAATGGCTAATCTGAGAAGTCACACGATCATGCTCCTTGGCATCAATCTCGATAAAGCGAGCATGGAGACCCGAAAGCAGATTCTTCATTTCCTCAAGTGTATCAGGACTTGTCAGGCTCGAAGGTGTAAAGATATAGTAGGCATTTTCAAAGAGATTGACATCTGCAGAGGCAGCCCCTGTCTTGTGACTACCAGCCATAGGATGGGCCCCGACAAAGCTGACGGGCTTGCCAGTTAAATACTGCTCTGCCGCATCCACAATGGCTGATTTGGTCGAACCGGCATCTGAAATAATCACACCTTCTTTCAAGTCCAAGTCAGCTAATTCCTTAATAAAGGAAATGGTTTGTTTGATTGGCAAACTAAGGATGATGACATCTGCCAAAGGAGCAAAACTGGCAAAATCATCCGTTGCACGGTCAATCATGCCTTCTTTCAAGGCGATATCTCTCGAAACTTGACTGCGATTATAACCTAAAATTTCATAATCTGGATGATCGCGTTTGATACCGAGTGCCATAGAGGCTCCAATCAAACCAAGACCTGCGATATAGACTGTTTTTGCCATAGGAACTCCTTAATAGTTCTTTGTATAGTCTCGGTGTTGGGCTACCGCTTCTTTTAGTTCCTCAAGATTATCTGATGAGAATTTTTCGAGGATTTCTTGAGCCAGAACCGTAGCCACAACGGCTTCCATGACTACTCCTGCAGCTGGAAGGGCGGTCGGATCACTTCTCTCCACGGTCGCCTTGTAAGGTTCGTGGGTTTCGATATCCACACTCATAAGTGGTTTGTAGAGAGTAGGAATAGGTTTCATGACGCCACGAACAACAATCGGTTGCCCATTAGTCATACCACCTTCAAAACCACCCAGATTGTTGGTACGGCGAGTATAACCGTCTTCTTTAGACCAGAGAATTTCATCCATAACTTGGCTGCCCTTACGGTAACCAGCTTCAAAGCCGAGACCAAATTCCACCCCTTTAAAGGCATTGATAGAAACAACTGCTTGGGCCAATCGCGCATCCAATTTTCTATCCCATTGGACATAGGAACCGAGGCCAACTGGAACACCTCCGACGACTGTTTCCACAACTCCACCGATGGTATCACCGTCACGCTTGATTTGGTCAATATAGTCCTTGATTTCCTGTTCTCTTTCTTGGTTGACAATAGAAACTTCAGACTGGGCAGCTCGCTCCTTAATCTCAGCCACTGTCAGATTTTCAGCTACATCGATTTCTTTGCCACCAAAGACCACAACATGGTTGGCAATCTCCATATCCAGTTCAGCCAAGAGGCGTTTGGCTACAGCCCCGACTGCCACTCGCATGGTGGTTTCACGAGCTGATGAACGTTCCAAAGAATTTCGCAAATCGTCAAAACGGTACTTGATGCCCCCAACCAAATCGGCATGTCCTGGACGTGGATGGGTGATTTTTCGTTTGCTTTTAAGGCGGTCTTCAATGTCTTCAGCAGACATGATGTCCAACCATTTTTGGTGGTCCTTATTGATGACATCCATGGTAATTGGAGCCCCTGTCGTTTTCCCATGGCGAACGCCCGAAGTAAAGACAACCTGGTCACTCTCAATCTTCATACGGCCACCACGACCGTAGCCACCCTGACGGCGTTTGAGGTCCCCATTGATATCCTCAGCTGTCAAAGGAAGCCCAGCTGGAATTCCTTCAATGATAGCCGTCAGACGGGGGCCGTGTGATTCTCCTGCAGTTAAATATCTCATACGTTCTCCTTATTTTACCAAGTAGTCTTTCATCTCTTCCAGAGAAACTGGGTGAATGGTCGCCGAACCGAGCTCTGGTACCAAGACCAATTTCAAGGTATTGCCACGCGCTTTCTTGTCATGTGTCAAAGCCTGATAAAGCTTATCAACATCCCAGTTTTCATAGTCAACAGGTAGTCCAAATTTCTGACACATCTCTGTGATAGATTGAGTAATGCCAGCTGGCATAAGTCCCTTCTCCTCAGCAACCTTGGAAATCTGAACCATTCCCATAGCTACAGCCTCGCCATGCATGACTTTTCCATACCCAGCAGTCGCTTCGATGGCATGGCCAATAGTGTGACCAAAATTAAGATAAAGGCGAACACCGTTGTCCAACTCATCTTCAACCACCATCTTGCGCTTGACCTGACAAGAATGTTCAATCAAGGTCTCTGCATGTTCCAAAATGCTCTCAACAGAACCATCTAACTCCGTCAAGATTCTCCAAAGTTCTGGATCCTCAATCAAACCATACTTGATGACCTCACCCATCCCTTCAATCAGTTCTCTTTTTCCGAGTGTTTCAAGGACAAGCGGATCGATCAGAACTCCATCTGGTTGGGCAAAAGTCCCCACCATATTCTTAGCAAATGGAGTATTGACGCCTGTCTTTCCACCGATAGATGAATCCACCTGAGCTGTCAAACTAGTCGGAATCTGAACAAAGTGAATACCTCGCATATAGGTAGAGGCTACAAAACCAGCCAGGTCCCCAACGACACCGCCACCAAGAGCCACGATTCCATCGCTACGAGTCAACCCCTGCTTAACTAGGAATTCATAGACTTTCTGAACAGTGGTTAAATTCTTTCTTTCTTCACCTTCTAAAAAGTCAAAAACAGCTACCTGAAAACCAGCATCTTCTAGGCTGAGCTTGACCTTCTCTGCATAAAGAGAAGCTACATGGTTGTCTGTTACAATGACCACTTTTTGCGGTTGCCAGAGTTCTCGCAACCATTGACCAGCTTGAGCCAGACAACCTTTTTCAATCTGAATATCATAAGGATGATGAGGAATATCGATTCTGATTTTCATAGGAGAATCTCCCTTTCTTTATTGGTATTTTTCTGTTAAGGACTGCCAAATTTCTTCTGTTGGCATTTCCTTACCGGTCCACAGTTGAAAAGCTTCTGCAGCTTGATAGAGCAACATTCCCAGACCATTGACCGCTTGATTGCCCTGACTTCTAGCCCGTTTCAAAAATGGCGTTTCAAAGGGTTGGTAAATAATATCTGCCACCAAGATAGTTTCTGGTAAATTGATGCTTTCCGGAATTGGCGACGACTGGCCATCCATCCCAACACTAGTAGCATTGACCAATAAATCCGACTCAGCAGTCCTTGCCTGCAAGACAGAAATATCTTCTAAAGCATACAAGTCCACTTTAAAGCCTGTTTGCTCCTGTAACTTGTCTAGATAAAGTCTTGTTTTTTCCATAGAAACTGAACGAACAAAGACTGAAATCTGACTGACGCCATCCAAAATAGCTTGTGCCAAGATAGACTTGGCCGCACCACCTGCACCCAGCAAGGTCATCTTCTTACCTGTAATTGTAAAAGAAGGCAAGCTCTTAAAAAATCCCTTGCCATCTGTATTATATCCAATTAAATTGCCATTATCATTGACAACCGTATTGACCGCACCGATCAAGCGCGCTTCGTCACTCAGCTCATCCAAATATGGAATCACTTGCTCCTTATAGGGCATGGACAGGTTGATTCCAAACATCTGGTAGCGACGAATATTGGCCACTGTTTCTGCCAAATCAGCTGCATCAATCTCCCAAGCCACGTAAGCACCATTGGTAGCTGTCGCCTCAAAGGCGCTATTGTGGATGAAGGGTGATATAGAATGCTTAATAGGATTGGCAACAACTGCTGCTAAACGTGTATAGCCATCAAGCTTCATCCAAAATCTCCCTGATTTTTTTCATGTTAGCTAGAGAAATCTGACCAGGAGCACTAGCCTCATCCAGACTAGCAAAGGACCAACTCGAACCCGTCACATCCGCAGTGATACGAGAGACCTTGCCCACCTTGCCCATAGAAATCGTCACATATTCCTGTTCAGGATTGAGGGTTTTAAAGCCTCGTGTATAGTTCATCAGGTCTAAGACATCCTGCTCCGTGTGAGCCATCACCGCAACCTTAACAAGTTTTGGATTTAGACTCGTCAACTCTGACAAGATTTCCATCATATTTTCAGGCGTTTCTAGGAAATTGTGGTAACTCAAAACGAGATTTGGGAAGTCCAGCATTTCCTCAAAAACATCCTTGTAGCTGTAGTACTCAAAATCAATATAGTCTGGTTGATAGAGTTGCGCTACTTCCTTGATGAGATGGATATATTCTTCTGAAGAAAGGTCAATTTCTCCCCCTTCAGCTCGAGTTCGCAGAGTGAAAACCAACTCACGACCTGCAAATTTTTCAAAAATGGCTGGAGCTACCTGCAAAATCGCTTCCTTAGGCAGATAGTCGGCACGCCATTCAATGATGTCGGCATCCAGATACCTCGTGGCATCCAGAGCCTGGGCCTCCTCTAAACTTCTTGGCATTACTGAAACGATTAATTTCATTTACTAACCTTCATACTAATCACCTTAAGGTAATTACTACTTTCATCTTTTTTATTATAGGCGAAATCTGCTGGAAGGCCGTATTTGTTTAAAATCTGGTAACTTCTTCCTGCAAAGCCTTTATCAATTTGTTCTGTAAATTTCTGGCGGGAAACATTGGCAGCATTGGTACTGGCAATGATAATCCCTCCCGGATTTAAAATCTCAAGACTCTGGGAAATCAACTTATGATAATCCTTGGCCACAGAGAAAGTTTGTTTTTTGTTCCGAGCAAAGCTAGGCGGATCTAGGACAATCACATCGTAGGTCAAGCCTTTTCGTTTGGCATACTTGAAATACTCAAAGACATCCATGACTATAAAACGATGGTCGTCTGTGCTGAGCCCATTTGCCTGAAAATGCGCTTGAGACAATTCTCGTGAACGCTTGGCTAGGTCAACCGAAGTTGTCTGGCTTGCTCCTCCCATGGCCGCAGCTACTGAAAAGGCTGCTGTATAAGAAAACATATTGAGTAAGGATTTGCCCATAGCCAAACCGTCAACCAGACTACCACGAACCTCATGCTGGTCTAGGAAAATACCTGTCATCAAGCCATCATTCATGAAGACCTGATACAAGACACCATTTTCCAGAACAGTGAAAAAGTCAGGTGCTTCTTGACCACAAACATGGGCTGATTCATAGTCCAAACCCTTAAAGCGGATCTTCTCATAGCTTCCTAAAACCTCAGGGAAAACCTGTCTAAAGGCTTCTGAGATGGTCTGACGAATCTGATAAACATAAGAGTTATACCAAGAAAAGACAGCATAGTCGCCATAAAGGTCCACTGTCAGACCCCCAAAGCCATCTCCCTCTTGATTAAAGAGACGAAAGGCAGTTGTCAAATCATCTTGATAGTAGGCGCTTCTCTTTTCTTTAGCTTGTCTAAACAGCGTTTCAAAGAAAGCTTGATTGAAGGTCACCTTGTCTTTGCTAACAAACCAGCCCAAGCCCTTGTTTTGCTGAGAAAGGTAGGCAGTCCCAAGAAAGGTTCCTTCCTGACTCTGCACTTCTACTTCCTGATCCTTGAGATTGACATTCTCAAGATCACTGGCTTCTAGTAAAACCTGACCTTTGGCGAGCTTCTTTTCAACCCTTTTGCTAACTCTTATTCTATTCATAACTACCATTATATCAAACTTTTAACCAATTCTCAAAAAAGAAACTACCCTTGCTTTTTTACTCTTCTTTTAAAAAATGGTATACTAATACTAATAAAAAATTAGGAAGTAAAATGTGTGAAAAGCAATTTTAACAAAATCCAAAAAGCCATCGGTACCAGACTGGGTTTTGTCCTAACCCTTTTAATCCTCTATTGGCTTAAAACCTTATTAGCCTATACCGTTGACTTTAATTTAGATATTCAAGTAGGAAAATTGCAAGGAAATTACCTTGCCTTTATCGCCTTCTTCAATCCCCTTCCCTTGGGGCTACTCCTGCTGGCTCTAGCCCTCTACGCTCGGTCAACCAAGATCTTTTATGGTCTGAGTATTGCTATTTACAGCCTTTTATTCATTTGGCTCTATTCTAATGTCTTTTACTATCGAGAATTTAGTGACTTTATCACGGCTAATACCATGAAGGTGGTTAGCAAGGTATCTGTCGGTACTGCAGAACTAGAGTTACTGCGTCCTTGGGATTTCATCTATTTTATGGATTTCCCACTGATGGCTTTCCTTTTCTTTAAAAAATTCATTCATTTAGATAGGAGACCTTTCAAATTCCGCTCCAGTGTTGCCATCACTGCACTCTCAGCCCTGCTCTTTTCGGCTAATCTTTTCTTGGCTGAAATTGAGCGTCCCGATCTCCTGTCGCGAGGATTTTCGAATTATTATGTTGTTCGTGCCCTCAGTTTGCCAGCCTTTCTAGGTTATAGTGCCAACCAATCCTATAGCGCCAACAAAGAACGTGCTAAGGCCTCTGAGACTGACCTTCAACCTATTACAGATTATATTCAAGAACATTCGGCTAAGCCCAATCCAGACTATTTTGGCTTGGCTAAAGGGAAAAATGTGATTTATCTCCACTTGGAGAGTTTCCAGCAGTTCCTACTTGACTATAAACTCAACCTAGATGGAACCGAGCATGAAGTCACTCCCTTCCTTAATTCCCTCTACCATTCGCAATCAACCCTAGCCTTTTCGAATATCTTTAACCAAGTCAAGGCTGGTAAGACATCCGATGCGGAAACCATGCTAGAGACAGGTTTATTTGGCCTTGACCAAGGTTCCTTCATGGTCAACTACGGAGGTACCAATACCCAGCAGGCAGCGCCTTTTATCCTATCAAAAAATGGCTACCAATCAAGTGCTGTCTTTCACGGTAATATCGGGACCTTCTGGAACCGAAATACGACCTACAAACAATGGGGCTACCAATACTTCTTTGATGCTTCCTATTTTACCAAGCAAGACAGTAGCAATTCTTTCCAATATGGTTTAAATGATAAAATCATGATGAAAGATTCTATTCAGTATCTAGAGCACTTGCAGCAGCCTTTTTATGCCAAGTATATCACAGTGTCCAATCACTATCCTTATGCTAGCAATCTGACGGGCGATGAGCTTGGTTTCCCCTTGGCCAAGACCAAAGATGAAACTATCAATGGCTATTTCCAAACCGCCAACTATCTGGATAGTGCCATCAAGGCTTTCTTTGACTATCTCAAAGAAAGTGGCCTCTATGAAAAATCCATCATCGTCATTTACGGAGACCACTATGGCATTTCCAACTCCCGCAATCCTGACCTAGCGCCATTGATCGGAAAGACTTCTGAGAATTGGTCGAATTACGATAATGCCATGTTGCAACGAGTGCCTTTTATGGTGGTCATGCCTGGTTATGAAAAGGGACAAATCATCAATACCTACGGCGGGCAAGTCGATATCTTACCGACTCTCGAACACCTCCTTGGTATTGAGTCCAATTCCTTCCTTCAAGTTGGACAAGACCTCCTGTCACCAGATCATCAAGAAATCGTTGCCTTTCGAACTGCCAATTCCTTCGTCACGCCCAAATACACCAGCTACGACGGACGAACCTACTATACTGAGAGCGGTCTTGAAATCAGCAATCTTGATGAACAAGCTCAGACTGAACTAGAAATCGTTCGTCAAGCAGCCAGTCAACAGCTGAAAATCAGCGATCAGATTCAAACTGGTGACTTGATACGTTTCTACCAAGCAGATCATCTTGGAAAAGTTGATACAGAAAGTATTTCTTACCTCAATTCTTTACCAATTCTGCAAAAGATTGAGCAGGAAAAAGGTAGTCAATCAACGAGCCTCTTTAGCCAACGACAAGGCAAAACTAGTACTGACCTTTTCAAGGCACCAAGTTACCAAGAACTCCACCCAGAGTCGGCAGAAACCGAATCAAAATCACAATAAAAAATGCTCTTCCGCCTTGGAGGAGCATTCTTTTTATCAATGAAAATCAAAGAGGAAACTAGCCTCAGGTTTACTGTGAGATTGTAGATAGATTGATAGTCTGTATCAGTAATATGTGTCTGTCAAATTTAGTGACGAAGATAGATGAGAAGATAAATCAGCTTCAGCAGATATATGGAAAATTTAATTATATATAATATATAAAAGCCTTTTGTTACAAATTCAATATACTATCGATAAATAATATTATAGAAGCAACAATTATTATAATTTCACCTATCTGCATAATCCTATTTCGAACTCTAAATATATTTTCTATCAAAAATACTTGAATCACACACATTATAGGAATTAATGTTTTTGAAATTGAAAAATATCCAAATAAATAAACTATAAAAAACAATAATAGAACTATATTATATTTCTTATTCAAAACATTCCTCCCTATATTTTTTTATTACCAATCTTAATAATTTACAACCACATTTTAACAAACTATGAAAGTGTTTTGTCAAATGAAATTTATCAATCAAGCAACCATCTATCTCATCTTTTTTCTATTTCTGCCAATATGCGTGACAGGTAGTAATGATAACCAAAAATAGCAAGACCAAGCAGGAGGATAAGAACTCCTACTCCCAAGCTGATTGCAAGGACAGGGGAGAGAGACTGAACCAAGAATGAACTCACAATGACTGAAATCAACAAGATCAAACAATAAATTAAGAGTAAAACTATTGCTACTATACGATTTGAACGGTTCACCAGGTCCGTAATGTTACTCCAATTGGTTGACAGATTTTTAACGTCCTTAAAGTAATGGTGGCAAGAAAGGATGACACTGGCAAGGGTCCAGACTACAAGAAGGTAAATCATCGAAAGGATGGGCAAGCCTAAATATAGAGAAAGACCAAGTAAAGTCAGAACTGGTAAAAAGGACTGGACAGCAAATATAATCCAAAATTTCACTTTCACATAACGAGCAAAGTCAAAGGGCAAACTCTTAAGAAAATCAACATTTTCCCTCTCCAAGGATAAGGCAATTGAAGGCAGGCTGGTGATATTGTTATTGACAACAGATATAAAAAGAGCTATAAAAAACAAGGGTAACCAGTATGGAGGATGAATGTCCGGAACTATCTGAGAATCTCGGATATTGGAAATCAGACCGATCATCATGAGATAAGGAAGGAAAGCACTTGTAAAAAGCACTGTAATCACGCCAGTCCCCTGTCCCAAAATGGTGAGGTGGTAGCGTAAAACCATACGGAAAAAGCCCTTTTTAGTAGTTGAAAGCCCCTCCTTACTGCGACGTTCTTTCTTGACCTTCTCCTCACTATTAAGCAGAATCACGTCATAAAAACGAGGAAAAACCTTCTTTTTGGTCAGGTAAAGCAAGAAAAGAGTTAGAGTTATCCAAGCGAGCAGACCCAAGATGGCTTCTGTCGAAAAAGGCTCCACTGCTATTTTGTAAAAGAGATGAAGAGGATAAAGGAGAAATGGAATGTCTCTAACTTTGTCAACAATACTTCCAGAAGTCGACTGTAGAAAGAAGACAAATATCAAAGGTATGAGAACCCCTATCCCAATCATCACATTCGCAAAAATAGACTGATACTTTCTAAAAAGTGCAGTTTGAGCCAAGAAATGCACTGCCACTACCATCACTAAAGTAACAGAGACAAATAATAAGGATAAGGACAGCAGCATCAAAGGTAAGCCCAGCCAAAGAGAAGGTGCTAGCCTAATGTAGAGGACTAGAAAATAAGCTAGGATTGGTACAATTCCAGGCAGAGCTGGCAAGAGGACAGACAGTCCTTTAGCAATTATAATCTCTGATTCTTTAAAGGCATAGGGCCTATACGATACCAAGTCCTTACTCTCATAAAAGACATTGTAAAAGGCAGTTAAAGAAGTTGAAAAGGCAATCACTAGTAAAATAGCAACCATAGTACTAAAAAGACTGGGCATTTCCTCAAAAGGAAAACGAAAGGCTATATTTATAAACATGATGAGCATCAAGAGACTGGAAAAAATGTAAGAACTTAGGACTCTAGCGGAAACATTTACTTTTTTCCCAGGATTTTTAGCTTGCTTCTTTCGTAGGTTAGCCAGATTAGCTTCTTGAGATGAATAGAGGATATTGATATCCACTAATTTTTTAATGACCTTGAGACGCATCTGAAACCTCCTCTTTTCTACCAGCAAGGCTAAGGTAGATACTTTCCAAAGACTGGTCTGGGTGATCTTTTCTCAAGTCCTCTACGCTACCACAATAAATCAAATGCCCCTTTTTCAAAATGGCAATCCGATCACAGACTTGCTCGGCTACCTCTAAGACATGGGTTGAAAACAAGACAGTCTTGCCTTTTTGCGCATGTTCCTTCATCATTTGCTTCAAATCAAAGGCAGCCTGGGGATCCAAACCAGTCAAGGGTTCGTCCAAAACCCAAATATCAGGATCAGACAAGAGTGCTCCAATGACAAAGACTTTCTGACGCATTCCGTGAGAAAGGGTTTCAATGACCTGATAGCGGTTTTCAGCAAAATCAAAAACGTTCAATAGCCTAGCTAGACTAGCTTCCAAGTCAGAGCTGCTCAAATCATAGGATGAAGCAATCAATTCCCAAAATTCATTGGCCGTTAAGCGTAAGAATAAGTCAGGCGAGTCTGCTACGTAGCCAATCTTTCGTTTAATAGCCAAGCGATTTTCCGATAAATCTTGACCGTCTACCAAAATACGACCACTGCTGGGCGAAATGATACTGACTAAGGATTTTATAGTGGTCGATTTTCCAGCCCCATTATGGCCAATCAAGCCCATAATCTCCCCATTTTCAATCTGCAAATTGAGATTGCTCAAGGCCTCTTTATCACCATACAACTTACTAACATTTTGAAATTCAATCATGGGATGACTCCTATCTTTATCTATATTACATACTATTATACTAGCACTTTGATACAAAAAAATCAACACTTTATCTTAAATCGTTAAAATAGTTTTATTCTATTTTACGCAAACGTTTGCGTTAGGAGATACTTTATGATAGAATAAAGAACAAGATTGACAAGTAAGAGGAAACATCATGCAAAATCAAACACTCATGCAATACTTTGAATGGTATCTGCCCCACGACGGCCAGCACTGGACGCGTCTGGCTGAAGATGCTCCACACCTAGCTCATCTGGGAATTAGTCACGTCTGGATGCCACCAGCCTTCAAGGCCACCAACGAAAAAGATGTAGGCTATGGGGTCTATGACTTATTTGACCTTGGAGAGTTTAACCAAAAAGGGACTGTCCGCACCAAGTATGGTTTCAAAGAAGACTATCTTCAAGCCATTCAAACCCTAAAAGCTCAGGGAATTCAACCTATGGCCGATGTAGTTCTCAATCACAAGGCTGCGGCCGATCACATGGAAGCCTTTCAAGTTATCGAAGTGGATCCCGTAGACCGTACAGTGGAACTTGGAGAACCCTTCACCATCAACGGTTGGACTAGCTTTACCTTCGATGGTCGCCAAGATACCTACAATGACTTCCACTGGCACTGGTACCACTTCACAGGTACAGACTACGATGCCAAACGCCGTAAATCTGGGATTTACCTGATTCAAGGAGACAACAAGGGCTGGGCCAACGAGGAATTGGTCGATAATGAAAACGGTAACTACGACTATCTCATGTATGCCGACCTAGACTTTAAACACCCTGAAGTCATCAAAAATATCTATGACTGGGCTGACTGGTTCATGGAAACAACTGGTATTGCTGGTTTCCGCTTAGATGCCGTCAAACACATCGACTCCTTCTTTATGCGCAATTTCATCCGCGATATGAAGGAAAAATACGGTGAGGATTTCTATGTTTTTGGTGAATTTTGGAACCCTGACAAAGAAGCCAACCTAGACTATCTTGAAAAAACAGAAGAACGCTTTGACCTTGTCGATGTTCGACTCCACCAGAATCTCTTTGATGCTAGCCGAGCTGGTTCAAACTATGACCTTCGTGGCATTTTCACGGATAGCTTGGTTGAACTCAAGCCCGACAAGGCTGTAACCTTTGTCGACAACCATGATACCCAACGAGGACAAGCCCTCGAATCAACTGTTGAAGAATGGTTCAAACCAGCAGCCTATGCCCTCATTCTGTTACGCCAAAATGGCCTTCCATGTGTCTTTTACGGCGACTACTATGGGATTTCAGGGCAATATGCTCAACAAGATTTCAAAGAAGTCCTTGATCGCCTCCTAACCATCCGAAAAGATTTGGCCTATGGAGAACAAACAGACTACTTTGATGACGCTAACTGTATCGGTTGGGTTCGTTCAGGTGCTGAAAATCAATCTCCAATCGCAGTCTTGATTTCAAATGACCAAGAAAACAGCAAGTCAATGTTTATCGGCCAAGAATGGGCTAACCAAACCTTTGTAGATTTACTTGGCAACCACCAAGGTCAAGTTACAATTGACGAAGAAGGTTATGGACAATTCCCAGTCTCAGAAAGATCTGTAAGTGTCTGGGCAGCCAATACAATCTAACATACAATGATAAGCAAGCCAGGTCCAATCGGATTTGGCTTTTTTGTAGTCAAAAAAGACCTACCCAAATGGATAGATCTTTACTTGATTACAATTTACCTGCTACCGCATCCAACAATTCTTGGATTTTAGCTTGGTTGCTTCCTCCTGCCATTGCCATGTCTGGTTTACCACCACCACGTCCATCGACGATTGGTGCCAATTCTTTGACAAGGTTTCCTGCATGAAGGTCTTTTGTTTTACTTGCTACAAGAACATTGACTTTATCACCAATTGCTGCAACTAGAACAAGCAAGTCAGAGTAGTCTTTTTGTTTCCAGTTGTCCGCAAAGGTACGAAGGGCACCGGCATCTGATACAGACACTTGGCTAGCAATGTAACGGTGACCATTGACTTCCTTAACATCCTTGAAGATATCGCCTGCGGCTGCAGCTGCGGCTTTTTCTTTCAACTCAGCATTTTCTTTTTGAAGTTGACGAAGTTGTTCTTGAAGTCCTTCTACCTTGTGAGGTACTTCTTTAAGTTGAGGTGCTTTCAAGGTTGCCGCAACAGCTTTAAGAGCGTCTTCTTGTTCACGGTAGGCTTCAAAGGCTTCCTTACCAGTCACTGCCAAGATACGGCGAGTTCCTGAACCAATCCCTTCTTCTTTGATAATCTTGAAGAGACCAATTTCAGAAGTGTTGCCAACGTGGGTACCACCACAAAGCTCGATAGAGTAGTCACCGATAGTAACAACACGAACTTCCTTGCCGTATTTCTCACCAAAGAGGGCCATCGCTCCCATTTCCTTGGCAGTGTCAATATCCGTTTCAACTGTCTTAACTTCAAGAGCTTCCCAGATTTTTTCGTTGACTTGCTGTTCAATCGCACGCAATTCTTCTGCAGTTACTGCTTGGAAATGAGTAAAGTCAAAGCGAAGGAATTCTACTTCGTTAAGAGAACCTGCTTGTGTTGCGTGATTTCCAAGGATATTGTGAAGGGCAGCGTGAAGCAAGTGAGTCGCAGTGTGGTTTTTCATGACACGGTGACGACGATTTGTATCGATTGCCAAGGTATATTCTTGGTTCAAGGCAAGCGGTGCAAGGACGTCAACAGTGTGAAGAGCTTGTCCGTTTGGTGCTTTTTGAACATTGGTCACAGTAGCCACGACCTTACCTGACTCGTCCAAGATTTGTCCGTGGTCAGCCACCTGTCCACCCATTTCAGCGTAGAATGGAGTTTCCGCAAAGATAAGTGAGGCAGTTCCTTCTGACACAGCTTCTACTTCTGCATTGTCAGCCACGATAGCCACCAATTTAGAAGACAATTGGCTAGCATTATAGTTGAAGATACTTTCCACTGTGATGTTTTGAAGGGTTTCATTTTGCATACCCATTGAGCCACCCTTGACAGCTGACGCACGCGCACGTTCTTGCTGTTCTTTCATGGCTGCTTCAAAACCTTCACGGTCTACAGTCATGCCAGCTTCTTCAGCGATTTCTTCAGTCAATTCAACAGGGAATCCATAAGTATCGTAAAGTTTAAATACATCTGAACCAGCAATGACAGATTGACCTTTTTCTTTCAAGTCAGCTACGATGCCTTGGGCAAAGTGTTGACCTGAGTGAAGGGTACGGGCAAATGACTCTTCTTCGCTCTTAACGATTTTTTCGATAAAGTCACGTTTTTCAAGCACTTCTGGATAGTAGCTTTCCATGATCTTTCCAACAGTTGGAACAAGTTTGTAAAGGAAAGGTTCATTGATACCCAATTTTTGACCATGCATAGAGGCACGACGGAGCAAACGACGAAGGACATAACCACGACCTTCATTTCCTGGAAGGGCACCATCCCCGATGGCAAATGAAAGTGAACGGATGTGGTCAGCGATGACCTTAAAGCTCATGTTGTCGCCATCTTGGTCATAAACCTTACCAGACAATTTCTCCACTTCACGAATGATTGGCATGAAGAGGTCTGTTTCAAAGTTAGTCTTAGCACCTTGGATAACCGCCACCAAACGCTCCAAACCAGCGCCCGTATCAATGTTCTTGTGTGGCAATTCCTTGTACTCGCTACGAGGAACAGCAGGGTCTGCGTTAAATTGTGACAAAACGATATTCCAGATTTCGATGTAACGGTCGTTTTCGATATCTTCTGCAAGGAGGCGAAGACCGATATTTTCTGGGTCAAAAGCTTCTCCACGGTCAAAGAAAATCTCTGTATCAGGTCCAGAAGGTCCCGCACCGATTTCCCAGAAGTTGTCCTCGATTGGAATCAAATGACTTGGATCTACTCCCACTTCAATCCAGCGGTTGTAAGAATCTTTATCATCTGGGTAGTAAGTCATGTAAAGTTTTTCAGCTGGGAAGTCAAACCACTCAGGGCTTGTCAAAAGCTCATAAGCCCAAGTGATGGCTTCGTCACGGAAGTAATCCCCGATAGAGAAGTTCCCCAACATTTCAAACATGGTATGGTGACGCGCAGTCTTCCCTACGTTTTCAATGTCGTTGGTACGGATAGCCTTTTGGGCATTTGTAATACGTGGATTTTCAGGAATAATGGTTCCGTCAAAGTATTTCTTAAGGGTTGCTACCCCAGAGTTGATCCACAAAAGAGTTGGATCATTTACAGGAACCAAACTCACTGATGGTTCAACAGAGTGACCTTTAGTCGCCCAGAAATCAAGCCACATTTGGCGTACTTGTGCACTAGATAGTTGTTTCATATTGTCTCCTTATTTACTTGTTTAATGTGATTGGCTTTCCAGCATTTCCACATAGTCAATCGCGACACAGAGGGAAATGACTAGGTCTGCATAAGAATCCTCAAGGACTGTTACGTTATAGGTAGAGGTCAGATGGAAGAGTTCCTTTTTAATTTCTGCAATCAACTGATCGCGATCATCCAGCAATTTGAAATTCAAATCCCAGATATTGCCCTCGATACGAAGCCCCAGATTATCAAACTCATACTTATCTCGCCAGAAGGTCAACTTCTTACGAATGACAAAACTCGATCCGTCCTGAAGCTGAATCTCAAAACGAGGAAGTAGAGTCCAAATCTCTTTACTAATCTCACTGACTTGGTTACCAAATGCATCATAGATAGTAAAAGTTTTGGGAATTTTAAAAAATGATCCCTCTACCTGATAGGCGATTTCTCCCCTGCCATCCTTGATAGCAAAGCGCTCGCCTCCAAGACGAAACTTTTGTTTGACAAGAAATGTTTTCATCAACACCTCCAAAAATCAAAAGACAAGTTCATATCACGAAGGGCGAAAAACCGCGGTACCACCTTCATTCAATGAACTTGTCATTCTCTTATTCTTATGCAATTGTATGATTGAGTAGCATGACTTCCTAGCTTAGATGGCTCGCAGCACCGCCATTTCTCTGGACTAAGACAACTGAAAATCAATTCTCAACTTTCTTATTATAACGTTTTTTTAAGCTTGCGTCAACTGGAAATAATCTCCATTAAATCAGACCAACTCCCTGCAACTCAGATTACTTTTTCAGGATATATTTTTTCTTACTGCTATCACTCTTTTTATCCCAATTTTTATTCCAAAGTTTTGAATTGTTAAAGATAGTTTCGAAAATATTTACAAATATAAAGAACCCTATCACCAAATGTATGGAATCAGTTGTTAGGTATTGTCGATCCAAACCATCCTTTAGATAGAATAGTATAACAGTTTGCTGAACAGTCAAAAAGGTTGGCCAGAAACTTTTTTTGAAAAAAGTAGACATTTTCATTATTTGTTACCGCTTTCTGTGAGGTTGAACTTAGTATACTACTAGGCAAGCAAATAAGCAACTATCATAGAAAAACATACAGTTATAAAAATTTCCTTTTACATAAAAAAACGAACCAGCTCTAACTGATTCGTTTTCATCCGTTTAACTCCTACTTCCGATACATTTTAAACTGTAGGAAGAGGTCGCTATATTTTCCTGTCCATTTATGATCAAATTTCTCATAAACTTCTAGGTGTTTCATGGTTTCAGCATCTGGATAGAAGGCCTTGTCTTCTTTTTTCTCCTCTGGGAGCAATTCCTTAGCTGGTAGGTTTGGTGTTGAATAGCCGACATACTCTGCATTTTTGAGAGCATTTTCAGGTTTCAACATAAAGTTGATAAAGGCATAGGCTGCGTCTTGGTTTTTGACTGTTTTGGGAATGACCATATTGTCAAACCAAAGGTTGCTGGCCTCTGTCGGTACCACATAGCGTAGATTTTCATTTTTTTCTAGCATTTGGCTGGCTTCACCAGAGAAGGTCACGCCGATAGCGGCATTGTTCTGAATCATGTAACCCTTCATCTCGTCAGCAACGATGGCCTTGATATTTGGAGTCAATTTATAGAGCTTGTCCACTGTCTCTTCCAACTGCTGTGAATCCTTGGAGTTGAGACTGTAGCCAAGCGAGTTAAGCCCTAGCCCCAATACCTCACGCGCCCCATCAAAGAGCATAATAGAGTTCTTATACTCTGGCTTCCAGAGGTCATCCCAATGCTCAGGTGCCTCATCTACCATGATTTCATTGTAGACAATTCCCAAGGTACCCCAGAAGTAAGGGATGGAGAATTTATTGCCTGGGTCAAAGGTCTGGTTGAGGAACTCTGGTCCGATATTTTCAAGACCTTCAAGTTTTGAATAGTCAAGCGGTACCAAGAGGTCTTCGTCCTTCATCTTGTTAATCATGTATTCACTAGGGATGGCAATATCGTAGGTCGTTCCACCCTGCTTGATCTTGGTATACATGGCTTCGTTGGAATCAAAAGTCTCGTACTGAACTTGGATGCCTGTTTCTTCTGTGAATTGCTCCAAGAGTTCTGGATCGATATAGTCCCCCCAGTTGTAAATAACCAGTTTTTGACTATCTCGGCTATTGATTTTACTGTCTAAATGAGTCGCAATTCCCCACAAGATCAGGATAATCGCTACAATTCCTGCTAAAAATGAATAGAGTTTTTTCATGCTTGCTCCTCCTTCTCACGTGAGATAAAGTAATATCCAACCACTAGGATAATACTAAAGAGAAAGACAAGGGCAGACAGGGCATTGATTTCTAGCGAAATCCCTTTACGAGCACGAGAGTAAATCTCGACTGACAGGGTTGAAAAGCCATTTCCCGTTACAAAGAAGGTCACGGCAAAGTCATCTAACGAATAGGTGAAGGCCATGAAATAACCTGCAATGATAGACGGAGTCAAGTAAGGAAGCATGATTTCCTTGAACATCTGAAACTGACTGGCTCCCAAGTCATAGGCTGCATGAATCATGTCACCGTTCATTTCCTTGAGTCGAGGCAAGACCATCAAGACCACGATAGGAATGGAGAAGGCCACGTGACTAGATAGAACGGTCAAAAAGCCAAGTGAAAACTTGAGTTGAGTAAAGAGAATCAAGAAGCTGGCACCAATCATAACGTCAGGCGCAACCATGAGGATATTATTGAGTGAAAGAAAGGCTTCTTGGTATTTCTTACGAGACTGGTAGATGTAAATAGCACCGAAAGTCCCGATAATGGTCGCAATCAAGGCTGACAGAAAGGCCAAGAAAAAGGTCTGAGTCACAATCAACATGAGACGACCATCGCCAAACATGGTTTTAAAATGGCTCAAACTAAAGCCTGTAAAGCTATTCATGTCGTTACCTGCATTAAAGGCATAGCCAATCAGGTAAAAAATGGGAAGATAGAGGACAAGAAAGACCAGTCCCAGATAAAGGTTAGCAAATTTTTTCATCGTTCTCTCCTTTCCTTGGTCACCCACATGGTGATGAACATGGTCAGGATGAGAATCACACCGATGGTAGAACCCATACCGTAGTTGTCATTTGTCAGGAAGTTCTGCTCAATGGCTGTCCCCAAGGTGATAACGCGATTCCCACCAATCAAACGGGTCAGCATGAAGAGACTCAAACTTGGGATAAAGACCGACTGAACCCCACTTCGTACGCCGTTCATAGACAGAGGGAAGATGACATGACGGAAAGTCTCCCACTTGGTCGCACCGAGGTCGTAGCTGGCATTGATGAGGTTGTTATCCATATCGTCCAAGACATTGAAAATCGGCAAAATCATAAAGGGCAGCTCGATATAGCTTGCGACAAAGATAAAGGAGAAATCGGTAAAGAGCAACTGTTGTGAACCGATTCCGATAAATTCCAAGAATTGGTTAATAGAGCCATTCTGACCAAAAATCCCGATAAAGGCATAGGCCTTGAGGAGCAAATTGATCCAGGTTGGCAGAATAATCAGCATGAGCCAGAGTTGACGGTGCTTGAGGCGGGTCAAAAAGAGGGCTGTCGGATAACTGATAAGAAGCGTCACCAGTGTCACAATCCCCGCATAAAGCACTGAGTTGAAACTCATTTTGAGATAGGTCAAGTTCTGTGACGCAAAGTAGGATTTGTAATTTTCTAAACTGAACTGGCCTTCGATGTTGAAAAAGGATTGACCGAAAATCAAGACCAAGGGTGCGAGAACAAAGAGGGCAATCCAGAGCATGTAGGGCACTACAAAGAGTTTAGAGCTTGTTTTCTTCATCTCTTTCCTCCTCGATTGCATTGATCAGACCTGCTTCTTGTTCTTCGATTTCCACATATTCTTCGATACGAGCATCGAACTCTTCTTCAGTTTCGTTAAGGCGCATGATGTGGATGTCTTCTGGTTCAAAGTCCAGACCGATTTCCTCACCAACAATGGCCTTACGAGTTGAGTGGATCATCCATTCATTTCCGAGTTCGTCATAGGCGATGATTTCATAGTGAACCCCACGGAAAAGCTGGGTATCGACCTTAACTTGGAGTTTGCCTTCTTCAGGAAGAGTAATGCGCAAGTCCTCTGGACGAATAACGACCTCAACAGGTTCATTTGGCTTCATCCCACCATCGACCGCTTCAAAGCGTTTGCCGTTAAACTCAACCAAGTAGTCCTCAATCATGGTACCTGGCAAGATATTTGACTCACCGATAAAGGTCGCAACAAAGTGGTTGATTGGCTCGTCGTAGATATCCACAGGCGTTCCAGACTGAACAATCTCGCCATCATTCATAACGAAAATCCAGTCACTCATGGCAAGGGCTTCTTCCTGATCGTGAGTGACAAAGACAAAGGTAATGCCCAATCGTTGTTGCAGTTCACGCAGTTCGTACTGCATGTCTGTTCGCAATTTCAAGTCCAGCGCTGACAAGGGTTCATCCAATAAGACCACACGAGGTTGGTTGATGATAGCACGAGCGATAGCCACACGCTGGCGTTGTCCCCCAGAAAGTTTACGGATGGAACGCTTCTCATAACCTTCCAACTGAACCATCTTGAGAACTTCCGCTACACGCTGCTCGATTTCTTTCTTGTCAATTTTACGCAAGCGAAGTGGAAAGGCAACATTTTCAAACACATTCATATGTGGGAACAAGGCATAAGATTGGAAGACCGTATGGACGTCTCGCTTGTTGGTTGGGATGTCATTGATACGGACACCGTCTAGCATGATATCTCCTGTCGTCGCATCCAGTAAACCTGCAATAATGTTTAGGATAGTTGATTTCCCTGAACCAGATGCGCCTAGAAGGGTGTAAAATTTTCCTTCTTCCAACTCAAAGTTGATGTCTTTGAGAACCTTGGTGTTGCTGTCTTCAAAAACTTTAGAGACGTTTTTGAATTCGATAATTGGTTTTTTCAATTGGCATAAATTCCTTCTTTTTCATAGATTAACAGATCAGGGCTCTGTCAGGCCGCCACTACCTCTTGCAGGGAGTAAAACCACCTGCATACATCTTCGCTACCGATAGGCTTTCACCCCCTTTCCATGACATAGCAGCAGCTTTTCAACTACAGCTTCCTACTTGCTTTCACCCAAGATACGGACTTCTATCTCAAGTGTAACACCTGAGTGCTCCTTGACTTTTTCAATCACAGACTCAATCAAGTCCTCATAGTCTTTGGCCGTTCCGTCTGCAACATTGATCATAAACCCTGCGTGCTTTTCAGACACTTCTACGCCACCGATACGATAGCCTTTCAAGCCAGCTTCTGAAATCAACTGACCTGCAAAATGGCCTACTGGACGCTTAAAGACTGAACCACAAGATGGGTATTCTAAAGGTTGTTTGAGCTCACGTAGGTGCGTCAAGCGGTCCATTTCTTGCTTGATAACCTGATGAGTTCCTGGAGCTAGGGCAAATTTAGCTGACAAGACAACTGCACCAGACTCCTGAATGGCTGAATGGCGGTAACCAAAAGCCAAATCCTTGACAGACAGGGTTTCGATTTCTCCATCCTTGGTCAAGATCTTACAAGACTGCAATATATGGGCAATCTCGCCACCATAGGCACCCGCATTCATAAAGACAGCACCACCAACGCTTCCTGGAATGCCACAAGCAAACTCAAAGCCCGTCAAACTATGACGAAGGGCAATGCGAGTTGTCTCAATCAAATTGGCCCCTGCTTCTGCTTCAATGGTATAGCCATCAACTGAAACATTATTGAGTTTGTCACACAAGATGACAAATCCACGAATTCCGCCATCACGAACGATGATGTTGCTGGCATTTCCAAGAACCATCCAAGGGATATTTTCTTGATTGGCAAATTTCACAACGCGCGCCAACTCAAAACGATTTCGTGGAAAGACCAGATAATCAGCCTCTCCACCTACTTTTGTATAACTATAGCTATGCAAGGGTTCCTTAAAACGGATATCAATTCCTTCTAAGATTTCAAGCATTTTTTCTCTTACAGACATGTCACTCTTCCTTTTACAAAATTCATCCCATTATACCATTTTTAGAGACATTTGACGACCATAAAAAGACCTTGTTTGGATTTTGCATAAGAAAAAGAGGTTTCCCCCTTTTTCTTATGATTTTTTGCAAAAGATTGCCTTGGTTCCATAGGCAACTAGGATCAGTTCAACTAGTAGAATAACTTCAACCAAGACTGGACTTGTCAACCAACCTACTTGGACTAGAGATGGTGCCAGGTCAAAGAAGGCATGTAGGCCATAGGCTGCTAGGAGATAAGTCCATTTCTTCTGGCGAACAGCTTGGTAAACCCAAACTGTCAAGAGTAATTGGAATCCTAGAGCCAAAATCCGTTCAAAACCAAGCAAATAAATCTGCCAGACAGAAAGCGACTGGATGGTTTTCAACATATTTTCAGACAGCAATTTCATAACCTGTGGATTCTGCGTTTGAACCGCTGAAAGCACGATGTAGAGATTGATCAAACTGGCGATACCGAGGAAAATCAATTCCAAGCCACCATGCCCCAGTCCATAGGCCAAGGCATCTGCCTTTTCCAAACTTCTCTTTTTCTCCAACCATTTGAAGAAAACAAGACGAGCAGTTTCCTCAAAAAGGGCTGCCATGGCTAGGCCATAGATGATATAGAGAAGCGGATTGTCTTGCAAGAGGGCAATACTGCCGTCTTTTTGAGGGTGCAAAACCAAGATATGCACCAGTTTTTCTAAAATCTGTGAAGAGACAAAGAAGGCGACAGCCCCCAAGCCCAAGACAGCTAGATTGATCTGGTATTTCTTTTTGGCATACCAAATGCTTCCTAGCAAGAAAGCTAGTAATAGCACCGTGGTAATGATAATATGAATGGTCATTTTCTTCTCCTATTCCGCCTTTTCAATATCTTTTTTCATCTCGTCAACATTGAACTTAGCAAACAAGTACTGACGATCTTGTACCGGAAAACGTTGATCCAACTGGTCAACCGCTCCCACCTCGATAATCCCTTCCTTGATAACAAAGTCCATAACATGTCCACCGAAGGTCAAATCATCTGATATGAAGTGCAGATGGTAGCCTGCTACACTAACCCCATGGAAAATCTCTGGCGTCCAGAAACCAACGATGGTCCCCGCCACATTGTCTCGACTATATTCAGGCTGATGGGTTGCAACCTCAGCAAACTTGGTATCTGGTGTCGACTTGGGAATCATGCGCACATGCATATGCGAAAATTCCCCACGAATCTTGATCGAGCGGAAAAGATTTTCCCCATCATAATATGACTCGATTCGTTCTTCCAATTCCTTGTCTGTCATCTCAAAGCGCTGGCGGAAAATGACCTCTGCCTGATGCGGTACTACTGCAGCGTAAGGAATAAGGGCGTCTGGTGACACTTCTACAATTTCTGGTTGCTCTCCTGAGCCCTTAGCCTGATAAGCCTTGCCATCCAAGACAATCAATTCCCCATCAATGGAATCCAAGGTTCCCAAACCAAGATCACCATGCTCTAGCAATTCTCCTACTGTCATAGTCCCACCATAAAGGCCAGCCATCAAGGCTCCAAGGGTGTTGTATTGAAATAATTTCACTGGTTCCTGCACGTTCTTATCCATTCTCTTTCTTGTCAGTTATTCTATAAATGTTACTCCTAAGTATACCACATTTGCCCCTAGATGTGAACGAGAGAAACACTCTAAACATTGCCAAGAAGGAAAAAAAAGGGTACAATGTAACAAAATCAAGGGAGGTCTGGAATGAAGAAACAAAGCAAGTACCAAGAGGTCGTTTCCTATCTGAAAAATGGCATCGAGTCTGGACGATTTCCGACGGGAAGCCGCCTGCCTTCTATCCGTCAACTGAGCCTTGACTTTCACTGTAGCAAGGATACTGTCCAACGAGCCCTGCTGGAATTACGGCACGAGCAATACCTCTATGCCAAGCCCCAGAGTGGCTACTATGTCCTAGAACAAGGGCAACACCAGGACCTAGAAATTGAGGTTACGGATGAACATGCCAGCGCCTATGACGATTTCCGACTCTGTGTTAATGAAACCTTGATTGGCCGAGAAAACTACCTCTTCAACTACTATGACAACCAAGAAGGATTAGAAGACCTAAGACAGTCCATTCATAAACTGCTCTTTGACCAAGCCCTCTACTGCAAGGCTGACCAACTGGTACTGACTTCTGGGACCCAACAAGCCCTTTTTATCCTCTCTCAAATTTCCTTTCCTAGCCAAGCCAAGGAAATCTTGGTGGAACAGCCGACCTACCATCGAATGAATCGCCTCTTGATTGCTCAGGGCTTGGACTATCAAACGATTGAACGAGGCATTGATGGGATTGACTTGGAGGAGCTGGAAGGCCACTTCAAAACAGGAAAAATTAAGTTTTTCTACACTATTCCTCGTTTTCACTATCCTCTGGGGCATTCCTATTCAGAGCAGGACAAACGGGCTATTCTTGACTTAGCTGCCAAGTATGGTGTCTATATCGTAGAGGACGATTATCTGGGGGATTTGGATCCCAAGAAGGGCCAGACCTTCCACTATCTGGATACAGAGGAGCGGGTCATTTATATCAAGTCCTTCTCAACCAGCCTCTTTCCAGCCCTGCGGATTACGGCACTCATTCTGCCAAATGCTATCAAAGAAGCCTTTGTGGCCTACAAAAATATCCTAGACTACGACAGCAATCTCATCATGCAAAAGGCTTTATCACTCTATATCGACAGTCAACTGTTTGAGAAAAACCGTCTGGCTCGCTTGGCCAATCAGGAAGCTTACCAGAAGCAAATCGAGGAAAGGTTAGCTAAATTGACTTGTCCCCTTCCTCATTTTCCTCTTCACGATGGTATATTGCTAGACCTCAGACAGTATCCTAAAATTGCCAGCCTCAAACACAGTCAACTAGGCTTAGATTTCTTTGAAAAGGCCTATTTGAGCGCCTGCCCTTATCAATTTGCCAAGGTGTCCTTAGACAATCTGGAAAATGTTTTAGACTATTTAAAAGCAGAATTGGACTGACTTCCAACTCTGCTTTTTCTTATTCTTCAACTTCTGTTAGGGTTGCCGCTTTTTCAAGATATTTTTGGTAGGTACCATCATCCTTAAGTTTTTGGATGACCTTGTCCACCACTTCTTTCAAATCAGCACTATTTTTTCTAAGGGCAACTGCATTGGCTTCGCCGTCCTTCATCTTCAAGCTAACAGTTGCGACAGCTAGGTCTGCATTTTTAGCAGCATAGCTAAGAGCAACAGGCTCATCCATGTGAACAGCATCTACTTTTCCAGCCTGCAATTCATTAACAGCTTCCCCCATATTGGTTAAGGAAGTTAATTGAGCTTTTGGCAATTGTTCCTTGACCATAGACTCTGGAACAGTCCCTTTTTGGGCTGCAATATTAGCACTTTCTAGGCTAGTCAAATCCTTGTATTTTTCTACATCAGACTTACGAACCAAGAAACTAATCTTGTTTTCATAGTAAGGGATTGAAAAATCAAAGACTTCTTTTCTCTCGTCAGTAGCGCTAATTCCCGCAACTGCTAGGTCAGCCTTACCAGTTTGTAGACTGGTCAAAACATTGTCAAAACTCATGCTTGAAATTTCCAACTTAACCCCAAGTTCATCAGCGATAGCTTGAGCCATATCAATGTCCGCACCAACAACCTGATTTTTTCCGTCAACCAAAGACTGAAATTCAAAAGGTGCATAGTCAGGACTGGTCGCCACAACCAATTTCCCTTTTTGCTTAATGGCCTCAACAGCTGACTGAGAACTATTAGAACCCGACTGGCAAGCTACTAAAAAGAAACTTGCAAGAAAACTACATAAAACAAATATCCATTTTTTTGATTTCATAAATAAACAACCTCTCTGTTGATTTTGTATAATTATAACGCTATTCAAGCTACTTGTCAAGCACTTTTTTGAATTTTTATCTTAAAAATATTTTTTTCATTCAAGAAAAGGAGCTATCTGCTGAATTCAAGCTCCTTTTTATACAGGATGAACCTGTTTTATAGTTCGACAATCTTACCTGTTTCAAAGTAAACAACCCATTCACAGATATTCTTGGCATAGTCTCCAATGCGTTCCAAGAAGGCAATCACTTGGAAATAATCACGACCTGTAACAATGGCATCAGGATTTTTCTTGATTTCTTCTGTAGCCAAGTCACGAATGCTATCAAAATAATGGTTGATTTTTTCGTCCATGGCTGCTACTTCATAGGCCTGATCTACTGAACCATTCAGATAGAGGTCAAGGGCTGCTTCGACGAAGTTCTTGACATCGCGACCCATTCTCTTGATTTCTTCTTCAACAGCTGGGATGCGTTGTTCCCCTTTCATACGGATTGCCGCTTTGGCAATGGAAACAGCATGGTCACCCATACGTTCTAAGTCAGATACGGCTTTTAAGACTGTTAGAACAGTACGCAAATCTTGAGAAACTGGTTGTTGCAGGGCAATCATTTCAAATGATTTTTTCTCCAATTTCACTTCGTATTCGTTTACTTCTGCATCGTCTTCGATAACTTCCTTGGCCAAATCACGGTCATGCGTAACAAAGGCACGCACCGTACGATTGATTTGGGATAGCACTTCCTGTCCCATAGCGTAGAACTGGTTGTGCAATTTCTCTAAATCTTCTTCAAATTGAGAACGTAACATCATTTATCTCCTTATCCAAATTTTCCTGAAATATAATCTTCTGTTTCCTTGTGTTGTGGGTTGAGGAACATCTTCTTAGTATTGTTAAACTCAATCAAATCTCCATCAAGGAAAAATCCTGTCTTGTCAGAGATACGAGAGGCTTGTTGCATGGAACGCGTAACCAAGAGCATGGTGTATTTATCTTTTAGACCATACAAGGTTTCCTCAATCTTACCGGCCGAGATAGGGTCCAAGGCTGAAGTCGGTTCATCCAAGAGAATGATTTTAGGACTGGTTGCCAAGACACGGGCAACGCAGACACGTTGTTGTTGTCCACCTGAAAGCCCGATAGCTGAATCATGCAGGCGATCCTTGACCTCATCCCAGATAGAAGCTCGTTGTAGGGCTTTTTCTACCGCTTCATCCAGAACCTGCTTATCCTTCACTCCATTGATACGAAGCCCGTAAACAACGTTTTCGTAGATAGACATAGGGAAAGGGTTTGGTTGTTGGAAAACCATACCGATTTCCTTACGCAATTCAACTGTATCTGTACGCGGGCTGTAAATATTGTGGCCGTTGTAAACCACCGAACCAGTTGTGGTCACCTCTGGATTGAGATCCCCCATGCGGTTGATAGCCTTGAGAAGAGTTGACTTTCCTGATCCAGATGGACCAATCAGAGCTGTAATTTCCTTAGGTTGGAAAGATAGGGAAACACTATTCAAGGCCTTCTTTTGATTGTAGTAAACGGACAGGTCTGACACCTGTAAAATCGCTTCTGTCATACTGTTTCCTTTCTATCCAAAGTGTCCTGTTACGTAGTCATTGGTTGACTGTAGTTTCGCATTTTGGAAAATATTAGAGGTCTTATCGTACTCGATCAAGTCACCCAAGTAGAAAAATCCTGTGTAGTCACTAGCACGCGCAGCCTGTTGCATACTGTGGGTCACGATAATGATGGTAAAGTCTTTCTTTAATTCCAGCATGGTTTCTTCCAGCTGGGCTGTCGCAATCGGATCCAAGGCTGACGCAGGCTCATCCATCAAGAGAATATCTGGTTTAACCGAAATGGCACGAGCGATACAGAGACGTTGCTGCTGACCACCTGATAGGGTCAAGGCTGACTTGTGCAAATCATCTTTGACCTGGTCCCAAAGGGCAGCCTGACGAAGAGAAGTTTCTACAATTTCATCCAAGACTTGCTTGTCCTTAACACCTGCTCGTTCATGGGCAAAAGTGATGTTGCGGTAGATAGACTTGGCAAAGGGATTTGGTCGTTGGAAGACCATTCCAATGTGCTTACGCATCTCATAAACATTGATTTCTGGACGGTTAACGTCAATTCCTTGATAGAGGATTTGACCTGTTACCTTGGCAATATCAATGGTATCATTCATACGATTGAGACTACGGAGGTAGGTTGATTTTCCTGAACCAGATGGGCCAATTAAGGCTGTGATTTTATTTTTTTCAAATTGCATATCGATGCCCTTGATGGATTCTTTTTTACCGTAGTAAACATGTAAATCCTTGGTAGAGAGGGCCACTTTCTCTTCAGGAAAGGTGATGATATGCTTTTCATCCCAATTATATTTTGACATGGCTTCTCCTTTAGGCAGCAGTTAATTTCTTATGTAGGTAGCTTCCGAGTTTACGAGCTCCAAAGTTAAAGATGAGGATAAAGATGAGGAGCACGGCGGCAGAACCTGCTGATACGATTGTTCCATCAGGAATGGTTCCTTCGCTATTGACTTTCCAGATGTGGACAGCCAAGGTTTCTGCTTGACGGAAGATAGAGATTGGGCTAGTCACACTGAGAATATTCCAGTTAGACCAGTCTAGGGCTGGAGCGGATTGTCCTGCTGTATAGATAAGTGCAGCCGCCTCACCAAAGATACGACCAGAGGCCAAGACGACCCCAGTCACAATACCTGGAAGGGCTTCTGGAATGACCACATGGACCACAGTCTCCCAACGAGAAATCCCTAGAGCCAAGCCAGCCTCACGTTGCGTATGGTGAACGTGTTTCAAACTGTCCTCGACATTACGAGTCATCTGAGGCAGGTTAAAGACTGTCAAGGCCAAGGCACCTGAAATGATTGAAAATCCATACTCAAACTGAACTACAAAGATTAAGTAACCAAAGAGACCTACAACCACAGATGGCAGTGAAGACAAGATTTCAATACAAGTTCTTACAAAATTGGTCACAGGACCTTTTTTGGCATATTCAGCTAGGAAAATCCCAGCCCCCATAGATAAAGGTACAGAGATAATCAAGGTAATGACTAGAAGGAAGAAGGAATTATAGAGCTGAATTCCAATCCCTCCACCTGCTTGGTAAGAAGATGATTTGCCAGTCAAGAAAGACCAAGAGATGTGGGGCAACCCACGAACCAAGATATAAAGAATCAAGGTTGCCAAGATGGCAACGATGATTCCTGCAATCGAGTAGAGGACAGCTGTTGCAATTTTATCTAATTTCTTAGCGTGCATAGTTTTTCTTTCCTCTTTCTTTCGTAATCAATTTAATCACACTGTTGAAGGCCAAACTCATCAAGAGCAAGACCAAAGCCAGTGACCAGAGAACGTTATTGTCAACTGTTCCCATAACGGTATTTCCGATACCCATGGTCAAAACAGAGGTCAAGGTAGCAGCAGGTGTTGTCAATGAAGTTGGGACAACGGCTGAGTTTCCGACCACCATCTGAATAGCCAAGGCTTCACCAAAGGCACGCGCCATCCCAAAGACCACTGCAGTGAAAATCCCTGAACGCGCTGCCTTCAAGGTCACGCGCCAGATGGTTTGCCAGCGAGTGGCTCCCATGGCCAAACTAGCTTCACGGTAGTGACGAGGCACCGCACGCAAGCTATCGGTTGTCATAAAGGTTACCGTCGGTAAAATCATGACAAAGAGAACGAAAATACCTGACAAAATCCCAAAACCAGTTCCACCAAAGACACTGCGGACAAAGGGAACCACGACCTGCAAACCGATAAATCCATATACGACTGAAGGAATCCCGACTAGCAATTCAATGGCTGGTTGCAAGATTCTAGCACCTTTTGGTGAGACTTCGGTCATAAAGACTGCCGCACCAATGGCAAAAGGAGTTGCGATAAGAGCTGACAAGATTGTGACAATAAAGGAACCCAAAATCATAGGAAGGGCACCAAATTGTTTACCTGAAGGATTCCAAGTTTGGCCAAAGAGGAAATCAAAGATGTTGACCCCATTGACAAAGAAGGTCGACAAACCTTTCTGAGCTACGAAAATCAAAATCATAGCCACGATGATAACAATCAAAGACAGACAGGCAAAGGTCAAGCCTTTCCCTAGTTTCTCTAGACGAGAGTTCTTTGAGGGAGAAAGTAATTTTTTAGCTAATTCTTCTTGATTCATTATTGACTCCCTTCTAGTGCTGTCACCGTTCCAACAGCGTCTTTTTCAACCTTCATTTCCTTGACAGAAATATAACCCATTCCCTTAACGATTCCGCTTTGAGCTTCATCTGAGAGGACAAAGTTAAGAAATTCTACCACTAATTCATTCGGCTGACCTAGAGTATACATGTGTTCATAAGACCACAAAGGCCAGTTATTGGTTGTTACATTTTCTGCAATCGGCTCATAGCCGTTCAATTTCATGCGTTTAACTGAGTCATCCACATAGGCAAAGGCTAGGTAAGAAATGGCTCCTGGTGTCTGAGAAACAATGTTTTTGACCATCCCATTTGAATCCTGTTCTTGACTCTGCACGGCAGATTGGCCATCCATGACAACACTATCAAAGGTTGCACGCGAACCAGAACTTGCCGCACGGTTGATAATAGAAATGGCTAGGTCTTTCCCTCCAACCTCTTTCCAGTTGGTTAGTTGGCCTGTGAAGATGCTACGGAGTTGTTCAGTTGTCAGATTTTCAACATCAACTTCCTTGTTCACAATTACCGCCAAGCCCGCTACAGCTACCTTATGGTCCACTAGGGCTGAGGCGTTGATACCGTCTTTTTCCTCAGCAAATACGTCTGAATTTCCTACATCAACGGCCCCAGACTGAACCTGAGACAGACCTGTACCAGATCCTCCACCTTGGACGTTGACTGTTTTTCCAACGTGCAGAAAGCCGAATTCATCTGCTGCAGCTTCGACCAAGGGCTGAAGAGCCGTTGAGCCAACAGCTGTCATAGATTCTCCACGATCAATCCAGCTAGCACATCCCGCCAAAGAACCTGCCAGCAAAAGAGCCGCAAGGGATATAGCGAGTTTTTTCCTTTTTTTCACTGTTTTTCTCCTTGAAAATAATGGTGAATGCTGTGAATTTTTTCAACTATTTATTTATGTTTTTCTTTTTTTAAATCAGGAGTCTACTGAAGTTCTGAGCTTGATTTTACTTGAAATTTGCTCAGTTGCCGTTTCCACCAATTTTGACTTAAAATGAAAGACAATTTGAAAAAAATCCATACTTCCACTATAACATAGACAAGCTACTTTGACTAGCATTTTCACTTGAATCTGAGGCCTTTTGGAAAATAATTTTTCAAAACATTTCCAGTCACCTTAGCAAAGCCCAAACCATTGCCCTGAACCAAAACTTGGTACCAACCATTTGGCAGACTTTCCGCCAGCTGAACGGTTTCTCCAGCCGCATACTTTACAAACGCTTCTTGGTCAATTTCAACCGACTGCTTGACCTGACTCGGTTTCAAGGCTAGACCAAGAGCGAAACTGGGTTCAAAACGTTTCTTCTTAAAAGTACCCAGATGCAGGCCATTGCGAGCAATCTTGAGCTTCCCTAAATCTGGCAAAAGTTCTGGCAAGAGATAAAGCTGGTCACCAAACGTCTGCAAGATTCCCCTTAGATTGATTTTCAAGTGTTTTTGAGCAAATTCCTGCCACAAGGAAACTTGCTCACGGCTGAGATTGCTCTTGCTTGCCTTAAATTTAGGGGCTGGATTGTCACCCTTAAACTGTAGATGGGCTACAAACTGCCCTTCTCCCTTAAAATGATGAGGATACATCCGAGCTGTTTCTGGCAGGTCAATCCCAGCTACCATTCCATTGATATGTTCAACTGGCAACAAGTCAAAATCATACTCTTCCAGTAGCCAATTGACTATTTCTTCATTTTCCTCAGGTGCCCAGGTACAGGTCGAATAAACCAGACGACCGCCTTCAGCTAGCATGGTCACCGCATCTGTCAGAATTTCTCTTTGCAAACTAGCACATTGACTCGGATAATCGAGACTCCAATAATCCATAGCATCTGGCTGCTTACGGAACATTCCTTCACCAGAACAAGGGGCATCAAGGACAATGAGGTCAAAATAGCCTTTAAAGACCTTGGCCAAGCGGTCGGCAGATTCATTGGTCACCACGACATTTGTCGCTCCAAAACGCTCCATGTTTTCAACCAAAATCTTAGCCCGTTTGCTTGAGATTTCGTTGGAAATAAGAATGCCTTCCCCTGCTAGATAGGCTGCTAGCTGAGTTGATTTACCCCCTGGTGCCGCAGCCAAATCCAGGACCTTCATTCCAGGACGGGGTTGGGCAACCTGAGCTACCATTTGAGCAGCAGGTTCTTGCGAATAAACCAAACCAGTAGCATGCTCAGGCGATTTCCCTGAAACCTTCCCATAGTGGCCCCAAGGGGTTTGAGGAATGGGATCAGAAAAGGAAACTGACACTTCTTTTAAAGGATTGACCCGAAAGGCCAAAACCGCTTCCTCCTCAAAAGAGGCAAGAAAATCTCTTGCCTCATCTCCTAGTATCTTTTCATATTTTTCAACAAATCCTTCTGGAAATTGCATTTAAGTTCTTTTCCTTTCGTAAATATAGGACTGAATTTCCTCCTGCATCTCAAGAGGCACCATCATAACAGGCTGTCTAGTTTCAAAATCAAGAGCTTCACCAGAAAGAGTCATAACCCGATAGCCCAGACTTTCCCCTAAAATACTAGCCGCAGCATAATCCCATGGTTGCAGATAGGTGACATAGGTCAACAAACGCCCTGACAAAATCTTTGCAAAACTAATGGCCGCACTCCCATAGACACGAACACCAAGAACCGCTTGGCTCAAATCAGCCAGCCCCCATTCATTGGTTTCCAGCATACCACTATTTCCTGCAATAAGGAAATCTCCAAGTGGTTTTGCTTTAAAGGGAGCTAGAGGCCTATCATTTAGATAAACTGGAAATTCCCCACCACCGTGATAACAATCCCCCTTGACCACATCATAAATCAGAGCAAACTGCCCTTGACCATTTTCAAAATAAGCCATCATGACTGCAAAATCTTCCTGCTGGGCCACAAAATTATTGGTACCATCAATGGGATCAATGACCCAAACCTTGCCCTCTTGAACCGAAGCACGTAAACAGCCCTCTTCAGCACAAATCTTATCCTCAGGATAATGGGATAAAATCTCACTAACCAAGAGTTCCTGAACTTCCTTGTCCAGTCTGGTTACTAAATCTGTTGGAGAGGACTTGGTCTCAACCTGCAAGTCTTCCTGCATGTGGTCAAGGATGTACTGACCCGCTTTCTTAACAAGCTCTTTAGCAAATTCAAACTTACTTTCCAAGAGAAATCTTTCCTTCCCCTTTTTCCTTGGCAGCCTGAACTGCTCGGTAAAGCGAATAGCCACTAACCGTTTCAAATTCTCGTCCCAAACGCTTCTCTTCACTCTTGCTTGGCACAACCAATTTGAATCCCTTATAGGATTCCAGTAGCTTTTTAGCCTCTACCTTGCCTTCATAGGCAGCTTCAACATCATTAAAAAAAGAAAGCACTGAAGCAAGTTCTTCAGTGCTCCACGACAAATCTAGTGGGTAACTATACTGTTTGTTCATTAACTAATACCAGCTCTCATTCTTGCTTCTTTTAGTTCTTGCTTACGATAACTACGAGGGAGAAAAGCACGAATCTCATCTTCATTAAACCCGATTTGCATGCGCTTGGCATCAATAATAATTGGGCGACGCAAAAGACTAGGGTACTGCTCAATCAAATGAAGCAATTCCGATACCGAAATACTTTCTACATCAATATCTAATTTTTGAAAAATTTTTGAACGAGTTGAAATGATGTCATCAGTACCATTTTCGGTCAAGGAAAGAATGTGTTGCAATTCTTTTCTCGTTAAGGGACTGGTCATAATATTGTGTTCCTCAAAGGGCACCTTATGTTTTTCTAACCAGGCCTTTGCCTTACGACATGAAGTACAGCTCGGTGATAGAAATAGTGTAATCATGCTTTTCTCTTCTTATCTATACTTTGCTAATTCTATTATACAAAAAAATAAAGCGCTTGACTAGAGATTTTTAGAAAAAAAGCCTATTTTTTCAAGAAAATAGACTGTTTGCGAACGATTGACTCTGTTTGGATTTGATTAATTCATTCTTTTAGAGCTATATAGTGAAGTATGGGACAAACAAAAAAGAACGCCACAATCTTGCGACATTCTTTTGCTTTTGAACAACTCTTCTAATCTCGATAGTAGTAATCTTCAGCTCTGTTTGATTTTCCTAATCTCTCAAATAATAGACGGTCTTTAGATGAATCTGATTCACCGTGAGGCGTTCCTGCTGGTATAAAGAGTACAGGTGCTGTTGCCCGTATTCCAATCTCAAATCTCTTTCCAACTGCTCCTTCCTGATTCTTGGACAAAAAGATTCGTTCATATTTATTGACCAAGCCAGAATCGTGAATAATCAAGTTATTAGGTTTCGAACCTGTTGTAGACCAACTACCTACTACTAGTGATATTTCATCCTTTTGAGGATTTCGAACAGAAGGATTTCCAACTACAGGTTCACGACTCGAACTCTGAGCTGTCTCCTGATCTGTACCATTCTGAGAGCTTGTATTATCAAAAGTTGTTACGCCATCTGATTTTCTGTAGAAAAACTTATCTGTTGGAATAATTGAACTATTTGAGAAGGCTATCCGATCCTTACTGCTATCTGATTGGCCACCTTGATAATAACTTGGTGTATTAGCTGGATAGACAATAACACCTTCTCCTTTCCCTTCAACATTCAACATAGCTCCCCCCGCATTCTTTGATCCTTTTTGCAAGTGGCCACCGTTACTCATACTGCCATCTGGTTTGATAGTGATTTCTTCACCTGCAGCATTAACCCAGGTATCTGCTATTAGATGCAAATCTCCATTTAAAATTTCATCTATCTTAAATGGACGTCTCGTAGCGATCATATTGGTAGGGTAATAATTTGTTTTGGGGTCAATAATATCAGCTTGCAGTATAAAACCAGTTTTACCTTCTACATCAATTTGGTACCAAATATGACCTCGGTCTTTTCTCTCCCCAGCGACTGAATTGGAAGCAGTTATTCTCTGATCTTTGCTGAGTTCAGTAATCACTTCTGCATCATAGAGTGGTTCCTTACGTACCGCAGCCTTTTCAGCAGTGACTTTCAATTCCATAGGTTGCTCCAACTTGTAAAGATAAACTGTTGGTTTGTCTTCTTTTCCATCTGTCAAAATCAGATAGCCGTTAGGATCCTTGTAGCCATAAAAAGTATAAGACTGATCTTTATAGTCGGTTTCAATGCGGTCAATCTCTTCCTGAGATATAGACAGCGATACCTCAACTTCTGGTAGGACTGTTGTTTAAGAGTATGACTTTCCAACGACATAAGTCTTGTCGAGCTCGTAATCGATGGTCGTGACTTTCGTGTCCCCTGCATACTTTTTAATCGTAAATTGACCTTTCATCATTCCACCACGATCACGGCCATGCAACATCTCTTTCCCATCTCTCACAATAATGGCCTGACCATTATAGCCAAAATCAATTTTTCCAAATAAGGGCATCTCACCAGACAAATGCTCAATCGTCCCAAAAGAACGATACCACTCATCAAAATTGTCTTTTTCAAGAGAATTCGCAATATCAATCTGGTCCATTACCTCTGAAGAGGTTTCTTCCTTCTTACCGCAAGCCCCTAAAAAAAGCAGGGCAACTAGGAAAACGATACTATATCGTAAATACTTTTTCATCTTTTTCAAATCTTCTCAATGATTCCTTTCTGCTTGTATCCATTTTTTATCCACCAAATAATAGCTAAATAAAACCCATCCAAAAATGTAGACAATATAACCTAAACCGGGACGACCATGTTGAAAAATGTATATTGGATTATAGACAACAAAGGTTACTAACAAGCTAATGATATAGGTATCCAATCTTTTTTCTTCTCCCCTTGCAATAGAGGATACAACTAAAATGGCTAAAACAAGAATAATGAGAGCCAAAATAGCATGGTAGGTAAAGGGGGATACTGTTTTATTAATTGTACCAGGTAAGCTATAAAAATATAAGAATTGCGATAAGGATATGCTGATGGAAGCAACTGTTAAGAGTTTATTTTTAGCATAGGATTTCTTAATATCCTCTACTGATAAAAATGAAAGATGAAACTCAAAGGTTAGTTTTTCCTTTTTTATATACTTGAAGTAACAATAGACTAAAAGAAGAATTAAGCTAAAAAATGTTGAATACAAAATTAGATAATATCCATTCAACATGTCGGCTGAGTTAGCCCTTCCCATGGTCGGAGACCAACCTGATAAAAATCCAGATGTAAACTGAACAATCCCAGCAAAAACATTATAACTTGTAGCCGCCATTCGACTTTGGACAACTCCTTTTACAACGTCTAGAAGCAACTTAAACAACCATAGACTATTTAAAATCCTAAGGAAAATCAAGGTTTTCTCTTTTCTTTTCAATACAAAAACAAGTTCTAATAACGAGACTGCTAAAAAGAGATTTGCGTTTAAAATCCCTCTAATCCAACCATAAATATTTAAAGAATTATTTACTTCATCAACCATTACCCCCATAAAGCTAAACAAAATAATCAATCCCAAACTAATAGCATAAGCTAAATAAATAAAATCTAATCGAGATTTTATTGTAACCAATGGAGACTTTTTCATTTTCTCTATCTCACTTCTCATTTTATTTTCAATTATAAATACAGAGAAATCCTTTTAAGAAAATTTCCTAAAAGGATTCCTTTTATCATACAGATTACAACTATTTCAGTCTCTAGCTTATTAGCGAATCCATTTACCTGAGCCATCTACACGGTAACCATCAGGTGTGCGTTCATTGACAGCCATCTTGCCGTTAGCTTTAAGATAGTAATTGCCTACCCAAGTATTGCGGGCATAACTACCTTCACTCGTTAAGTAGTAATAAGCTCCATAATTTCTGTCATAAATCCACTCACTCTTGGCCATTTTACCATTAGATTTGAGGTAATAATTCCCAACCCAAGCATTTCGAGCGTAGCTTCCATTCGATGTTAGATAGTAATATGATTTATAAAGATTATCATAAATCCACTCGCTCTGGGCCATTTTACCATCAGATTTGAGGTAGTAATTGCCGATCCAACCATTTTTTACATATCCTGATTGAGCTAATATATAGTACCAAGCCCCATAATTCTTATCGTAGATCCACTCCTGCTGTGCCATTAAACCACCAGGTTTAAAGTAGAAGTTCCCTCGCCATCTGTTTTCAACCAAGTTACCATCCGCATCTACATAATATACTCCTCTTCTATCAGAACTGAGAATATATTCGTTTCTTGCCTTAATACCATTCTTATAGTATGAATTACCGAACCATCCATTTTTAGTATGATTGATATGACTTCCTGTCCCAACCATTTTATGGTCTTGGATGGTCACAATATCAGTGTGACCATAATAACGATAATTATAATACGGAGGCTGTTTATGAGCTCTCAAAACAATTCGATATTCTCCATCCGCAAAGGCATTTAAATTCGCCTGGTTCATATCGTATTCTCTTGTCACGTTTGGTTGACTAGGTGTAAAGACGGCATCAGCTAATCCAGGGAACTTTTCAGTCACTTGAGTTTTCACATTGAACAAGAAAAATGGAATAGAAACCTCATTCATTCCCTCTGGGAAGGTGTCAATGCTAGCCGTAATCTTTAATTTTCCCGAACTTGTATCTTGACTCAGACTCATCTGTACTTTTAAATGTTTAACATTAGCAGGATCATAGTCGGATTTAGCAATATTAGGAGTGTCAGCCATTACTCCTTGAGCGTTAACGAGAGCTGCAGTTCCTAGTGCTAAAATAGATAAGGTCGAGACTAACATTGTTTTCATTTTCAACATAACTTCCCCTCATCTCCTACTAACGAATCCATTTACCAAACATATTTACTCGGTAGCCATCTGGTGTCCGTTCACTAACGGCCATCTTACCATTAGATTTAAGGTAATAGTCACCAATCCAAGTATTGCGGGCATAGCTTCCTTCACCTGTCAGATAATAGTAGGCTCTATAATTTCTGTCATAAATCCATTCGCTCTTAGCCATTTTACCATTTGCCTTGAGGTAATACTTACCAACCCAAGAACTACGAGCATAGCTTCCTTCACCTGTCAAATAGTAATAAGCTCCGTAGTTGTTATCATAAACCCACTCATTTTGTGCCATGTAACCGCCTGATTTGAGGTAGTAATTACCCACCCAAGCATTTTGGACATAGTTACCTGCAGCATCGATATAGAAGTAAGACTTATATTGGTAATCATAAATCCACTTGCCATAGACCTTGTTACCGTTTTGGTAGTAAGAGTTGCCTGACCAGCCATTTTTGCCAGAAGCTGAGCTGCTAGGTGTAGCAGGTGTTTGAGCTTGAGAGCTTTGTGGTTGGGTTGCAGCTTGTCCTCGTCCTCCAATGCTGACAATTTTATGATCTTTAAAGGTTACAACCTCAGACTGGCCATAGTAACGGTGTTCATAGCGAGCAGAACCATCATTTACATCTGATAGTGTATCATAATATACAATCCAATAATCACCATCGTCTATAGACCAGCCACCATTCCAGTAAAACTCACTAGTCACTGATAATTCATAAGATTTAAACTCTATAGATGGCAAAATAAATGAAAAAGTTTTACCATTTTGGACATTTTTAAAGTATCCATGAAAATATCTACTAGCATCGAAGTTTCTTCTTGGCAAAGAATCAATTGTAGCCGTGATATCTAGCTTCTCTAATGTAGGATGCTGTTTTAGTGTGATTTTTATATCATGGTTTTTAATCCCCACGATATCACTCGAACTTGCATGAACAACTTGAGGTGAGAAGGGCAAGCTTCCTTCGGTATCAAAAACTGTCGCAGCTCCTAGCGCTGCTACTGCTAAACTAGCAAACAAAACTGGTTTGAATTTCATAGACAAACTCCTTTAAATCTTATTCCCCTAGAGTATAGCAGATTTTTCCCACTCGTGAAGAAAAACGACGAAAAAAATGGATTTTTACCGAAATCCCTTACAAATCTTCTCAAAATCGTATCTTTTTGTAGTTTTTTCTCTTATCTTCTTGAAATAGTGTATAATAAAGTAAAACCACAAGGAGATTAGTAAAATGGAAATAAACTTTGGTGAAATTATCAAACAAATCCGGGAGGAGAGGGGCTTTACTCTAAAAGAAGCTGCTGGAACAGCCATTAGTCCCAACAACCTCAGTAAATTTGAAAAAGGAATTACGACCATCAAGGTGGATACCTACTACAAAATCCTAGAAAATCTCAAAATCTTTGATCCCACTGATATTACAATGTTGATGTTGCGTTATCAAATTCAGAATACTTCATTTTCCGAATTTGAAAAAACTAGATTCACAACACCAACTAAGGCTGTAGAATTTCTTAAAACACTTGATATAGACACCTATATGACTGATTATGTCTATATCCAATCTTTAGAAGTGCCTAGAAAGAGAGAGAATTTGTCGAAAGAAGATTGGACTATCCTCAATCGGGCTAAGACTACCTTATTTCATCTAAACTACTGGCTTCCACAGGATTATATCATATTTAGTCTTGTAATTCACTATTTTGACTTTCCTACAGAAACACTTCAACAAATTGCAAAAACAGCTCTTGATTTACTAGAAGAACCATTTACTGATATCCGACAAAAACGAGCGCTTGTATCGACACTCGCAGACATCATCCAAACCTATTCTAGAAATGGGCATTACCAACTTGCTCAAGATTTAGTGGACAAGATTGAATTATATAGAATTAAGGATTTCAATTACCAAAAAGAACTATTGCTAGATTCATTTCTTCACATTAAAATGCAAGAATGTTATAATCTGCTCAGACAAGATAAGAAGGAGGGAATAGAACTGGCAACTCAGTTTTTATCCTATCTAGACAGTCGGAATAGTCTTTTCCCGGATCAAACTCTTTTTCAAATAAGAAACATCTTCTATCGACAAGTTAAAATGCTCAATAAAACTGGAATTGATTTACCATAGATTAGGGGTGAAGTGCAGGCCAACTCGATAAACAGGGAATGAAGTTAGAAAACAGCCGAGATAGCCACAGTTAGGAAACAACTGTGGCTATCTCGGCTGTTTTTATTGATGAAGCTTCATCCAAAATTTCACTTCCTACGACTTTTCAGGTACAGAAAACCGAAGAAGGTCTCATAGAGGGCAAAAAAGAGGAGGAAGGCATGCAGGAAGAAGGTCTCTGGCAAAATCAGAATAACAGGATCCTTGGCTGGATCAAACAGCCAGGTATCATCCCCCACAAAGAGAATTTGATGAAAAAGAGTAAAGAATTGGTCAAAACCAATCAACACTCCCCCAAGCCCAATCAGCAAAGGCAAGACCACTAGAGCCAGAAGTCCTTTACTGAATAGAGATAAAAAGCCCTTTTTCACAATTCCTTTTACAAAGACATAGAAACTTGGCAGAGTCACTAGGGCAACTAACTGTACCAAGTGAAAGAGATTCTTCACCACCGCAAAATGGTGCAGACCAGCTGCTGACGAACGAAAATCTGGCATCTCTAGAACCTGACTAAAAGGATTGGTCAGGTAATTCATCAAGATATGAAAGTTGTACTGAATGGTTTCCGGTTTTAAATAGACCCGATTTGTTAAATTCAGCCACTGAATTTCCAATGGATAAACAATCCAAGCCAGATAAATAGTCAGAAGAATCGAGAGGGAGAGGAGAAAGAGCATAGAGCCCCAAAAGGTCAGTTTAGTTTTCATCAAAATCCCACTCCGCTAAGCTCGAAACCACATGAGTCGGTGCGATTGGCAGGTCTGCTACTTCTTCTGCCTTGGTAAAACCTGTTGTCACCAAGAGCGTTGGAATGCCGTTGTCAATCCCTGCTCGGATATCAGTTAAATAGTTGTCCCCGACCATAATCAACTCTTCACGTTCCAAGCCTAAGTGCTCAACTGCCTTATCCATGATGATGGCATTTGGTTTTCCAATATAAACAGGCTTCACTCGTGTTGCCACTTCAAGAAGGGTAATCAGTGAACCAGCACCTGGCAAAAGACCACGTTCCGTCGGGATGTTGAGGTCAGGATTGGTTCCGATAAAGTGAGCTCCCTTCTGGATAGCCAGAGTTGCTGTCGCAAATTTTTCATAGTCGACTTGCCAGTCCAGTCCTACTACCACATAGGCTGGATTTTCCTTGTCTTCCACATAACCGGCAGCCTTGATGGCTTCCTTGAGTCCTGATTCTCCGATGACATAGACCGTCTTTTCCAGTCCCAAGTCATTCATATAGTCGATAGTTGCCAAAGTCGCTGTGTAGACAGTCGATAGGGGCGTATCGATATTAAAATTCTGAGCCAGCATCTCCTGAACACTCTCTGGTGTGCGGGTTGTATTGTTGGTTACAAAGAGATAGGGAATATCCCGCTTTTGCAATTCATGGACAAAAGCCTCTCCTGCCGGGATTCGATCTTTCCCCTTATAAATAGTACCGTCTAAATCAATTAAATAGCCTTTATATTTCATACTTTCTCTCTAATCCTTTTTTATTTCTTGCCATGTGATAATAGCTTGGGCATTAGTAGCCCCGTCACTTGTAATTTCATGCTTGCTTTCCAGTCCAGTCCGTTCAACAGCCGATGTAATCACCCCACCTGGTCGCACTTCCTTGACATACTTGAGGTTGATTTTCTTGGGAATATACTGGGTCAAAAAATCTGCTCCCATGACCTCAAAAATCCAGTCTAAGTATTTACTGTTATTGACATGACCATTCATATCCAAGTCGTAAAAACGAACATGGTAATCCTTGCTGACAGGCTCTTCCAAGGACTCATACTTTGGTCCGCGGATGAGTTTTTTATCAAAATCAGACTGGTAAGGAGCCACAATCTCTGGTTCGACAGCATGGACTTTTCGACTGTCTCGGTCCATCAGAACAAAGGTCGCCATCATGTGGATGAGCTCATGCCCCGCTTCATCATAAATGGTAAAGCGACGATAGCAAAAGAGTCGATTGTAGCTCAGTGCTTCCGTTTCGATGGTGATTTCTTCCGCAAAACGAGGCAAACGAACCACCTCAATATCGTATTCGGTGATAATCCAGACCAGATTATGCTCTTCCAAAATGGCCTTATCACTAACTCCCAACTCAATCGACTGCATCCCTGAAACTTGCAGGGATAGTAAAATCACATCTGGAAGCTTGATATGACCGTTCATATCAGCCATATCAAAAGGAATTTTCATTTTCATTTGATAAGTTAAGCCCATAATCTTACTCCAAAATAAATCGTTCTGCTACGGTGTCTCCCAAAAAGAGACCTCTCTTTGTCATGCGAACTCGGTCACATTCAACCTGCATGAGACCTTGCTGCACCAAGTCTCTGACAATTTCTCCATAGAGCCCCTCAAAAGACCGTCCAAATTTCTCCTCAAATCTACTCATGGAAACCCCTGATTTCTTGCGGAGCCCTAGGAACATTTCTTCTTCCACTTGCTCTTTTTGACTCAAGTGCTCTTCTGTGATACGAGCATTGCCTTTCTCAACCGCACTGAGATAATGACGAATCGGACCATGGTTTTTATAACGAACACCATTGACATAGCCAGAGGCCCCAGCACCGATGCCATAGTATTCAGCATTGTCCCAGTACATGAGATTGTGGCGACTTTCAAAACCGGGTTTGGAGAAATTGGAAATCTCATAATGCTCAAAACCCGCTCGCTCCAACTCTGCGATGATGTACTCAAACATCTCAGCTTCCAGTTCCTCCTTAGGCAGAGGCAATTTTCCTCGTCGCATCCGATTCATAAAGACAGTATGGTTTTCCAAAATCAAGCTATACAAACTCATATGGGGAATATCCAGTCCAATAGCCTTAGCCACATTTTCCTTGACCTGCTCCATGGTCTGACCAGGCAGTGCATAAATCAAATCAATAGAGATATTGTCAAAACCAGCCAGTTTCAGACGGTCGATATTTTCATAAATATCCTTCTCCAAATGACTGCGCCCAATCTTTTTCAGCATCTTGTCATCAAAGGTCTGCACGCCTAGCGAAACACGATTGACAGCCGAGTTCTTCAAAACAGCAATCTTATCCGCATCCAAGTCGCCTGGATTGGCTTCAATGGTCAACTCTTCCAAGACTGACAAGTCCAAGTTTTTAGTCAAGCCATCCAGTAATACCTCCAGTTGCGGAGCCGACAGGGCTGTCGGTGTACCACCACCGATATAAAGAGTTCGCAACTTTTGAATATCATAAGAACGAAACTCTTCCAGCAGATGCTCCAAATAGCTATCAACTGGCTGATTCTTGATGAAGACCTTTGAAAAGTCGCAATAATAACAAATCTGGGTACAAAATGGGATGTGCACATAGGCTGACATTGGTTTCTTCTGCATAGTAATTATTATACCACAAAAGCGAACAATACTTAGAATTCCCTTTAACAAAATCCTAGCATTGTTCGCTTTCTTTATCTATACATTCTTTTTATTTTATGACTAACACGATTCCCAGAACCAATCTAGTTTGTCTTTACAATACAAAAGAATGAATGTTTAATTGACTAAATTTTTAGTCTTCTTTTTTCTTGCGAGCTACAAGTCCAAATCCACTCAATAGTCCAAGAAGTCCTAGAGATGCAAGAGCAGCATTTGATTCTGTTCCTGTATTTGGCAATACATTTTGAGAATCATTTGACTTAGCTCCATTGTCAATAGTAGTCTGAGGATCTACCTGTTCTGCATTCGGAGTAACTGCATCTGGAGTTGGAGTTGTTGGTGTAGGCGTATCTTGACCAGAACCTCCATTAGTATCTGGTGTGACTGGTATTTCTACCTTAGTTCCTGGTTTTCCGTTTCCTTTGTCGTACTCTGGGGTGTAGATGTCTTTGTCTTTGTTGGTAACTATTACTTCCACTGGAACAATATCTTTTGATCCATCTGGGTAAGTTACGGTAATTGTACCTGTAATCTTATCGCCTGGTTTTGCTCCTTCTGGGATTGTGACAGTTACTGTACCATCTTTGCCTACTGTGATGCCTGGAGTATCACTTTCGAACTTAGTTCCTTCTGGAATTTCTTTTCCAGCTTTCTCTTTCAATGGTAATTCAACAGTGCCACCTGGTTTGCCATTTCCTTTGTCGTACTCTGGGGTGTAGATGTCTTTGTCTTTTTCTCTAACTGTTACTTCCACTGGAACGATATCTTTTGATCCATCTGGGTAAGTTACGGTAATTGTACCTGTAATCTTATCGCCTGGTTTTGCTCCTTCTGGGATTGTTACAGTTACTTTACCATCTTTGCCTACTGTGATGCCTGGAGTATCACTTTCGAACTTAGTTCCTTCTGGAATTTCTTTTCCAGCTTTCTCTTTCAATGATAATTCAACAGTGCCACCTGGTTTGCCATTTCCTTTGTCGTACTCTGGGGTGTAGATGTCTTTGTCTTTCTCTCTAACCGTTACTTCCACTGGAACGATATCTTTTGAGCCATCTGGGTAAGTTACGGTGATTGTTCCTGTAATCTTATCACCTGGTTTTGCTCCTTCTGGGATTGTGACAGTTACTGTACCATCTTTGCCTACTGTGATGCCTGGAGTATCACTTTCGAACTTAGTTCCTTCTGGAATTTCTTTTCCAGCTTTCTCTTTCAATGGTAATTC
>CAJNDO010000003.1 GCA_905221545.1 bacterium | reverse complement strand
CCAGATGGAACAAAAGACAAAGTGAACGTAACCGTTAAAGTGAAAGAACAAAAAGACGAATACGATCCACAACCAAGTACTCCAAATCAAGAAGTAAGCCATAACGGCACACCAGATGCAGGAGCAAGTGTCAATAAGACAGGTCTACCATCAGGAACAACCTATGAATGGGAAACTCCAGTGAATACAACTACACCAGGAGACAAACCAGGAGTAGTCGTAGTTACATATCCAGATGGAACAAAAGACAAAGTGAACGTAACCGTTAAAGTGAAAGATACAAGTTCAAACGGAAAACCAGAAGTTCAACCAGAAACTCCAGAATACACAGGTCCAATTTCGTCAAATGGAGTGGATGAGAACGGGAACTTAATAGATCCGCCAACAGTTGAACTTCCAGAATTCAATGGTGGAGTAAATGGAGAACTTCCAGATCCAGTAGAATTACCAAAAGTTAAGTTAATCATCACTAAATGGATTGATGAAGAAGGTAATACATTGAAACCAGCAGATGCGAAAGCTCCAGCCGTATTAGGTGAAGCGAACGAAGCATTAGAAGCTGGTGAAATTGAAGGTTATGTATTTGTAAGAACAGATGTTAATGAAGAAGGTGATGTTGTAACCCATATCTTCAGAAAAGTTACTCCAACTAAACCAGAAGGTAATGGAGGAGAACAAGGTGGAGATAACAAACCACAACCAAGACCTGAAGTACCAACTGATAATACAGAACATAAACCTGAAACAGAAAAACCTACTGTTCCAGACACCAAACCTACTGAACAACCAAGTCAAACAGTTGATGGTCAGGTGGCGCCTTCTCAAAATCAAGCAGTATTGCCAAATACTGGTACGAAAGCAGATCGTGCTACAGGTGCATTAGGAGCTCTCTCTCTTCTTGGAGCATTTGGCTTGCTATTTGCTAAAAAGAAGAAAGACGATGAAGAAGAAACACGAAACAATTAAGATGAGTCATTAAATTGAACTGAAAATAGTTAGTGTCAATTTTTGAAGGAAGTAACGGATAGAATGAAGTTGAAAAGCTGTGTTCTATCCGGCTTTCTTTAAATTGAAATGTAAGCGGTTAATTAAATCGTGTGAGAGGAAGAGTATAATGATGGAATATAAAAGGAAAGATTTTAGAAAATGGTATAGGAAACTCCATGATTTAAAGGATGAGATAGATATTTTTTATGAAAATAATGAAAATGATTTAGAAAAGTTAGATTTGCATCACATTATTCCCTTTGAAAAAATAAACAACAATGTTGATATAAAAATAATCGACACGCTACCTAATTTGATTTGTTTGAGAAAGAAGCTACATTGTGAAATCAGTAAAAAAATTGGAGAGGGAATACCTTATTTTGGGATTAAATTTTATAAAGATGAGAATGGAGTATATAATAGTGTTTCGTTTTTCAATATAAAAGGATATGAATCTCCTTCAAAAAGTTATTTTCAATATAATAATGCGACTAGGTTTATAAACAAAGATTTAGTGTTTTTCAATCCTGAGTTGGCAGGTTTTATTGAAAAGTATAATAATACGTGTTTGGAGATAAATAAGAATCAGTTGCTTGGTATTTGGAAAAAGAACTGCACAAAATAATGCATTAAAAATTGTATTAAGTTTTATTCAAAAAAATAGAATGAGAATAAGATCCCAATATTAAGGTATCTAACCTCCAACCATAATTTCTTCTATCATTACAAATATTAAGTAGAAACAGAGGAAATAAATTGTGATATTAAACATTAATCATTCGTCAAAAAAAGAAAGGGAAGGTCACTCCTCTTTTGCTGTAGTTCCGAAAAGGAAAAACGGAATGATTGATTTAGATTGTACTAATAAAGAATATTTAAAATAGGTATTACAATAGCTGTTTATTATGACAGTAGTATTCAATAAATTTGGATATGTTTTGATTGCGTGTATTTACAGACATTTGTTAAAACATAATTCTCTTGATTTTTCGATTTTATTTATTCCTTTTCGAGTGACATTATTTTTAGGACTTATCTTATATAATATGATGAAGAAACATAAATCAATCTAGAGAGGCTTTACTTTTACAGATTGTATAGAGTCAATGAAGAGGGGCTTGCCCCTCTTTTTTAATATACTATTTCCTCTAAAATCATTGAAATTATAGCTTGAATTTGATATGATGGTCTTATGGATAAAAGTAGAGCAAAGCGTGAGAATCACGATAAGGTAAGAATGAGTTTAATAGCCTTAGTAGCTATCTTTTCAGTAAGTATTTGTGTCCTCGGTTCAATTATTGGATATAAAATATATACAAAGCAAAGTTTTGAGCAAAAGATTGAATCGCTCAAAAAAGAGAAAGATGATCAATTGAGTGAGGGAAATCAGAAAGATCATTTTCGTAAGGGACAAGCTGAAGTAATTGCCTATTATCCTCTCCAAGGGGAACAAGTGATTTCGTCTATAAAGGGAATCATGACACAGGATATTAAGGAAAATCTGGAAGATAAGGAAAATCTGGTTTTTTATTATACAGAGAAACAGGATTCGACTTTAAAAGGGATTGTCAACCGAAGTGTGATGAAACAAGTCTATGATTTAACTTCTTCAAAAGTTGAAGAGACTGAAAAAACTAGTCTAGCGAAAGTGCATTTGACAGAAGATGGTAAACCTTTTACCCTTGATCAACTATTTTCAGATGCTAGTAAGGCTAAAGAGAAGCTGTTAAAAGAACTGACTTCTTTTTTACAGGATAAGAAATTGGAACAAGAAAAGATTGATCAGATTGTTAAAGGCTTGTCTGACCAAGACTTGTCTGCATGGAACTTTGATTACAAAGATAGTCAGATTATTCTTTATCCAAGTCAGGCAGTTGAAAATCTAGACGAGATTGCCTTGCCGGTATCTAGTTTCTTTGAAGTTATTCAGTCCTCTTACTTATTAGATAAGGATGCAGAACTATATAAGGCTTATTATGAAAAGAAAAATCGTAAAGTAGTAGCCTTGACTTTTGATGATGGACCAAATCCTGCAACGACAAATCAAGCATTAGATACTCTTTCTAAGTATGGCATCAAGGCGACTTTCTTTGTTTTGGGAAAAAACGTTTCTGGCAATGAAGAGATTCTGAAACGTATGAAAGCAGATGGTCATGTCATTGGAAACCATAGTTGGAGCCATCCAGTGCTTTCAAAACTTTCGCTTGATGACGCTAAAAAACAAATAACTGATACTGAGGATGCGCTAACTAAAGTCCTAGGCTCTAGTTCTAAACTTATGCGTCCGCCTTATGGAGCCATTACAGACGACATTCGTAATAGCCTCGATTTGAGTTTTATTATGTGGGATGTGGATAGTCTGGACTGGAAGAGTAAAAATGAAGCAGCTATTTTGACAGAAATTCAGCGTGAAGTCAAGAATGGTTCTATTATTCTTATGCATGATATCCATGCTGAGACAGTAAATGCTCTGCCCAAGGTTATTGACTATTTGAAAGGGCAAGGTTATGACTTTGTAACCGTACCAGATTTGTTAGATTCTCGTCTTAAAGCTCACCAGCTTTACTACGACCGTGACCAATAATTCAAAAAATCTAAAGAGATATTTTCTTTGAGAATTTGTTTCTTTAGATTTTCTTCACATAGAAAGGAAAAATAATGAAATCTTATACTTTAAATAATGGCGTTACAATTCCAGTTCTAGGATTTGGAACCTGGAAAGCTGAAAATGGAGAGATTGCTTACCAAGCTGTCCTAGAGGCTTTAAAGGCAGGCTATCGCCATATCGATACGGCAGCTATCTATAAAAATGAAGAAAGTGTTGGTCGTGCTATTCATGATAGTGGCGTGCCACGTGAGGAAATTTTTGTAACCAGTAAACTCTGGAATACAAATCACACCTATGAGCAAGCTCGTCAGGCTTTTGAAGAGTCTTTAGAGAAGCTGGGTTTGGAATATTTGGATTTGTATTTGATTCATTGGCCAAATCCAAAACCGCTCAGAGAAAATGACCAATGGCAAATCCGAAATGCGGAAGTTTGGAGAGCGATGGAGGACCTTTATCAAGAAGGTAAAATACGTGCTATCGGGGTTAGTAATTTTCTTCCCCATCATTTGGAAGCCTTGCTTGAAACTGCAACTATCGTTCCTGCGGTCAATCAAGTTCGCTTGGCGCCAGGTGTGTATCAAGAGGAAGTCGTAGCTTACTGTAGAGAAAAAGGAATTTTATTGGAAGCTTGGGGACCTTTTGGACAGGGAGAACTATTTTATAGCAAGGAAGTGCAAGAAATCGCGGCAAATCATGGGAAATCTGTTGCCCAGATAGCCTTGGCCTGGAGCTTGGCAGAAGGATTTTTACCACTTCCAAAATCTGTTACAGCATCTCGTATTCAGGCTAATCTTGATTGTTTCGGAATTGAGCTGAGTCACGAGGAGCGTGAAACCTTAAAAGCGATTGCTGTTCAGTCTGGTGCACCACGAGTTGATGATATGGATTTCTAGAAAATCATAAAAAGAATTGTACATTATTCTAATTTTTGATATAATAGTCAGCAGGAAAGAAAGTCTTATGGCGTTCTTCAAGCGAGCTTGGGATAGTGGAAGCCAAGTAGGGCAAAATAAAGAACTGGCGCTTTCTGTAGTATTTTCAAAAACAATGAAGTAATAAATTAGGGTGGAACCGCGTTTCTGACGCCCCTAGGTCACAGACTTAGGAGCAAAGACACGGTTCTTTTTGTATCCAAAGTCACAAGGAGTTATAAAAAGGAGTAAACAATGTCTAAAAAATTGACTTTTCACTGCGTCAGTGGCAGAGACCTCCTTACAGTCGGATTGCCTCACGCTCAGCACTAGAGTGCCTGAGCTAGACGCAGTACTAATTCGTCTTGCCTCGTATGATCGACGAGGCAGACTCGTGTCGCAAGTAATTTATAGAAAAAGGAGTAAAAAATGTCTAAGAAATTAACATTTCAAGAAATTATTTTGACTTTGCAACAATTTTGGAATGACCAAGGTTGTATGCTTATGCAGGCTTATGACAATGAGAAAGGTGCGGGGACGATGAGTCCTTACACTTTCCTTCGTGCTATCGGACCTGAGCCATGGAATGCGGCTTATGTAGAGCCATCACGTCGTCCTGCTGATGGTCGTTACGGGGAAAACCCTAACCGTCTTTACCAACACCACCAATTCCAAGTGGTTATGAAACCCTCTCCATCAAACATCCAAGAACTTTATCTTGAGTCTTTGGAAAAATTGGGAATTAATCCATTGGAACACGATATTCGTTTCGTTGAGGATAACTGGGAAAATCCATCTACTGGTTCAGCTGGTCTGGGTTGGGAAGTTTGGCTTGATGGGATGGAAATCACTCAGTTCACTTATTTCCAACAAGTTGGTGGATTGGCAACTGGCCCTGTTACCGCTGAGGTAACTTATGGTTTGGAACGTTTGGCTTCTTACATTCAAGAAGTAGACTCTGTCTATGATATTGAGTGGGCTGATGGTGTAAAATACGGAGAAATCTTTATCCAGCCTGAGTACGAGCATTCAAAATATTCGTTTGAAATTTCAGACCAAGAAATGTTGCTGGAAAACTTTGATAAGTTTGAAAAAGAAGCTGGTCGTGCATTGGAAGAAGGCTTGGTACACCCTGCCTATGACTATGTTCTCAAATGTTCACACACCTTTAACCTGCTTGACGCGCGTGGTGCCGTATCTGTAACAGAGCGCGCAGGCTATATCGCACGTATCCGTAACTTAGCCCGTGTCGTAGCTAAAACCTTTGTCGCAGAACGAAAACGCCTAGGTTACCCACTTTTGGATGAAGCAACACGAGCTAAACTCTTAGCAGAAGACGCAGAATAGTGAGTAATACTGTGCTCTAAAATCGTTAGAGGCAAGTCGAAGACTTGCTAGAGGGATATGCACCGCCGTACTGTTATGTGGGGATTTTTGAAACCTTAGGTTCAAAAATCAGTCAGCTAAATCCACTTTGATGAGACTGTTGGAAATCTTAGTTTATTTGGTATAAGATTTCCTTACAGACTCACAAAAGTTAGTTAGCGACGTCCCCAGTACCTAAGGTGCATATCAAAAAAGATTGAAGAAAATGTAAAGGAAAAAACATGACAAAAAACTTATTAGTAGAACTCGGTCTTGAAGAATTACCAGCCTATGTTGTCACACCAAGTGAAAAACAACTAGGCGAAAAAATGACAGCCTTCCTCAAGGAAAACCGCTTGTCTTTTGAAGCCATTCAAACCTTCTCAACACCACGTCGTTTGGCTGTTCGTGTGACAGGTCTTGCAGACAAACAGTCTGATTTGACAGAAGATTTCAAGGGTCCAGCAAAGAAAATTGCCTTGGATAGTGATGGAAACTTCACCAAAGCAGCTCAAGGATTTGTCCGTGGAAAAGGCTTGACAGTTGAAGATATCGAATTCCGTGAAATCAAGGGTGAAGAATATGTCTATGTCACTAAGGAAGAAATTGGTCAAGCAGTTGAAGCTATTGTTCCTGGTGTTGTAGATGTCTTGAAGTCATTGACTTTCCCTGTCAGCATGCACTGGGCTGGAAATAGCTTTGAATACATTCGTCCTGTTCACACTTTAACTGTTCTTTTAGATGAAGAAGAGTTTGATTTGGATTTCCTTGATATCAAGGGAGGTCGTGTGAGCCGTGGTCATCGTTTCTTAGGACAAGAAACTAAGATTCAGTCAGCATTGAGCTATGAAGAAGATCTTCGTGCACAGTTTGTAATCGCAGATCCACGTGAACGTGAGCAAATGATTGTTGACCAAATCAAGGAAATTGAGGCGAAACATGGTGTACGTATCGAAATTGATGCTGATTTGCTTAATGAAGTCTTGAACTTGGTTGAATACCCAACTGCCTTTATGGGAAGTTTTGATGCCAAATACCTTGAAGTTCCAGAAGAAGTTTTGGTGACTTCGATGAAGGAACACCAACGTTACTTTGTTGTTCGCGATCAATACGGTAAACTCTTGCCAAACTTCATTTCTGTTCGTAACGGAAATGCAGAGCATTTGGAAAATGTCATCAAAGGAAATGAAAAAGTTTTAGTAGCCCGCTTAGAAGACGGAGAATTCTTCTGGCGTGAAGACCAAAAATTGGGGATTTCTGACCTTGTTGAAAAATTAAACAATGTAACCTTCCATGAGAAGATTGGTTCCCTTCGTGAACACATGATTCGTACTGGTCAGATTGCTATTCTCTTGGCAGAAAAAGCAGGCTTGTCAGCGGATGAAACGATTGATCTAGCCCGTGCAGCAGCCATTTACAAGTTTGACTTGTTGACAGGTATGGTTGGTGAATTTGACGAACTCCAAGGAATTATGGGTGAAAAATATGCCCTTCTTGCTGGTGAAACTCCAGCGGTGGCAGCTGCTATTCGTGAACACTACATGCCTACATCAGCTGAAGGAGAACTTCCAGAGAGCAAGGTCGGCGCAGTGCTTGCAATTGCAGACAAATTGGATACAATTTTGAGTTTCTTCTCAGTAGGTTTGATTCCATCAGGTTCTAATGACCCTTATGCCCTTCGTCGTGCGACCCAAGGTGTAGTTCGTATCTTGGATGCCTTTGGTTGGCATATTGCTATGGATGAGCTGATTGATAGCCTTTATGCTTTGACATTTGACAGCTTGACTTATGAAAATAAAGCAGAGGTTATGGACTTTATCAAGGCTCGTGTTGATAAGATGATGGGCTCTACTCCAAAAGATATCAAGGAAGCAGTTCTTGCAGGTTCAAACTTTGTTGTGGCAGAGATGTTGGAAGTAGCAAGTGCTCTCGTAGAAGCAAGCAAGGAAGAAGACTTCAAACCATCTGTTGAATCACTTTCTCGTGCCTTTAACTTAGCTGAGAAGGCAGAAGGAGTTGCTGCAGTTGATTCAGCACTATTTGAGAATGAAGAAGAGAAAGCCTTGGCAGAAGCTGTAGAGTCGCTTGTTTTATCAGGTACTGCCAGTCAACAATTGAAACAACTCTTTGCTCTTAGTCCAGTCATCGATGCCTTCTTTGAGAATACTATGGTTATGGCTGAAGACGAGGCAGTCCGTCAAAATCGTTTGGCAATCTTGTCGCAATTAACCAAGAAAGCAGCTAAACTTGCACGTTTTAACCAAATCAATACCAAATAAAATCTGTTAAACGGATTAAATCTTATCATAAAGGAGAGAAACATGGATCCTAAAAAAATTGATCGTATTAACGAGCTTGCCAAAAAGAAAAAAACAGAAGGCTTAACCCCAGAAGAAAAAGTGGAACAAGCCAAACTACGTGAGGAGTACATCGAAGGTTATCGTCGCACTGTTCGTCATCACATTGAAGGAATAAAAATTGTTGACGAAGAGGGAAACGATGTTACACCAGAAAAACTACGCCAAGTCCAACGTGAAAAAGGTTTACATGGCCGTAGTCTCGATGATCCAAATTCATAATAAGCATTCTTTCTTTTAACAAAGATAGATGAAATCATAATCAAAAGACTAGCATTTTGGGCTCTATAATATTTGTAGTGGGTAAATCCCCTATAGATATTATGGAGCCTATTTTGTTGTAGAAAAAAAGTCCCATATGACCTATAATGAAAAGTGACCAAACAACTCATTAGAAAGATTCATATGGAACAATTATATTTTATCACAAAACTACTCGATATCAAAGACCCTAATGTCCAAATTATGGATGTTGTTAATAGAGATACCCACAAGGAAATCATCGCCAAACTGGATTATGAGGCCCCATCTTGTCCTGAATGTGGAAGTCAAATGAAGAAATATGACTTTCAAAAACCCTCTAAGATTCCTTACCTTGAAACTACTGGTATGCCTACTAGAATCCTCCTTAGAAAGCGTCGTTTCAAGTGCTATCATTGCTCTAAAATGATGGTGGCCGAGACCTCTCTCGTCAAGAAAAATCACCAAATTCCTCGTATCATCAACCAAAAAATTGCGCAAAAGTTGATTGAAAAAACTTCTATGACCGATATCGCTCATCAACTGGCTATTTCAACTTCAACTGTCATTCGCAAGCTTAGTGACTTCCGTTTTAAGACTGATTTTTCTCGTCTTCCTGAGATTATGTCCTGGGACGAGTATGCCTTTACCAAGGGAAAGATGAGTTTCATTGCACAAGATTTTGATAATCTCAACATCATCACTGTTCTTGAAGGCAGAACACAGGCTATCATCCGAAATCACTTTCTGCGCTACGATAGAGTCGTTCGTTGTCAGGTGAAAATCATTACTATGGATATGTTTAGCCCCTACTACGATATTGCCAGAAAACTTTTTCCTAACGCTAAAATCGTTCTCGACCGCTTTCACATTGTCCAACATCTCAGCCGTGCTATAAGTCGTGTCCGTGTTCAAATCATGAATCAGTTCGATCGAAAATCTCATGAATACAAGGCCATCAAGCGCTACTGGAAACTCATTCAACAAGATAGTCGTAAATTGAGTGATAAACCATTTTATCGCCCTACTTTTCGTATGCACTTGACGAATAAAGAAATTCTAGATAAGCTTTTGAGCTATTCAGAAGACTTGAAACACCACTACAATGTCTATCAACTCTTACTCTTTCACTTTCAGAACAAGGAGCCAGACAAATTTTTCGGACTTATCGAGGACAATCTAAAACAGGTTCATCCCCTTTTTCAGACTATCTTTAAAACTTTTCTAAAGGATAAAGAGAAGATTATCAACGCTCTTCAATTATCCTATTCCAACGCCAAATTGGAAGCAACGAATAATCTCATTAAACTTATTAAACGAAATGCCTTTGGTTTTAGGAACTTTGAAAACTTCAAAAAACGGATTTTTATCGCTCTGAATATCAAAAAAGAAAGGACGAATTTCGTCCTTTCTAGATCTTAGCTTTTCTTCAACCCACTACATTTGACAAAGAGCCGCATTTTGTGTTTGCTAGTCTTTTGTCACTTAAAAAGGAACCAAAATGGTTCCTAAAACTATTATTAGTTACTTGCTCCAGATGTAGCGTCTGCGCCACCACCGTGGCCTCCAGCATCACCTGCATCAGAAGCGCCAGATGTAGCGTCTGCACCACCATGTCCTCCAGCAGGAGCTGCAGCATTTCCACCAACTAGACGTTGACCAGTTGTATTGAGGTACCAGTCAAGCCATGGTTGGAAATTAAAGATGATTTCATTGATTCCAGCATATGAACCATCTGGGTAATACATTGCTTGGTAATTATGGGTATTAATAACGCCTTCTGGTGTTCCTGGTACAATTGTACGGACATATTCTTGGTCCCCATTACGCAATACACCGACAACCCATTCAACGTTTTTCATTCTAGAATCTGGCAATGAACCGTGTACAGTTCCTAAACGGTTTCCTGATTGAGCACGTACACGTTTACCAAACATTGTATTTGGATCTTGGTGTGCGTCATTAAAGTACAAGAATTGGTTATTATCGTCTGCAAATGTCAATTCAAATGGCATTGCTTTCAAGAACATATCAATTTGGTTAACTGTTAAGATACCGTGGTCTAATTTAACGTAAGTATCTCCTGAAACAGCTCCAACAAGTTCAGCTGCTTTTTCTACCCATTCAGGATCATCAGGATCAACTCCTTGAATGGTAGTTGCAATTGAATTTGTACAATATAAATCTTCTGGTTCAATTGGTTTTGGTTTTTTCAATTTTGAAACGACTCCCACATATTTTACAAAGTTGTCCAAGCATGTTTCAAGGAAATTAATAGTTCCTTCATTTGTGATATTGCCCTCTGCGTCGAAAGCTTCCTTGGCTTTACCAAGAAGGAATTCGTTACCTGGAAGCGTATAGGCATTGACACCTGGAGCGTCAAGAATCTTACGAAGGTGAACTTGGGCACGAGAAGTACCTTGGTCGTAGTAAGAAGCTCCCACAATCATGACTGGTTTGTTTTCAAATGGATGAACTTCGTATGAAAGCCATTCAAGAACAGATTTAAGAGAAGCTGAGATTGTGTGGTTGTGCTCAGGAGTAGCGATAATGACACCATCAGCACGTGTAATTCTGTTATACAAGAGACGCAATTGGAAGCTTTCATCCCATTTTTCGTCTTGGTTAAACATTGGAACTTCATCAATTTCAAGAACTTCTAATTCAAATTTGAGTTTGAAGTGACGACGGATGAATTCCAAGAGTTTACGGTTATATGATTGATCGTAGTTTGATCCTACAAGTCCAACAAATTTCATTCTTTTTGGTCTCCTATCTTACAAATTTTCCCAGTCAAAGTCTTCAGCATCTTTGCGAAGTAGTGCTTGTGCATTGCGCAATTTTTCTGTAATTTTTACAAAGATACGGAAGTCGTCAAAAGTGGCATCCAGTTTTTTAATAACATCAAGGTCAACCAAGTCGCCACTTGGGTTAAAGGCTTGAAGAGAGTGTGAAAGCAAGAATTCATCTGGAAGGACACTTGCTTTAATTTCTGGTGCGTTTAAGATTTGACGAAGCTGCAGTTGAGCACGTGATGAACCAAGAGTACCATATGAAGCACCTGTAATCATGATTGGTTTATTCAAAAGTGGGTAGATACCATAAGACAACCAAGCAAGAGCGCTCATTAAAACAGCTGGGATAGAGTGGTCATACTCAGGAGTACCGATAATAACGCCATCTGCCTCTTCGATTTTAGCAGCAATTTCCAGAATTTCAGCAGGTACTTGCTTGTCAGCTGGCTTGTTGAAGACAGGAATGTCCTTGATTTCAACAAGTTCAATTTCAGCTTTGTCAGCAAAGTGTTTTTGCATGTATTGAAGCAATTGACGGTTTGTAGAACGTTTTGAATTTGTTCCAACAATAGCAATAAGTTTTAACATGAGATTTCCTTTCTCTTTTTACATAATACGATTTTAAAACTCCATTGAAACAGTTGTTTCTATAGAGCAGGAATTCCTGAAGAACAGCTTAGGTGACCTTCCTTATCGATGAGGATGGCTTCGATGCCCTCCAAACTTTCGACTTGCCAGAGGATAGAAGCAGGTCTTTCTCCAAAGAGTCGAGTTGTCCAGATTTCGCCATCGACTGACTTATCAGAGATAATTGTCAAACTAGCAAGTTCCGTTTCAACAGGATAGCCTGTTTGGCTGTCAAAAATGTGATGGTAATCTTTTCCATCGACTGTCAGGTGACGTTCATAAATGCCTGAAGTCACGACAGATTGATTGACAACAGGGATGGTCATTAAGTGATTGCCCCTCGGATTGGCTGGGTCTTGAATCCCAATTTGCCAAGGCTGATTATCTCTTGCCTGATTTTTTCCAATGGTCAGGATATTCCCTCCCAGATTGATCAAGGCAGAAGTTACTCCCTCTTCTCTCAGAAATTGGGCAACCTTATCCGCACTATAACCCTTGGCTAAACAACCTAGGTCTATCTTCATTCCTTTCTGTTTTAGAAACACAGTAGAAGTGGAAGAATCTAACTCGACATAATGAGGATTGATTAAAGGGAGAACCTCTTCAATTTCCTGAGGTTGGGCAACTTTGGCATCTGAAAAACCGATACGCCAGGTTTGAATCAAGGGACCAATACTGATGTTGAGATGGCTAGAGGGCGCTAGGCTATGTTCTAACCCAAGTGAAATCAGTTCAAACAGGTCTGGATGAACCTTGACGGGGGCTATTCCAGCTTGATGATTGATTTCCATCAACTCAGATTCTTGGCTATTGGCATTGAAGCGGTATTCGAGCTCTTTGAGTAAATCAAAGGATTTTTGGAGCAAGCTATTTGCTCGCTCATCCACTAATGAAATCGTGATAGTGGTTCCCATTAGGCGTTCAGAATGTGAACTAAGAGGCAAGCTACCAACTCCTTTCTCTATGAAAAGAAGGTTGAAATATAGTAAATTTATGAAAAATGAACCCCTTACATTTTCTTTCCATGATACTAGCATACCATAAAGTCAGCGTTTTCACAAATAAAATTTGTAAAGATGTCAAGAAATATGCTCAGGAAATGAAGAAAAATTGCAAGAATCCGTGTTAAGATACAGATTATTTACAATTTTTTACAAAAAAATAGGAAAAATCAGCCAAACTCTTGTAAACGCTAACAGTAAATGTTATACTAGTAGGGTAAATTTAGAATGAAGGTAGGAAATTTTTTATGAGTAAGATCGTTGTAGTCGGTGCTAACCACGCTGGTACAGCATGTATTAATACGATGTTGGATAATTTTGGAAATGAGAACGAAATCGTTGTATTTGACCAAAACTCTAACATCTCTTTCCTAGGATGTGGAATGGCTCTTTGGATTGGGGAGCAAATTGACGGTGCTGAAGGCTTGTTCTATTCTGATAAAGAAAAATTGGAAGCTAAAGGTGCTAAAGTCTACATGAACTCACCAGTTCTTTCAATCGACTATGATAACAAAGTAGTTACTGCAGAAGTTGAAGGAAAAGAGCACAAAGAATCATACGAAAAATTGATTTTCGCTACAGGTTCTACACCAATCTTGCCACCAATCGAAGGTGTTGAAATTGTTAAAGGGAACCGCGAATTTAAAGCAACTCTTGAAAACGTACAATTCGTGAAATTGTACCAAAACGCTGAAGAAGTTATCAATAAGCTTGCTGACAAGAGCCAACACCTTGACCGTATCGCTGTTGTTGGTGGTGGATACATCGGTGTTGAACTTGCTGAAGCCTTTGAGCGTCTTGGCAAAGAAGTTGTCCTTGTTGACATAGTAGATACTGTCTTGAACGGTTACTATGACAAAGACTTCACACAAATGATGGCTAAGAACTTGGAAGACCACAACATTCGTTTGGCTCTTGGTCAAACTGTTAAAGCAATCGAAGGTGACGGTAAAGTTGAACGCTTGATTACTGATAAAGAAACTTTCGATGTGGACATGGTTATCCTTGCAGTTGGTTTCCGTCCAAATACAGCCCTTGCTGATGGTAAAATTGAACTCTTCCGCAACGGTGCCTTCCTTGTAGACAAGAAACAAGAAACTTCACTTCCTGGTGTATTTGCCGTTGGTGACTGTGCGACTGTTTATGACAACGCTCGTAAAGACACAAGCTACATCGCTCTTGCTTCAAACGCTGTTCGTACTGGTATCGTTGGTGCCTACAATGCTTGTGGACATGAATTAGAAGGAATCGGTGTTCAAGGTTCAAACGGTATCTCAATCTATGGTCTTCACATGGTTTCAACTGGTTTGACTCTTGAGAAAGCAAAAGCTGCAGGTTACAATGCAACTGAAACAGGCTTTAACGATCTTCAAAAACCAGAATTCATGAAACATGACAACCATGAAGTAGCGATTAAGATTGTCTTTGACAAAGATAGCCGTGAAATTCTTGGTGCGCAAATGGTTTCACACGATTCTGCTATTAGCATGGGAATCCACATGTTCTCACTTGCTATCCAAGAGCATGTGACAATTGATAAATTGGCCTTGACAGACCTCTTCTTCTTGCCACACTTTAACAAACCATACAACTACATCACAATGGCTGCCCTTACAGCTGAAAAATAAAATTTGATGAACTATCTGACCTTAACTGAAGGTCAGATAGTTTTTTAGTTAATCTGTACCCATACAATTATCCTTTTTTTATCTTGTGATTCCTTCTAATCTGACTTAAAATGAAATGGTAGCTACCAATACAAATGATGAGGAAAAAGAAATGACTGAAAATCGTTATGAACTAAATAAAAACTTGGCACAGATGCTCAAAGGTGGGGTTATCATGGATGTTCAGAATCCAGAACAGGCTCGTATTGCAGAGGCTGCTGGTGCGGCAGCTGTTATGGCCTTGGAACGAATTCCGGCTGATATACGTGCGGCTGGAGGGGTTTCCCGCATGAGCGATCCAAAGATGATTAAGGAAATCCAAGAAGCAGTTAGTATTCCAGTGATGGCCAAGGTCAGAATCGGGCATTTTGTTGAAGCTCAGATTTTAGAAGCTATTGAGATTGACTATATCGATGAGAGTGAAGTTTTATCTCCAGCAGATGACCGTTTCCATGTGGATAAAAAAGAATTCCAAGTTCCTTTTGTTTGTGGTGCTAAGGATTTGGGTGAAGCCTTGCGTCGTATCGCTGAGGGTGCTTCTATGATTCGTACCAAAGGAGAACCAGGGACAGGAGATATCGTCCAAGCTGTTCGTCATATGCGTATGATGAATCAGGAAATTCGCCGTATTCAAAACTTACGTGAGGACGAGCTCTATGTTGCTGCTAAGGAATTGCAAGTCCCTGTAGAATTGGTTCAATATGTTCATGAATATGGAAAATTACCCGTTGTTAACTTCGCAGCTGGAGGCGTTGCAACGCCAGCAGATGCTGCGCTGATGATGCAATTAGGGGCAGAGGGTGTCTTTGTCGGTTCAGGTATTTTCAAGTCAGGAGATCCTGTTAAACGAGCGAGTGCTATTGTTAAGGCTGTGACTAACTTCCGTAATCCTCAAATCCTAGCTCAAATCTCTGAAGATTTAGGGGAAGCCATGGTTGGTATCAATGAAAATGAAATCCAAATTCTCATGGCTGAGCGAGGGAAATAGATGAAAATTGGAATATTGGCCTTGCAAGGTGCCTTTGCAGAGCATGCAAGAGTACTAGAAAAATTAGGAGTCGCTAGTGTTGAAATCAGAAACTTAGAGGACTTTCAGCAGCATCAGAATGACTTGTCAGGCTTGATATTACCTGGTGGGGAGTCTACAACCATGGGCAAGCTTTTACGAGATCAGGATATGCTGATTCCTATTCGAGAAGCCATTCTATCTGGTTTACCAGCCTTTGGAACCTGTGCAGGCTTAATTTTGCTAGCTAAGGAAATCACTTCTCAGGAAGAAAGTCATCTAGGAACTATGGATATGGTGGTCGAGCGAAATGCCTATGGACGCCAACTAGGGAGTTTCTATACGGAAGCAGAATGTAAGGGAGTTGGCAAGATTCCAATGACCTTTATCCGTGGTCCGATTATCAGCAGTGTTGGACAGGGTGTAGAAATTTTAGCAACAGTTGATAATCAAATCGTTGCAGCCCAAGAAAAAAATATGCTGGTAACTTCTTTTCATCCAGAATTGACTGATGATGTGCACTTGCACCAGTACTTTATTAATATGTGTAAAGAAAAAAGTTGAGATTGAATTTCTCAACTTTTTTACATGTAATAAACAATGGCAATGTATTGGAGGGCAGATGCGGATAGGATAAAGAGATGCCAAATCATGTGGAAATAAGGTTTTTTCTTGGCGTAAAATCCAGCCCCAACTGTATAAGAGAGTCCACCAGTTACCATGAGGCTCCAAAAGATGGGTGTCGTTTGACTGATAATGGCAGGAATGATAGCCAGAACCAACCAGCCCATAATCAGGTAAAGAGCAAGGCTGAATTTCTCATTAACCTTTTTAGCAAAGATTTTATAGAGAATACCAAAGATGGTCGTTCCCCATTGAATAGCAATAATCAGATAGCCAAACCAGTTATTCATCAAGGTTAAGACGACTGGCGTATAAGAGCCTGCGATAGCCACATAAATCATAGAATGGTCGATGATTCGCAAGACATATTTGTGGGTCGAACCATAGGCCATAGAGTGGTAAATGGTGGACGAGAGGAACATGAGAAAGAGACTGATGACGAAAATGGAAACGCCGATAGAGGATAAAAATCCGTGTGCATCATAACTATAGGTGGATGAAATGGGGAGTAAGATGAGCATGATGACTGCACCTACGGCATGAGTCACGCTATTAGCAATCTCCTCTCCAAAACTAAGTTGTTTGCTGAGTTTAAGACTAGTGTTCATTTGATTACCTCCTCTTCAGAATGATGGATTAGGGCTAGAGTTTGATGATAGAGTTTAACCGTTTGACAGCTACTTTGAATAATAGGATTTTCTGGATCAATTCCTTGGTTCATGTAGTCTACAAAGGCATCGTATAGTTGGTCTGAACTTGCTTGACTTTGTAGAGTATTCAGTGTCTGTGCTATTTCTTGAATAGAAAATACAGACTTGAGGGTTGTGATAGCAATCAAACGGGCAATCTGTTGGCGTTGGTATTTTTTCTTGTCAGGCTTTGTCAGGTAACCATGTTTGACATAATTGTTGACCATAGATGCTGTCAGGCCCTTGTCTTTATCTGGAGAGACAGGAGAGCAGACCTGATTGACATAGAGTAAAACCTGATCCAGATAGAGGTCAATATTTGGGATTTCTGCCCATTTAGGGTAGGAAAAGGTGGTTTTCATTTCTAACTCCTTTTTATCTAGTTTTAATAACCAGATTATAAAATAATAAAAACAAATAGTCAAGTTTTAACTGCTTGTGAAAAGGCTTAAATTATGCTATGATGGGAGAAACTAGTCAGAAATGAGGAGAAAAGATGGAGATTCGTTTAGCTTTTCCAAATGAAGTAGATGCCATTATGCAGGTAATTGAGGATGCTAAAAAATGTTTATCGGATGCTGGCAGTGACCAGTGGCAAAATGGTTATCCAAATGCTGATATTATTATTGAGGATATTATCTCAGGTCAAGCTTATGTGGCCTTGGAAGATGGAGAATTACTAGCCTATGCTGCTGTGACCAAGAGTCCAGAGGCGGCCTATGAAGCCATTTATGAAGGAAAATGGCAAGCTGGAGAGTCAGAGTACCTAGTCTTTCACCGTATTGCTGTGGCAGCAGATGTCCAGGGACAGGGAGTTGCTCAAACCTTTTTAGAGGGCTTGATTGAAGGTTTTGATTATCTAGATTTTCGCTCAGATACGCATGTTGCAAACAAGGCCATGCAACATATTTTTGAAAAACTCGGTTTTAAACAAGTTGGTAAAGTTCCGGTTGATGGGGAACGTTTGGCCTATCAAAAATTAAAGAAATAATGCAAAAGAAGTACGCAAAAATGCTCTACTCTTCACCAATTGGTATTCTATCACTGGTAGCTGATGACCATTATCTGTATGGCATTTGGGTGCAGGATCAGAAGCACTTTGAGAGGGGGTTAGGAGATAAAACAATAGAAGAAGTTGTTAGTCATCCCATTTTAGACCCAGTTATTGCTTGCTTAGATGATTACTTTAAAGGCAAGTCTCAGGATTTATCCAACTTACCCTTGGCTCCAATCGGTACGGATTTTGAAAAGAGAGTTTGGTCCTATTTACAGGGAATTCCTTATGGTCAGACAGTGACCTATGGACAAATAGCTCAAGACCTGCAAGTGGCTTCTGCTCAAGCAATTGGTGGAGCAGTAGGTCGCAATCCTTGGTCCATCCTAGTACCTTGTCATCGTGTGCTGGGAGCAGGCAAGCGTCTGACAGGTTATGCTGCAGGAATGGAAAAGAAAGCCTGGCTTTTGGAGTATGAAGGTGCAGATTTTAAAGATATAAAATAGAAAGTGAAACACATGTTAGAATTTATCGAATACCCAAAATGTTCAACTTGTAAAAAAGCAAAACAAGAATTAAACCAACTCGGTGTGGACTACAAAGATGTTCACATCGTCGAAGAAACACCAAGCCAAGAAGTGATTTTGAACTGGCTAGAAACCTCAGGTTTCGAATTGAAACAATTTTTCAACACTAGTGGAATCAAATACCGGGAACTAGGGCTGAAAGATAAGGTAGGAAGTCTGTCGAACCAAGAAGCAGCTGAGTTGCTAGCAAGTGACGGTATGTTATTAAAACGACCGATTTTAGTAGAAAATGGAACTGTTAAGCAAATCGGTTATCGAAAGGCCTATGAAGAATTGGGACTGAAATAGTTTTTATCTATCTCTTTGATAGATAAAATATATAACCTCCCTGTATCAAAGTATGATAAACTAGTAGGTAGACAAAGTCTGTATCTGACCGTAGCAAATAATTTCATTGACGGCAGAAGTATGGTAGAATGAATCATTATCAGGAGAGGATGTTTTTATGAATGTTACAACGATTTTAGCATCAGATTGGTACCAAAACTTGATGCAATTGATTCCGGATGGCAAGCTGTTTAGCCTACGTTCGGTCTTTGATGGGATTCCAAGAATTGTCCAACAACTTCCAACAACAATTATGTTGACCATTGGTGGGGCCCTTTTTGGCTTGGTTTTGGCACTTCTTTTTGCCATTGTGAAAATCAATCGTGTCAAGATTTTATACCCCTTGCAGGCCTTCTTTGTTAGTTTCTTAAAGGGGACACCGATTTTGGTGCAACTCATGTTGACCTACTACGGGATTCCTTTGGCTTTGAAAGCCCTCAATCAGCAATGGGGGACTGGTCTCAATATCAATGCGATTCCAGCTGCTGCTTTTGCGATTGTCGCCTTTGCCTTTAATGAGGCAGCTTATGCTAGTGAAACCATTCGTGCAGCTATTCTCTCAGTCAATCCTGGTGAGATTGAGGCGGCACGCAGTCTGGGGATGACCCGAGCACAAGTTTATCGTCGCGTGATTATTCCAAATGCGGCCGTTGTGGCGACTCCAACCTTGATCAATTCCCTAATCGGATTGACCAAGGGCACGTCCCTAGCCTTTAGTGCGGGTGTTGTGGAAGTCTTTGCCCAAGCTCAGATTTTGGGTGGAGCTGATTACCGCTATTTTGAACGTTTCATCTCCGTTGCCCTTGTTTATTGGGTGGTTAATATTGGAATTGAAAGTCTCGGTCGTTTCATCGAGAGAAAAATGGCTATTTCTGCACCTGATACAGTGCAAACAGATGTGAAAGGAGACCTTCGTTAATGATTAAGATTTCGAATTTAAGCAAATCCTTTTCAGGACAGACTGTCTTGGATCATCTGGACTTGGATATTCAAAAAGGGGAAGTTGTAGCCTTGATTGGTTCTTCAGGAGCTGGAAAATCAACCTTCCTTCGCAGTCTCAATTATCTTGAAACACCTGACAGTGGATCTATTCAGATTGATGATTTCTCAGTTGATTTTTCTAAAATCACTCAAGAAGAAATCCTTGCCCTACGCCGCAAGCTGTCAATGGTTTTCCAACAGTTTAATTTGTTTGAACGCCGCACAGCACTTGATAATGTGAAAGAAGGCTTGGTTGTTGTTAAAAAATTATCTGACCAAGAAGCGACTAAGATTGCCAAGGAAGAGTTGGCTAAGGTTGGGCTTTCTGATCGTGAAAACCATTATCCTCGCCATTTATCAGGTGGACAGAAGCAACGGGTTGCCCTAGCGCGTGCCCTTGCAATGAAACCGGATGTCTTGCTCTTAGACGAACCAACTTCAGCCCTTGACCCAGAATTGGTCGGAGAAGTAGAAAAATCTATCGCAGATGCTGCTAAGTCAGGTCAGACCATGATTTTGGTTAGTCATGACATGTCCTTTGTAGCCCAAGTGGCTGATAAGATTCTCTTCTTAGATAAGGGGAAAATCATTGAGTCTGGAACACCAGATGAGATTATCCACCATCCGAAAGAAGAGCGGACAAAAGAATTCTTTGCTAGTTACAAACGGACTTATATTTGATATAATAGATAAAGAAAACTCAGTTAGCTGGACTAGCTGAGTTTACTCTTTAAAAAAGATAGAAATGAGAGAAATCATGCTACTGCAACTATTTTCTTTATATTTCGAGAGTTTGATCTTGACCACCATCCTCGTCCTGATTTTTTTAGGGATTTGGATTGGACTGAGAGCCATGTCGGGAGTTGATAAGACAGCCAAGGCTCGCCAAGCCCATCTCTATGATATGATTATGATTGGAGTCTTGATTGTTCCAGTATTATCCTTTGCGGTTATGAGTTTAATTCTTGTTTTCAAAGCATAATCCTTGCTTGATTGACAAGAAAGAGTTAGAATAAAGATAGTTACAACAAGAAAGAAGGAATCTATATGTACGATACTATTATTATCGGTGCTGGTCCTGCAGGAATGACTGCAGCCTTGTATGCTGCTCGAAGTAATCTCAAAGTAGGCTTGATTGAAGGTGGTCTGCCAGGTGGTCAGATGAATAATACCTCTGATATTGAAAATTACCCTGGATACGCTAATATTAGTGGGCCTGAATTGGCTGAAAAGATGTTTGAACCGCTTGAAAATCTTGGTGTTGAGCACATTTATGGTTATGTTGAAAATATAGAAGACCATGGTGATTTTAAGAAAGTGATGACTGATGACCAAACATATGAAACGCGTACCGTTATCGTAGCGACTGGCTCTAAACACCGTCCTTTGGGAGTTACAGGAGAAGAAGAACTGAACAGTCGTGGTGTTTCATACTGTGCCGTGTGTGATGGAGCTTTCTTCCGTGACCAAGATTTGTTGGTAGTTGGTGGCGGAGATTCAGCGGTAGAAGAAGCCCTCTTCTTGACTCGTTTTGCCAAGACTGTTACCATTGTTCACCGTCGTGACCAGCTTCGTGCCCAAAAAGTTCTACAAGACCGCGCCTTTGCTAATGAGAAAATCAGCTTTATATGGGATTCTGTAGTGAAGGAAATCAAGGGTGAGAACAGAGTAGAATCTGTCTTATTTGAAAATGTAAAAACAGGTCAAGTGACAGAGCAAGCCTTCGGTGGTGTCTTTATCTATGTTGGATTGGACCCTGTTAGCGATTTTGTTAAAGAATTGAATATTCAAGATCAGGCTGGATGGATTGTGACAGACAACCACATGAAGACTGCAGTTGATGGTATCTTTGCAGTTGGAGATGTTCGCTTGAAAGACCTTCGCCAAGTAACAACAGCAGTTGGAGATGGCGCTATCGCTGGTCAAGAAGCTTACAAGTTTATTACAGAACATAGTTAATCATAAAAAAGTTTCCAATCAGATGACTGGAAACTTTTTTTATAGGCGATTTCGAAAAACTTCGTACATGAGAATGGCTGCAGCAACGCTGGCATTAAGGCTTTGAACATGCCCATTCATGGGAATGGTAATCATTTCATCGACCTGTTTTTTAATGTTGCTAGAGATGCCTTTTCCTTCATTTCCGATGATGAGGGCGATTTTTCCTTTTGTATTCCACTTGTGGCAAGGAGTACCGTTCATATCCGTTCCAAAGGTCCAGAAGCCTTCATCCTTAAGTTTATCTAAGGTTTGACTGAGGTTGGTCACTCGGGCGATTGGAACGTGCTCGATAGCACCTGTGGCCGTTTTGGCAACGACAGGAGTAACTCCGACAGCACGGTGCTTGGGAATGATGACGCCTGAAACGTTGGTCGCATCAGCTGTTCTCAAGATGGAACCTAGATTATGAGGGTCAGTTAACCCATCCAGAATCAATAGAAGTGGATTTTCTTCTTGGCGTGTTTTGGAAAGGATTTGGTCCAGCTCGCTATAGGCAAATTCGGACACTCGTAGAACAAAACCTTGGTGAACAGCACCTTCAGTCATCTCAGAGAGGGATTTTTTTGAAGTCCAAGAAATGGACACCTTCTTTTCTGTAGCCAGTTCTTTGACTTTCTCAACATTCTTACCTCTGAGATCTTCTTGGAGGTAAAGTTTGTTTCCTGTGTTTGCAAGGAGGGCTTCGGTAACGGCGTGAACGCCATAGACAATATCATTTGTTTTCATGCCTCTATTATAACACAAAACCCCGTCTTGCAACGGGATTTTATTTATTCAAGAATCAGTAGACCATCTTTAACTTCAAATGGGTCTTTTTCATTGATACGATCGTAAAACATGATGCCGTTGATGTGGTCAATTTCATGCTGAACAACGATGGAGTTGTAGCCTTTGAGTTTGATACGGTGTTTTTCCCCATCTTTGTCAAAGTAATCAACTGTAACGCGGGCATGGCGAACAACATAGCCAGGCACGTTGCGGTCAACAGACAGGCAACCTTCTCCTTCGCCAAGAGCAGCGTCTTGAACAGAGTGAGAGACGATTTTTGGATTGTACATAATGGCTTGTAAGTCGTAGGCTTCCTGCGGAGTTTCACCTTCTTCAACAATATTTGGTACCAAAACAGCGATAATACGTTTTGAGATATCTAATTGAGGGGCAGCAAGTCCAACACCACCGCGGAGCCCCATCTTTTCAGCCATGACAGGATCTTGAGAATGTTTAAGGAATTGCATCATCTTTTCTCCTAGGATGATTTCCTGATCAGACAAGGGGAAAGTGACTTCCTCAGCAACCGCGCGTAGGGTTGGGTTCCCTTCGCGGATAATATCTTTCATATCAATTAAGTGAGCAGCTTTTGTAATACGTTCTATAGCAGACATTTTCTCTCCTTTCATTACCTCTACATGATATCACAAAATGACAAGGATTGAAAGCATTACGGCATCGAGTTTTTATAGAAAATGTCTAGTAGATTCAATTCAATTGTGAAAGAAATACTTATCTGTGTTATAATAAAAAGAAAAGGCTTGCATAAGAAAGTAGGGAGAATGAAGATGCAAAGAAGACAAGATAGAAATCAGAGTGGTTTAGCTTTTCGTTTTATGAAGGGCTTGGTAAACTTTTTTAGGAGTTATCGCAAGTGGAGCAATAAAGGATTTGTGGCGGTACTCTTGCTAGCAGTTGCTTTATCAATGGGCTTGGTCTTGTTGTTTGAAAGTTTCCAAGGAATCCCTTTAACCAGTCAAAAACGAGATACTATTTCTCAAGAAGGGACTAAGCAAAAGTCTCAGGAGCAAGAAGAGGAAAAAACTGCCAGAATTATGGCTCACGGGGATTTGCTCTACCATGATGGACTTTTCTTCTCAGCTAAAAAAGAAGACGGTACCTATGACTTTCATGAGAATTTTGAGTATGTGACACCTTGGCTTAAGCAAGCAGACTTAGCTATTGGTGACTTTGAAGGAACCATTAATAAGGATCATTATTTAGCAGGTTATCCTCTCTTTAATGCTCCTGCTGAAGTTATGGATGCCATTAAGGATGCAGGTTATCATGTTCTAGATTTGGCTCATAATCATATTTTGGATTCGCAAATTGAGGGAGTTATTTCAACGGCCGATATTATTGAGAAAGCTGGAATCACTCCAATCGGAGTTTATACGCACGAACCACGTGATCAGGCTCCGCTGGTCATTAAGGAAGTGAATGGTATCAAGGTTGCAATGTTAGCCTATTCCTATGGTTTCAATGGCATTGAGCAGTATATTTCTCAGGAAGACTATAATCGTTATCTTTCAGATTTAAACGAAGATAAGATGAAGGCTGAAATTGAACGGGCGGAAAAGGAAGCGGATATCACCATTATCATGCCTCAGATGGGTGTTGAGTATCAATTGGAACCAACTGAAGAACAAAAAGCTCTTTATCACAAGATGATTGATTGGGGGGCGGATATCATCTTTGGTGGGCATCCTCACGTTGTGGAACCATCTGAAACGGTTGAAAAAGATGGAGACAAGAAACTCATTATCTATTCAATGGGGAATTTCATTTCCAATCAACGGATTGAATCTATGGGAGATGAAGAAAATGCTAAGTGGACTGAACGTGGTGTTCTCATGGACGTGACCATTAAGAAGAAGGATGGAAAAACAACTATCGGAACAGCTAAAGCTCATCCTACTTGGGTCAATCGAACACCAAAGGGAACCTTTTCACCAGAAGGCTATCCTTTATATCATTATCAAACCTATATCTTGGAAGATTTCATAGAGGGTGGCAGTCATCGTGACCAGTTAGATGAAGCGACTAAGGAACGAATTGATACAGCCTACAAAGAAATGAACGAACATGTGGGATTGAAGTGGGATTAGTTTGAATCCAGAGGGAAGTAAATGACGATTAAAGTAATTGCGACAGATATGGATGGGACCTTGCTGGATGCTAGAGGCCAGCTGGATCTTCCGCGCTTGGAAAAGATTTTAGATCAGTTGGATCAACAGGGCATTCGTTTTGTCATTGCGACGGGCAATGAAATTCACCGCATGAGGCAATTACTGGGGCACTTGGTGGATCGAGTGGTTCTGGTTGTTGCCAACGGTGCTCGTATATTTGAAAACAACGAATTGATTCAAGCTCAGACTTGGGATGATGCCATTGTCGACAAGGCTTTGGCTCATTTCAAGGGGCGAGAGTGTCAGGACCAGTTTGTTGTAACGGGGATGAAGGGTGGTTTCGTCAAGGAAGGAACGATTTTTACAGAACTTGAAAGTTTTATGACTCCAGAAATGATTGAAAAATTCTACCAACGGATGCATTTTGTGGATGAGTTAACATCTGATCTCTTTGGTGGTGTTCTCAAGATGAGCATGGTTGTTGGTGAGGAGCGTTTGAGTTCGGTCTTAGCAGAAATCAATAACCTCTTTGATGGCCGTGTTCGGGCTGTATCCAGTGGCTATGGTTGTATTGATATTCTCCAAGCTGGGATTCATAAAGCATGGGGCTTGGAAGAATTACTCAAGCGCTGGGACTTGACCCCCCAAGAAATCATGGCTTTTGGTGACAGTGAAAATGATGTTGAGATGCTTGAAATGGCTGGAATTGCCTATGCGATGGAAAATGCTGATGACAAGGCCAAAGCTGTTGCGACGGCTTTAGCACCAGCCAACAGCCAAGGAGGAGTTTACCAAGTCTTGGAAAACTGGTTAGAAAAAGGAGAATGAAGTGGCAGTACAGTTATTAGAAAATTGGCTCCTAAAGGAACAAGAAAAAATCCAAACCAAGTATCGTCACTTAAATCAAGTTTCAGTTGTAGAGCCAGATATTCTTTTCATTGGGGACTCCATTGTTGAGTATTACCCTCTGCAGGAGTTGTTTGGGACTTCAAAGACAATTGTCAATCGAGGCATTCGAGGTTATCAGACAAGGCTGTTACGAGAGAATCTAGATGCGCATCTGTACGGTGGGGCGGTAGATAAAATTGTCCTTTTAATTGGGACGAACGATATTGGAAAAGATGTGCCTTTGAATGAGGCTCTCAATAATCTCGAAGCGATCATTCAATCCATTGCTCGCGATTATCCACTGACAGAGATTAAATTGCTTTCCATTTTGCCAGTCAATGAGGGGGAGGAGTACAAGCAGACGGTTTATATCCGCACGAATGAAAAGATACAGGAGTGGAATCAAGCCTATAAAGAGCTTACTTCTGCCTATATGCAGGTGAAATTTGTGCCAGTATTTGACAATTTGACAGATCAAGCAGGCCAACTAAAAAAAGACTACACTACTGATGGATTGCACCTCAATGTTGCTGGTTATCAGGTTTTATCAAAAGCCCTGAAAGACTATCTTTTCTAGTTAGTTGATTTCCCTTTTGCATTTTTGAGTTAGATAAGGTATAATGGTTTTATTGTCTTTTGGGGTCGTTACGGATTCGACAGGCATTATGAGGCATATTTTGCGACTCGTGTGGCGACGTAAACGCTCAGTTAAATATAACTGCAAAAAATAACACTTCTTACGCTCTAGCTGCCTAAAAACCAGCAGGCGTGACCCGATTTGGATTGCTCGTGTTCAATGACAGGTCTTATTATTAGCGAGATACGATTAAGTCTTGTCTAGCGGCTTGATAAGAGATTGATAGACTCGCAGTTTCTAGGCTTGAGCTATGTGTCGAGGAACTGTTAAAATAATACATAACCTATGGTTGTAGACAAATATGTTGGCAGGTGTTTGGACGTGGGTTCGACTCCCACCGGCTCCATTATTCCTTTGCATTCTTTCGCATTCCTTGGTAAAACGTTGTTAAATCAACGTTTTTTGTTTTTGTCTTTGGTATTCCTTTGCATTCTTTTGCGGAAAAAGGATACAACAAAGGAGTCACAAACAGACCCTAAAACAGACCCTATTTTTTAAAAAAGGTATACAAAAAAGGATACAACATTTGTCGCATCCTAGAAATATTTTTTTCCACGGAAGACATGGGATTCGAACCCACGCACGCTGTTACACGCCTACCGCGTTTCCAACACGGCCTCTTAAGCCTCTTGAGTAATCTTCCAATACTTACTCAAATAGTCTACCATAAAGGCTCTTATCTTGCAATAAAAATTCTGGAAATAAGAAAAATGATAGAATTTGAAAGAAAATGATAAAAAATGCTTGACTTTGAAAGAAAGTGTGATAGAATGGATAGTGTAAACGATAACAGGAGGTGATTCGGTGTTAAAAACAGAGCGGAAACAGCTGATTTTAGAGGAGTTAAATCAACATCATGTAGTTTCTCTAGAAAAATTAGTTAGTTTGCTAGAAACGTCAGAATCAACGGTTCGAAGAGACTTGGATGAGTTGGAAGCAGAAAACAAGCTTCGTCGCGTGCATGGTGGAGCAGAACTCCCCCACTCCTTACAGGAAGAAGAAACCATTCAAGAAAAATCTGTCAAAAACCTTCAAGAGAAGAAGTTGCTTGCTCAGAAGGCAGCCTCTCTGATTAAGGAACAAGATGTCATCTTTATCGATGCTGGAACAACGACAGCCTTTTTGATTCATGAATTGGTCAATAAGAATGTTACAGTCGTGACCAACTCCATTCACCATGCAGCTCAGTTGGTTGAAAAGCAGATTCCGACTGTCATGGTTGGAGGAAACGTCAAGACAGCGACGGATGCTAGTATCGGGGGCGTTGCTCTTAACCAGATTAACCAATTGCACTTTGACCGTGCCTTTATCGGGATGAATGGTGTAGACGATGGTTATTATACGACTCCTGATATGGAGGAGGGAGCTGTGAAGCGAGCCATTTTGGAGAATGCTAAACAGACTTATGTCTTGGTGGATTCGTCAAAAATTGGACAAACTTGCTTTGCCAAGGTAGCACCACTTAAACGAGCAATTGTTATCACAAGTCAAGGGCATGAGCTCTTGCAGGTTATTAAGGAGAAAACGGAGGTAATAGAAGTATGATTTATACAGTCACACTTAATCCATCCATTGACTATATCGTGCGCTTGGACCAAGTCCAAGTGGGTAGTGTCAATCGTATGGACAGTGATGATAAGTTTGCTGGTGGGAAAGGAATCAATGTCAGTCGTGTCTTGAAACGCTTGGATATTCCTAATACAGCGACTGGATTTATCGGAGGATTTACTGGTAAATTTATCACAGATACCCTTGCAGAGGAAGAAATCGAGACACGTTTTGTCCAAGTGGCAGAAGATACTCGTATCAATGTTAAAATCAAAGCGGATCAAGAAACAGAAATCAACGGAACGGGTCCAAACGTGGAACCAGCTCAGTTAGAAGAATTGAAAGCTATTTTGTCTAGTTTGACTGCAGAAGATACAGTTGTGTTTGCGGGTTCAAGTGCTAAAAATCTAGGGAATGTCATTTATAAGGACTTGATTTCCTTAACGCGCCAGACGGGTGCTCAAGTGGTCTGTGACTTCGAAGGTCAGACCTTGATTGATAGTTTGGACTACCAGCCACTTTTGGTCAAACCAAATAATCACGAGCTTGGAGCTATCTTTGGAGTGAAACTTGAAAGTTTAGATGAAATCGAGAAATATGCTCGAGAATTGCTGACTAAAGGTGCTCAAAACGTCATTATCTCTATGGCTGGGGATGGTGCCCTTCTTGTCACATCTGAGGGAGCTTACTTTGCTAAACCAATTAAGGGAACAGTGAAAAATTCAGTCGGAGCTGGTGACTCTATGGTGGCTGGATTCACAGGTGAATTTATCAAATCAAAAGACGCAGTAGAAGCCTTTAAATGGGGAGTGGCTTGCGGAACGGCAACGACCTTCTCGGATGACTTGGCAACAGCAGAATTTATTAAAGAAACATATGAAAAAGTTGAGGTAGAAAAACGATGAAAATTCAAGACCTATTGAGAAAAGATGTCATGTTGCTGGATTTGCAGGCAACTGAAAAAACAGCTGTCATCGAAGAGATGATTAAAAGTTTGGTAGATCACGGTTATGTGACGGATTTTGAAACTTTTAAAGAAGGTATTTTGGCGCGTGAAGCTTTGACTTCTACAGGTTTGGGTGATGGTATCGCTATGCCTCACAGCAAAAACGCTGCTGTCAAAGAAGCAACTGTTCTCTTCGCTAAGTCAAACAAGGGTGTTGACTACGAGAGCTTGGATGGTCAACCAACTGATCTCTTCTTTATGATTGCGGCTCCAGAAGGTGCCAATGATACTCACTTAGCAGCCTTGGCAGAATTGTCTCAATACTTGATGAAAGATGGCTTTGCTGACAAGCTTCGTCAAGCAACGTCAGCTGACCAAGTTATTGAACTTTTTGACCAAGCTTCAGAAAAAACTGAGGAGCCTGTTCAAGCGCCTGCCAATGAATCTGGTGACTTTATCGTAGCTGTTACAGCTTGTACGACAGGTATTGCCCACACTTATATGGCCCAAGAAGCCCTTCAAAAAGTGGCTGCTGAAATGGGTGTTGGGATCAAGGTTGAAACCAACGGTGCCAGTGGTGTTGGGAACCAATTGACAGCAGAAGATATCCGCAAGGCTAAAGCTGTTGTCATCGCAGCAGACAAGGCTGTTGAAATGGATCGTTTCGATGGCAAACCATTGATCAATCGTCCAGTTGCTGATGGTATCCGTAAAACAGAAGAGTTAATAAACTTGGCTCTTTCAGGAGATGCTGAAGTATACCGTGCCGCTAATGGTGCAAAAGCTGCAACCGCAAGCAATGAAAAACAAAGTCTTGGTGGTGCCTTCTACAAACACTTGATGAGTGGTGTATCTCAAATGTTGCCATTCGTTATCGGTGGTGGTATCATGATTGCCCTTGCCTTCTTGATTGACGGTGCTTTGGGTGTGCCAAATGAAAATCTTGGCAATCTTGGTTCTTACCATGAACTAGCTTCTATGTTCATGAAAATTGGTGGTGCAGCCTTTGGATTGATGCTTCCAGTCTTTGCAGGTTATGTTGCCTACTCTATCGCTGAAAAACCAGGTTTGGTAGCAGGTTTCGTGGCTGGTGCTATTGCCAAAGAAGGTTTTGCCTTTGGTAAAATCCCTTATGCAGCAGGTGGTGAAGCAACTTCAACTCTTGCAGGTGTCTCATCTGGTTTCCTAGGTGCCCTTGTTGGTGGATTTATCGCAGGTGCTTTAGTTCTTGCTATCAAGAAATACGTTAAAGTTCCTCGTTCACTTGAAGGTGCTAAATCAATCCTTCTCTTGCCACTTCTTGGAACAATCTTAACGGGATTTGTTATGTTGGCTGTCAATATTCCAATGGCAGCAATCAACACTGCTATGAATGACTTCCTAGGCGGTCTTGGAGGAGGTTCAGCTGTTCTTCTTGGTATCGTTCTTGGTGGAATGATGGCTGTCGACATGGGTGGACCAGTCAACAAAGCTGCTTATGTCTTTGGTACAGGTACGCTTGCAGCGACTGTTTCTTCAGGTGGTTCTGTAGCCATGGCAGCAGTTATGGCTGGAGGAATGGTGCCACCGCTTGCAATCTTTGTCGCAACTCTTCTTTTCAAAGATAAATTTACCAAAGAAGAACGCAGCTCTGGTTTGACCAACATCATCATGGGCTTGTCATTTATCACTGAGGGAGCAATTCCATTTGGTGCCGCTGACCCAGCTCGAGCTATCCCAAGCTTTATCCTTGGTTCGGCAGTAGCAGGTGGACTAGTTGGTCTTACTGGTATCAAACTCATGGCACCACACGGAGGAATCTTCGTCATCGCCCTTACTTCAAATGCTCTTCTTTACCTTGCTTCAGTCTTGGTAGGAGCAATCGTGAGTGGTGTAGTTTATGGTTACCTACGCAAACCTCAAGCATAAAAATTAGATACAAAATGAAAAGATTGTACCGTTTGGTGCAGTCTTTTTCTCCTTCCGAAATGTCTGTCAAATATGGTATAATAGAAGAATGGCAAACAAGAATACAAGTAAAACAAGACGGAGACCGTCTAAAGCAGAACTCGAAAGAAAAGAAGCGATTCAACGAATGTTGATTTCGTTGGGAATCGCGATTTTATTGGTTTTCGCAGCTTTTAAATTAGGGGCTGCAGGTATCACCCTTTACAATTTAATTCGATTGCTGGTGGGAAGCTTAGCCTATCTGGCAATATTTGCCCTCTTGATCTATCTCTTCTTTTTCAAGTGGATCCGAAAACAGGAAGGCCTCCTATCTGGCTTTTTCACCATATTTGCGGGCTTGCTCCTGATTTTTGAGGCCTACTTGGTTTGGAAATATGGTTTGGACAAGTCTGTTCTAAAAGGAACCATGGCCCAGGTTGTGACTGATTTGACTGGTTTTCGAACGACCAGTTTTGCTGGAGGAGGGTTGCTTGGTGTTGCCCTCTATGTGCCAACAGCCTTTCTCTTCTCAAATATCGGTACTTACTTTATTGGTGCTATTTTGATTTTAGCAGGTGCTCTCCTAGTTAGTCCTTGGTCTGTTTACGATATTGCTGAATTTTTCAGCAGAGGCTTTGCTAAATGGTGGGAAGGGCATGAGCGTCGAAAAGAGGAACGCTTTGTCAAACAAGAAGAAAAAGCTCGCCAAAAGGCTGAGGAAGAGGCTAGATTAGAAAAAGAAGCGGCTGAGAAAGCCTTACTAGATTTGCCTCCTGTCGATATGGAAACAGGCGAAATTTTGACAGAGGAAGACATTCAAGACATTACACCTATGCCTGAAGAAGAGTGGGTGGAACCAGAAATCATCCTACCTCAAGCTGAACTTGAATTCCCAGAACAGGAAGATGGCTCTGATGATGAAGAGGTGCAGGTCGACTTTTCAGCCAAGGAGGCTCTTGAATACAAACTCCCTAGTTTACAACTTTTTGCCCCTGATAAACCAAAGGACCAATCTAAAGAGAAGAAAATCGTCCGAGAGAATATCAAAATCTTGGAAGAAACCTTTGCTAGCTTCGGTATCAAGGTAACAGTTGAACGGGCTGAAATTGGCCCATCAGTGACCAAGTATGAAGTCAAGCCAGCAGTTGGTGTACGGGTTAACCGCATTTCCAATCTAGCAGATGACCTCGCTCTAGCCTTGGCTGCCAAGGATGTCCGGATTGAAGCTCCAATACCAGGGAAATCTCTCGTTGGTATCGAAGTGCCCAACTCTGAGATTGCCACTGTGTCCTTCCGCGAACTATGGGAACAATCTCAAACGAAAGCAGAAAATCTCTTGGAAATTCCTTTAGGGAAGGCTGTTAATGGCACCGCAAGAGCATTTGACCTTTCTAAAATGCCCCACTTGCTAGTTGCAGGTTCAACGGGTTCAGGGAAGTCAGTAGCTGTTAATGGCATTATTGCTAGCATTCTCATGAAGGCTAGACCAGATCAGGTTAAGTTTATGATGGTGGACCCTAAGATGGTTGAGTTGTCTGTTTACAATGATATTCCCCACCTTTTGATTCCAGTTGTGACCAATCCACGCAAGGCTAGCAAGGCCCTGCAAAAGGTTGTGGATGAGATGGAAAATCGTTATGAACTTTTTGCCAAGGTAGGAGTTCGGAATATTGCAGGCTTTAATGCCAAGGTAGAAGAGTTCAATGCTCAGTCTGAGTACAAGCAGATTCCACTGCCACTCATTGTTGTGATTGTGGATGAGTTGGCTGACCTCATGATGGTAGCAAGCAAGGAAGTGGAAGATGCTATTATCCGACTTGGACAGAAGGCGCGTGCCGCTGGGATTCACATGATTCTTGCAACCCAGCGTCCATCCGTTGATGTCATTTCTGGTCTGATTAAGGCCAATGTCCCATCTCGCGTGGCGTTTGCAGTTTCGTCAGGGACAGACTCTCGTACGATTTTGGATGCGAATGGAGCAGAAAAATTACTTGGTCGAGGAGACATGCTCTTTAAACCGATTGATGAAAATCATCCAGTTCGTCTGCAAGGATCCTTTATCTCGGATGATGATGTTGAACGCATCGTAAACTTCATCAAGGCTCAGGCAGATGCTGATTACGATGAGAGTTTTGATCCAGGTGAGGTTTCTGAAAATGACGGAGAATATTCAGATGGTGAATCTGGTGGAGATCCGCTTTTTGAAGAAGCTAAAGCTCTAGTCATTGAGACCCAGAAAGCCAGTGCATCTATGATTCAGCGCCGTTTGTCTGTTGGATTTAACCGTGCGACCCGTCTCATGGAAGAACTGGAGATGGCAGGTGTCATCGGTCCAGCTGAAGGTACCAAACCAAGAAAAGTTTTACAACAATAAAAAAATAGCTTCTTTCCAAGTTTGGAGGGAGCTATTTTACTGGCTATTGATTGCTTTTATGTTCTGAAGTTGGAGTATTGGACTGTTTTTCATTTTCAGCGGCAGGTTTACTTGGAGTAGGAGCAGGGGTAGAAGAATCCTGAGTTGCTGTTTTCTGCTCTTCTTTTTTATCTTCCTTGACGCTAGATTTTGGCGTTTCTTCTTGTTGTGCTTTTTCTTGACTAGTATTATTTTCCTTATTGGGACTGGTGTTTTCCTTAGGGGCTTCCTTTTGGATTTCTTTGACAATGGTTGTCGTCTGGCTTGTCGTAGGTTCTTTTTTAGTATTTTTGTTATTATCCAAGGCGTTCATGATTGTGATACTTGCGGTAATTAAGCCAAGGATACTAGCGATTGTAGCAACGATTTTTTGAAAGACCGTGAAGCCTTTTTTGAGATGTTCTGTTTTTGGTTTTGAAGTTCTACGATAATTAGACATACATTCTCTCCTTTAATTAAAGTTTATTATACCGTATTTCTTTAAAAAAATCTTAAAAAAGAGGAATTGCCCTTTCTTGTCGCAGGCTCCGTTTCATGATACAATAGAAGGAGTGATTTTAGAAAGCGTGAGAAAACATGATTTACTTTGATAATTCGGCGACGACCAAGCCCTATCCTGAGGTACTTGAAACCTATATGCAGGTGGCTTCAAAAATTTTAGGAAACCCATCTAGTCTCCATCGTTTGGGAGACCAGGCAACACGAATCTTAGATGCTTCCCGGAAGCAAATTGCGGATTTGATTGGTAAGAAAAGTGATGAAATTTTCTTTACATCTGGTGGAACAGAAGGGGATAACTGGGTTATCAAGGGTGTGGCCTTTGAAAAAGCCCAGTTCGGCAAGCACATTATCGTTTCAAACGTTGAACATCCAGCAGTCAAAGAATCAGCCCTCTGGTTGAAATCTCAAGGTTTTGAGATAGATTTTGCTCCAGTTGATGAAAAAGGATTTGTGGATGTTGAGGCGTTAGCAGATTTGATAAGACCTGATACGATACTAATTTCTGTCATGGCTGTGAACAATGAAATCGGCTCTATCCAACCTATTGAGGCTATTTCAGAACTCTTGGCAGACAAGCCAACTATTTCCTTCCATGTTGATGCGGTTCAGGCACTTGCTAAGATTCCAACTGAAAAGTATTTGACAGAACGAGTGGATTTTGCGATCTTCTCGAGTCATAAATTTCATGGTGTCCGTGGTGTTGGCTTTGTCTATATCAAGTCTGGCAAGAAGATTACGCCTCTTTTAACAGGTGGTGGTCAGGAGCGTGATTATCGTTCGACAACTGAGAATGTAGCAGGGATTGCCGCGACAGCCAAGGCTCTCCGTTTGTCTATGGAAAAGCTAGATATCTTTATTAGCAAGGCTGGGCAGATGAAATCTGTTATTCGCCAAGCTCTTCTCGACTATCCGGATATATTTGTCTTTTCAGATGAGGAAGACTTTGCCCCTCATATCCTGACTTTTGGGATTAAGGGTGTTCGTGGAGAAGTCATTGTTCACGCCTTTGAAGACTATGATATTTTCATATCAACGACTTCTGCTTGTTCATCCAAGGCTGGGAAACCTGCGGGAACCTTGATTGCCATGGGAGTGGACAAAGATAAGGCCCAGTCAGCTGTACGTCTTAGCCTAGACCTTGAAAATGATATGAGTCAGGTCGAGCAGTTTTTGACCAAGTTAAAATTGATTTACAATCAAACTAGAAAAGTAAGATAGGAGCATTCATGCAGTATTCAGAAATTATGATTCGCTATGGAGAGTTGTCAACCAAGGGTAAAAACCGTATGCGTTTCATCAATAAACTTCGCAATAATATTTCAGACGTTTTGTCTATCTATCCCCAAGTTAAGGTAACGGCAGATCGCGACCGTGCCCACGCTTACCTCAATGGAGCTGATTACACAGCAGTAGCAGAATCACTCAAGCAAGTCTTCGGGATTCAGAATTTTTCTCCAGTGTATAAGGTCGAAAAATCTGTAGAAGTTCTGAAGTCTTCTGTGCAAGAGATTATGCAGGACATCTACAAGGAAGGGATGACCTTTAAGATTTCTAGTAAGCGTAGCGACCACAACTTTGAACTCGACAGTCGTGAACTCAATCAAACACTTGGAGGGGCTGTTTTCGAAGCAATTCCAAATGTGCAAGCTCAGATGAAAAATCCGGACATCAATCTTCAGGTGGAGATTCGTGAGGAGGCGGCTTATCTTTCCTATGAAACCATTCGAGGGGCAGGTGGCTTGCCAGTGGGAACTTCTGGGAAGGGCATGCTTATGTTATCAGGGGGAATTGACTCACCTGTAGCTGGCTATCTAGCTCTTAAACGTGGGGTAGATATTGAGGCCGTTCACTTTGCCAGCCCACCTTATACTAGTCCTGGTGCCCTCAAGAAAGCGCAGGATTTGACTCGTAAATTGACCAAGTTTGGTGGCAATATCCAGTTTATCGAAGTGCCTTTTACAGAGATCCAAGAGGAAATTAAGGCCAAGGCGCCAGAAGCCTACCTCATGACCTTGACGCGTCGTTTTATGATGAGGATTACCGATCGTATCCGTGAGGTACGAAATGGTTTAGTTATCATCAATGGGGAAAGCCTTGGTCAAGTAGCCAGCCAAACTCTTGAAAGTATGCAGGCGATTAACGCTGTGACCAACACTCCCATCATTCGCCCTGTGGTTACCATGGACAAATTGGAAATCATTGACATCGCCCAGGAAATCGATACCTTTGAAATCTCTATCCAACCTTTTGAAGACTGCTGTACGATTTTTGCACCTGACCGTCCTAAGACCAATCCTAAGATTAAGAATGCAGAGCAGTATGAAGCACGCATGGATGTTGAAGCTTTGGTTGAGCGCGCAGTAGCAGGGATTATGATTACTGAAATCACACCGCAGGCTGAAAAAGATGAAGTAGATGACTTGATTGACGATCTGCTCTAATCAGAAAATCCAAAAGAATTTAGAAAATTAAATGAAAAAGTTAGTTTTTAATCCAAAAATGGAAGAAAAACTGACTTTTTTTCTTAAACTGTGATATAATAAGAATAAATTTTGAATATAGAGAGTTTTCTGACAATGAATCAATCCTACTTTTATCTAAAAATGAAAGAACACAAACTCAAAGTTCCTTATACAGGTAAGGAGCGACGTGTGAGTGTTCTTCTGCCTAAAGATTATGAGAAAGACACGGATCGTTCCTATCCTGTTGTATACTTTCATGACGGGCAAAATGTTTTTTATAGCAAGGAGTCTTTCATTGGTCATTCATGGAAGATTATCCCAGCTATTAAGCGTAATCCTGATATCAGTCGCATGATTGTCGTAGCCATTGACAATGATGGAATGGGGCGGATGAATGAGTATGCAGCTTGGAAGTTCCAAGAATCTCCAATCCCAGGGCAGCAGTTTGGTGGTAAGGGTGTGGAGTATGCCGAGTTTGTCATGGAGGTGGTCAAGCCTTTTATCGATGAAACTTATCGTACAAAAGCAGATCGCCAGCATACAGCCATGATTGGTTCCTCATTAGGAGGGAATATTACCCAGTTTATCGGTTTGGAATACCAAGACCAAATTGGTTGCTTGGGTGTCTTTTCATCTGCCAACTGGCTCCACCAAGAAGCCTTTAACCGCTATATCGAGCGTCAGCAACTATCGCCTGACCAGCGCATCTTCATCTATGTGGGAACGGAAGAAGCTGATGATACAGACAAGACCTTGATGGCTGGTAATATCAAACAAGCCTATATCGACTCTTCGCTTCGCTATTACCATGATTTGATAGCAGGGGGAGTTCACTTGGGCAATCTTGTCTTAAAAGTTCAGTCTGGTGCCATCCATAGTGAAATCCCTTGGTCGGAAAATTTACCAGACTGTCTGAGATTTTTTGCAGAAAACTGGTAAAGTAAGAAAGGAGAAAATATGCATATTGAACATCTTAGCCACTGGAGTGGCAATCTTAACCGTGAAATGTACCTTAACCGTTATGGTCATGCTGGAATTCCAGTTGTGGTCTTTGCTTCATCAGGTGGCAGTCACAATGAATACTATGATTTTGGCATGATTGATGCCTGTGCTTCCTTTATAGAGGAAGGCCGTGTCCAGTTCTTTACCCTATCAAGTGTAGATAGTGAGAGCTGGTTGGCCACTTGGAAAAACGGTCACGACCAAGCAGAGATGCACCGTGCCTACGAACGCTACGTGATTGAGGAGGCCATTCCTTTTATCAAGCATAAGACAGGTTGGTTTGATGGCATGATGACGACAGGTTGCTCAATGGGCGCCTACCATGCACTCAATTTCTTCCTCCAGCATCCAGATGTCTTTACCAAGGTGATTGCTCTCAGTGGTGTTTACGACGCACGTTTCTTTGTCGGCGATTACTACAACGACGATGCTATTTACCAAAACTCGCCAGTAGATTATATCTGGAACCAAAACGACGGCTGGTTTATTGACCGTTACCGTCAGGCAGAGATTGTGCTGTGTACGGGTCTTGGAGCCTGGGAACAAGATGGTTTACCATCTTTCTACAAGCTCAAAGAAGCCTTTGACCAGAAACAAATTCCAGCCTGGTTTGCTGAGTGGGGACATGATGTCGCCCACGACTGGGAATGGTGGCGCAAACAAATGCCTTATTTCCTCGGCAATCTTTATTTATAAAAGGAGTGACCTATGAATTACCTTGTTATTTCTCCCTACTATCCACAAAACTTTCAACAGTTTACTATTGAGCTAGCCAATAAAGGAATCACTGTCTTGGGAATTGGTCAGGAACCATACGAGCAATTGGATGAACCTTTACGTAATAGCCTGACAGAATATTTCCGTGTTGATAATCTTGAGAACATAGATGAAGTCAAACGTGCAGTTGCTTTTCTCTTTTATAAACATGGCCCAATTGATCGTATCGAGTCTCATAATGAATACTGGCTTGAGTTGGACGCAGCACTCAGAGAACAATTCAATGTCTTTGGTGCCAAACCAGAGGATCTCAAAAAGACAAAATATAAGTCTGAAATGAAGAAACTCTTCAAAAAAGCTGGTGTCCCTGTAGCCCCTGGAGCTGTTATTAAGACGGAAGCAGATGTGGATCAAGCAGTGAAAGAAATCGGCCTTCCAATGATTGCCAAACCTGATAATGGAGTTGGGGCAGCCGCAACCTTTAAACTTGAGACTGAAGACGATATCAATCACTTCAAGGCCGAATGGGATCATTCAACTGTTTATTTCTTTGAAAAATTTGTCACTTCCAGCGAAATCTGTACCTTTGATGGTTTAGTGGACAAGGATGGAAAGATTGTCTTTTCAACGACCTTCGACTACGCCTATACACCGCTTGATCTTATGATTTACAAGATGGACAATTCTTATTACGTCCTCAAGGATATGGATCCTAAATTACGTAAATATGGTGAGGCTATCGTCAAAGAATTTGGTATGAGAGAACGGTTCTTCCATATCGAGTTCTTCCGCGAAGGGGACGATTACATTGCCATTGAGTACAATAACCGTCCTGCAGGTGGTTTTACCATTGATGTTTATAACTTTGCCCATTCCTTGGACCTCTACCGAGGCTATGCGGCGATTGTCGCAGGAGAAGAGTTCCCGGTGTCAGAGTTTGAACCTCAGTATTGTTTGGCTACTTCTCGCCGTGCAAATGCTCATTATGTCTATTCAGAAGAGGATTTGCTTGACAAATATAGCCAGCAGTTCAAGGTTAAAAAAATCATGCCAGCAGCCTTCGCGGAACTTCAAGGAGATTACCTTTATATGCTGACAACTCCGAGTCGACAAGAAATGAATCAGATGATTGCTGATTTCGGACAACGTCAAGAATAAGAACTATCGGATTAAGGAGAATGACCTTCTTAATCCTTTTGTTTTTTTATAAGAAATAAAACCGCTTTCTTATATATTCTTTTAGAAAACCTGTTGCTAAAAGATATAAAAATTGATAGAATAAGGATTGTCTAAAAAATTTTAAGGAGAATCTATCAAATGGATTTCACATGGGCAATTAAATATGCCACTGAATTTTTGGGAACTGCTATTTTGATCATTCTTGGTAATGGTGCAGTTGCCAACGTTGAACTTAAAGGTACGAAAGGTCACCAAAGTGGCTGGATCGTTATCGCTGTTGGTTACGGTATGGGGGTTATGATCCCAGCCTTGATGTTTGGTAACGTATCTGGAAACCACATCAACCCAGCCTTCACTCTTGGACTTGCGATCAGCGGTCTCTTCCCTTGGGCACAAGTTGCGCCTTATATCATCGCACAAGTTTTGGGTGCTATCTTTGGTCAAGCCTTGGTTGTGGCAACACACCGCCCATATTACTTGAAAACTGAAAATCCAAACAATATCTTGGGTACTTTCTCAACAATTTCAAGTTTGGATAATGGTACAAAAGAATCACACTTTGCGTCAACTATTAATGGTTTTGTAAATGAGTTTGTTGGTTCATTTGTTCTTTTCTTTGCAGCCCTTGGATTGACTAAAAACTTCTTTGGTTCTGAAGTGCTTCAATACATGAAACAAATGGCTAGTCAAGCAGGTCAAAATGTTGACTTTTCTGATTTAGCAATCAAAGCCCAAGTAGCACCACATACTGCTTCAGGACTTTCAGTAGCTCACTTGGCGCTTGGTTTCCTTGTTATGGCCTTAGTAACATCACTTGGTGGACCTACAGGACCTGCCTTGAACCCTGCCCGTGACTTGGGACCACGTCTCCTTCATGCTTTCCTTCCAAAATCAGTTCTTGGTGAGCACAAAGGCGATTCAAAATGGTGGTATTCTTGGGTACCAGTAGTAGCACCTATCGCAGCAGCAATTGCGGCAGTAGCTATCTTCAAATTCCTTTACCTATAAGAAATTGAAACCGAGGAAATCCTCGGTTTTTTAGATGCAATTTTACGAAAAATCGGTAAATTTGAGCATAATATCTTGTAAAAAATTCTAAAATCCTATAAAATAAAAAGTGGTGGAGGAATTTATGAATGTAAATCAGATTGTACGGATTATTCCTACTTTAAAAGTTAATAATAGAAAATTAAATGAAACATTTTATATTGAAACCCTTGGTATGAAGGCCTTGTTAGAAGAGTCAGCTTTTCTGTCACTAGGGGATCAAACAGGTCTTGAAAAGCTGGTTTTAGAAGAAGCTCCAAGTATGCGTACTCGTAAGGTAGAGGGAAGAAAGAAGCTAGCTAGATTGATTATCAAGGTGGAAAATCCCTTGGAAATTGAAGGCCTCTTATCTAAAACAGATTCGATTCATCGATTATATAAAGGTCAAAACGGCTACGCTTTTGAGATTTACTCACCAGAAGATGATTTGATTTTGATTCATGCAGAAGATGACAGAGCAAGTCTAGTAGAAGTAGGAGAAAAGCCAGAATTTCAAACAGATTTGGAATCAATTTCTTTAAGTAAATTTGAGATTTCTATGGAATTACATCTCCCAACTGATGTCGATAGTTACTTGGAACCATCTGAAGTTGGGGCATCACTTGGTTTTATCCCAGCTCAGGGGCAGGATCTGACTGTGGAAAATACGGTTACTTGGGACTTGTCTATGCTTAAGTTCTTGGTTAATGAACTAGATTTAGCAAGTTTGCGCCAGAAGTTTGAGTCTACCGAATATTTTATTCCTAAGTCTGAAAAATTCTTCCTTGGTAAAGATAGAAATAATGTTGAATTGTGGTTTGAAGAAGTATGAAGTGGACCAAGATTATTAAAAAAATACAAGACCAAATCGAGGCAGGGATTTATCCCGGAGCCTCTTTTGCGTATTTTAAGGACAATCAATGGACGGAGGTCTATGTCGGCCAGAGTGACCCAGAGCATGGATTGGATACTGAGGCAGGTCTTGTTTATGACCTAGCTAGTGTTAGCAAGGTTGTTGGGGTTGGTACTGTTTTCACCTTCTTGTGGGAAAAAGGTCAATTAGATATTGACAGACCAGTGACCGATTTTTTACCTGAAAGTGATTATCCAGATATCACTATTCGCCAGCTCTTGACTCACGCAACAGATCTTGATCCATTTATTCCCAATCGTGATCTTTTAACAGCCTCAGAATTGAAGGAAGCAATGTTTCATCTCAAGAGACGAAGTCAGCCAGCCTTTCTTTATTCGGATGTCCATTTTTTGCTGTTGGGCTTTATTTTGGAAAGAATTTTTAATCAAGATTTGGATGTGATTTTACAGGAGCGAGTTTGGAAACCTTGGGGAATGAAAGAAACCCAGTTCGGACCAGTTGAGCTTGCTGTTCCAACAGTTAGAGGTGTAGAGGTAGGTATCGTGCATGATCCCAAGGCTCGTCTCTTGGGCAGACATGCTGGTAGTGCTGGTTTGTTTTCGACTGTAAAGGATTTACAAATCTTTTTGCAGCACAATTTAGAGGATGATTTTGCAAGAGACTTGAGTCAAAATTTTTCTCCTTTGGATGACAAGGAACGTTCTTTAGCATGGAATTTGGAAGGAGAATGGCTAGACCATACGGGTTATACGGGTACCTTTATCATGTGGAATCGTCAGAAGCAAGAAGCGACTATTTTCCTATCGAATCGAACCTATGAAAAGGACGAACGAGCCCAGTGGATATTAGACCGTAATCAGGTGATGGACTTGATTCGTAAAGAAGAGTAAGGAGAGACATGTCAAATATTTTAAAAGGGACTTTATTAACAGTTGTGGCTGGGATTGCTTGGGGCTTGTCAGGAACGAGTGGCCAATACCTGATGGCACATGGAATTTCGGCGTTGGTCTTGACCAACTTGCGTCTTTTAATCGCTGGTGGGATTCTCATGCTCTTGGCTTATGCTACTGCAAAGGATAAAATGCTGGCCTTTTTAAAGGATAGAAAAAGTTTGCTGTCACTTCTCATTTTTGCACTGATTGGCCTCTTCCTCAACCAATTCGCCTATTTGTCTGCAATTCAAGAAACCAATGCAGGAACAGCAACGGTCCTTCAGTATGTTTGTCCTGTTGGAATTTTGATTTATAGCTGTATCAAGGATAAGGTGGCACCGACCTTGGCAGAGATTATTTCTATCATATTAGCCATTGGAGGAACCTTCCTGATCGCAACCCATGGTCAGTTGGACCAGTTATCCATTACACCTTCTGGCCTATTCTGGGGTCTCTTTTCTGCCTGGACTTACGCCCTTTATATTATTTTGCCCATAGCCTTGATTAAGAAGTGGGGGAGCAGTTTGGTCATTGGTGTGGGAATGGTTATAGCAGGTTTGGTCGCCCTTCCTTTTACAGGAGTTCTACAGACTGCTATCCCAACTAGTCTTGATTTTCTCCTCGCTTTTGCTGGCATTATCCTTATAGGGACTGTCTTTGCCTATACAGCCTTCTTAAAGGGAGCCAGTTTGATTGGACCGGTCAAGTCAAGTTTGTTGGCTTCAATTGAGCCAATTTCGGCGGTTTTCTTTGCCTTCCTAATCATGAATGAACAATTTTATCCCATTGATTTTCTTGGTATGGCAATGATATTGTTTGCTGTAACTCTGATTTCTTTGAAAGATTTACTCTTAGAAAAATAAAAAAGCCTCTTTGTCTGTGACAAAGAGGTTTTATGTAGTATTTTATACTCAATGAAAATCAAAGAGCAAACTAGAAAACTAGCCGCAGGTCGCTCAAAGCACTGCTTTGAGGTTGTAGATAGAACTGACGAAGTCAGCTCAAAACACCGTTTTGAGGTTGCAGATGAAACTGACGAAGTCAGCTCAAAACACCGTTTTGAGGTTGCAGATGAAACTGACGAAGTCAGCTCAAAACACCGTTTTGAGGTTGCAGATGAAACTGACGAAGTCAGCTCAAAACACCGTTTTGAGGTTGCAGATGAAACTGACGAAGTCAGCTCAAAACACCGTTTTGAGGTTGCAGATGAAACTGACGAAGTCAGCTCAAAACACCGTTTTGAGGTTGCAGATGAAACTGACGAAGTCAGTAACCATACATACGGCAAGGCGACGTTGACGCGGTTTGAAGAGATTTTCGAAGAGTATTAATTGTTTTCAAGATAAAATTCAAAGCGTTCGCCTACATACTGACTTTTTACGTATTCAAATGCTGTCCCATCTTCTAAGTAGGAAACCTGGGTCAAAGCAAGAATAGCATGGCCTTTTTCAACTTCTAAATAGTGGGCAATCTTTTCTTTAGCGAGGCGAGCATAAATAGTCTGCTGTGATTTACCAATACGGTAGCCATGTTTTTGTAGGGTTTGGAAGAAATGACTGGTAATTTCTTCTTTTTTAAAGTCCTTAATGAATTTTTCAGGAATAGAAGCAACCTCATAAACCAGAGGGACTTGGTCAGCATAGCGAACACGTTCCATTCGGATAATATTCTCCGTTGGAGAAATTCCTAGCTTGGCAACTTCCTGCTCATTGGGAATAGTTTTTCTGTAGGAAATGAGCTGGCTAGAGGGTACTTTGCCTTGGGACTTAACAATTTCAGTAAAACTGGTTGTCCCTCGCATCTTTTCTTGTACTCGAGTACTGGAAACAAAGGTGCCACTTCCTACACGACGCTCTAAGACGCCTTCTTCGACTAATAGAGATACGGCTTGGCGGAGGGTCATGCGACTGACCTCAAACTGTTCTGCTAAATCTCGTTCACTAGGAAGCCTCTCACCAATAGCCCAACGGTGCTCGTCAATATCCTTTTTAATCTGATCGTGGATTTTCATATAAGCAGGTAGCATATTTTTCACTTCATTTCTATCTTTTCTCTATTGTACCCCAATAAACTAGAAAAAGTCAAACTTCGCCTTGTTTAGTTGGTAATTCGCCCTTATTTGTGATAGAATATTGAAAAAAGATATTTCTTTTGAGAAAGGGAAAAGATGAGCAACATTTCAACTGATTTGCAAGATGTAGAAAAAATCATCGTATTGGACTATGGTAGCCAGTACAACCAGCTGATTTCACGTCGTATCCGTGAGATTGGTGTTTTTTCAGAACTAAAAAGTCATAAAATTTCAGCTGCTGAAGTTCGTGAAATCAACCCTGTAGGAATTATCCTTTCAGGTGGTCCAAATTCTGTATATGAAGATGGTTCATTCGATATTGACCCAGAAATCTTCGAACTGGGAATTCCTATTTTGGGAATCTGTTACGGTATGCAGTTATTGACCCATAAACTTGGAGGAAAAGTTGTTCCTGCAGGTGACGCTGGAAATCGTGAATATGGTCAATCAACCCTAACACATACACCATCAGCTCTTTTTGAATCAACACCTGATGAACAAACTGTATTGATGAGCCATGGTGATGCAGTTACTGAGATTCCTGCTGACTTTGTTCGTACAGGTACATCAGCTGACTGCCCTTATGCAGCCATTGAAAACCCTGATAAACATATTTACGGTATCCAATTCCACCCAGAAGTTCGTCATTCTGTATACGGAAATGATATCCTTCGTAACTTTGCTCTTAACATCTGTAAGGCTAAAGGCGACTGGTCAATGGATAACTTCATTGATATGCAGATCCAAAAAATTCGTGAAACCGTCGGTGATAAACGTGTCCTTCTTGGTCTATCAGGTGGGGTTGACTCATCTGTCGTTGGGGTTCTTCTCCAAAAGGCTATTGGCGATCAATTGATCTGTATCTTCGTAGACCACGGTCTTCTTCGTAAAGGAGAAGCAGACCAAGTTATGGATATGCTTGGTGGTAAGTTTGGTTTGAATATCGTCAAAGCAGACGCTGCTAAACGTTTCCTTGATAAACTTGCTGGCGTTTCTGACCCTGAACAAAAACGTAAAATCATCGGTAACGAGTTTGTGTATGTATTCGATGACGAAGCAAGCAAGCTCAAAGATGTGAAATTCCTTGCTCAAGGTACGCTTTACACAGACGTGATCGAGTCTGGTACAGATACAGCTCAAACTATTAAGTCACACCACAACGTGGGTGGTCTTCCAGAAGACATGCAATTTGAATTGATCGAACCACTCAACACTCTCTATAAAGATGAAGTTCGTGCCCTTGGTACAGAGCTTGGTATGCCAGACCATATCGTATGGCGCCAACCATTCCCAGGACCAGGACTTGCGATCCGTGTCATGGGTGAAATCACTGAAGAGAAACTAGAAACAGTTCGTGAGTCAGATGCTATCCTGCGTGAAGAAATCGCTAAAGCTGGTCTTGACCGCGATATCTGGCAATACTTCACAGTTAATACAGGTGTTCGTTCAGTTGGGGTTATGGGTGACGGTCGTACGTATGACTACACGATTGCAATCCGTGCGATCACTTCTATCGATGGTATGACAGCTGACTTTGCAAAGATTCCTTGGGATGTCCTTCAAAAGATTTCTGTACGTATCGTAAACGAAGTGGACCACGTTAACCGCATCGTCTATGATATTACAAGTAAACCACCTGCAACAGTTGAGTGGGAGTAGTTGTAGGAGAGCTAGAAATCCTCTTATACCAAGGGTTTCTGGCTCTTCTTATCTTTTTACTGCACTTTTATTGCACTTTTTTCATTTCTTTGTTTCGCAAGTAGTCTACAGTAAATTGATTCTTTGGTGAAGTATCATAATTTTGTTTTGCTTCTTTAAAGGAAATGGCTCCATTTAATTTGTTAGCTACCTCGAAATTACTGTTAGGATAAAGATGTCCATACGTTCCTAAAGTCGTCTCAATATCTTCGTGTCCTAGACGATCTTTAATGATAAGTGGATTTTCTCCCATACTGATTAACAAGGAAGCATGAGAATGCCGTAACCCATGGATTCTGATTCGATGGATACCAGCCAGCTTAGCATAGCGTTCAATAGCATATGATAGTGTATGTTTTTGGGTAGGAATACCGTTATAGCTCATTACAAAGTCTGTCTGAATTAGATTTTGTTGTACTTCCTTCCATTCGGATAAATAAGTTAATGTGCATTTATCTAATACAATATGACGAACGCTCGCCTTTGTTTTTGGTTCAACAAATCTATAATTCGATTGATTCTTGTAATAGAGTGTTTTGTTGATGGTTAGTACTCCTGAGTCAAAATCAATATCTTCCCATTGAATGGCAGTAGCTTCACCAATTCGCATTCCAGTCATAAATAAAAACCACAGAGAGATAAATAAAAAGTGTTGATAGTAATCTTCTTTGTAAATTAGAGAGATTACTTTTTCAAATTCTTCTTTTGTCCAAAATTCAATTTTAGACTTTTGCTTTTTCACATTGCCAATAATCTTAGATGGATTTGTGGTGGTTATCCCAAGGACAATTGCTCGATCCATAGCAACTGAAAATAGTCCTTGAACAGCTCTTACATAAGAAGACTTACACTTCTTTGATAATTTTAGTTGCCAATTTTGCACATCAATAGGCTCAATATCGGAAACAGCCATTTTATCAAAATAAGAGAAATGCTTCTTAATAGTTGGTAAGCGATTTTCATATGTTCTGAGCTTTACCTGTGTCTTATACCATGGAAGGAAAATTTCAAAGATATAATGTTTAAACGTCATTTTATCCTTATTCTCACTTAATTCTTCTGGTTTCATCAATAGCAGTTTCGAATATTCTTCTCTTGCTTCTTTTTTAGTAGTGAATCCACTACGATATTTTTGAATTTTTTTCCCTTTAGAATCATAACCTAGATTTGCACGAAAATAATAGGTTCCATTCTTTGCTTTTTTTATTGGGTCTTTAACCATAGTTTTTACTCCTTACTGTGCAAAAACTACTCAGACCTGTTTTCATTTGAAAACCGAATTCCTAGAATTTCTTCAACAGCTTCACGAGGGACTCTATCTAGCTTTCGAGATTGATAGTAGATATGCCCTTTTGTAATCATCAATTCTTTTGCTTTTTTTATGATGTCTGCTGAAAAAGAAGTTCCATATCCTAGCTCAACTAAATCCTTTTTTGTGACCGTTATCATTATTACTCCTTTCCCAATTATAGGCTAGGAAAACTCCAATATTCACCTATAATTATATCAAATAGTTTTATAATAATACACTGACAAGAGAAGAATATCTTAGCAATCGAACAGCTCTAGCAAAGCTCACAGGAATTTCACTTCTGCATGGTTCTCATGTAGCCGTACCCATTGCCTGTGACGCTTCTAACGCTCGGACTATGGCTATACGGGAGTATCATTATCACGATAAGAAAGTCATGGCAGCAATCCTGCTAAAGATTACTTTCGAATTACTAACATGAATCGCTCACTAATTTTGTAGGTCATGGCGTGTTAGTTCATCAGCTCTTTTCTTACCGAAACGTATTCGATTGCCTTTATTTGGTTGTCAAAGAACGTTTGGCTTGTTAGCCTATCAAAACCTACTGAACACACAATATGCTTTGATGGAATAACAAACCTCCCAAATTGGGAAGCGTGGATACGATTCGACACGCTTCCACGAAAAAATGGGACTATTTAATTTCGAACGATAAAATCTTAGAGATGAGTTTCGTTTCCATTCTGCCACGTAGGGTTTCATCAATAACCATATGAGAATTTCCATATTCGTCTGTCATGCGACGTAATGAACGTTTTGAGGTATACCCTCGATAATGTTTAACAATCTGATTAATTGCTTCCACGTCGCCATCTGTCGCCTTTACAATGAGGGGGAAGGGAACCCTTGGATAGGCTGTTTTCATTCTTTACACTCCTTCATGAATTCTTTAATCATGGCTAGTCCACTTATTCGATGACGATAAACAGTCGAACGATTCAAATTTAGTAACTCCGCAATCTCCACATCACTCATATCCATAAAGTAATGAAGTAAAATAATGTTCCGTTTTTTCTCTGAAAGATGACGCAGGGCTTCACTTAATAAATCACTTTCAACATTGATTCTTAATCCAAATAATTTAAATAGTTGGAAATCAGTGACGTACGTATCAACAGTAGAAAAAGAGTTGACAAGGTAGTTATCTATATCAGAAAACGAGACTTCTTTTGCTGATAGTCTGTCTAGATGTTTGAAGTAATCTTTTCGTTCATCTTCAATAACTTGTTTGCAGATATAGTCAAACTGATTTTCTATGGTTTCTTGAAAAGAAGATGGTTTCATGCTTTTCACCCCCTTTCTGTCGTGAAAGGGAGTGGCATGTGCTTCTTTATCTCCCTTCATACTAAGCCCCGACACGAAAGGGGGATTTGTTGCATAAATGAAGAGAAATCCTAAAAGATATTTATTAAGTGACCAAAAAAGCACATAAACAGATTGTTTTCTCTGTTCATATGCTTTGATTTTTCTATCTATGTAATCTGCAAAACCACATTGATGGTCATATCTATCCAGTACAGGTGGATAAGTTTTTTTGATAAGAACTTAATTAAGAGAACTAGATGACAGATTATCTTTCTCATGGCGACTTTTCCCTCCATTAAGTCGCCAATTTTATCTACTTTCTAGGAGTATGACTAAATTTTATAAAGTTGTATAGGTAAATAAAATCAGCGACCTTTCTATTTGAAATTGGATTCATCGCATTAATAAATTCCACAGTGTTCTATAGGAACTCATAAACTATATAACATGTTTTTCTATACCTGTTTATGGTTATATAGGAACAGTAAAATGTATAGAGGTGATTTAGTATGCGTAAAAAAGAAGATAAATACGATTTTAGAGCCGTTGGTTTAGCGATTAAAGAGGCTCGAATGAAACGGGGTCTCACTCGTGAACAAGTGGGAACAATGATTGAAATTGACCCACGTTATTTAACAAATATAGAAAACAAAGGACAACACCCAAGTACACAAGTGCTGTATGATCTTGTATCATTACTCCATGTATCTATTGATGAATTTTTCTTACCTACAGATAATTTGATTAAAAGCACTCGAAGGTTACAGGTAGAAAAATACATGGATAGCTTTACAGACAAAGAACTATCCTTAATGGAAGCACTAGCAAAAGGTATCAATGAAGCAAGAAATATTGAAGGCTAGTCAGTAAAATTCAGATAAACAAAAAGAGCCGATAAGATGAGAGTTTCATTTCTCAAATTATCGGCTCTGCGTCTTGGCGTCTGGCTCTTTGATTGTTATTATATTCATTTTTTGAACATTAATTAAAGTTTCGTTCTTACATTTGGGGCAGTATAAAGGGAAATTTTTAAGTATAGTATCCACTCGTATTCGTAGTCTTGTTTTATTTCCACAAATAGGACACAATATCCACTTGTAGTTTATAATAACAATCTCCTCCTTTCCACTTTAATTCAAATCTATATTAAAGAATATTTCATCTTATTTAATAAGAAACCATATTTATATAACAACATAAAACGCACTAAGTTATTTTATTGAACATATATCTTACTTTATCTATCCGACTATTTAGACGACGGGGCTGGCAAACAGGTTCACCGGTAGTAACATGGTACCCTTTTAACTCTGTTAAACAAACACTACGTCCATTTGTAAAGAAAGTTAAATCACTACGATATTCTTGAATACACCGAGCAGGGATTTCTCCACTAAGAATGACCTCATTATTTTTCAATTGAGTGTCTACGATGTTCGCACAATATTTAGGAGCATCGTTGTATGCTCGTGAAAGATATTCCTGTGGCGCATAAATTTTAAAACTAAGATATGGCTCTAACAATTCTGTTCCAGCTTTTTTTAAGACTTGTTCCAATACAATAGGAGCAAGCATCCGAAAATCTGCTGGGGTACTAACAGGGCTATAGTATAAGCCATACTTAAAACAGATTTTACAGTCCGTCACATTCCAACCATACAATCCTTGTTCACAGCCATAGCGTATCCCCTCCATAACTGCATTTTGAAACGATTGATTTAAGTATCCAAGAGAAACCGAGCTCTCATACTGTACTCCGCTCCCTAATGGAAGCTGTGCTACAGATAGACCAATGGAAGCCCAGAAAGGATTCGGTGGAACTTCGATGTGAATGGTATACTCTGCTTTTTTTAACGGTCTTTCCATATAAATGACTGTAGGCTCTTTTATTTCTATCTCCACATGATACTTTTCTTGCAGCAGAGCACAAGTCACTTCCATTTGTACTTTCCCTAAGAAAGAAAGTATGATTTCATGTGTCGCAGAATCCACATAATATCGCAGAAGCGGGTCACTGTCGGAGATTTCTAAAAGTGCATCAAGTAACATTTCCCTTTGTTGAGGTTTGCTCGGTTCAACAGTCGTTTGCAGCAGAGGGAGGGGATTTTCAATTCTCTCTCTCTGTGGCAATAGCTTTGTATCTCCAAGAACACTATTTAACTTCAAAAACTCATTCTGCAAAATAACAATTTCCCCGGAATAAGCCTTATCGATTTTACATAATTCACCATTTATTGAAGTATACATTTCTGTAATTTTTATTTTTTCCTTTTCCGATATTCTAACCGAATCTCGCAAATGCAGTACGCCACTATAAAGACGTATATATGCAAGACGCTGTCTTTTTTCCGAATACTCAATTTTGAAAACTTTTCCGCAAAGTTCAGACTGACCTCGATGTGTTGATGAATAAAATTTATTCGTAATCACTTCTATAAGGTTATCAATCCCTATATTGTTTTTTGCACTTCCGTGATAAACAGGGAACAGAGAACAATTCTGAAATCTTATGCTTTCCTCTTGTTCGAGTTCCAATGCTTCTAATGATTTACCGGACATATATTTCTCTAAAAGGTCATCGTTTCCCTCTATTACCGTATCCCATTGTTCAGATTCGGTAAAGTTCGTCACACACATATTAGGATACAGTTCTACCTTCTGTTTGATTACAATTTCGGCAGAAAGTTTCTCTTTAATATCCTGATAAACCGTTGATAAATCAATTCCATTTTGGTCAATCTTATTGATAAAAAAGATTGTGGGAATCCCCATTTTCCTAAGTGCATGAAATAATATACGAGTTTGTGCTTGTACGCCATCTTTTGCAGAAATCAGTAGAATTGCCCCATCTAAAACTGATAATGAACGATATACTTCTGCTAAGAAATCCATATGTCCTGGCGTGTCTATGATGTTCACCTTCGTATTTTCCCACTGAAAAGAGGTTATTCCTGTCTGAATTGTAATTCCTCTCTGACGTTCTAAAAGCGTATTATCCGTCCTCGTTGTACCTTTGTCCACGCTTCCTAATTCTGTAATCGCTCCACTGTTATATAATAAGCTTTCTGTTAAGGTAGTTTTTCCTGCATCAACATGAGCTAAAACTCCAATATTAATAATTTTCATGTGATTTTCCTCCATTCAAAAACCCAAAAGGGCATAAAAATCCCAGTGATAAATACTCTTATCACTGGGATTTTTATGCATAACCATAGGCATACAAAGCATACAGATATTCTCCGGATACTTTAGAATCACATGATAAAGGTATTCTTAAACTGGGTACAAAAAACTAAGCCCTCCTAAAAAAGGACATCCAATTATTTGTTCCCACTATCAAATTGACAGTTTATTTAAGAATACCTTGCCGCATATTTATTAACTCCTTTTAAATAGATACTTAAATAATAGCACGTAAGAGCATATTTGTCAAGGAATCTCCAATTTTTTATCAAAAAGAGTACATGATTACAAAGTATCTGTAATCATGTACCAATATTTGTTATTTTACAATCTTCCAATTATCTTGTTTTTCTAATATCAACTCAAATTGCGAGATTTGGGTTGCCTTTGTTTCTTGATCTAAATATTTCACAGCGACATTCACGATTACTTGGTTATCTTTTCTGGTAAAGATAGGATTCACCAATTCCTCGAAAACATATTCCTTGTTAATCATAGGTAACACATGATTACTTACATAGTAAGTCAATTCTTTTTCTGTGGCGGTAGGATAGAGCTGGAAGAACGTTTCTAAAAAGCTAGTGATTTCGTCCATCGTTTCTGTATCTACTGTATGGTCACTTTCTAGCTGTTTGGGTTGGTAGTCCGATTTTTGAGGTTTCTTACTCATTGTCGGATTTTTGATAATAACCATATTATCTGATTCATCTATATGGACAACCACATGAAAGCTAGACGATATAGTTTCCTTGTCTTTGTCTTCGGTAATAACTTGTTCAACAGAAAACAGTACCTCAAAGGTGTTCTCATTCACTTGAGAAACCTGCCACACCTGTATATCGTTCACACTAGAACTAGTAGGAATATCCTTACGAATCATTTCTTCATTTAATACCTGCAATTCTTCCGTCAAATAATGGGTCAATTTTTCATTTCGTTTATCAATGGCTTCTTGGGATTGTTGCCACGAAAAGTAGTCTTTCGCAAAGGATTTCACAAAACTTTCTACTTGGTTGGTATCGACAATCTGCTGTTTAATGATTTCTGTTTCACGGACAGTATGAGTGTCAATGGCAGTAAAATTTTTATAGATTCCAAATCCGACACTACCAATCAATAAAACCCATAAAACAAAGGTTAATTTCTTATGCGTGCCAACTTTAATCATCGGAACTTTTCTTTGCTTGCTCGGTTTTTTAGATTTCTTTGGTTTCTCCTTCTTTTCTTTTCGCTCGATTTTTATAATCATTTGATTCATTCCTTTCTTAGTTATGAATAACACGTCTAGCCCCAATCAGATGGTCTTGCCAATAACGACTGCTTAAGTCGCCATAACCGATTGGGTCGCCTGCATGATAAAAGCGATTTCCCTCTAAATATATCGCCACATGAGTCACATATGTGCCTGCATTATAGGTTGAATGAAAGAAGATAAGGTCGCCTGCTTGGGCTTCTTCCATAGAGATTTCTTGCGTAGCGTCATACTGATCTTGGGCGACACGAGGGAGAGAAATGCCAGCTTTGTCATACACCCATTGTATTAAGCCACTACAATCAAAAGAGGTGGTAGGCGACGCCCCTCCAAAGACATAGGGAAACCCTTCGTATTTCAAGGCTTCGTCCATAATGACTTGCACGGTTTCATCATCAAATTCTGTTGGGGAAGTGTCGGTTAGGTATTGTGAAACCAACTGAACATAAAACTGATTTCCATAGTTATATCGCCAACCACCATTCACAGGTATGGCTATGGGATTGGGATAGTCTGCTTTTTGACCACTCAACACTCTTTATAAAGACGAAGTTCGTGCTCTCGGTACAGAGCTTGGTATGCCAGACCATATCGTATGGCGCCAACCATTCCCAGGACCAGGACTTGCGATCCGTGTCATGGGTGAAATCACTGAAGAGAAACTAGAAACCGTTCGTGAATCAGACGCTATCCTCCGTGAAGAAATTGCCAAAGCTGGCCTTGACCGTGATATCTGGCAATACTTCACAGTTAACACAGGCGTTCGTTCAGTCGGTGTTATGGGGGACGGTCGTACGTACGACTACACTATTGCAATCCGTGCTATTACCTCTATCGATGGTATGACTGCTGACTTTGCCAAAATTCCATGGGAAGTACTTCAAAAAATCTCAGTACGTATCGTAAATGAAGTGGATCATGTTAACCGTATCGTCTATGATATTACAAGCAAACCACCTGCAACAGTTGAGTGGGAGTAGTCATCTAAGGACTAATTTATGTAGTTTAATGAGCCAGTATCTTTGGATGCTGGTTTTTACTTTTCTAGACTTTTTGGCTACTTGTTAAAATTGGTTTATATCCGATAATTTAACAATTATTATACAAAGCTTAAAATATTAGAATTGTCAAAACAATCTGTCTAGGCTTGATTTTATCGCTTATTTACTATAAAATGAGAAGGAAAAACGTCAAACTTTTATATTGCAAATAGGAGAAATCATGACAAAAACATTAAAACGTCCTGAGGTTTTATCACCGGCAGGGACTTTAGAGAAGCTAAAAGTAGCTGTTCAGTATGGGGCAGATGCTGTCTTTATCGGTGGTCAGGCCTATGGCCTTCGTAGCCGTGCAGGTAACTTTACCTTTGAACAAATGGAAGAAGGAGTCCAGTTTGCTGCCAAGTACGGGGCTAAGGTCTATGTAGCTGCCAACATGGTTATGCACGAAGGAAATGAAAAGGGAGCTGGTGAGTGGTTCCGTAAGCTACGTGATATCGGGATTGCCGCGGTTATCGTGTCTGACCCAGCCTTGATTATGATTGCAGCTACAGAAGCACCAGGTCTTGAAATTCACCTCTCTACTCAAGCCAGTGCCACTAACTATGAAACTCTTGAGTTCTGGAAAGAATTAGGCTTAACTCGTGTCGTTTTGGCGCGTGAGGTTTCGATGGAAGAATTAGCTGAAATTCGCAAACGTACAGACGTTGAGATTGAAGCCTTTGTCCATGGAGCTATGTGTATTTCTTACTCTGGTCGTTGTACTCTTTCAAACCACATGAGTATGCGTGATGCTAACCGTGGTGGTTGCTCTCAGTCTTGCCGTTGGAAGTACGACCTTTACGATATGCCTTTTGGGAAAGAACGTAAGAGCCTTAAGGGAGAGATTCCAGAAGAATTTTCGATGTCAGCCGTTGACATGTCTATGATTGACCATATCCCAGATATGATTGAAAATGGTGTGGACAGTCTAAAAATCGAAGGACGTATGAAGTCTATTCACTACGTATCAACAGTAACCAACTGCTACAAGGCAGCTGTTGATGCTTATCTAGAAAGTCCAGAGAAGTTTGAAGCTATCAAGCAAGACTTGATTGATGAGATGTGGAAGGTTGCCCAGCGTGAATTAGCAACTGGTTTCTACTACGGTACACCATCTGAAAATGAGCAGTTGTTTGGTGCTCGTCGTAAAATCCCTGAATACAAGTTTGTCGCTGAAGTGGTTTCTTATGATGATGCGACACAAACAGCAACTATTCGTCAACGGAATGTCATTAACGAAGGAGACCAAGTAGAGTTTTACGGCCCAGGTTTCCGTCATTTTGAAACTTATATCGAAGATTTGCACGATGCTAAGGGCAATAAAATCGACCGCGCTCCAAATCCAATGGAACTCTTGACTATCAAGGTTCCACAACCTGTTCAAGCTGGAGACATGGTTCGCGCTCTTAAAGAAGGTCTTATCAATCTTTATAAGGAAGATGGAACCAGCGTCACAGTTCGTGCTTAATAAGCAAGCAGGAAACGAAAGCTTTCCCTTTAATTCTACTTACTAAAAGAGCATTTGGTTAAAAATATATCAATTTTCATCCGAGATTTCATCTCGGATTTTTTCAATATTTTTCAGAAAGGTCTAGATAATGGTCGGATTTATTACAAGTTTTTTACAAAGTTTTCTATATAATAAGCTCAAAAATAGTAAAATTGTAAATAATTTTCATTAAACGCTTTCAATGTTAGTAAAAAGTTGACAAATCCAATTTTTAGGACTAAACTAAGTAAGTAAATTTTAATTAAAAGGAGAATTCGTCATGAATTTAACATTTTTCGGTCTATGTCTTGCCTGTATGGGTGTATCTCTTGGTGAGGGTTTGTTGATGAATGGTTTGTTGAAATCAGTAGCTCGCCAACCAGATATTATCGCTGAGTTTCGTAGCTTGATGTTTTTAGGGGTTGCCTTTATTGAAGGAACTTTCTTCGTAACTCTTGTCTTCTCATTTATTATTAAATAACGAAATATAAATTGGAGAAGGGAGAATGTTAGATGGAAGAAAGTATCAATCCAACCATCAATATTGGTCCTGTTACCTTTGATTTAACTTTGACAGCCTTGACTTTGCTGTCTGTGTTTCTGATTTTTGCATTTATCTATTGGGCAAGTCGTAATATGACCTTGAAACCCAAAGGTAAACAAAATGTATTAGAGTATCTCTATGATTTTGTAATTGGATTTACAGAACCTAACCTTGGTTCCCACTACATGAAAGATTACTCACTCTTTTACTTATGCTTATTTCTTTTTATGGTCATCGCCAATAACCTTGGTTTGATGGCTAAACTTCAAACAACAGATGGAACAAACCTTTGGACATCGCCAACTGCAAATCTTTCATTTGACCTTGTCTTGTCTTTCTGTATTATTGTGATGGCGCACATTGAGGGGATTCGTCGCCGTGGGATTAAACAATACCTCAAAGGTTTTGTAACTCCTGCATTTATGACACCGATGAATCTACTTGAAGAAGTCACGAATTTCCTTTCTCTTGCTTTGCGGATTTTTGGGAATATCTTTGCAGGTGAAGTAATGACAAGCTTGCTTCTTTTACTTTCACATCAGGCTATTTTTTGGTATCCAATCGCATTTGGGACAAACTTAGTTTGGACTGCATTTTCCGTGTTCATTTCTTGTGTACAGGCCTATGTCTTTACACTATTATCCTCTATGTACCTAGGAAATAAAATTAATGATGAAGAGTAGAAAGGAGTAACTGATGCACGTAACAGTAGGTGAATTAATTGGTAATTTTATTTTAATCGCTGGCTCTTTTATCCTTTTGCTAGTCTTGATTAAAAAATTTGCATGGTCTAATATTACAGGCATTTTCGAAGAAAGAGCTGAAAAAATTGCTTCAGATATTGACAGAGCTGAAGAAGCACGTCAAAAAGCGGAAGTATTGGCTCAAAAACGCGAAGATGAATTGGCTGGTAGCCGTAAAGAAGCTAAGACAATCATTGAGAATGCGAAAGAAACAGCTGAGAAAAGTAAGGCTAGTATTTTAGCAGATGCTAAACTAGAAGCAGGACGCTTAAAAGAAAAAGCAAACCAAGAAATTGCTCAAAACAAAGCTGAAGCTTTACAAAGCGTTAAGGGTGAGGTAGCAGATTTGACAATCAGCTTAGCTGGTAAAATCATCTCACAAAACCTTGATGGTCATGCCCATAAAGAACTCATTGATCAGTATATCGATCAGCTAGGAGAAGCTTAATGGACAAGAAAACAGTAAAGGTAATTGAAAAATACAGCATGCCTTTTGTCCAATTGGTACTTGAAAAAGGAGAAGAAGACCGTATCTTTTCAGACTTGACTCAAATCAAGCAAGTTGCTGAAGAAACAGGTTTACCTTCTTTTTTAAAAAAAGTGGCAGTAGACGAGTCTGATAAGGAAAAAACAATTGCTTTCTTCCAAGACTCTGTGTCACCTTTATTGCAAAACTTGATCCAGGTTCTGGCATACAATCACAGAGCAAATCTTTTTTATGATGTGCTTGTAGATTGTTTGAACCGACTTGAAAAAGAAACAAATCGATTTGAAGTGACGATTACGTCAGCTCATCCTTTAACAGATGAACAAAAGAGTCGCTTGCTCCCTTTGATTGAGAAAAAAATGTCTCTGAAAGTAAGGAGTGTAAAAGAACAAATCGATGAGAGCCTCATTGGTGGTTTTGTTATTTTTGCCAATCACAAGACAATTGATGTGAGTATTAAACAACAACTTAAAGTTGTTAAAGAAAATTTGAAATAGAAAGTGGTGTTCTTTTGGCAATTAACGCACAAGAAATCAGCGCTTTAATTAAGCAACAAATTGAAAATTTCAAACCCAATTTTGATGTGACTGAGACAGGTGTTGTAACCTATATCGGGGACGGTATCGCGCGTGCTCACGGCCTTGAAAATGCCATGAGTGGAGAGTTGTTAATTTTTGAAAACGGCTCTTATGGTATGGCTCAAAACTTGGAGTCAACAGACGTTGGTATTATCATCCTAGGTGACTTTACAGATATCCGTGAAGGCGATACAATCCGCCGTACAGGTAAAATCATGGAAGTCCCAGTAGGTGAAAGTCTGATTGGTCGTGTTGTGGACCCACTTGGCCGTCCAGTTGACGGTCTTGGAGAAATCCACACTGATAAAACTCGTCCAGTTGAAGCGCCAGCTCCTGGTGTTATGCAACGTAAATCTGTATCAGAACCATTGCAAACTGGTTTGAAAGCTATTGACGCCCTTGTACCGATTGGTCGTGGTCAACGTGAGTTGATTATCGGTGACCGTCAGACAGGGAAAACAACTATTGCGATTGACACAATCTTGAACCAAAAAGGTCAAGATATGATCTGTATCTATGTCGCGATTGGACAGAAAGAATCAACAGTTCGTACGCAAGTAGAAATACTTCGTCAGTACGGTGCCTTGGACTACACAATCGTTGTGACTGCCTCTGCTTCACAACCATCTCCATTGCTTTTCCTAGCTCCTTATGCTGGGGTTGCCATGGCAGAAGAATTTATGTACCAAGGGAAACATGTTTTGATCGTTTATGATGATCTTTCAAAACAAGCGGTAGCTTATCGTGAACTGTCACTCTTGCTTCGTCGTCCTCCAGGTCGTGAAGCCTTCCCAGGGGATGTTTTCTATCTTCACAGCCGTTTGCTTGAGCGTTCAGCTAAAGTTTCTGATGAACTTGGTGGTGGATCAATTACAGCCCTACCATTTATCGAGACACAAGCAGGAGATATCTCTGCCTATATTGCAACCAACGTGATCTCTATCACTGACGGACAAATCTTCCTTGGTGATGGTCTCTTCAATGCGGGTATTCGTCCAGCCATTGATGCGGGTTCATCTGTATCACGTGTAGGTGGTTCTGCACAAATTAAAGCCATGAAGAAGGTTGCTGGTACACTTCGTATCGACCTTGCTTCATACCGTGAGTTGGAAGCCTTCACTAAGTTTGGTTCTGACTTGGATGCAGCAACACAGGCTAAGTTGAATCGTGGCCGTCGTACAGTTGAAGTCTTGAAACAACCAGTTCATAAACCATTACCTGTTGAGAAACAAGTAACCATTCTCTATGCTTTGACACATGGTTTCTTGGACACTGTTCCAGTAGATGATATTGTTCGTTTTGAGGAAGAGTTCCATGCCTTCTTTGATGCTCAACATCCAGAGATTTTGGAAACCATTCGTGAAACAAAAGACTTGCCAGAAGAAGCAGTCTTGGATGCTGCGATTACAGAGTTTCTCAATCAAACCAGTTTCCAATAAGAATAGAGGTGTCAGATGGCAGTATCTCTAAATGATATTAAAACAAAAATCGCCTCAACAAAAAATACGAGTCAAATCACTAATGCCATGCAAATGGTATCAGCTGCTAAGCTAGGTCGCTCTGAAGAAGCTGCTCGCAACTTCCAAGTATACGCTCAAAAAGTTCGCAAGCTCTTGACAGATATCCTTCATGGAAATGGAGCTGGTGGTTCAACCAATCCCATGTTGATTAGTCGTCCTGTGAAAAAGACAGGCTATATCGTCATTACTTCAGACCGCGGTTTGGTGGGAGGGTATAATTCTTCTATTTTGAAAGCCGTTATGGAGTTGAAAGAAGAATACCATCCAGATGGTAAAGGTTTTGAAATGATCTGTATCGGTGGGATGGGAGCGGACTTCTTTAAGGCTCGTGGTATTCAACCACTTTATGAACTACGTGGTCTTGCAGACCAACCTAGCTTTGATGAAGTTCGTAAGATTATTTCAAAAACTGTTGAAATGTATCAAAATGAACTCTTTGATGAACTCTATGTCTGCTATAACCACCATGTCAACACGCTAACTAGTCAAATGCGTGTGGAACAAATGCTTCCAATTGTTGACTTGGATCCAAAAGAAGCGGACGACAGTTACAGCTTGACCTTTGAATTGGAAACCAGCCGAGAAGAAATTTTGGAGCAGTTGTTGCCTCAATTTGCAGAAAGTATGATTTACGGTGCCATTATAGATGCTAAGACAGCTGAAAATGCTGCAGGTATGACCGCTATGCAAACAGCGACAGATAATGCAAAGAAAGTCATTAATGATTTGACAATTCAGTATAACCGTGCCAGACAGGCGGCGATTACACAAGAAATTACAGAAATCGTAGCAGGAGCTAGTGCCTTAGAATAGGCTCTAGTCCAGCTCGTATGAAAATGAACTTATACTCAATGAAAATCAAAGAGCAAACTAGGAAGCTAGCCGCAGGCTGTACTTGAGTACGGTAAGGCGACGCTGACGTGGTTTGAAGAGATTTTCGAAGAGTATTAGGACCTAGTTGAGCTAGGAACCGACAGTATCTTATATAGAATAGGAGAAGGAGATGAGTTCAGGTAAAATTGCTCAGGTTATCGGTCCCGTTGTAGACGTCTTGTTTGCAGCAGGGGAAAAACTTCCTGAGATTAACAATGCACTTGTCGTCTACAAAAATGACGAAAGAAAAACAAAAATCGTCCTTGAAGTAGCCTTGGAGTTGGGAGATGGTATGGTCCGTACTATCGCCATGGAATCAACAGATGGTTTGACTCGTGGAATGGAAGTATTGGACACAGGTCGTCCAATCTCTGTACCAGTAGGTAAAGAAACTTTGGGACGTGTCTTCAATGTTTTGGGAGATACCATTGACTTGGAAGCTCCTTTTACAGAAGACGCAGAGCGTCAGCCAATTCATAAAAAAGCTCCAACTTTTGATGAGTTGTCTACCTCTTCTGAAATCCTTGAAACAGGGATTAAGGTTATCGACCTTCTTGCCCCTTACCTAAAAGGTGGTAAGGTTGGACTTTTCGGTGGTGCCGGAGTTGGTAAAACCGTCTTAATCCAAGAATTGATTCACAACATTGCCCAAGAACACGGTGGTATCTCAGTATTTACCGGTGTTGGGGAACGTACTCGTGAGGGGAACGACCTTTACTGGGAAATGAAAGAATCAGGTGTTATCGAGAAAACAGCCATGGTATTTGGTCAGATGAATGAGCCACCAGGAGCACGTATGCGTGTTGCCCTTACTGGTTTGACAATTGCTGAATACTTCCGTGATGTAGAAGGCCAAGACGTGCTTCTCTTTATCGATAATATCTTCCGTTTCACTCAGGCTGGTTCAGAAGTATCTGCCCTTTTGGGTCGTATGCCATCAGCCGTTGGTTACCAACCAACACTTGCTACGGAAATGGGTCAATTGCAAGAGCGTATCACATCAACTAAGAAAGGTTCTGTAACCTCTATCCAAGCTATCTATGTGCCAGCGGATGACTATACTGACCCTGCGCCAGCAACAGCCTTCGCTCACTTGGATTCTACTACAAACTTGGAACGTAAGTTGGTACAATTGGGTATTTACCCAGCCGTTGATCCACTTGCTTCAAGCTCACGTGCCTTGGCACCTGAAATCGTTGGAGAAGAGCACTATGCAGTTGCTGCCGAAGTAAAACGCGTTCTTCAACGTTACCATGAATTGCAAGATATCATTGCTATCCTTGGTATGGATGAGCTTTCTGATGAAGAAAAGACCTTGGTTGCTCGTGCCCGTCGTATCCAGTTCTTCTTGTCACAAAACTTCAACGTTGCTGAACAATTTACTGGTCAACCAGGCTCTTATGTTCCAGTTGCTGAAACTGTTCGTGGCTTTAAGGAAATCCTTGATGGTAAACATGACCACTTGCCAGAAGATGCCTTCCGTGGCGTAGGTTCTATCGAAGATGTGATTGCCAAAGCTGAAAAAATGGGATTTTAAGAGGTGATCTATGGCTCAGTTAACTGTCCAGATCGTGACACCAGATGGTCTCGTCTATGATCACCATGCCAGCTATGTATCGGTTCGAACTCTGGATGGTGAGATGGGGATCTTGCCACGACATGAAAATATGATTGCGGTTTTAGCAGTTGATGAAGTAAAGGTAAAACGTATTGATGATGAAGATCACGTGAACTGGATTGCAGTAAACGGAGGCGTTATTGAAATTGCCAATGACATTATTACAATCGTTGCGGATTCTGCAGAACGTGCTCGTGATATCGATGTTAGCCGTGCAGAACGTGCCAAGCTTCGAGCAGAGCGTGAAATCGAAGAAGCACATGAAAAAAACTTGATTGATCAAGAACGTCGTGCTAAGATCGCTTTGCAACGTGCTATTAATCGTATCAATGTCGGAAATAGACTATAAGAAAAAAATGAACTTGAAAATTCCAAGTTCATTTTTTTATGTTTCCTTAAGGAGCAAAACTGATGCAGACTGCTTCTGGAACATGGAAGTCGTTTGAGAGTTCTGCTAGACGACCAGTTTCAGGATTGCGTTTAAAGACGGTTGCATTGTCAGAGTCTTGATGGACAGCAATAAGAAATTCTTGGTCTGGTGTCAAATCAAAATCACGTGGAGTCTGACCATGTGTTGGAACAATTTCTAATAACTCTAAGCTACCGTCCGCAAGGATTGTATATACTGCGATAGAATCATGACCACGGTTAGAAGCGTAGAGGTATTTACCATCTTTAGAGAGACGAATAGCAGCAGTTCCATTAAATCCTTCATAACCGTCTGGTAGAGTTGAAATGACCTGCATGCGTTCAAATTCACCAACACCATCGTAAATTAAAACCTCGATAGTGCTATTGAGTTCACAAATCAGATAAGCAATTTTATAGTGATTATGGAAAATGATATGGCGTGAGCCTGCTCCAGGCTGGCTGTGATAGGTATAGAGCTTAGATAATTTTCCTTCTTGATCAAGGTCATAAGTGATGACTTGGTCAGTACCCAAATCACAGGTCACTAGATAGTGGTCTGGAGTTAAGTCTGTAAAGTGAACGTGGGGAGAAGCTTGATTTTCATGCGGACCTTGGCCGCTGTGTTGATCTACATCACTAAGTAGAAGACTACCATCTTCCTGACGTTTATAAACGAGTACCTGTCCTTTATGGTAGTTGGCTGCATAGATTAAATCACGCTTTTCATCCACAGCAACATAACAGTGGGGAGCTCCTTCTTCAACGACATGATTTAATAAAGTCCCATCAGTTTGATAGGCCGCAATTCCCCCCTTATTGTCTTGACTACCAACGGTGTATAGATGTTGGTGTTGGTCAAATGCCAGGTAGGTTGGACTTGGTTCAGGAGCAAAAAGTTCTAGATTTGCAAGTTGACCAGTTTCTGTATCAAAGTCCGCTTTGTAAATCCCTTGGGAAATACGACGTGTATAAGTTCCAAAATAAACAGTTTCTTTCATAACTTTACCTCTATATAAAGATAAAACTATTATATCACAAAAATGGTAGTATGAAAAAATCAAGCTTGGCAAGTGCTTTGCCTAATTCTTTTCATGATAATATTAAGAATGTTTTCATTGATTTACTTAACAAAAGTGATATAATAATCCTATACAAATTATCAAAGGAGTTTGACTATGAAAAAACGAGTTTTCTTAGCAGCAGGAGTTGCTGTACTCTCGGCAGCTGTCCTAGCAGCGTGTTCATCTGGTAATGCTAATAAAGAAGCAAATAAACCAGTTACTTATGCCTATGTATTTTCATCAGATCCTTCGACTCTGGATTATACAGTTTCTGGAAATGTCAGCACTAAACAGGTCACAGGTAACGTTATTGACGGTTTGCTTGAAAATGACCAATATGGCAATCTTGTTCCATCAGTTGCAGAAGATTGGACTGTTTCCAAAGATGGTTTGACCTATACCTATAAAATCCGTCAGGGTGTCAAATGGTATACCAATGAGGGGGAAGAGTATGGTGAAGTCAAGGCTCAAGACTTTGTGACTGGTCTGAAACATGCAGCAGATAAGAAATCACAGGCTCTTTATCTCGTACAGGATTCTATCAAAGGATTGGATGACTATGTAAATGGGAAAACAACAGATTTTTCTAGTGTTGGGGTAAAAGCAACTGACGATTATACTGTAGTCTATACTTTGAATCATCCAGAATCTTTCTGGAATTCAAAAACAACAATGGGAGTCCTTGCACCAGTTAATGAAGACTTTTTAGCTTCTAAAGGAGAGGACTTTGGTAAACCAACGGATGTAACGAGCATTCTATACAATGGGCCTTATCTCCTCAAGGGTCTTACATCTAAGTCTTCTATCGAAATGACCAAAAATCAAAACTACTGGGATAAACAAAATGTCTTTATTGATGATATCAAGTTATCCTTCTTTGATGGTCAAGATGCAGACTCTCTAGGACGCGGTTTTGATGAGGGACACTATCCAGCTGCACCACTCTTTAAAAACTCTGCTAACTATGAACGTCTAAAAGAAAAATACAAGGATAATATTGTGTATGGTCAACAGCGTGGAGGAGTTTTTTATATCTCAACCAATATCGACCGTGTAAATTACAATCACACTGCTAAAACAAGTGATGCAGAAAAAACTTCTACTAAGAAAGCCTTGTTAAACAAAGATTTCCGTCAAGCCTTGGCTTTTGCGGTAGATCGTAAAGCAGGGATTTCTCAAGTATTTGGTGATGAAGTAGGACCTCGTAAGTTACGGACAAGTTTCACTCCTCCAACATTTGTTCAAGTAGGAGATCAAACATTTGGTCAAGTTACTAAGACAGAATTGGATAAATTGGATAATGTCTGGAAAGATGTCAGTCTTGATGATGCCCAAGATTCACTTCATAATGTAGACAAGGCTAAAGCTAAGTTTGAAGTTGCTAAGAAAACCCTTCAAGCTGATGGAGTACAGTTCCCAATTCATTTAGATTTGCCAATTTCTTCATCAAATCCAGATTTTATTCGTCAGGTTCAGTCTTATAAACAATCTATTGAGGAAGCATTAGGCTCTGACAATGTAGTTGTTGATATTCAACAAGTTTCTAATGACGAATTGGGCGGTATGACTGTTCTAGCTACTTCCAATGCCAATACCGACTGGGATATTAATGCAGTCAGTGGTTGGAGTCCAGACTTTGCTGATCCATCGACTTATCTAGATGTATTTGATCCAACTTCAGGTCCAAGTCTCCTAAGTGCTCTTGGTGTAGCACCAGGAACAGATAATCCAGTTATTAAAATAGTTGGATTGGATAAATACAAAGAATTGATTGATGATGCAAACAGTGAGAAAACGGACCTTCAAAAACGTTATTCTAAATATGCTAAGGCTCAAGCTTGGTTGTCAGATAGTTCACTTGTTATTCCAGTATACTCTGATGGTGCTCAAATGCTAGTGACGAAAAATGTTCCTGGCAGTGGTGCAGGTGGCTGGGTAGGTGATAAGACCAGTGAAAATAGCTACAAGTATCTGAAAATTCAAGATAAGATAGTCACTACTAAAGAAATGGATGAGTTCCGCAAGAAATTTGCTGATGAAAAAGCCAAATCCAATGCTGATTATCAGAAGAACTTAGACCGTCATATTCAAGACTAATCGAATCTCCTCTTTTGAGGAGATTTTTTATGTCGCGGTCTCCATGTAAGCACTTTAAAAAAGAGTTATTTTGATTTAAAAATGGTATAATGAGAGAACAATAGAAAGGAAGTATTTATGGAGCAAAAAGAGAAACATTTTAGCCTATCTTGGTTTTTCAAGTGGTTTTTGGATAACAAGGCCATTACGGTATTTTTGGTCACCTTATTATTGGGACTCAATCTTTTTATTTTAAGTAAGATTAGTTTTCTATTTTCACCTGTTTTGGACTTTTTGGCAGTTGTGATGTTACCAGTCATTCTGTCTGGTTTGCTATACTATTTATTGAATCCTATTGTTGATTGGATGGAGAAACATAAAATCAATCGTGTTATAGCGATTAGTATTGTCTTTATCATCATCGCTCTCTTTATCATTTGGGGCTTGGCAGTAGCCATTCCAAATCTACAACGTCAGGTTTTAACTTTTGCAAGGAATGTTCCAGTCTACCTTGAAGATGCTGATAGAGTTATTGATGATTTGGTCACCAAGCGTTTACCAGATGATTTCAGACCTCAGTTAGAACAAGTTTTGACAAACTTTTCAAGTCAGGCTACAGTTTGGGCAAGTAAAGTTTCTTCTCAGGCAGTCAACTGGGTAAGCGCCTTTATTAGCGGAGCTTCTCAAGTGATTGTTGCCTTGATTATCGTTCCTTTCATGCTCTTTTATCTCTTACGTGATGGGAAAGGACTGCGTCACTATTTGACCCAATTCATGCCAACAAAATTGAAAGAACCTGTTGGACAAGTTTTATCAGATGTGAATCAACAGTTGTCCAACTATGTTCGAGGGCAAGTGACAGTAGCTATTATTGTAGCAGTAATGTTTATCATCTTTTTCAAGATTATCGGTCTACGCTATGCGGTTACGCTGGGTGTTACTGCTGGTATTTTAAATCTGGTTCCTTATCTGGGTAGCTTCCTAGCCATGCTCCCTGCCTTAGTATTGGGCTTGATTGCAGGGCCAGTCATGCTTTTAAAAGTGGTGATTGTCTTTATCGTAGAACAAACTATTGAAGGCCGTTTTGTGTCTCCATTGATTTTGGGAAGTCAATTAAACATCCATCCTATTAATGTTCTCTTTGTCTTGTTAACTTCAGGCTCCATGTTTGGTATCTGGGGAGTTTTACTCGGTATTCCAGTTTATGCCTCTGCTAAAGTTGTCATTTCAGCCATTTTTGAATGGTATAAGGTAGTCAGTGGCCTATATGAACTAGAAGGAGAGGAAGTCAAGAGTGAACAATAGTCAACAGATGTTACAGGCTTTGGAGGAACAAGATTTAACCAAGGCTGAGCACTATTTCGTCAAAGCTTTAGAAAGTGATCCAAGTGACCTTCTTTATGAATTAGCCACTTATCTAGAAGGAATTGGTTTCTATCCTCAGGCCAAGGAAATTTACCTGAAAATCGTAGAGGATTTTCCAGAGGTTAATCTAAATCTAGCAGCAATTGCTAGCGAGGATGGTCACATCGAAGAAGCCTTTGCTCATCTAGAGGAAATCCAACCTGACAGTGACTGGTATGTTTCGGCTTTGGCTCTTAAAGCAGACCTCTACCAGCTGGAAGGTTTGACAGATGTGGCGCGTGAGAAATTATTGGAGGCTTTGAGTTATTCAGAGGATCCTCTCTTGATATTAGGATTGGCAGAGTTGGATAGTGAGTTGGAAAATTACCAAGAGGCTATTCAAGGCTATGCCCAGTTAGATAATCGTACTATTTATGAGCAAACAGGCATTTCTACCTATCAACGAATTGGCTTTGCCTATGCCCAGTTAGGGAAATTTGAAACGGCCACAGAATTTTTAGAAAAAGCTCTGGAGTTAGAATATGATGACCTAACAGCTTTTGAGTTGGCCAGTCTTTACTTTGATCAAGAAGAATACCAAAAAGCTGTCCTCTACTTTAAGCAGCTTGATACTATTTCTCCTGACTTTGAAGGCTATGAGTATGGTTATAGTCAGGCCTTACATAAGGAGCATCAAGTTCAAGAAGCCCTGCGTATCGCTAAGCAAGGCTTGGAGAAAAATCCCTTTGAAACTCGCCTCTTGCTAGCCGCTTCACAATTCTCTTATGAATTGCATGATGCTAGTGGGGCAGAAAATTATCTTCTTACTGCAAAAGAAAATGCTGAGGATACAGAAGAAATCTTGCTTCGTTTAGCAACTATTTATCTAGAGCAGGAGCGTTATGAGGATATTCTAGACTTGCAGAGCGAGGAGCCAGAAAATCTTTTAACCAAGTGGATGATTGCTCGTTCTTATCAAGAATTGGACGATTTAGATACTGCCTATGAGCATTACCAAGAGTTGGCAGGTGATTTGAAGGACAATCCAGAATTTCTGGAACACTATATCTACCTCTTGCGTGAATTGGGCTACTTTGAGGAAGCAAAAGTCAAAGCACAAGCATACTTAAAACTGGTTCCAGATGACGTTCAAATGCAAGAACTATTTGAGAGATTGTAAGAATTCATACATTACAGAAAACTGCAAGTTATTACCAGAGGATAACTGCCGTTTTTTGTTTTAAAAAGCAATATTTTAAACAAATGTATTCTCTTGAAAAAAGTTATAACTAGGACTATAATATAAAATTATGAGTGATAGAGGAGAGAAATAATGCTTGATACGATAGCTCTACCGATTGAAGTCCGGCATATCATTCTTATTTTATTGTCTTGTTTTTCTGGTTTTATCATTGGCTATGAAAGGAAGTCCAAGCACAAGCAGGCTGGGAGAAAGACTCATATCTTGGTTGCCTTAACTGCAACTTTAATGATGATTTTATCAAAGGAAGCTTTTTTGGATACGCCTAATTATGATACTTCTAGGGTTGCGGCTCAAATTGTCAGTGGAATTAGTTTCATTGGTGGTGGTATTATCTTCATGAGGGACAAAAAAATTAGCGGTATCACCACAGCAGCTGGTATTTGGGCAACTGCAGGGATTGGAATGGCAATTGGTGCAGGCTTTGCTTTTCTAGGCTTATTTTGTAGTCTAATTGTCGTTTCTGTTCAGAAAAGTAGCTCCATATTTTTGAAGAGCGATACCCATTACCATATCAGAATGACTGGATTTGTGACCAATAAACCTTCAATTGATACCTTGAATATTCTCATTGAACAGAAGGGATTTTATAATCTAAATATTGATATGGACAGGAATGAAAGTGGCTATAATCTCACAATTAGAGCTGATCACGATAAGTCCATTTCTTACAAAAATATGGCTGAGGTTTTATGGCAATGTGACGAGAATTTTTATATAAATCAGGTTAAGATTGTTTCATTAGAAGGATAGAGTTTTGTTTTCATAGCAAAACTCTTTTTATTTATAGAATTTTTTTACAAAAACAGTTGGTTAATTTGTTTATTTATGCTATAATGGGAACAATTATTTTTAGGAGGTGCAGTATGTCTTATTTGTTTGAGATATTACCGAGTTTATTGAGCGGTGCAAGCATGACTTTGCAGGTTTTTGCACTGGTCTTGATTTTTTCTATTCCCTTGGGCGTTTTGATTGCCTTTGCCTTGCAAGTCCATTGGAAGCTCCTCCATCATCTGATTAATATTTATATCTGGATCATGCGGGGGACACCCTTGCTCTTGCAATTGATCTTTATCTATTATGTGCTCCCAAGCATTGGGATTCGTTTGGATCGTCTTCCTGCGGCCATCATTGCCTTTGTTTTGAATTATGCGGCTTACTTTGCTGAAATCTTCCGTGGGGGGATTGATACCATACCCAAAGGCCAATATGAGGCTGCCAAGGTCTTGAAGTTTAGTCCCTTTGACACAGTGCGCTATATTATTTTGCCCCAGGTGACCAAGATTGTTCTTCCTAGTGTCTTTAATGAGGTTATGAGTTTGGTCAAGGATACTTCCTTGGTCTATGCGCTAGGAATTTCAGACCTTATCTTGGCTAGTCGAACAGCTGCCAACCGTGATGCCAGCCTTGTTCCCATGTTCTTGGCAGGAGCCATTTACTTGATTTTGATTGGGATTGTGACAATCATTTCCAAAAAAGTTGAGAAGAAGTACAGTTACTATAGATAGGAGGCTGCCATGTTAGAATTACGAAATATCAATAAGGGATTTGGTGAAAAGCAAATTTTGTCCAATTTCAGTCTAAAAATTCCTGAAAAGCAAATCCTGGCTATCGTTGGGCCTTCGGGTGGTGGTAAGACGACTCTCTTACGCATGCTTGCGGGTCTTGAAACCATTGATTCAGGTCAAATCTTTTATAATGGAGAACCTTTAGAATTGGATGAACTGGAGAAGCGCAATCTACTGGGATTTGTATTCCAAGATTTTCAACTTTTCCCTCATTTGTCAGTTCTAGATAATTTGACCTTATCGCCTGTGAAAACCATGGGAATGAAGCAGGAAGAGGCAGAGAAGAAGGCGCGAGGGCTTTTGGAACAGTTAGGACTTGCAGGGCACGCAGACGCCTATCCATTCTCATTATCAGGTGGGCAAAAGCAGCGGGTAGCCTTGGCGCGTGCTATGATGATTGACCCAGAAATCATAGGTTACGATGAACCAACTTCTGCCCTGGATCCAGAATTACGCTTGGAAGTGGAAAAACTAATCTTGCAAAATAGGGAACTTGGCATGACGCAGATTGTGGTTACCCACGATTTGCAGTTTGCTGAAAATATCGCAGATCAGATTCTCAAGGTTGAACCCAAGTAGGAGGTGCCAATGACTAATAAGAAAATTGCTTTAGTGCTGGTTTCGCTCCTGACCCTCTTTTTAACTGGCTGTACTCAGAAGGCTAGTGATCCCAAGCAAGATAACTGGGATAAGTATCAAGAGCAGGGAACCATTACTATTGGTTTTGATAATACCTTTGTACCCATGGGATTTGAAGAAAAGAATGGACAATATACAGGCTTTGATATTGATTTGGCACAAGCTGTCTCAGATAAATTAGGATTCAAAGTGCAATTCCAGCCAATCGATTGGGATATGAAGGAGACGGAACTGCAAAATGGAACTATAGATGCCATCTGGAATGGCTATTCTGCCACTGATGAACGCCGAGAGAAGGTTGCATTTAGTATTCCATATATGGAAAATCAGCAGGTTCTGGTTGCTAAGAAAAGCCAGCAGATTCATTCTGTAGAGGATATGAAGGATAAGACCTTGGGAGCCCAAGCCGGTTCCTCTGGTTATTTAGACTTTGAAGCCCAGCCAGATTTACTGAAAAATCGTGTCAAAGACCAGAAGGCTAATCAGTACCAGAGTTTCAATGAGGCCTTGATTGATTTGAAAAATGACCGGATTGATGCTTTGTTGATTGACCGGGTTTATGCTAATTATTACCTCCAGTCTGAAGGTATATTAAGTGACTACAATGTCTTTTCAGCAGGATTTGAAAGTGAATCCTTTGCGGTCGGAGTTAGACCAGCAGACAAGAGATTACTACAAGCTTTAAACCAAGCCTTTATTCAACTATACCAAGAAGGGAAGTTCCAAGAAATCAGCCAAAAATGGTTTGGAGAAGATGTAGCAACCAAAGAAGTGAAAAGTAGAGATTGAGTTTTCCTCAGTCTCTTTTTGCATCGAAAAATCCCCTGACAAGAGCCAGAGGATAAGTGCTTATTTCATTGTTGGGAAGAGCAATACATCACGGATAGTGGTTGTATCAGTGAGGAGCATGCAGAGACGGTCGATACCGATTCCCAAACCACCTGTTGGTGGCATACCGTATTCAAGAGCCTCAATGTAGTCGTAGTCGATGCCTGTCGCTTCATCGTCACCAAGTTCTTTGGCTTTAGCTTGGGCTTCGAAACGGCTAAGTTGGTCAATTGGGTCGTTCAACTCAGTAAAGGCATTACCGTACTCCTTAGTCATGATGAAGAGCTCGAAACGGTCAGTAAAGCGTTCGTCTTCAGGATTTTTCTTCGCAAGTGGAGATACAGCTACTGGATGTCCATAGACAAAGGTTGGTTGGATCAAGGTTTCTTCAACAAACTCTTCAAAGAAAGCATTGATGATGTGGCCAACTTCAGTGTAGTGTTTCTCAACAGGAACTTTCTTCTCAGCAGCGATAGCTTTGGCTTCTTCCAAAGTCATGTCTTGCCAGAAATCTACACCAGTAATTTCTTTGATAGCATCCACCATGTGAACACGTTTAAATGGTTCGTTAATCTTGATTTCAGTACCTTGATAGTTAACTGGACCATCACCCTTAACAGCTTTAGCAGCGTGTTGGATAATGCCCTCCGTCAAGTCCATGATGTCTTGGAAGTCTGCATAAGCTTGGTAAACTTCGATAGAAGTGAACTCAGGGTTGTGAGTAGCATCCATTCCCTCGTTACGGAAGATACGGCCAATTTCATAGACACGTTCCATACCACCAACGATAAGGCGTTTCAAGTGAAGCTCAGTCGCGATACGAAGGACCATGTCAATGTTTTGGGCATTGTGGTGAGTGATAAATGGACGGGCAGCAGCTCCACCAGCTTCGTTGTGAAGAACAGGTGTTTCCACTTCAAGAAAACCTTTTTGGTCAAGGTAACGACGAATTTCAGAGATGATTTTTGAACGAGTGACAAAGCGTTCAAAGCTTTCACGGTTAGAAATCAAGTCCAGGTAACGTTTACGGTAAATGGTTTCAACGTCTGTCAAACCGTGGAATTTCTCAGGAAGTGGGCGAAGTGCTTTAGACAAGTGAGTGATGTGAGTAGCTTTGATAGAGAGTTCTCCCATATCTGTACGCATTACTTCACCTTCGACACCAAGGAAGTCACCAAGGTCTGCTTTTTTGAAGATTTCGTAGTTTTCTTCACCGACAGCATCTTTACGAACGTAGATTTGGATTTGGCCTTCACGGTCTTGAAGGTGGGCAAATCCTACTTTACCTTTACCACGTTTGGTTACCAAGCGTCCTGCGATAGTAGCTGTTTCGTTTTTATCGTGTAATTGTTCTTTATCGAGGTCAGCATATTTATCTTTTAATTCTTGTGAATTTGCAGTGCGTTCAAAGCGTTTTCCGAAAGGATCGATTCCTTGTTCACGGAGCGCAGCCATTTTTTCACGGCGAACGATCTGCTGGTCATTTAGTTCTTCCATATGTTCTGTAGACATGGGATCCTCCTAGTTTTACTCAAAATTGAATACGATGAGTCATTTTTTGCGATACTCCCATTTTATCATAAATAACCAAGAAATTCACGGATAATCTTTAAAAACTAAAAAGAACTTGACGATAAAATCAAGTTCTGTTATTGATAGGAAGTATCATTCCAAGTATCGAGAGTAAATGTTTCAAAATCATGGGTTTCAAGAATGGTCAGGCTGGCATTTGCTAGACCGCCATCTTTACGAAGAAGAGGTTCTTTATAGCCTAGTAGAGTACGAAGACTGGCGGTAAGATTGGCGCCGTGACCGACAATTAGAATACGCTCAGCCGGACTATCTTTAAGTGATTTGATAAATTGGATGGTCCGTTGGGTTGTGCTATAGAGGGATTCGGCTCCGAACATTTGAGTGTCAAACTTGGCAAGATTCGTACGGAAAGCTTTGATTTGTTGCGGGTAAATAGCTTCCAAGGTTGCGATTTTTAAGCCTTCTAATTTTCCCAGCTGCCATTCACGGAGGTTAGGAACGCATTCTAAAGGACAGGGAGTCTGGAGTTGGCTTTGGATAATCTCAGCAGATTTGACTGCCCGAGGTAAATCACTTGAATAAATCTGATCAAAAGGAATATCCTTGAGATACTGACCGAGTTTTTTGAGGGTATCAATGGATTCAGGAAGAAGGGGAGAATCTCCACTAGCACCTTGAAAGCGTCCTTCTTGGTTCCAGACGGTGCGGCCGTGGCGGACAAAGTAGAGTTTCATTACTTGCTGTCCTCCAAAATATCTGCAAAGTCAGCCTTTACAAAGCTAGCCAAGTCTTGTGGTGCGACGATAATGCTGTGACCAACTTCGCCAGCAGAGACAATCATTTGATCCAAATCTAGAGCAATCTTATCGATAAAAATGGGATAATTGTGTTTCTGACGAATACCGACAGGATTATTGGCTCCATGAATATAACCTGTTGTTTTTTCCAAGTCATTTTGTGGAATCATGCTCACTTTTTTATTGCCAGAAATTTTAGCTAATTTCTTTTCAGATAGGTGTTGAGTGATAGGTACAATTCCGATAATCGGTCCTGTCTTGTCTCCCAAAAGAGCCAAGGTTTTGAAAATCTGATCTCGTTCATAACCTTGCGGAAGTTCTCCTTCAAGCGCATTGATTTGAATTCCCTGATGTGGGATACCTGCTTTAGACAGAATTTGTTCCACCAATGTTTTTTTGATTTTTACTTTTTTTGCCATTATTTATACTTATCCTCCAATTGGCTCATCCAAATACCAAGCCAGATTCCCAAGGCAAAGAAGAAGGCGATGATGACATAACCAACAAGAGAAAGGCCTGTGTATTGGATGCTTTCAGCGTTTCCTGCATTTGGAATCAAGATTAAAAGAGTACTTGATAGGACGATTCCGATGATGAAATGATAGACCCGTGAGTGGTAGTTGTTTAAGGCATAATCCATCAATTTTGAAAAAATGATGAGAGTTGCGCCTGCTCCGATTCCAATCGGGAAGAAGGTTCCCAAGAGGTCAAAGGTTTTAAAACCTGTCAGCATAGGAGCATAGAGACCCAAAATCAAAAGTAGATTTGATGGACTGAGACCAGGAACCAATACACCAAGAGCTAATAGTGCCCCTGCTAGGACGAAATTAAGAAAGCTTGCACTTAAGGTTCCAACGATGAAATTTAAGGCATAGAGACCTAGTCCAGAAATGATAAAGGTTGCCCAGAACCAAGCCAAATCAATCTTGTCTCGGTCAGATTCTCGAGTTGATTCTTTGAGGAGGCTAGGAACAGTACCAATGATGGCACCTGCAAAGCTCCATAAGACAAAGACCTGATAATTTTCAAGAAGGTATTCAATCGGGTAAGAAAATAAGCCGATTCCCAGAAGCATACCGATGGCAACTGGAATAAAGTATAAAACATTTTCTTTAAAGTCTTTAAATGGATGGGCCAGAAAGCCAATCATCCGTTCATAAATTCCTAAGATTGCTGCTAGAACCCCTCCGGAAATTCCCGGTAAGATAAATCCAAGAGCAATCACAATCCCTTTAATAAGGCGTGCTAACCATGAGAGCATATGTTTCCTCCAACTATTTCTATTTCAAAAAATCCTTATTATATTGTATCATAATCAAACACAAAAAGAAAAAGCAAATGATAAACAAATGCTTTTAAGGTTTTAAAAAGAGTTTTCTAAAGGTTTCTTCTTTGTTTTTTAAGGAAGAGATAACGTTGATATCCAAATCGTGGTCAAAACCAGCAATTTTTCCCTTAGAAGTGTACTGGTGGATGTCGTAATCTAAATCAGTTTTTGGAGTTGCCTCGTAAAATCCTGAGTCAGAGCCATAGGAAGGAATCCAAACAGACGTAAACTTGTCTGTATCAATACTGTGTTCTTCCATGAAGTAGACCCCAACGTAGATACCTATGTTTTTAGCACCTAGTGATTCTAGTTTTGCCCGAAAGGCTTCAACACCTTCGTTCATATTGGACATGGTTTTATCTTCCACATCTAGCCAATAGTAGCTAGGGCTGTATGGCGATGAAGCGTTATAAAAAACTTCAGCGGCCTTTTCCATTTCTTGGACACTTTTTCCAGCTACAAAGGCATAGACACCAACTGGGACATTTCGTTTTTGAAACTCAGTGATATGGGTTTTAAAAGCCTTATCAACCCCATTAACATAGGAAGCATCGTTTTCTTTCGTAGACTGAGCTCCGCTATGGACACGAACGATAACTCCAGAAATGTTTTGTGACAGAGTATCGTAATTAATTTCCTCAGGACGTTGCCAACCAGAAACATCAATTACCGGTTTATCTATATTATGTAGCGCTTGTGATTCTACTTGCGCGATATTTGACTTTGTTTTTACAGGATGGTCCTCAAAACGAGGGCGATTCAGGATTAAAATGAAAATCATAATCCCAAAAAAACCAAATAAAATAAGTGGATTAATTTTCTTTCTCATATCTCATAATTTTACCTTAAAAATGAAAAAAAATCAAAAAAAATACTCAAAAAATGGGTTAAGAAAGGACTTTAGAGCATTTTTTCATTCAAGGGCGCGGAATGATTTGAAATATGGTATAATAAAAGGGAATTTCTAGAGAAAAGAGAAGATTATGTCAAATTATGCCATTATTTTAGCAGCGGGTAAAGGGACTCGCATGAAATCTGATTTGCCAAAAGTGTTGCACAAGGTTGCGGGTATTTCCATGTTGGAACACGTTTTCCGTAGTGTGGGAGCTATCCAACCTGAAAAGACAGTAACAGTTGTGGGACACAAGGCAGAATTGGTTGAGCAAGTCTTGGCTGGACAGACAGAATTTGTGACTCAATCTGAACAGTTGGGTACAGGTCATGCGGTTATGATGACAGAGCCTATCTTAGAAGGTTTGTCAGGGCACACCTTGGTCATCGCAGGAGATACTCCTTTAATCACTGGTGAAAGCCTGAAAAACTTGATTGATTTCCACATCAATCATAAAAATGTGGCGACTATCTTGACTGCTGAAACGGATAATCCTTTTGGCTATGGACGAATTGTGCGTAATGACAATGCTGAAGTTCTTCGCATTGTTGAGCAGAAGGATGCTACAGATTTTGAAAAGCAAATTAAGGAAATCAACACTGGAACATATGTTTTTGATAACGAGCGTTTGTTTGAAGCTTTGAAAAATATCAACACCAACAACGCTCAAGGAGAATACTATATTACAGATGTCATTGGCATTTTCCGTGAAGCTGGTGAAAAAGTTGGTGCTTATACTTTGAAAGATTTTGATGAAAGTCTTGGGGTAAATGACCGTGTAGCTCTTGCGACTGCTGAGTCGGTTATGCGTCGTCGCATCAATCACCAGCACATGGTCAATGGCGTTAGCTTTGTTAATCCAGAAGCAACTTATATCGATATTGATGTTGAGATTGCTTCTGAAGTTCAAATCGAAGCTAATGTTACCTTGAAAGGCCAAACGAAAATTGGTCCTGAGACTGTTTTGACAAACGGTACTTATGTAGTGGATAGCACTATTGGAGCAGGAGCTGTTATTACCAACTCTATGATTGAGGAAAGTAGTGTTGCTGACGGCGTGACTGTCGGACCTTACGCTCACATTCGTCCAGGTTCAAGTCTAGCTGCCCAAGTCCATATTGGAAACTTTGTTGAGGTTAAAGGTTCTTCTATCGGTGAAAATACCAAGGCTGGTCATTTGACTTATATCGGAAACTGTGAAGTGGGTAGCCACGTTAATTTCGGTGCAGGAACTATTACAGTTAACTATGATGGTAAAAACAAATACAAGACAGTCATTGGCAACAATGTCTTTGTTGGTTCAAATTCAACCATTATTGCCCCAGTTGAGTTAGGTGACAATTCACTCGTTGGTGCTGGTTCAACTATTACCAAAGATGTACCAGCGGATGCTATTGCAATTGGTCGTGGTCGTCAGGTCAACAAAGATGAATATGCTACTCGCCTCCCTCATCATCCTAATAATCAGTAGGAGCCTGTCATGGAATTTGAAGAAAAAACGCTTAGCCGAAAAGAAATCTATCAAGGACCAATTTTTAAACTGGTTCAAGATCAGGTTGAATTACCGGAAGGCAAGGGAATTGCCCAACGTGATTTGATTTTCCACAATGGAGCTGTCTGTGTTTTGGCTGTAACAGATGAGCAAAAACTTATCTTGGTCAAGCAGTATCGCAAAGCCATCGAGGCAGTCTCTTACGAAATTCCAGCCGGAAAGTTGGAACTAGGAGAAAATACAGACCCTGTCGCAGCAGCTCTGCGTGAATTAGAGGAAGAAACGGCCTATACAGGGAAATTAGAACTCTTGTATGATTTTTACTCAGCCATTGGCTTTTGTAATGAAAAACTAAAACTATACCTAGCAAGCAATTTGACAAAGGTGGAAAATCCACGTCCGCAGGATGAGGATGAAACCTTGGAAGTCCTTGAAGTGAGCCTAGACGAAGCCAAGGAATTGATCCAATCAGGTCATATCTGTGATGCCAAGACAATTATGGCTGTACAATATTGGGAATTGCACAAAAAATAGAGGAGGTCAGTATGGGTAAACCTTTATTAACGGATGAAATGATTGAAAGAGCTAATAGAGGCGAAAAAATTTCAGGTCCCCCTTTGCTAGACGATGAGGAGACTAAGATTTTACCAACCTCATCTTCCCGTTTTGGTTATGCCAATCCTAAGGAACATGGTTTTAGCCAGGAGACCTTGAAGATTCAGGTCGAACCGTCTATTCATAAAAGCCGTCGCATTGAAAATACTAAGAGAAATGTCTTCAATTCCAAGTTAAATAAAATCTTATTCGTAGTCATCTTTCTCTTGATTTTGTTAGTGTTAGCTGTAAAATATTGGCGATAGAAAAGGAATTGAAATGAAAATAGGAATTATTGCGGCTATGCCAGAAGAACTGGCTTATCTGGTCCAGCATTTAGACAATGCCCAAGAGCAAGTTGTTTTGGGGAATACCTATCACACAGGAAGCATTGCCTCTCATGAAGTTGTTCTTGTAGAAAGTGGAATAGGTAAGGTCATGTCTGCTATGAGTGTGGCCATTTTGGCTGATCATTTCCAAGTGGATGCTCTTATTAATACAGGATCTGCTGGGGCCGTCGCAGAAGGTATTGCTGTTGGGGATGTCGTGATTGCTGACAAATTAGCTTATCATGATGTGGATGTCACAGCTTTTGGTTATGCTTATGGGCAAATGGCGCAACAACCACTTTATTTCGAATCAGACAAAACCTTTGTAGCCAAAATCCAAAAGAGTTTATCTCAATTGGACCAGAACTGGCATCTTGGTTTGATTGCTACAGGAGATAGTTTTGTTGCAGGAAATGACAAGATAGAAGCGATTAAGTCCCATTTCCCAGAAGTTTTAGCCGTTGAGATGGAGGGGGCAGCTATTGCTCAGGCAGCGCATGCCCTTAATCTTCCAGTCTTAGTTATCCGAGCTATGAGTGACAATGCTAACCATGAAGCAAACATCTCTTTTGATGAGTTTATTATCGAAGCTGGACGTCGCTCTGCCCAAGTCTTACTAGCCTTTTTGAAGGCCTTAGATTAAGCGGAAATTTGACAGTTTATCTAGCTTATGATAAGATTTAAGTAAAGAAAAGCTAGAAAACGTTTCAGAGGATATTATGAGTATTGAAATGACCGTCAGTGAGATTGCAGAGGTCTTAGGATTATCTCGCCAAGCAATCAATAACCGTGTCAAAGAATTACCAGAAGAAGACACAGATAAAAATGACAAAGGGGTAACAGTCGTTACCAGAAGTGGCTTGATTAAGCTAGAAGAAATCTATAAAAAAACGATTTTTGAAGATGAGCCTGTCAGTGAAGATGTCAAACAACGTGAACTGATGGAGATTCTGGTTGATGAGAAGAATGCAGAAATTCTTCGTCTTTATGAACAATTAAAAGCCAAGGATCGTCAGTTATCAGAAAAAGATGAGCAGATGCGTATCAAAGACCGTCAGATTGCTGAGAAAGACAAACAACTGGATCAGCAGCAACAATTGACCCTTCAAGCCATGAAGGATCAAGAAAATCTTAAGCTAGAGCTGGACCAAGCAAAAGAAGAAGTCCAATCCACTAAGAAAGGCTTTTTTGCTCGTTTATTTGGAGGATAATCAAGGAGCTGTTTAGGTTAAATGCTAACCTGATGGCTTCTTTTGTTTCTAAATAGTATAGTTGATCAAGTTAAATAACAGTAGAGGATAGGTAGAAAATGGAACGATTAGAAGATTACATTGCTTTCGATTTAGAATTTAATCAGCATGAAGGGCAAACACACTTGATTCAAGTATCGGCAGTGCGTTTTAGAGATGGTCAGGAAATCGATGCCTATGATTCCTATGTTCATACCAGTGTGCCTCTAAAAAGTTTTATCAATGGTTTGACTGGGATTACAGCTGAGACCTTAAAAGATGCTCCTCCAGTGGAGAAAGTCATAAAAGATTTCCAAGAGTTTGTGGGTTCTTTACCGATGGTAGGGTACAATGCTGCTAAAAGTGATTTGCCTATTCTAGCGGACCATGGTTTAGACTACAGCCAGCAGTACAAGGTGGATTTGTATGATGAAGCCTTTGAACGTCGGAGTTCAGATTTACATGGTATTGCCAATCTTAAGTTGCAAACTGTTGCCTCGTTTCTTGGATTTCAAGGTCAGTCTCATAATAGCTTGGAGGATGCTCGGATGACGGCGCGTGTTTACGAGTCCTTTCTAGAGTCGGATCAAGCTAGAGAATTGTTAGAGACAGAAAGTAGCCTATCAAACAATCCTTTTGGTGGGTTGGACTTATCTCAATTATTTGACTAGGAGTACCTATGAAACCTGAAAAACCTAAAAATCTAGGTTTTAGGAAAATCTACTTTAATCTAGATAAAATTCTCTTTCTCTTTTTCTTGATATTTATGATGATTGAGTTTGTCTGGTTGCCACTTAATTCTTGGATTGCTGGACTGTTGCTCCGTCAGACAGGTTATCTCTTTCTTTCCTACAACAATTTTTTTGCCATTATAAAGGGTTCTCCCTTTGTTAGTCTTGCTTTATTTGTTCTGGTAATCGTTAATTTACTGATCGCCTATTACCAGATAGGACTTCTCTTTATCGGAGCCCGGCACCTCCTCTATCATGAAAAGAGAACTTTGCTGGAGTACAGTCGCAAGGTCTTTCGTCAAAGTTTCTTGTTTATGAAGCAAGTGACGATTTCCAAAATGGCCTTTATTTTCTTTTATGTCATGATGCTTTTTCCATTAATTCGAAAGATTTTAAAGATTTATTACCTCAATAAAATCGTCATTCCGGAATTTATAGTAGCCTATGTAGAAGATAAGTATTGGTTGGTCGGTTTGGTAATCACTGTTCTAGCCTTGCTGCTCTTTTACATTTCAATACGTTTGATGTTTGCCCTACCCCAGCTTTTGTTTGAGAAGAAAACAGTCAAAGAAGCAGTCAGATACAGTCTAGAGAAGACAAGAAAGCACTCCTGGTTTTATATTTGGAACTTGCTCTGGATTATCGTCAAAACGTATCTATTTTTCATTCTTCTCTTGATCCCAATCTTAGCAAGTCAGGCACTGATGGATGGATTGACCCATAAGGAATCTCTTATAATGGGAATTATCAACTTTGTCTTGATTAAGAATTTCCACTATATGTCCTTGACCTATTTTCTTATTAAGTTTGTTTCCTTTTTGACAGGGGAAGAACTAGAAATCACACCAAGGAGAAAGAAAGACCACTGGATGAGATGGGGAGTGATGGGCTGTGCCGGCATCTTTTTTGCTCTTGAGGGATATGTTTATTTAGAAGCTCCAGTAGCACATAGACCCTTGATTATCTCTCATCGCGGTGTTTCAGATAAAAATGGTGTCCAAAATACAGTCCAATCACTAGAAAGGACAGCTCAACTAGAACCAGACTTTGTTGAGACGGATGTTCAGGAAACAAAAGATGGCCAGTTTGTCATGATGCATGATGCCAATATCAAGAATTTGACAGGAGTCAATGCCAATCCCCAAGATTTAACCTTAGATGAATTAACCAAACTCGATATTTCAGAAAATGGTTATCATAGCAAGGTGTCTAGTTTTGATGATTATCTTAACAAAGCCAATGAATTGCATCAGAAACTTCTTATTGAGATTAAAACTAGTCGAAAAGATAGCCCAGATATGATGAAACGCTTTATGGACAAATATGGAGATGTTATTAAACGGAATGGCCACCAAATGCAGTCCTTAGACTACCATGTGATTGATCAGGTGTTGGCCTACGATTCACAAATTCCAGTCTATTTCATCCTGCCTTACAATAGTATCTTTCCAAGAACGAAAGCCACAGGCTACACCATGGAGTATTCAACTTTAGATGAAAATTTTGTCAATAAGCTTTGGAATACGGATCAGAAATTGTACGTGTGGACCATCAATAGTTCAGAGTCCTTTGATAAATCTGTTCAGCTAGGAGCGGATGGCATGATAACAGATGACTTGGAAATGATTCAAGAGCAGGTTACCATTGCCCAAGAAGACCCAGAGTATACGGATTTACTGTTTAAACAGGCCATGGAATTCTTTAATTTTTAGTAACAAAAAAGAGGAACGGTTGTTCCTCCCACGATAGGCAAGTATTCTCTTGAATGCTTGTTTTTTTATGCTTAGAATGGCAATTTCCCAGCGAAAGCGCCTAGTTTTTTCTTGGTCGTTTCATCGATTTGTTCAAGAGCAGAGTTGATGGCTTGAACGGTCATATCAGAAAGAGTTTCAAGGTCTTCTGGATCAACGACAGCTGGATTGAAGTCAATGCTGACAACTTTTTTGTCACCAGTTAAGGTCGCCTGAACAAGGTCTTGAGCAGATTTGCCAACAAATTGCATAGCAGCAAGTTCAGCTTGGCTTTGTTCCATTTGTTTTTGAAGTTTCTGTGCTTGACGCATCATGTTTTGCATGTTCATCATAAGATTTCTAAAATTCCTTTCATATCAAGGGTTAATTCCCTTATGTTTTTTTAATAGTGAGTAGATTGTGTCTTGCAACGACTTTACTGTGTAGTTTAATAGTTCCAAGTACATTCTACATTGTACCATTTTTTTGCAATATAGTCTTTCATTTATCTCATATATGAAAGTCAGATAAAGTTTATCACTAAGAAAAGATAGAAAATAGGTTTAAGAGAGATTGATTAAATGGAGTATATACCAATTGTCATCAAAATGTAAAAATTCTAAAAAATATCCGAAAATATGTTAAATTTTCAAAAAAGAGCTATAAACCTTATATTACAAGGTTTGTGCATATATATATATATAATTTGTTTATTTGTAGGAGGAAAGTAGTTTGCAAAAAATATAATAAATTTGATATAATAGACTGAAAAACTATAAAAATATGAGACTTCTTATTCCTTGAAAGATAATAGGAGGTTCATTTTCCTGTTTTTTTAAAGAAGTAAACAAGTGTAGATTCACTATATGGTCTTGAGCTATTTAGAACAGGATAGAAAGAAAGGTAACAAATGAAACAATTTAAATTTAATGAGCGCCAGCGTTTCTCTATTCGCAAATTTTCAATTGGTGCTGCATCTGTCTTATTAGGGTCAGTCTTTTTTGCAGTTAGTTCAGTTGAAGATGTACAAGCAGCTGAACAAAGTCAAGATGTAGTGAGTGTGAATGAGAATAAACAAACTCCTGATCCTCTTATACCGAGCAACTCATCTACTACTGGAGTGTCTACTACAGAAGCTAATACTTCAGTTTCTGCTGCAAATGTTGAGAATAAACCAGAAGGAGATGTGGTAGGAAGCTCAAAAGAAACTCAAGAGTCAGTGCCGGTTGTTTCAACTATTTCAGATTCAAATGAAAGAAAGTTAGCTTTATCAAAACTAATAGAAGAAATTGATGGGAAATTTACTAACGGGAAATATGCTTCTAAAACAGAAGATAGCGTGAACAAATTAAAAGCAGCTTTAGAAGAAGCAAGATCAGTTTTAAGTAATGCGACAACAGAAAGTGAATTAACACAAGCACACAGCAAATTAGTTACAGCAACAACTCAACTGAAAACAAAACCAGCAGAGAAAAAAGAAGCACCAGAAGTAGATACGACAAATGGGAAAGCTACTGTAGGTAAAAAAGCAACTAATACTGAAAAAGCATCAGAATCTAACTCGATTGCCAACTCAGGTTCTAGAGATGAACGTCATGGAAGAGCATTGGATAGAAGTAATCCATTCCGTACGGATTCGTCTACTACGGATACAGATCCATCTGCGAACCAAACGTATACATTGCCAGGAGATAGTGCGAGTGTTGCTGAATTAGCTGATAATTTAAAGAAATTGGACTCTTCTGTAAGCAATGAAACTAAATTAGCGTCTATTGATGAAGTAGGACGCCTTAAAAATGTACAGGCTGGTGAAATAAAAGAAATCGATGAATTTGGTGGTTGGTCAGCAATAACTGCAGATGGAAAAAAAGGGAAATTTGCTATTGCACGAAAAACTGAAGCGGGAGTATACCCTATTGAGACAGTGAATGTTACTAGATCCGGTGTAGATGCTGCAAGAAGATATGTAGTTCACGTCGAGGAAAATGCGTTTGATCGTTCTAATGAATATGCTTTATTTCTTTCTAAAGTTAGAACATATGCAACAAAAAGTGAAGACACCTTTGATGGACAACCATTTAAAGACGTAGATGCAAATGGAGGAGTAGGTGAAGGTCCTAAAATATCTAGAGGGATAAAAGGCTTTAATGGAATAGAAAAAACTTATAAAGCTTATTCTTCATCAACAGGAACAGGGGTAAATATTTCTTTTAAAACAGGATTTACAGGAGATATTGACGGTGTCAAAGCTGGATATAAAGTTGAGGTAATTGCAAAATTTGAAGATGGGCATACGCAATCTATATATAATGAAAGTTTTCTTCCTACTGATTCTAAAAATGATGCAACTAAGCAAATAGTACCAGTTGATGCAAATGATAGTGTTAAATTTGAAGTCAAAACCTCAACAAACCCGACAACCGATACTCTTAACCAACAGCTAGCGGGATACAAAAATCGTCAAGTGAACAAAACAGGTAGTTTTACTAGTAAAAATATTGATTTACCTAAAGGTGCTATAGAGTATACTGTACGAATTAGTGCTTCTGATAATTCAAGATTAGGAATGGGATATCAAACTACATGGGCACAATATGCACTACCTGTATCAGGTCTTGGATTTACTATTACACAGGATACGAATAGAATTGCTAAAACACTCTTACAAAGAGTTTACGATAAGTTAAAAGAAACAGAAGAAAGAGATACTAAAGGAAAAACTGAAGCAACTATCAATGCCTATAAAGCACAATTAGAAAATGTTAAGAATTTATTGGCTGGAGATTTAAAGAAAACTCAAGATTATAAAGATATCGTAACAGCTGTGTTGGCGGATCAACAAGCGTTACGAACTGATAAAACAAAATTAAATACTTCAAATAATAATTTATTAGGATTAATAAATGAAGATCCAGACCCAAGAATCGGTAAGACACCAAATTCTATAACACCTTATGATTCTGCAAAAACTGAAGCAATCAGTGCTCAATCAGAGGCACAAACTATATTAAATCAAGAAAATCCAGATCCAGATGTAGTGGCAGCCGCTGTAAGTAAATTAAATGAAAAATTAGCAGAGTTAAAAGCAGCAAGAGCTGAATTAGTAGTTGCTGCAACAGAAGCTCAAAAAACAAAACTACAAAATGATTCGAATGCACTAACAGAAGCAGATAAGACAAACAAGACGCCGAATAGTATTACACAGTACAATGCTAAATATAAAGAATTGGAAGCAGCATTAACAGCTGCAAAAGCTCAGGCTAAAGCCGTATTAGATAAAGCAGAAAATGCTGGTAAAGTAGAAGCTACTGATGCTCAAATTGAAGTTGATAAAATCAAAGCTGAATTAGATAAAGCAGCAGCCTTATTGAAAGAAAAAGGAAATACAACTGAATTAGAAAAAGCTAAGAATGACTTAAAAACATTAACTCAAGAAACAAATGTTACTGCAGGGAAAACACAAGCAACAGCAGATAAGTATAATGCAGCTAAAGCAGCAGCCGAAGCAGCAGTAACAGCAGCCGAAGCAGTGATTAGTGATATAAATTCAACAACTGAAGACGTAGCAAATGCATTAGCTGAAATTAAAGTTAAGAAAGCAGCATTAGAAGCAGCAAAAGCAGCGTTAGTAGACAAAGTAACGCCAGAACAAAAAACAGCGTTAGGACAAGCAGATGCAGACTTAGCAGTATTAGGTGATGCGGACTTAGCAGGCAAAACAAAAGCAACAGCAGATGCTTATAAAGCAGAAACTGGAAAACTTACTGCAGACATCGAAGAAGCTAAGAGAGAAGCAGCCGCAATCTTAGCGGATCCAGAAAACAAAACGCAAGCAGAAGCAGCCCTAGTACAAGCGAAAATTGAAGCCTTAAAAGCTAAACTAGAAGCAGCCAAAGCAAAATTAGTCGCTAAAGCAGATACAACAGAGTTGGTAACAGCGAAAGCAGACTTAGATACAAAAGCAAAAGAAGTAGTATCAACAGAAGGCAAGACAAAAGCGACAGCAGATGCCTATAACGAAGCAAAAGCAGCAGCAGCAAAAGCAGTAACGGATGCAGAAGCAGTAATTAACGACGAAAACGTTACAGCAACAGCCGTAGCAGAAGCATTAGCGAACGTAAACGCTAAGAAAGCAGCATTAGAAGCAGCAAAAGCAGCGTTAGTAGACAAAGTAACGCCAGAACAAAAAACAGCGTTAGGAAATGCAGAAACAGACTTAGCAGTATTAGGTGATGCGGACTTAGCAGACAAAACAAAAGCAACAGCAGATGCTTATAAAGCAGAAGCTGGAAAACTTACTGCAGACATCGAAGCGGCTAAGAGAGAAGCAGCCGCAATCTTAGCGGATCCAGAAAACAAAACGCAAGCAGAAGCAGCTCTAGTACAATCAAAAATTGAAGCATTAAAAGCTAAACTAGAAGCAGCAAAAGCAAAATTAGTCGCTAAAGCAGATACAACAGAGTTGGCAACAGTGAAAGCAGAGTTAGATACAAAAGCAAAAGAAGTCGTTCCAACAGAAGGCAAAACAAAAGCTACAGTAGATGCGTATAACGAAGCGAAAAAAGCAGCCGAAGCAGCAGTAACAGCAGCCGAAGCAGTAATTAACGACGAAAACGTAACAGCCAAAGCAGTAGCCGAAGCCCTAGCGAACGTAAACGCTAAGAAAGCAGCCTTAGAAGCAGCCAAAGCAGCGTTAGTAGCTAAAGTAACGCCAGAACAAAAAACAGCGTTAGGACAAGCAGATGCAGACTTAGCAGTATTAGGTGATGCGGACTTAGCAGGCAAAACAAAAGAAACAGCAGATGCTTATAAAGCAGAAACTGGAAAACTTACTGCAGACATCGAAGAAGCTAAGAGAGAAGCAGCCGCAATCTTAGCGGATCCAGAAAACAAAACGCAAGCAGAAGCAGCCCTAGTACAATCAAAAATTGAAGCATTAAAAGCTAAACTAGAAGCAGCTAAAGCGAAATTAGTCGCTAAAGCAGATACAACAGAGTTGTCAACAGCGAAAGCAGACTTAGATACAAAAGCAAAAGAAGTAGTATCAACAGAAGGCAAAACAAAAGCTACAGTAGATGCGTATAACGAAGCGCAAACAGCAGCCGAAGCAGCAGTAACAGCAGCCGAAACAGTAATCAACGACGAAAACGTAACAGCAACAGCAGTAGCAAATGCATTAGCTGAAATTAAAGTTAAGAAAGCAGCATTAGAAGCAGCAAAAGCAGCGTTAGTAGACAAAATAACTCAAGATCAAAAAGATGATTTAGCAAATGCTGAAGAAAATCTTAAATTAGCAGATACAACTGGTAAAACTAAAGATAGTATCAAAGCTTATAATGATGAAGTTACAAAACTAAGCGATGAGTTAGAAGCAGCGAAAAAAGCAGCTAAAGATTTAGTAGATAAAGGAGATAATGCTGGTGAGTTAGAAGCTTATAAAGTTCAAGCTAAGATCAATAAGTTGAAATCTAAACTAGCAGATGCAGCAAAACTTCTCAAAGATATCGATAAATCAGCAGCTAAGAAAGAAGTTGAAGATGCAGCTAAAAATGCAGCAGATGCTATTGTAGCTAATAATGATTTAACTCCTGAACAAAAAGAAGTAGCCAAAGCAAAAGTCGCAGAAGAAGCGAATAAAGCAATTGCAGCGATTGACAAGGCTACAACAGAAGATGATGTTACAGCAGCAAAAAATGTAGGTAAATTTGCAATCGAAAAAGAAGCAGCCAAAGTAGCAATCGAAGCAGCAAAAGCGGCAAAAGAAAAAGTAATCGATGCCAACGATAAACTTTCTAACGATGAAAAACAAGCCGCTAAAGAAGAAGTACAGAAAGTGGCGGATACAGCTAAGAAAGCAATTGATGCAGCAACAGATCAAGCAGCAGTAGATGGAGCGAAGACAACAGGAACTACAGCAGTATCAGCAGTGAATCCGGTAGGAAAAGAAAAAGCATTAGATGCAATTCAAAAAGCAACAGAAGATAAACTTGCAGAAATTGATAAGAATGAAAAATTATCAGATAAAGAAAAAGACAAAGCTAAGGCAGAAGTTGCTAAAGCCGCTATTGATGCAGTGAACGCAATCATTGCAGCAGCAGATCAAACAGCAGTAGATAATGCAAAAAATGCTGGAACAACAGCAGTAGCAACAGTGAATCCAGTAGGGAAAGAAAAAGCATTAGCAGCAATCGATAAAGCATTAGCAGCAAAAGAAAAAGAAATTGATGCTAACGATAAACTTTCAGATGCTGAGAAAAAATCAGCAAAAGAAGCAGCTAAGAAAGCAGCAGATGAAGCTAAGAAAGCAATTAATGCAGCAACAGATCAAGCCGCAGTAGATGCAAAACAAACTCAAGGAACAAAAGTAGTAGAAGCTGTAACTCCAGTTGGCAAAGAAAAAGCATTAGATGCGATTCAAAAAGCAACAGAAGATAAACTTGCTGAAATTGATCGTGATGATAAATTATCAGAAAAAGAAAAAGCTAAAGCAAAAGCAGAAGTTGCGAAAGCAGCAATTGATGCAGTGAATGCAATTAATGAAGCAACAGATCAAGCCACAGTAGATACGAAGCAAACTGAAGGAACAAAAGCTGTATCAGAAGTAAATCCAGTAGGAAAAGATAAAGCAAAAGCAGAAATCGAAGCAACAAAAGCAGCGAAAGAAAAAGCAATTGATTCAAATCCAGATTTAACAGATGCTCAAAAAGCAGAAGCTAAAGCGAAAATTGCAGAAGAAGCTAAGAAAGCAATTGATGCAATTGACAAAGCAACAACAACAGAAGAGGTTGCAACAGCTAAAGAATCAGGAAAATTAGCAATAGAAAAAGAAGCAGAGAAAGCGGAAATCGAAGCAGCAAAAGCAGCGAAAGAAAAAGCAATTGATGCAAGAACTGATTTGACTGATGATGAGAAAGCAGAGGCAAAAGCAAAAGTTGCAGAAGCAGCTAAGAAAGCAATCGAAGCAATCGAAAATGCTAAAACTCATAATGATGCGTCAGCAAAAACTGAAACTGGTAAAGATGATATCAAAAAAATAAATCCAATCGGCGGTAAAGAAGCAGCTAAGAAAGCAATAGATGAAGCCTTAGCAGCAAAAGAAAAAGCAATCGATGCAAGAACAGACTTATTGCCAGAAGAAAAAGAAGCAGCTAAAAAAGCGGCAAGAGAAGAAGCAGAAGCAGCGAAAAATGCAATTGATAAAGCAACAACTTCAGATGACATCAAAAAAGTTTTAGACAATGGGTTAGATAAAATTGCAAAAGTAAACCCATTAGGTGCAAAAGAAGAGGCTAAGAAATCTATTGAAGAAAGATTAGCCGATAAAGAAAAAGAAATTGATGCAAGAACAGATTTAACTCCTGAAGAAAAAGCTAAGGCGAAAGCATTGGCACGTGAAGAAGCAAAAGCAGCGAAGGATGCAATTGATAAAGCAACAAGTATTGAAGCAATCGAAAAAGCTCTAAGACCATTCTTGTATCAAATTGACCAAGATGCGTTAGTATTTGATAGACCAGCATTAGATATTAAAGCTGCTTTACAAGCATCTGTTACTGGAGTAGTAACAGTTGAACTTGGAAAAGCAATTAGTCAAGCTGATATTATTTCAAAACTGAACTTACCAGAAACAGTTACAGTGATGAATATTGACTTACCTGATACAACTACACTAGGTAGAAAGTTTGCTAAGGTAACATTAAGACTACCAGGTGGAAAAGAAACAACTGTAAATGTTCCAGTTGAAGTTACTCCACAAAAAAATAAAGATGTGCTACCTTCATATAATGGTGGGAATGATGGAACTTCTGGCAATAACGGAGCTACTAACACTGATGCAAAAGTGAATAAAGCTAAGTTAGAAGGCGCTATCCATCAATTAGATGAATTGATCATTAAAGAATCAGCTAAGCTTGATGCAGAAACTGCAAAAGAAGCGAATGACTTATTAGCAGATGCTAAGAAAGTATTTGCTAATGCAGACGCAACTCAAGCAGAAGTGGATGCAATGGTGAAACGTATCGAAGACTTCATGGCGAAAGTTGCTCCAGCAACTGATCATGCAACACCAGCTAACGACCAAGCTGCTCAAATACCAGCTGTAGCTCCAGCTACAACTCAAGCAGCAGCAAATGCTAGCCAAGAAGCAGCAGCAAATGCGCGTAAAGCAGCTAAAGAATTGCCAAATACAGGTACAGCAGATTCTACTGTAGCTATGGTAGCAGCTGCCGCAAGTGCATTACTTGGTCTTGGTCTTGCAGGCCGTCGTCGTAAAGAAGACGAAGAAGCTTAATTGGTAGATTGTTTGATGCTTATCAGATGATAAATCCGATTTTCAAAGCTTAAGCAAGTACCTCTCATAAGAAAATCTCCTAGCAGGAAAGCCTGCTAGGAGATTTTTGCATTTCAGGAAGTGTACGGCTGATTTGTAACCGTCCAATAACGAAATCTCCAGACTAGGGAACTCACTGTATACTATAGTGAAAGTAAAATTATTGGAGTATATTTTAATGCCGCAATCTATTGTTCCTGTATAGGTTACACAATCTCGTTTGTGGTGTACGTAAAGACTATTTTAAAGCTCTTTACTGGGATAATCAACTTTATAAACGTTTTGAGAAAGGTAAACGGATTTGACCAAGTACAGAAAAGGATGTCAAAGCTCTAATACCAGAACAAGTAGACTGGCTGATGAGAAGCTTTTCTATCACTCCAAAATAAATTTAATATTAGTGTATAATACAGAAAGTAAATCTGCAATGAAAATCTATTTTCATCAAGGGAGTCAAATAACTCAATAAAGCAGGGAGTCCATTCCCCTAGAAAGGAAAAAGTTTGAAAAAATAAAAGTTAGTTGATTGATTATTTCTCCAAATTTGAGTCTGCCTATCCTTTGACTATTCTTTCCTTTCACAAACGAGTCGCTTATTCAAGTATAAGTTTACGTGCTCCTAGTCACAGTTCTTGTGCTTGACGCATCATATTTTGCATGTTTATCATAGTGATTTTCAGTTTCCTTTTACAATTATTTTCTTTCCTGTTTTATCAATTTTGAGGTTAAAAGTCTAATTTTTTTCTGGGTGAATCTAAGAATTGTGCTTAGCAGCAGACAATAAAAGTATATAAAAAACAAAGGATATCATCTTTAAAATTAAATAATGATTGTCCTTTGTTTATTTTTGTTTTAGTTCATTATATCCACTCACCGTTGGCATTGACACGATAGCCATCAGGAGTAGTTGTATTAATCGCGAGCGCGCCTGAGCTGTATGCATAATACCATTTACCAGATACTTTCATCCAACCAGTTTTCATAGCGCCTGAGTCTTGAAGGTAGTACCAGTTACCGCTATCTTTTAGCCAGCCAGTCTTCATTGCACCAGAACTATCAAGATAGTACCAAGAACTACCATCTTTCAACCAGCCTGTTTGCATCCAACCAGAGTTATCAAAACGATACCAAACACCATTGATTTGTTCCCAACTGTTGGTTGTATATGAACCGTCAGCATGTTTATACCACCAGCGAGAGCCAGATTGACGCCAAAAACCTATATTTTTACCGACTTCTTGCATTTGGTTAAAGAAATCATGGGAATTATCTCCTTCGTCTCTTGTAGCTTCATTTATGTTTTTATGAGTTCCGATAGCCTTCAAGTCTTTGTCAAAAAGATTCGCCTTAGTCGCAAATGTTTGAAGCTGAGAAGAGTCGGCTTCTGTGTATTGAATAGCTTTTCCATAACCACCGGCTAATTCTTCAGAGCCACCAGATGCTGTTCCGAAACTTTGTGCAATGGTAATCCATCCATTTTGAGTGACAGGATTATCAAAGGCTGCAAGCCCCATATAGGTCAGTTTTGGATTAATTAAGGATTTATAGTGTCCAGTTTTACCAGAGACACTTGCTCCACTAAGAGATTTGACGTAATCTGCTTTTTCCTCATACCATTGATCAATAGCCGTCATAAATCCGTCATAGTTCCAAGCTAAGTTTTCGGCTAGTGAAAAATTTCCTGAAGGCCAGGCACTCCAAATATCTTTATTAGATAAACGTTTATGATTCATAGTTACAGAAGCTTCTGCTGCACGAGAAAAGGCTGTTTTCTCTAATGTAGTTGACCATTTGATGGGAACATAGCTAGTAACTAGACCTTCATCTGCTGCCTCTTTTCTGATAGCATTTATACGGTCTAAAATAGCTTGTTTATCTGGCGTTAAGAAAGTCCCTTCAATCCCAACTAGAGTAGTACCAGCAGAAGTACTAGTGACCTCAGAGTTTAAGATATGGTAGGATTGACCATTGACTTCTTGAGTGGAGACCAATCTATCATTAGCCGAGACTGATTGTGATGTAATAGTTCCAGCCGCAAGAAGTGACAGAGCTGAAATCGTTGCAAGTGTGAACTTTTTAGCTTTATTGTTCATTTTGTGTCCTCCTATTTTTTATTATAACATCTCTACTGGGCAGAGTAAACTAAAATTCGGTACTAATAGGAACTAGATTTATTTTAAATTCAGATGTTTGAGAAGATTTCTTCTAAATTTAGTGTATAATATAAAGGGATGCTTTCGATGAAATCTATTAGATTTGTTCGACAACTATCTGAAGCGAGATTAGGTGTTCAGAAATTGAATTTTTAATGTTCCAACTTAGCAAAACTTTTTAGGTTTCACATCTTTAAATCAGCTAAACAACCCATAACATCCTATAAATTATAGTTTGTAGGATGCAGAACAAATCTTCTTTCATCAAGGAAGTTAAAGAACTCAATAACACAGGGATTCCATTCCCCTAGAAAGGTTATAAATGAAATCATATAAGAAATTTACGATTCTTGCTCTGGCTCTTCTTGGATTCACTAGCCAAACAGTTCTAGCTAATGATGCTAGTCATTCTACGAATAACTCTATCGGTAGTTCAACTACTGGCTCTGCAAACGCTTCTCAAGCCCAGCCAACGAGCCCGAGCCCTAGTTCGAGTGAGCAGGAGACAAAGCCAACTCTTCCTACTGAGTCTAAGCTACAAACTGGTTGGGTAAAAGAAGACGGGAAGTGGACTTATTATAGTCAAACGGGTGTCAAATTTACAGATACTCTTTATGAGGGCTACCTATTTGATAAGAATGGTTACTTACTTGAAAATAGCTGGTATCAGATGGCTAACAAGTGGTACTACGCCAATGGCTCAGGAAAATATCTGTCCAACCAATGGAGTCAAATCAATGGTAAATGGTATGCATTTGATCAAAATGGTGTCATGATAGCTAATGCTTGGAAGGGAAATTATTACCTAAAATCCAGTGGGGCTATGGCAGATAAAGAATGGGTGTACGATCCTAACTACTCTAGCTGGTTCTATCTCAAGTCAGGTGGACACTATGCTGAACAGCAATGGATTGGCTCTTACTATCTAAAATCTGGTGGCTACATGGCTCACAAAGAATGGATTTATGATCAGGATTACAAAGCTTGGTATTATCTTAAAGAAGATGGCGTTTATGTAACTGGAACTTATACTATTAATGGAAGCAGCCATTTTTTCAAAGATAATGGTAAATGGGTTCAAGAACTTCCAAAAGGATTTGAAAAGGGGCACTATAGTAAAACTATCTTCCTAGATCCTGGGCATGGTGGACGTGATTCGGGTGCTTACTATTATGGAATAGCTGAAAAAGATTTGAACTTACAGGTCTCTCGTAAATTACGGAAACGTTTAGAGGAACTGGGCTATACAGTTCTTACATCTCGAGATAGTGATGTGGATGTTGACTTTGTGACAGAGCGTTCTCGTATGGTAAATAAGACGAATGCAGACTTCTTTATTAGTATTCATTTTAACGCTACTGGGAATGACACAACGCTGAATCTGGGAATACAGACTTATTCTTATAAGGAAGAGGCTGGTTACCCGAGCAAGATTAACCAGTACTGGCACAATAATCCAGACCGTATGAGTGAAAGTAATCGTTTGGCCGCAGATCTTCATTCATCTCTCTTGGCCGAGACAGGAGCTAGAGATGCTGGGCTTTTGCAAGCCACCTTCGCTGTTCTTCGTGAAACTGCGAAACCTGCTGTGTTATTAGAGTTGGGTTATATGGATAATTCAGAAGAAAACCAACGAATCCGTAGTGAACAATACCAAGATAAGTTAGTTGAAGGTATTATTAAAGGAATTCAAAAATATTACGCTGGAAATTAAGAAACTACATCAAACTAAGCTTTGGAGATTGTCCTAGGCTTAGTTTTTTATTGGTAAGGAACTGAAAATCAAGATAAGGAAGACTAAATCTTGTCAAATTAAAAAACTTTGTACTCTGGAAACCATCGTGTGGCTATCTAGAGTGCAAAGTTTTTTGATTTTCTAGTTAAAATGAAGACTGTATTCTTTATAATCACAAGGCTATTAAGAGAGCAGTGGACATTAAAATGATGATTTTGAGTTTTTGTTATTTTTGCTTTGTAGCAAGGTAACATAGTCGCTTTTTGTGTGGAATAAGTGGGAAAGAAAAACAGTTCTTTGAGTATGATCGATAAAGTAAAGCAAGATATATTGACCGATAATTTTTCCTCGTGTGGGGTACTTACTATTGATTTTAAGTCCGATTTTTTCATCTGCATCAAAGCCAGCTTCAGGAAAGGTTTCTAAACTTTTTAACCCATCTAAAATTTTGGCCACAGTATTTTTAGCAGACTGGGGTGATAAAAGAACAGTAGTAATGTAATCATGAATACTGTCAATTGCCTGACTCACTTCAGTAGATAGAATTACTTTATAAGCCATATCGTAGCCTCATATCGTCTAGGGAGGTTCCTTGTCCGGATTCGTATTCTCTTAAGGCGCGTTCAGATTGGGTTTGTAGTTCCTGAATCAATCGCTCACGGTGTAAATCTTCTGCAGTTTTTATTGGCAAATCCTGTTCGAGAACAATCTGCTCGATAAAAAGACTAATAGCATCCGTCATAGTCATTCCTTTTTCCTTGATGATAGCTCTAGCTTGTTCCATTGATGACTCATTGATTTTAAAATTGTATTGCTTAGTAAGTGATGTCGTCATGGTATATCTCCAATCTATATGATATATAGCTAGTATATATCTTTTATATTTTTTAGGCAAGAAAAAACTCTATACTATAGAAACTATTGTGTGTCTATCGAGAGTGCAAAGTTTTTTTGAGGCTGGAACATGAAAATAGCAGTTAATTTCAAGAAACAAAAAAGAACAGTCGAAACTGTTCTTTTTATCATTATTTGAGACCGTATTTTTTGTTGAAACGATCCACGCGTCCATCTGCTTGAGTGAACTTTTGACGTCCAGTATAGAATGGGTGTGAGTCTGATGAAATTTCCACACGGATCAATGGGTAAGTTTCGCCTTCGAACTCAACTGTTTCGTTAGAGCGTTTTGTTGAACCGCTAAGGAATTGGTAACCAGTAGTTGTGTCCATGAAGACAACTGGGCGATATTCTGGATGGATATCTTTTTTCATTTTGCAATATTTCCTTTCTGCCATGGTCTCTTTGCGAGCCATAGATTGTTACCATACTAGTCTATCAGATTCTGAAAAGTTTGGCAAGTATTTTATCAGTTTTTAAGCAAGTTTTTTAATTTTTGGTAGATGATTTCGTTTTCTTCTAGGCTATAGGAATTGGCACCACTTGCTAGAGGATGGCCTCCGCCGTCATGTTCTTTGGCAATTTCATTGATAGGATGAATTTTACTGCGTAAGCGAACGCGGTAGTGGCCATCAGCCTGTTCTACAAAAATTCCCCAGAGACTCACACTGTCAATACGTCCAGGTGCACCCACAATGGCTGCAGTTTCAGCATCGGTCACATTGAATTGTTTCAAGATTTCTTGACTCAGGATAACGCGCGCTGCACCATTTTCATCCACTTCCAGATGGTCGTAGATGTAGCCTTGAAGTTTAGCAATTTTGTAGCTCATAGTATCCATTTTGCGAGTGAGAGCCGCAAAGTCAAAGTTCTGTTCTCTCAGAGAGGCAGCCAGGCGGAGGGTGCGTGCAGTGGTAGAAGGGTAGAGGAATCGACCTGTATCACCAACGATTCCTGCAAAGAGCAATTCAGCAGCTCTATCTGACAGGGCCAGTTGGGTTGTTTCAGCAAATAGGGTAATCATCTCACTAGCGCTACTTGAACTAGTATCCACCCAAGATAGGTCACCATATACATCATCATTTGGATGGTGGTCAATCTTAATGAGAAAATCACCTTGACTATAGCGCTTATCATCAATACGAGCAGTATTCGCCGTATCACAGACGATGACAAGGGCGCCTTGGTAGGCACTATCTTCAACAGAATCCATTTCAGCCATCCAAGTAAGGGTTGGTTCATCAAAACCAACAGCTTTAATGTTTTTTTCTGGGAAATGATGTTCTAGCAAGGCTTTCAATCCCACCTGACTTCCCAAGGCATCAGGGTCTGGTTTCATATGACGGTGAATGATAATCGTGTCGTATTCTTTGATTTTTTCTAAAATTTGATGGCAAATGTCCATAAATAACCTCAATTCTTTCTCATTTCATTGTAGCACAAGAATTTTTATTTTTAAAATGAAAAAGATGTGATATAATGGAGAAAGATAAATTGAGGAGGACGATATGGCATTAGCAAAAATTGTATTTGCCAGTATGACCGGTAATACCGAAGAAATTGCAGATATTGTAGCAGACAAATTACGTGACTTGGGCTTGGATGTCGATGTTGATGAATGTACAACTGTTGACGCTTCAGACTTCTTGGAGGCAGACATCGCTATTGTTGCGACCTATACTTATGGTGATGGAGAATTGCCAGATGAGATGATGGACTTCTACGAAGACCTAGCAGATCTCAATTTGAATGGTAAAATCTACGGAGTGGTTGGTTCAGGTGATACCTTCTACGATGAATTCTGTAAGGCTGTCGATGACTTTGACCGTGTCTTTGTGTCAACAGGGGCAGAAAAAGGTTCAGAGTGTGTTAAAGTTGATCTTTCTGCCGAGGAAGAAGATATTGAACGCTTGGAACAATTCGCAGAAGAATTAGCTGCAAAAGTAGGATAAGTATAAAAGTGCGCTGATGTAATCAATCAGTGCATTTTTCTTATCGAGAGTTGGGATTTTACTAGCCTATTTGGTGGCTTTTTGATAAAATAATTCAAATAAAGGAGGAGACTGTATGGATTTAGATATTATTCGCCAAGAAATTGATCAAATCGATGACCAAATTGTCAAACTGTTAGAAGAACGAATGCATTTGGTTGAGGGTGTAGTTGCCTATAAGAAAGCTTCAGGTAAACCGATTTTAGATACTAAGAGAGAAGAGGTTATTTTTGAAAAGGTTAGAAGTCGTGTAGAGGATAGGCGCTATCAGGAGACTATTGTTGCGACTTTTTCTGACATACTCAAACGTTCGCGTGATTATCAGGATAAGAATATCAAATGAAAAAAGAACAATTTTATCCGCTAGGAATTTTTCTAGCTGCCATGGTGGGCGGACTTGTCCGCTATCTAGTTTCCACTTGGTTACCAGCCAGCCCAGACTTTCCTTGGGGCACTCTCTTTGTTAATTATCTGGGAATTTTCTGCTTGATTTATATTGTCAAGGGATATCTGGTCTATAAGGGGACTAGTAAGGGCTTGGTTTTAGCACTGGGAACAGGTTTTTGTGGAGGTTTGACAACCTTTTCTAGTCTAATGCTTGATGCTGTGAAACTGCTTGATACAGGGCGTTATCTTAGTTTAGTCCTGTATTTGCTTTTGAGCATCGGTGGAGGTTTGCTTTTGGCTTACTGTCTAGGGAGGAAAAAATGGTAATCATTTATCTTGCAATTACTTGTGGTTTTGGAGCTTTAGTACGGTATTTCTTTTCCCGCTATAATCAAGCTTCTAAATTGCCCCTCGGGACGCTTATAGCCAATCTTTTAGGTTGTTTTTTGATTGGCTTATTCTACAATCATGTGGAGTCTAAGGAAGTCTATGCTATTTTGGCAACTGGATTTTGTGGAGGTTTGACGACCTTTTCGACCTTGAATGACGAACTCCAAAGGTTGTTAAGCGATAAGAAGGTATTTTATTCTTATTTAGCTTTGACCTACCTAGGTGGTTTGATTGCGATTTTTTTAGGAATTCTGCTATAAATTTCTTTACTTTTTGGTGGAAATTTGGTAAACTGTATCTTGTGTGTAATGGACGCACAAAAATACAGTTTATCCGCTGAGGAAGGTTCCTCAAGATTGACAAAGATAGGAGAATAAAATGAATCCATTAATCCAAAGCTTGACTGAAGGTCAACTTCGTACAGATATCCCATCATTCCGTCCTGGTGACACTGTTCGTGTACACGCGAAAGTTGTCGAAGGTAACCGTGAACGTATCCAGATTTTTGAAGGTGTTGTTATCGCACGTAAAGGTGCTGGTATCTCAGAAAACTACACAGTTCGTAAAATCTCTAACGGTGTAGGTGTTGAGCGTATCTTCCCAATCCACACTCCACGTGTTGAAAAAATCGAAGTTGTTCGTTACGGTAAAGTACGTCGTGCGAAATTGTACTACTTGCGTGCTCTTCAAGGTAAAGCAGCTCGTATCAAAGAAATCCGTCGTTAATTCGACTAAAAAACTCTGCTTTTTCAGCAGAGTTTTTATCTAGCTCCCTTAGTTCAATGGATATAACAACTCCCTCCTAAGGAGTAGTTGCTGGTTCGATTCCAGCAGGGGGCAGTAATTAGATATCAAAAACCGCTCAGCTGAGCGGTTTTCGTCTATTTCTCTTTTACAGTACCCATGTGCGGATGGCATGGGCTACGCCGGATTCATCATTTGTTTTGGTGATGTATTTGGCGATTTTTTTGATTTCTGGATTTCCATTTTCCATGACAACTGGGTTGCCAACGACTTCAAGCATGGCACGGTCATTTTCTTCGTCACCAATAGCCATAGTTTCATCTTTGGTCAATCCTAGTTTTTCAGCTAAGTGAGTAATAGCTGAACCCTTATCTACATTCTTTTTAAGGAGTTCAAGGTAGAAAGGAGCGGATTTGTTGATGGAGTAGCGTTCGTAAAATTCGGCAGGAATTTTTTCAATAGCAGCATCGAGAATATCTGGTTCATCGATGAACATACATTTGACAATTTCCTTGCCAGCCATTTCTTCAGGTGTGCGGTAGAAGATAGGCATGCTGACGAGGGTTGATTCGTGAACTGTGTATTTTCCGATATTACGATTGGCAGTGTAGATACCGTCCTTGGTAATGGCATGCATGTGGACACCGAGCTTGCGACTGAGGAATTCCATATCTAGATAATCTTCATAGGTTAAGGATTCGCTGATAATCTCATGGCCAGTAGCAGTTTCTTGGACAAGGGCACCGTTGAAGGTCACCACATAGTCACCCTCGTCTCTCAACTGCAAGTCGTCCAGAAGTTTGGCAACACCTGCGATAGGGCGGCCAGTTGCAATCACGACTTTGACACCAGCTTTTTTGGCATCTTGAATGGCAGAAAAGACTTCAGGAGTGATTTCCTTTTGGCTGTTGACTAGGGTTCCGTCAATATCGACGGCGATTAGTTTAATACTCATAAAATTCCTCTTCTAGTTTTTATTTGGGGTAAAATGATCGTTCTCAATCAAGTGTAAAAATTGCTGGGTAATGCTTGCGAAGATGCTGTTTTGGTCCAACATTTCTTTTGGAAAATAAAAGCGATTATCTCCGTGTCGACTGCCAGCAAGGGATTTGACGATAGGAGAAAGGCTAGAGAGTTCAGCTAGTTCTCCATTTTTTTGTAAAATCTCAATCTGTGTCCGTGGATTTTCAGATTCGGGACGATAGATATCATAAGGAAGGTCAAAGTTCTTATGGATGGCTGTGTAGTAGTCGGGATCAAAGCCGATGTCCTCAACCAATTTTCTCATGCTAGCGAGTTGGTCTTGGTCCTCTTGTGAAAAGGTAATGGATTTAAAGACCTTGCGGTTGACAAAGCGTTGCGATAAATCTGCAAGAATCTTGTCAGGACTGGTCATCCAAAGCTGGAAGTAAGTATTCATCACACCATCATCCAGATCCAGATAGTCAGACAAGGTCACATTTTTTTCGAAGAAAGGTAGGAGGTGTGGAGAAGTTCGTGCAAAGAAGTCTTTGTCCTCAGGGTAGAGTTCCTTAGCACGCTTGAGGAGATTCTGTAGGAGAACTTCCATGGCGCGTGTTGCGGGGTGGAAATAAACCTGCATATACATCTGGTAACGACTGAGGACATAGTCCTCGATAGCATGCATGCCATTGCGCTGAAAGGCAATCCCATTTTCGATAGGACGAATGACTCGGAGAATGCGAGTCAGGTCAAATTCCCCATAAGATGCTCCTGTAAAGTAGGAGTCGCGCAAGAGATAGTCCATGCGGTCTGCATCAATCTGACTGGAAATGAGCTGCACGACCTGCTTGTTAGAATAGGTGTGGTCAATGACACTGGCCACCTTTCCTGGAAAATCTGGCGCTACTTGTAGCAGGACTTGGTGAATTTCCGTCCCAGGACTTTGGATAATCTCTTGAGTAATAGCTTCATGGTCTGTATCAAAGAGATGTTCAAAAGTATGGGAGTAGGCACCATGCCCGAGGTCATGAAGGAGCGCAGAGGTCATGGTCAAGAGAGACTCAGCAGGGTTCCATTCTTCAGGATATTTTTCTTCAAAAATCTCCGTGATACGTCGTGCAATTTCATAGACTCCTAGACAGTGAGAGAAGCGACTATGTTCTCCACCGTGGAAGGTATAACTGGAAGTTCCCAGTTGCTTAATACGACGCAAACGTTGAAATTCTTTTGTATTAATCAAGTCATAGATGATTTGATTATTGACATGGATGTAGTTGTGAACTGGGTCACGGAATACTTTTTCGTTCATATGACCATTATAGCAAAAAGCTAGAGTTTTTGGTAAAATAGTAGGACAAGAGAGAAGAAAGAGGGCTTGATGTGAAGATTCGGATGCGAAATAGGATTCAGTTTGATGAGCAGTTGGAAGTGATTGACCAGCTTTATGACGTGGAAGTGCATGAAAAGGGAGATTATCGCTATTTGCTTTTCTACAATGAAGAAAAGGAAAAAGTAGTGATTAAATTTCATGCTCAAGAACTGGTGATGACTCGTTTTTCCAATCCCAAGACAATTATGCGCTTTCTAAAGGATAGTGATAGTTTAGCCTATATCCCCACACCTATGGGTATGCAGGAGTTTATTATCCAAACGAATCGTTATCAAGTGGATGGACAAAAGATCTATTTAGATTATCAACTACAAAATCAAGAGGGACATCCCTTTGCCAGCTATCAACTGGAAATTACTTGGGGCTAGTCTCTTGTCTTTTTCAAATTTAGCTTGCTATCTTCTCGGATTGGCTTTCTAGTATGGTAGATTAGGCTATTTTTTGGTATAATAAAAGTTATGGAAATCGAAAAAACCAATCGTATGAATGCGCTCTTTGAATTTTATGCAGCGCTGTTGACAGATAAGCAAATGAATTATATAGAGCTCTACTACGCTGATGATTACAGCCTTGCTGAGATTGCCGAGGAGTTTGGTGTCAGTCGTCAGGCTGTCTATGACAATATCAAACGGACAGAAAAGATTCTGGAAGATTATGAGATGAAATTGCACATGTACTCGGACTACATTGTTCGCAGTCAAATTTTTGACCAGATTTTGGAGCGCTATCCCAAGGATGACTTTCTGCAGGAGCAGATAGAAATTTTAACAAGCATTGATAATAGAGAATAAGAGGAAGAAACATGGCATTTGAAAGTTTAACAGAACGTTTACAGAACGTCTTTAAAAATCTACGTAAAAAAGGAAAAATCTCTGAAGCTGATGTTCAAGAGGCAACCAAAGAGATTCGCTTGGCCTTGCTTGAGGCCGACGTTGCCTTGCCTGTTGTAAAGGACTTTATCAAGAAAGTTCGTGAGCGTGCAGTCGGACACGAGGTCATTGATACCCTTAATCCAGCGCAACAGATTATCAAGATCGTTGATGAGGAACTGACAGCTGTTTTAGGTTCTGATACGGCTGAGATTATCAAGTCTCCTAAGATTCCTACAATCATCATGATGGTTGGTTTGCAGGGGGCTGGTAAAACAACCTTTGCTGGTAAACTCGCCAACAAACTCAAGAAAGAAGAAAATGCTCGTCCTTTAATGATTGCAGCGGATATTTATCGTCCTGCTGCCATTGACCAGCTTAAAACCTTGGGACAACAGATTGATGTACCAGTTTTTGCTCTAGGAACAGAAGTTCCAGCTGTGGAGATTGTACGTCAAGGTTTGGAACAAGCCCAAGCCAATCACAACGACTATGTCTTGATTGATACGGCAGGTCGATTGCAAATTGATGAGCTTTTGATGAATGAGCTTCGTGACGTGAAAGCCTTGGCTCAGCCAAATGAAATCCTGCTTGTCGTTGATGCCATGATTGGTCAGGAAGCGGCCAATGTTGCGCGTGAGTTCAATGCTCAGTTAGAAGTCACTGGGGTGATCCTTACTAAGATTGATGGGGATACTCGTGGTGGTGCGGCTCTGTCTGTTCGTCACATTACTGGAAAACCAATCAAGTTCACTGGTACAGGTGAAAAGATTACGGACATCGAAACCTTCCACCCAGACCGTATGTCTAGCCGTATCCTTGGCATGGGGGATATGCTCACTCTGATTGAGAAAGCTTCTCAGGAATACGATGAGCAAAAAGCCCTTGAAATGGCTGAGAAGATGCGTGAAAACACCTTTGATTTCAATGATTTCATCGATCAGTTGGATCAGGTGCAAAACATGGGGCCAATGGAAGACTTGCTCAAGATGATTCCAGGTATGGCCAACAATCCAGCCCTTCAAAACATGAAGGTGGATGAGCGTCAGATCGCGCGTAAACGTGCCATTGTGTCTTCGATGACACCTGAAGAGCGTGAAAATCCAGATTTGTTAAATCCAAGCCGTCGTCGTCGTATCGCTGCAGGTTCTGGAAATACCTTTGTCGAAGTCAATAAATTCATCAAAGACTTTAACCAAGCTAAACAGCTCATGCAGGGTGTTATGTCTGGTGATATGAACAAGATGATGAAGCAGATGGGAATCAATCCAAACAACCTTCCTAAAAATATGCCAAATATGGGAGGAATGGATATGTCTGCCCTTGAAGGAATGATGGGACAAGGTGGTATGCCTGACTTGTCAGCTCTCGGAGGAGCAGGAATGCCAGATATGAGCCAGATGTTTGGTGGTGGACTAAAAGGTAAAATCGGTGAATTTGCCATGAAACAGTCCATGAAACGCATGGCGAATAAAATGAAAAAAGCGAAGAAGAAACGTAAGTAAGACAAAGGAAGGCCGCAGGGCTTTCCTTTTTTAGAAAGAATTTTTTATTTTAACATTAAAAAATCCACTCAGGCGTCTGAGTGGATTAGGTGTATTTAGACTATTAGTCTTTATTTTCGTATGGTAAAATCAAGTTCAAGATGATTCCTGTCATGGCTGAAAGGGCAGTACCTGAAAGGGTAACTGGGCCAAGTTTGAGGATAGCTCCACCAAGTCCAAGTACCAACATAGCACTAGCGATGATGAGATTACGCATTTGAGCGAAATCAACACGTTCTTTAATCAAGACCTTCAAACCGTTGCTGGCGATAACTCCATAGAGAAGGATTGACATACCACCAAGTACAGCGTTTGGAATAGTTGAAATCAAGGCAGTGAATTTACCAAGGAAGCTAAGGGCAATTGCGATGAAGGCAGCGTTACGGATAACAGAGACAGAAGCGATACGAGTCATACCGATAACCCCTGTATTTTCTCCATAAGTTGTATTAGCTGGTCCACCAAGGAAGGCAGAAACAGAAGTTGCGATACCGTCACCAAGAAGAGTACGGTGAAGACCTGGTTCTTTCAAGAATTGACGGCCACAGATTTGACCCAAGACAGTATGGTCACCGATATGTTCAGAAATTGTTACGATAGCGATTGGCAAGATGGCAATCGTTTCTGGACCAAAGTAAAGATTGTACTCTTTAAAGGCACCACCTGTGCTAAATGGCAAGTAGAAACCAGGAATTTCGAACCAGTCAGCTTTAAGAACTGGTGTAAAGTCAACTAGTCCAAGAGCCAGAGCGAAGAGGTAACCACCGATAATGGCAAAGAGGAAAGGAATGATTCGTAGGAAGCCTTTTCCTTTTGTATTGATAAAGGCAGCAATTAGGAAAGTAACAACCGCTACAAGAGCATTTTTCCAATTTCCGTCCGCTACAAGTCCAGCGTTAGTAACTGCTGAGCCTGCAAGTCCAAGACCGATAACGATAATCATAGGACCAATAATGATTGGTGGTAAGAGTTTATCAATCCATTTTGTACCTGCAAAACGAACACCAGCAGCAACAAGGACGTAGACCAAACCAGTCAAGATAACCCCTGTTTGAGCAGCGGATACATCCCCACCCATTTCTTTCATAGCCAGTGACATAGCTGTGATAAAGGCAAATGAAGAACCTAGATAAACTGGAACTCTAAAACCAGTTGCGATCATGTAGATGAGTGTTCCAACACCTGAAGCAAAAAGGGCAACAGATACAGGCATTCCCAAAATCAATGGTACCAAGATGGTCGCACCAAACATGGCGAAAACGTGTTGGAAACTAAGGAGAATTCCTTTTCCAGCTGAAGGACGTTGGTCAACGTCTAGTAACAAATCAACAGTTGATTCTTGTTTCATATAAACCTCACTTTTGGGCATCAAAAAAGAGCCCATTATTTTACAGCAATAGGCCCTCAGAGTAAAACTTCTTTAAAATTTAGATTTTAAAGAGTTTCAAATATTTCTGCGTCTTCGTCACCTCACGGGATGACATTAAAAACCTTTGCTTGTGATAGTATAGCAAAAATTACAAACTTTGTAAATATTTTTTTACTAAAAAGATTAAAGCGGGCGTTTATTTGGCATGCCAGCTTTACGTGGATATTTATTTGGTGTTTCTTTTTTCTTTTCTACCACCGTGATGTAACGCGGATCTCCATTTGGTAGGGCGTAGCTGAGATTGTCTTCGACCTTACTAAAAAGGAGATTGAGGGCATTCTTAGCTTCTAACAATTCCTCAGGCGCATTACTGGCCTTGAGTGCCAATAGTTTGCCCCCAACTTTAAGGTAAGGGATGGTCAATTCAGACAAGACCTGCATACGGGCAACCGCACGAGCTGTTACAAAATCATATTGAGCACGGAAGTTCTTGTCTTGGGCAAAGTCTTCTGCACGTCCATGGTAGAAATGAACACCGTCCAAATCCAGTTCTTGAGACAACAATTGGAGAAAGTTAATGCGTTTGTTAAGTGAATCAATGATGGTCACATCTAACTGAGGATAGAGAATTTTCATTGGTAGACTTGGAAATCCTGCCCCAGCTCCGATATCAAGCAGTTTGATAGTTTCATTGGGAATCAAGCCTTGCAGAATAGGTGCAATCGAATCATAAAAATGTTTGAGATAAACTTCTTCCTTATCTGTAATAGCTGTCAAATTAATCTTCTCATTCCACTCGACCAAGAGTTCAAAATAACGTTCAAATTGTTTTTTTTGCTGGTCCGAAAGCGGAAGATTTTGCTCGGCAAGCAAGTTGTAAAATGTTTCTGGTTTCATAGTTATTTCCTTCTTTAGTATCATCTTATTTTACCACAATCATTAAAAATTTGATATACTGGTACTAATCTAAAAGCAGAAAGGACTTATATCATGACTTGGATTATTCTAGGAGTTTTAGCTCTGATTGTTATTTTTGTGATTGTTAGCTATAACGGTTTGGTTAAAAATCGTATGCAAACAAAGGAGGCCTGGAGCCAAATTGATGTTCAGTTGAAACGTCGAAATGACCTCTTGCCAAACTTGATTGAAACTGTAAAAGGTTATGCAAAATATGAAGGTTCTACCCTTGAAAAGGTGGCAGAACTGCGTAACCAAGTGGCAGCAGCGACTTCACCAGCAGAAGCTATGAAAGCTAGTGATGCCCTCACTCGTCAAGTTTCAGGTATTTTTGCAGTTGCAGAAAGCTATCCAGATTTGAAAGCTAGTGCCAACTTTGTTAAATTGCAAGAGGAATTGACCAATACAGAAAATAAAATTTCATACTCTCGTCAACTCTACAACAGTGTTGTCAGCAACTACAATGTAAAATTAGAAACCTTCCCAAGCAATATTATCGCTGGAATGTTTGGATTTAAAGCAGCGGATTTCCTTCAAACACCAGAAGAGGAAAAGGCAGTTCCTAAAGTTGATTTTAGCGGTTTAGGTGACTAAGATGTTGTTTGATCAAATTGCAAGCAATAAACGAAAAACCTGGATTTTGTTGCTGGTATTTTTCCTACTCTTAGCTCTGGTTGGCTATGCGGTTGGTTACCTCTTTATGAGGTCTGGGCTTGGCAGTTTGGTTATTGCACTGATTATCGGCTTTATCTATGCCTTGTCCATGATTTTTCAATCGACTGAGATTGTTATGTCTATGAATGGGGCACGTGAAGTTGATGAGCAAATGGCACCAGGCCTTTACCATGTAGTGGAAGATATGGCTATGGTGGCTCAGATTCCCATGCCACGTGTTTTCATCATTGAGGATTCTTCTTTAAATGCCTTTGCGACAGGTTCTAATCCTCAAAATGCGGCAGTTGCTGCGACGTCAGGTCTCCTTGCTATCATGAATCGTGAAGAACTAGAAGCTGTTATGGGGCATGAAGTTAGTCATATTCGTAATTACGATATCCGTATTTCGACTATTGCTGTTGCCCTTGCTAGTGCTATCACTATGCTTTCTAGTATGGCAGGTCGTATGATGTGGTGGGGTGGCGCAGGTCGCAGACGAAGTGACGATGACCGAGATGGAAATGGCTTAGAAATCATTATGCTAGTGGTTTCTCTACTAGCCATTGTACTGGCCCCTCTTGCTGCAACCTTGGTGCAACTAGCTATTTCTCGTCAGAGGGAATTCCTAGCTGATGCTTCCAGTGTCGAGTTGACGCGCAATCCTCAAGGGATGATTAATGCTCTACGTAAGCTGGACAATAGCGAGCCGATGCATCACCACGTTGATGCTGCCAGCAGCGCACTTTATATCAATGATCCCAAGAAAGGTGGAGGGTTCCAAAAACTCTTTTATACCCATCCGCCTATCTCAGAACGGATTGAACGTTTGAAACATATGTAAAAAGAATCCAGAGGTCGTCTCTGGATTTTTGCTATGTTCAAGATTTATATATCTTGTAGATCAACGACCTCTAAACCGTGTTTTGTTAAACGATAGATGGTCGTACAGACCTCTTTTAAGAAACGTCTGTCATGCGAAACAGTGACGAGACCGCCTGGATAAGTGGCAAAAAGTTTTCTGATTTGGGGTTGAGAAGTTGGAGAAAAGTTTCGTGTGGGTTCATCCAGAAGGAGAAAGTTTGGTTTGCGCAGCACTAAATCCAAAAGAAGGAGTTTGCCCTGTTGCCCGCCTGATAAGGAGCGAATTTGATGCTTCATCTCTGGATAGCTGAAATTGAGACTGGCTAGGTGGGATTGGATTTTCTGTAGTTCTTCTTTTTCCCCAGTTTTGCTGAGATAGGCTACTGGGGACATCTCCAATTGCAGTTTTTCATGGTAATCTTGTGGCATATAACCAAGTGAAATTTCTCTTTTGGCGCTTAGTAGTTGCTGCAACTTGGCTAACAGAGTTGATTTCCCAACACCATTTGGCCCGATGATACCGATTTTATCTTGGCCACGGACCGTTAGTTGTAACTCCTGAGCTAAAATGCGCTGGCCAATGGACAAATTTTCCTTTTCCAGTTGGATTAATGTTTTAGAAGCTGGTAATGGTTGGATGTCTGAAAAGAAAAGTTGGATTTGTTCCTCTTCAAGTGGCTTTTGGGTCATGGATTGAGCTGCCCTTTCGTAGCGTTTTTCTTGTGAGAGGACAGTTTTCATCTTTTTAGCCAATAGGCGACCTGCAGTACTGTCTTTGGTAGCCCGAAGGGCAGTTTCTACATTTTGCTTGACTCGGCGATGTTTTTCCATGGTTTTGTCATAGGTTCTTTTGTCGTTGGCTGCTTGCTGGCTTTGTCTGGCAAAATGAACCTTTCTTTGCTCACTGTAGCGATCATAGTCCAAATGCTCGACTAGTGTTTCCGCTTCTTTACGGTGCTTGACCAGTCGCAAGTGGACAATAGTATCAGCCGTTTCAGAAAGAAAGTCTTCATCATGGGAAATGAAAATAACAGTTTGTCTAATCTTTTTAATCTGACCTTTTAGCCAATCAACCGTCTCAAGGTCTAGGTCATTTGAAGGTTCATCTAAAAATAGAATCTCAAAGGGTTTAGCTAACTCATGGATGAGCTGAATTTTCAAAGATTCACCTCCGGATAGACTGCCAATTTCTTGGTCGCTAGCAAAACGGTCGCTATCAAAATGCAACTCCTCAGCTAAACGATAGAGGACACTGTAGTCTAAATCAATAGTATCTAAAAAGAAGTAGTCGTGTAGAGTTTTCTTTTTCAGCTCCTCAGGGAGTTTTTGAGGAATGTAGGCCAGAGACTGATGGTAAGACTGGATCTCTCCTTTTATAGTGAAATCAGGTAAATCTTCCTCCATTAAAGTTTTAAGCAAGGTTGATTTGCCATTTCCTTCTTCACCAATAATAGCTACCTTTTCCCCGTCTTGGATAATCATGTTTAAGTCTGATACAAGGTCCCGTAAATCTTTGTTTTGAGTGATGGTCAGGTGATTAATTTTTATCATATGATTGCCCTTTCTAGAATGTCGATAGTGCATAACAAAAAGCTCTACTTTACCTAGTAGAGCCCAAATTCTATGTCAAAAAAACTCTATTAACATGCCAGAAAAAGAGCATAAAAGAGCACACAAAAAGAGACAAAAACAAGATCTACTAAATAAAGTTTCTTTATTTGATAGACTTAGTTGTTCATGTCTCCCTTACCTCCGAGTATTAGTACCCTTATCCTATACCTTTAAGGAAATTTTGTCAACAGAAAACTGGGAATTTCAAGCTATAAACTCTCAAAATTTGTCTTCTATGTGAGCATCCTCCTTTAGTATAGTACCAAAAAATATAGTAATAAACATATTAAAAAATTCAATTTTAATTACAAAGTTTGGTGGGCTGATTTGTAGCCTTTTCATGGTATAATCAAGAGAGTAAATCTTTATGGAGGAAGTATGAAATTAAATATTCAAGAGATCCGCAAGCAATCTGAAGGCTTGCACTTTGAACAAAGTTTAGACCTAGTCGCAGACTTGCGTGCACGTAATCAAGAAATTTTAGATGTGAAAGATATCCTTGCAGTTGGGAAAGTACAATACGAAGATCGTATGTATTTCTTAGATTATCAGTTATCTTACACCATTGTTCTTGCTTCAAGTCGCAGTATGGAGCCAGTTGAATTAGCTGAATCTTATCCAGTCACAGAAGTTTTCATGGAAGGCGCAACCAACCAGTTAGATCAAGAGGTTCTAGATGATGATTTGGTCTTGCCTATCGAAAATGGAGAACTTGACCTTGCTGAGAGTGTATCAGATAATATCTTGCTCAACATTCCTATTAAGGTCTTGACAGCTGAAGAAGAGGCTGGTCAAGGATTTGTTTCTGGAAATGACTGGCAAATCATGACTGAGGAAGAATACCAAGCTCAACAAGCAGTTAAGAAAGAAGAAAACAGTCCTTTTGCTGGCTTACAAGGACTATTTGATGGAGACGAATAATGGTCTTGTCAAAAAAACGCGCACGAAAGGTGCTTGAAGAAATCATTGCCCTCTTCCCAGATGCCAAGCCCAGTCTTGATTTTACCAATCATTTTGAACTCCTGGTTGCGGTCATGTTGTCAGCCCAGACGACGGATGCAGCGGTAAATAAGGCCACACCAGGTCTCTTTGCTGCCTTCCCAACGCCTCAAGCCATGTCTGTAGCGACTGAGAGTGAGATTGCTTCACACATTTCTCGCTTGGGACTGTATCGGAATAAAGCTAAATTCCTTAAAAAATGTGCTCAACAACTACTAGACGATTTTGATGGTCAAGTCCCTCAGACACGTGAAGAATTGGAAAGTCTAGCAGGTGTTGGTCGCAAGACAGCCAATGTTGTCATGAGTGTGGGCTTTGGGATCCCAGCCTTTGCAGTCGATACACATGTGGAGCGTATTTGCAAACACCACGATATCGTCAAAAAATCAGCAACACCGCTTGAGGTGGAAAAGCGGGTCATGGATATCTTGCCACCGGAGCGGTGGTTGGCAGCCCATCAGGCCATGATTTATTTTGGAAGAGCCATTTGCCATCCTAAAAATCCAGAGTGTGACCAGTACCCACAATTATATGATTTTAGCAATTTATAAGATGGGTATCAAAAGTTTTTGCTTGATTTTAGGCTTGCTTTGTGCTATAGTAATTGATAACTAAATATTCCTTTAAACCTGTCCCGTGAGGCAGGCAAGGAGCGCGATAAAGTAGAAGGGTGAAGTCTATACTGTTTGCAGTAAGGCTCGCTTAGCTATACATTTCAAGTCTCCTTGTTTAAGGAGACTTTTCTTTTTGGAGGTTTGTCATGAAGACAAAAGAAGTTGTAGACGAATTGACCGTCAAACGAGCGATTACGCGTATTACTTATGAGATTATCGAACGTAACAAAGATTTGAATAAAATCGTCTTGGCTGGTATTAAAACTCGTGGTGTCTTTATCGCCCACCGTATTCAAGAACGTTTGGAGCAGCTAGAAAACCTTTCAGTTCCTGTTGTAGAATTGGATACAAAACCCTTCCGTGACGATGTTAAAAGTGGAGAAGATACTTCTTTGGTTTCTGTTGATGTGACAGACCGCGAAGTTATCTTGGTGGATGATGTGCTCTATACAGGCCGTACCATCCGAGCTGCTATTGATAATATTGTAGGTCATGGTCGTCCTGCGCGCGTGAGTTTAGCGGTTCTAGTAGATCGTGGACATAGAGAATTGCCAATTCGTCCAGATTACGTTGGGAAAAATATCCCAACCAGTCGTTCTGAAGAAATCATCGTAGAGATGGCAGAACTTGATGGCCAAGACAGAGTTCTGATTACTGAAGAAGCTTAGAAAGCTAAAGGAGTAGCCATGTCAGAAAATCAACAAGCATTGAACCATGTGGTGTCCATGGAAGACCTCACTGTTGATCAAGTTATGAAATTGATCAAGCGTGGAATAGAGTTTAAAAACGGAGCCCAGCTTCCTTATGAAGACCATCCGATTGTTTCCAATCTTTTCTTTGAGGATTCTACACGGACGCATAAGTCCTTTGAAGTGGCAGAGATTAAACTGGGGCTTGAACGACTTGACTTTGATGTGAAGACCAGCTCGGTCAATAAGGGTGAGACACTTTATGATACCATCCTGACTCTGTCTGCCTTAGGAGTGGATGTCTGTGTTATTCGCCACCCAGAGGTTGACTACTACAGAGAATTGATTGCGAGTCCGACGATTACGACTTCCATTATCAATGGTGGAGATGGTTCGGGTCAACATCCTAGCCAGAGCTTGCTTGATTTGATGACTATTTATGAGGAATTTGGTCACTTTGAGGGTCTCAAGGTTGCTATTGCAGGTGACTTGGACCACTCACGCGTTGCCAAATCCAATATGCAGATTTTGAAACGCTTGGGAGCTGAACTGTTCTTTGCAGGACCTGAGGAATGGAGAAGTCAAGAGTTTGCAGACTATGGACAGTTTGTAACCATTGATGAAATCATTGATCAGGTGGATGTCATGATGTTTCTCCGTGTGCAACATGAACGTCATGATAGTGGAGCTGTCTTTTCAAAAGAAGACTATCATGCGCAACATGGCTTGACTCAAGAACGTTATGATCGCTTGAAAGAAACAGCAATTCTTATGCACCCAGCTCCAGTCAATCGTGATGTAGAAATCGCAGATCACTTGGTTGAAGCACCAAAATCACGGATTGTCCAACAAATGACCAATGGTGTCTTTGTCAGAATGGCAATCTTAGAATCCGTACTGGCGAGTAGAAACGCCAACTAAAACACAAGACGTTAAAAGACGCCAGTGAGCGTCCACGAGAGGTGAGAATATGACAAAAAGACTTCTAGTATTAGAAGATGGCACAGTTTTTGAAGGCAAGGCCTTCGGAGCAGATATTGATGTAACAGGCGAAATCGTCTTTAATACAGGGATGACCGGCTACCAAGAATCCATTACAGACCAGTCTTATAATGGACAAATCTTGACCTTTACCTATCCTTTGGTGGGAAATTATGGCATTAACCGTGATGACTACGAATCCATTATTCCAACTTGTAAGGGAGTCGTTGTTTTCGAAGAAGCACGTAGAGCAAGCAACTGGCGAAACCAAATGACCTTGGATGAATTTTTGAAAGCCAAGAAAATTCCGGGTATTTCAGGGATTGATACCCGTGCTCTTACCAAGATTATCCGTAAGCATGGTACCATGCGTGCAACCTTGACCCATGTTGGGGACAGTATGGACCATGTGACGGACCAGCTTCAAGCAACAGTCTTGCCGACAGATAATATCAAGCAGGTTTCTACTAAAACTTCCTATCCAGCTCCAGGAGTTGGTTTGAGTGTGGTGCTAGTGGATTTTGGTCTCAAGCACTCAATCCTACGAGAACTTTCTAAGCGTAATTGTAACGTGACGGTTGTTCCGTATTCAACAACGGCGGAAGAAATTCTTCACCTTAATCCTGACGGAGTTATGTTGTCAAATGGTCCTGGTAATCCAGAAGATGTTCCCCAAGCACTGGACATGATTCGTGGTGTGCAAGGAAAAATTCCAATCTTCGGTATTTGTATGGGTCACCAACTCTTTGCCATGGCAAATGGTGCTAAGACTTACAAGATGAAATTTGGTCACCGTGGATTTAACCACGCTGTACGTGAGATTGCTACAGGCCGTGTAGACTTTACTAGCCAGAACCACGGTTATGCAGTCAGCCGTGAGGATTTGCCAGAACACTTGATTATCACCCACGAAGAAATCAATGACAAGTCAGTGGAAGGTGTGCGTCACAGATACCAACCTGCTTTCTCTGTTCAATACCACCCAGACGCAGCCCCTGGTCCACACGATGCAAGCTACCTATTTGACGAGTTTATCGAGATGATGGAAGCTTTTAAACAATCAAACTAAGAACGAGTAAAAGCTCGTCGGAGAATTTATGTAACTGAACACGGACGGAAAGCTCGGAATTTAGAGAAACCAACTTGGATTGTCAATCCTTCCTTGGTTTCCTAAAGTTCAATCGCTTTCTATTCGTCCTTTGTATCTTATTTAATGTCGCTCTGTGAGGCGACGAATAGAAAGGAGAAGGGTGGTCCGTATTTGCTAAACTGAATACGGGCTACGGACTGTGCTAAAAAGATAGTTATTCCTAGAACTGACAGTTCTTCGTCATAACTCCTATTTTAGCTTTGTCCGCTTGACGCCCTTAATATCTTATAAATGCCTAAACGTACTGATATTCAAAAAATTATGGTGATTGGTTCTGGTCCGATTATTATTGGTCAGGCTGCTGAGTTTGACTACGCGGGGACCCAGGCTTGCTTGTCGTTGAAAGAGGAAGGTTATGAGGTTGTCTTGGTTAACTCAAACCCTGCAACCATCATGACGGACAAGGAGATTGCGGACAAAGTTTACATCGAACCAATTACACTTGAGTTTGTGACACGTATTCTTCGTAAGGAACGTCCAGATGCCTTACTGCCAACGCTTGGTGGTCAAACAGGGCTCAATATGGCCATGGAATTGTCTAAAAACGGTATTCTTGATGAGCTCGGTGTCGAACTTCTGGGAACTAAATTATCTGCCATTGACCAAGCTGAGGATCGTGACCTCTTTAAACAATTGATGGAAGAATTGAACCAACCAATTCCAGAGTCTGAAATTGTCAACACAGTAGAAGAAGCAGTTGCTTTTGCAGCGACAATTGGTTACCCAGTCATTGTCCGTCCAGCCTTTACCCTAGGTGGTACTGGTGGTGGTATGTGTGCCAATGAGGAAGAATTGCGTGAAATTGCTGAAAATGGGTTGAAATTGTCACCTGTTACCCAATGTTTGATTGAACGTTCAATCGCAGGTTTCAAGGAAATTGAGTACGAAGTGATGCGTGACTCAGCTGACAATGCTTTGGTTGTTTGTAACATGGAAAACTTTGACCCAGTTGGGATTCACACAGGAGATTCTATTGTATTTGCCCCTGCGCAAACCATGTCCGACTATGAAAACCAAATGCTACGTGATGCGAGCTTGAGCATCATTCGTGCCCTCAAAATTGAAGGTGGATGTAACGTTCAGCTAGCTCTTGATCCACACAGCTTCAAGTACTATGTCATCGAAGTAAACCCACGTGTATCGCGTTCTTCAGCCCTTGCTTCTAAGGCGACAGGTTATCCGATTGCTAAGTTAGCTGCTAAGATTGCCGTTGGTTTGACCTTGGATGAGGTTATCAACCCAGTCACAGGTTCAACCTACGCCATGTTTGAGCCAGCCCTTGACTACGTCGTTGCCAAGATTCCACGTTTCCCATTTGACAAGTTTGAAAAGGGTGAACGTCGTCTTGGTACCCAAATGAAGGCAACTGGAGAAGTTATGGCGATTGGTCGTAACATCGAGGAGTCACTTCTCAAAGCTTGTCGTTCACTTGAAATTGGCGTTCATCACAATGAAATGCCGGAACTTGCAGCAGTTTCTGATGATGCCTTGATTGAAAAGGTTGTGAAAGCCCAAGATGACCGTCTCTTCTATGTGTCAGAAGCTATTCGCCGTGGTTACACACCAGAGGAAATCGCTGAGCTTACAAAAATTGATATCTTTTACCTTGATAAACTCTTGCATATCTTTGAAATCGAGCAGGAGTTGGGTGCCCATCCACAAGATCTAGAAGTTTTGAAAACAGCCAAACTCAATGGTTTCTCAGACCGTAAGATTGCGGAATTATGGAAAACGACAGCAGACCAAGTTCGCCAACTTCGTTTGGAAAATAAGATTGTCCCAGTTTACAAGATGGTTGATACCTGTGCGGCAGAGTTCGACTCTGAAACACCATACTTCTATTCAACCTATGGATGGGAAAATGAATCTATCAAGTCTGATAAGGAATCCGTCCTAGTTCTAGGTTCAGGTCCAATCCGTATCGGTCAAGGGGTTGAATTTGACTACGCAACTGTTCACTCGGTTAAGGCTATCCAGGCTGCTGGTTATGAAGCTATTATCATGAATTCAAACCCAGAGACAGTTTCAACAGACTTCTCTGTGTCTGACAAGCTCTACTTTGAACCATTGACATTCGAAGACGTTATGAATGTTATCGACTTAGAGCAACCAAAAGGGGTAATCGTTCAGTTTGGTGGTCAAACAGCCATTAACCTTGCTGAACCATTAGCCAAAGCAGGTGTGACCATCCTTGGTACACAAGTTGCTGACTTAGATCGTGCCGAAGACCGTGACCTCTTTGAGCAAGCTCTGAAAGACTTGGATATTCCACAGCCACCTGGTCAAACGGCTACCAATGAAGAAGAAGCTGTTCTTGCAGCTCGCAAGATTGGTTTCCCAGTCCTTGTTCGTCCATCTTATGTCTTGGGTGGACGTGCTATGGAAATCGTCGAAAACGAAGAAGACCTTCGTTCTTACATGCGAACTGCTGTTAAGGCTAGCCCAGATCACCCAGTTCTTGTTGACTCTTACATCGTTGGGCAAGAGTGTGAAGTTGATGCTATTTCAGACGGAGAAAATGTCCTTATTCCTGGCATCATGGAACATATCGAACGTGCCGGTGTCCACTCAGGTGACTCAATGGCCGTTTATCCACCACAAACCTTGTCTCAAAAGGTGCAAGAAACAATCGCAGACTATACTAAACGCCTAGCAATCGGTCTTAACTGCCTTGGAATGATGAACATCCAGTTTGTCATCAAGGATGAAAAAGTCTACGTTATTGAAGTCAATCCACGTGCCAGCCGTACAGTTCCATTCCTTTCTAAGGTAACCAATATTCCTATGGCTCAAGTAGCGACTAAGCTCATTCTTGGTCAAAATCTTGAAGAACTTGGTTACCAAGATGGACTTTACCCTGAAAGCACTCGTGTTCATATCAAGGCACCTGTTTTCTCCTTTACGAAACTAGCCAAGGTAGACAGCTTGCTTGGTCCTGAAATGAAGTCAACAGGTGAAGTTATGGGTTCTGATACTACTTTGGAAAAAGCTCTCTATAAGGCCTTTGAAGCTTCTTACCTTCACTTGCCAACCTTTGGAAATGTAGTCTTTACCATTGCTGATGATGCTAAAGAAGAAGCTTTGGACTTGGCTCGTCGTTTCCAAAATATTGGTTATGGAATCCTTGCGACAGAAGGGACAGCAGCCTTCTTTGCTAGTCATGGATTACAAGCCCAACCTGTTGGTAAGATTGGTGATGACGATCAGGATATCCCAAGCTTTGTTCGCAAAGGAAGAATCCAAGCTATCATTAACACAGTGGGAACCAAACGAACTGCTGACGAAGATGGTGAGCAAATCCGCCGTTCAGCCATTGAACATGGTGTACCCCTCTTTACAGCCCTAGATACAGCTAATGCCATGCTTAAGGTACTTGAAAGCCGTAGCTTTGTCACAGAAGCGATCTAGTTTAGAAAAAATTTTCACAGTTTTAAAGCCAGCGTCATAAATCGCTGGCTTTTACAATACTGATGTTGCTTATTTCAACTATCATGCTTTCCTTAAGAATCATTCTAAAATGTGATATAATAAGGATGAATTGAAAATTGGAAACTATTTTTCATTATATTTTCAAAAAATCCATTAAAAAAAGTAAAGACAGATTAGAAAGTGTAAAATTCCGATGTCTTCTTACAAAAAAATCTCTCTTTCTGAGATCAATCAATCTATTGAAACTCCCAATAACAATCATTTTTGGCAGAATCTAAAAGCATTCTTAGGACCTGGAGCTCTTGTAGCAGTTGGTTATATGGATCCTGGGAACTGGATTACCAGTGTAGTTGGTGGCGCTTCTTACAAGTATAGTCTCTTATTTGTTATTTTGATTTCTTCCCTCATTGCTATGCAGCTGCAACAGATGGCTGGAAAGCTCGGTATAGTGACTAGAATGGATTTAGCGCAAGCAACAGCTCATCATGCTCCCAAATGGCTCCGCTATAGTCTGTGGGTGATTTTAGAATTGGCTTTAATGGCGACAGATTTGGCTGAAGTTTTAGGTTCAGCGATTGCCTTAAATCTTTTGTTTAAAATACCGATTATGGTAGCTATCCTCCTAACCGTTTTAGATGTATTTCTTTTACTTTTGTTGATGAAGTTTGGGTTCAAGAAGATTGAAGCTATTGTTACGACTCTTATCTTAACTATATTAGGTATTTTTTCTTATCTGGTGGCTTTATCCAATCCAAGTATTCAGGGAATCTTTGGTGGTTATTTACCGACTTCGACTTTATTTGAAAGTCCCCTGCCGGGACATGAGAGTCAATTGACCTTGGCTTTAGGGATTGTAGGAGCGACAGTCATGCCCCATAATCTCTATCTTCATTCATCCCTATCGCAAACAAGGAAAATCAACCACAAAGATAAGAAGGACGTCCGAAAAGCAGTGCGCTTTATGACCTTGGATTCAAATCTTCAGTTGTCCTTAGCCTTTATTGTCAATTCCTTGTTGCTCATTTTAGGTGCTTCGCTCTTTTTTGGCCATGCATCTGAAATTTCGGCATTCTCCCAAATGTACAATGCTTTACAGGATTCGACAATAGCAGGAGCGATAGCTAGTTCAACTCTGTCAACTTTATTTGCTCTGGCTCTCTTAGCAAGTGGTCAAAATTCGACCATTACAGGTACCTTGACAGGACAGATTGTCATGGAAGGTTTCTTGCATCTGAAATTACCTCAGTGGATTATCCGTATCGGTACACGTATTTTTGCCTTGCTACCTGTGATTATAGTCGCCGTCTTGTTTGGACATCAAGAAAAGACCTTGGATCAGTTATTGGTTTACTCACAGGTCTTTCTGTCAATCGCTCTTCCGTTCTCAATCTTTCCTTTAATTTATTTGACATCTAAGAAGTCACTAATGGGAGAATTTACCAATGCCAAGTGGAATACAATCCTAGGTTATGCAGTTGCAATTATCTTAACCATTCTTAATATCAAGCTTCTTTTCGATATTTTTTAAACATGATCAAATTAGTTCAAATTAGTTTTTCGTATTAGCTTGAAGATTGAAAAAGTGATAATAGTAGTGGTTGGTTTATGAAATGAAGTACTAAAAAGAGGTTGGGGAAAAACTCAATTTCAGTAGAAAATGTAGTAAATCTTCCCAAAATAAAACGCATAGTATCAAGGTTTCGACCCCTGATATTATGCATTTTTTGATTTTAAAGACTTTTTTCCCAGCCTCTTTGTAGTTTGTATGATCTCCCTCAATCAGTTTTTGCGATAAGCTTTAATGCTATGACTATACCACTCTTGCATTTCTTTTGATGGTGGTGTCATATAATCGCTATACATCTGGGTTAAAAATTGGTCATATTTTTTAGGAACTGGCAACATACGGCCTTCAAACTCAGTTAAGATGAGTTCTTTAAAGGTATCAACTGGGAAGACTTCTTTCATTCCTTCCTTACCAATTCCAATTCCTCCTTCATATTGAGGAGTGCTAGTTGCAGCATTTTTGACTAACTGATCAATTTTCTTGTAAAAGTAGCGAGGATTGACAAATCGGAGAGCGTACCAGCTACATAATCTTAGAAAATCTTTTAACTTGCTGTCACCGTGAACCGCGCGTGATTTTTTGATATAAGCCAGTTGACGAAGGGCCACATACTTATAGCTCTTGTCGACAATGCTCAAATCTGTAAAGCGATCAATTGGGAAGACATCGATAAAGAGACTGGTGTCATGACGCTTGTACTTAACATGGTCTTCGATAACGGTAGAAGTGTCCAAAATCGATGCAAAATTATGGAAGTACCAAGAAGAGGTATCGTAGGAAAGAACCTTATAGCGAGAGTGATTTTCTTCCTCAATAATCTTCAATAAACGTTCATAATCTTCACGATAGAGAGAAATATCAATATCATCATCCCAAGGAATCATACCTTTGTGGCGGATAGCTCCAAGCATGGTTCCATAACTGAGAAAATAAGGAATATTATGTTTCTTACAAGTCTCATCAATATAATCTAGCAGGGCTAGTTGGATTTCTTTAATTTCTTCTTTTTCTAAATATTGCATCCTAATCCTCCAATTTGTAAGCGTGAAATTCATGACTGTAGAAGCGTTTTTCTTCAGGTGGCAAGGTCATATAATCCCCATAAAATTGAGTCAAAATAGTATCAAATTTTTCAGGTGCAGGAAGACTTAAATTTTCAAAGGGTAAATCAATTGTGTTATCAAAGGTACCACTTGGGAAGACTTCCTTTTCCTTAAATTTAGAAGGGATTAAGGCCATATACTGACCATTCTCTCGACTATATTTTTGAATTTCTTTCTCGATTTTATTTGCAAAATAACGAGGAGAAACAGGTCGAAGGAGCAACCAAAAGGCTGTTCGTATCCAATCTTTTAAAAGGCTGTCTTTATAGACGATATTTTTGTGTTTGCTGAAAGACAGAAGTTTAAAACTTTCCAGTTTATAACAAATATCAATAACCTTAGGATCATCAAATCGGTCCATAGGGAAAATGTCAATAAAGACACCAGACTCATAGGTTTTTGTATTTCGAGTATCGATTATTTTAGTCGTACTGTCGGTTATTTTGATAAAGTTGTTAAAGTAGTTCTTATCTGTCTCTAAGGATAAGAGCTTATATTTGCTTTTTTCCTTTTGAAAAATGTTAATAAATCGTTGATAGTCTTCTCGAGGCATGGATAAATCAATATCGTCGTCCCAAGGGATAAAGCCCTCATGTCGAACTGCCCCAATCAGGGTCCCGTAGTTAATAATATAGTTGATATTGTGCTTTTTACAGAGAGTATCAATATAATCCAAAATTTCTAATTCAATTTGTTTGGCATCTTCAATGGTTAGTTGTTTCATTTTAAACTCCTATGATCTTTTGAATTTATTTTTTATGGCTAAGACATGGTTTAAAAATTCATAGAAAATGCTATCTTTGGTAAAGACTAGTAGGCCAATATAAGAGATAGCTGATAGCAAGACAATCAAACCAGTATTAATCAAAAACGGCAAATTAATGACCATATCCACAGGATACAAGAAATTAATCAGGAAATAAATTGCTACAAAGGAAAGTGAAAAGAGAGAGTATCGAACAGTATAGCTGAAGATATGTCCCAAGTGAATAAGCTGTTTTCTATGGATGAAAATGATATAGAAAACAAGTAGAGAGGCCTCTGATAACATAGTTGTTAGTAGGTAGTATTCAGGAGCCACGATATGGTTGAAAAAGAGGAGACTATTTAAGCCCAAATTAAGTAATCCAGCGAAGACCGTATAGACTGTGATACGTTTTTCATAGCCATTTGTAAAGAGAATTTGCGAACCAAGAATGGTATCTAAAGCTAGGATAATCGTCCGAAAAGCGAAGAGAGAGGTCAAGATGCCGCCTCCGATATATTTTTCACTACCGTAAAGGAGGATGGCATTTGGTCCTAAAACCATTAGCCCAAAACTTAAAGGAATGATAAAGAAGTTAAAGATTCGACTGCCTCTATTAACTAGGGCGATATAGGCTTCCTTATCTCCTTTCCCTAGATAGTAACTGAGACGGGGGACACTCACTCCAATTGCACCAGTTACAACACCAGCTATAACGGTCACAATTCGTTGAGCCATAGTATAGTAACTAACGTTGACATCAATCCCTGTTTTAACGAGGAAGAGACGATCCAAAAAAGTGAAGAGCATATTGGCATTGGCAAAGACTAACATGGCTGTCAGAGGAAGAAAGAGTGGTTTAAAATCACTTAGGTGAATTTTAACAAGTTTGATGTCCCTTTTAATCCAAAAATAACTAATCAGGTAGTTAATCAGTGTCGATAAACTCATCACCAGTGTATAGACAACAATATCGTGCTCATTTTTGACAAAAAGGAAAATAGAGACCAACATCAGGATACGGATGAAGGCTGTTTTGTAAAAGAGAAAACTGTAATTTTCCAGAGCTTCATTGACCCATTCGATTGAAAAAATCTGGGCAATGAGTTGAATCCCCATAACAAGGTATACTTTTTTGATGATTGGATTATCAGTAAAGAAGAGAGGATAGGCTAGGATATAGACAGCAGTGGTCAAAATCGTACAAGCTATGCACAAATAAAAAAGACTAGAGAAGGTTCTATTCAGATCTTTTTTGTTATCCTTGACATTACTGATAGCCCGTAAACCGTAGTTATAGACCCCATAAGTTGCAAAGGGTAAGAAAAATGACAAAATTGTGTCGACTGAGTTGAAGTAACCATAGTCAGTTCGATCCAAGACACGCGCGACGTAGGTTCCAGTTAAGATGGGAAAAATAATATTTAAGACACGAATTCCCATGTAAGATAGAGCATTTAATTTTATACTTTTCATTCAATTTACCTCGTTTTTCATTATATCATAAAGTCAGCTAATAAGAAATGAAGGGCAGTAATACTCTTCGAAAATCTCTTCAAACCACGTCAGCATCGCCTTACCGTACTTAAGTACAGCTTACGGCTAGCTTCCTAGTTTGCTTGTTGATTTTCATTGAGGATAAGTCAAGTAATCACTTTGAAGTTTCAAAGTTTAATTTTAAGTTTTCTTTAAGGAAAGTATATTATTCTGAAGAACTCTAAAATTTCACAGCCATTTATTAGTGATGACTACAGAATTCCTGGTTATTACTAGAAATGGACTAGTTTCTTTGAATAATAGAACTGCTTACCCCTCCTATTCTAGAAAGGGAGATCTAGTATTTCTTTCATGATAGGGCTAGATTGTGGTATAATAGAGAGGATAAGTTTTTTTAGTAAGACAAAGGAGAAAATAGATGATTTATGCAGGAATTCTTGCCGGTGGAACTGGCACACGCATGGGAATCAGTAACTTGCCAAAACAATTTTTAGAACTAGGTGATCGACCTATTTTGATTCATACAATTGAAAAATTTGTCTTGGAACCAAGCATTGAAAAAATTGTGGTTGGTGTTCATGGAGACTGGGTTTCTCATGCGGAGGATCTTGTAGATAAATATCTGCCTCTTCATAAGGACCGTATCATCATTACAAAGGGTGGTGCTGACCGTAATACGAGTATTGAGAAAATCATTGAAGCCATTGATGCTTATCGTCCGCTTACTCCAGAGGACATCGTTGTTACCCACGATTCTGTTCGTCCATTTATTACACTTCGTATGATTCAAGACAATATCAAACTTTGTCAAGATCATGACGCAGTGGACACAGTGGTAGAAGCGGTTGATACTATCGTTGAAAGCACCAATGGTCAATTCATTACAGATATTCCAAATCGTGCTCACCTTTATCAAGGACAAACACCTCAAACATTCCGTTGCAAGGACTTCATGGACCTTTACGGTTCTCTCTCTGCTGAAGAGAAAGAAATCTTAACAGATGCATGTAAAATCTTTGTGATCAAAGGAAAAGATGTGGCCTTGGCTAAGGGTGAATACTCAAATCTGAAGATTACAACAGTAACAGATTTGAAGATTGCAAAAAGTATGATTGAGAAAGACTAGTAAAATGATTAATCAAATTTATCAACTAACTAAGCCTAAGTTTATCAATGTCAAATACCAGGAAGAGGCTATTGATCAAGAGAATCATATCCTTATCCGTCCCAACTACATGGCGGTTTGTCATGCGGATCAGCGTTACTACCAAGGAAAACGTGATCCAAAGATTTTGAATAAAAAGCTTCCAATGGCAATGATTCACGAGTCATGTGGAACCGTTATTTCTGACCCGACAGGAACCTACGAGGTTGGGCAAAAAGTTGTCATGATTCCCAATCAGCCTCCTATGCAGAGCAATGAAGAATTCTATGAAAACTACATGACTGGGACCCATTTCTTGTCTAGTGGTTTTGATGGCTTTATGAGAGAGTTTGTTTCTCTCCCTAAAGATCGTGTGGTAGCTTATGATGCTATTGAAGATACGGTTGCAGCCATTACAGAGTTCGTCAGTGTCGGCATGCATGCTATGAATCGTCTATTGACCCTTGCTCATAGCAAGAGAGACCGAATCGCCGTTATCGGAGATGGAAGTTTAGCATTTGTGGTTGCTAATATTATCAACTATACTTTACCAGAAGCAGAGATTGTGGTTATTGGTCGTCATTGGGAAAAATTGGAACTTTTCTCATTTGCCAAAGAATGCTATATTACTGACAATATTCCTGAAGATTTGGCCTTTGACCATGCTTTTGAGTGTTGTGGTGGTGATGGTACTGGACCAGCTATTAATGACTTGATTCGCTACATTCGTCCTCAGGGAACGATTCTTATGATGGGAGTTAGCGAGTATAAAGTCAATCTCAATACTCGCGATGCCTTAGAAAAGGGCTTGCTCTTGGTTGGTTCCTCTCGTTCTGGTCGCATTGATTTTGAAAATGCGATTCAAATGATGGAAGTCAAGAAATTTGCCAATCGTCTTAAAAATATCCTTTATCTAGAAGAACCTGTAAGAGAAATTAAAGATATTCACCGTGTCTTTGCAACCGATTTAAACACAGCCTTTAAAACCGTGTTTAAGTGGGAAGTATAAGAACTGGAGGTTAATTGTGGAGAAAATCATTAAAGAAAAAATTTCATCCCTACTTAGTGAAGAAGAGGAAGTCCTCAGTGTTGAACAACTGGGGGGAATGACCAATCAAAACTATTTGGTCAAAACAACAAATAAGCAATACATTGTTAAATTTTTTGGTAAAGGGACAGAAAAACTAATCAATCGTCAAGATGAAAAGTACAATCTTGAACTACTAAAGGATTTAGACTTAGATGTAAAAAATTATCTTTTTGATATTGAAGCTGGTATCAAAGTAAATGAGTATATCGAATCTGCGATTACGCTTGATTCAACGTCAATCAAGACCAAATTTGACAAAATTGCTCCAATTTTACAAACCATTCATGCTTCTGGTAAGGAATTAAGAGGAGAATTTGCTCCTTTTGAAGAAATCAAAAAATATGAATCCTTGATTGAGGCAAAAATCCCTTATGCCAACTATGAAGCTGTTCGAGAAGAAGTCTTCTCCCTAGAGAAAAGACTGGCTGACTTAGGTGTTGACAGAAAATCTTGTCATATCGATTTGGTGCCTGAAAACTTTATCGAGTCACCACAAGGACGACTTTATCTGATTGACTGGGAATATTCATCAATGAATGATCCAATGTGGGATTTGGCTGCTCTCTTTTTAGAGTCTGAATTCACTCGTCAAGAGGAAGAAGACTTCTTGTCTCACTATGAGAGTGAGCAAACACCTGTCTCTCGTGAAAAGATTGCCATTTATAAAATTTTACAAGATGCTATTTGGAGTCTATGGACAGTCTACAAAGAAGAGCAAGGTGCAGATTTTGGTGACTATGGTGTGAGTCGTTACCAAAGAGCTGTTAAAGGTTTGTCATATTATGGAGGTTCAGATGAAAAATAAAAATGGAGTTTCTTTTGGTCTACTCTCAGGTATTTTCTGGGGTTTGGGTCTAACGATTAGTGCTTATATCTTTTCGATTTTTACAGATTTGTCGCCCTTTGTGGTGGCTGCTGCTCATGATTTCTTGAGTATCTTTATCTTACTAGCTTTTCTTTTGGTAAAAGAAGGAAAAGTTCGTCTCTCAATTTTCTTAAATATTCGCAATGTTAGTGTGATCATCGGAGCCTTGCTAGCAGGTCCTATCGGTATGCAGGCCAACCTTTATGCGGTTAAGTATATCGGAAGTTCTTTAGCTTCATCTGTATCGGCTATCTACCCTGCGATTTCAGTTTTATTGGCTTTCTTCTTTTTGAAGCACAAGATTTCGAAAAATACTGTGTTTGGGATTGTCTTGATTATTGGAGGGATAATTGCTCAGACCTATAAGGTTGAACAGGTTAATTCTTTCTATATTGGGATTCTCTGTGCTTTGGTTTGTGCTATTGCATGGGGAAGTGAGAGTGTTCTTAGCTCTTTTGCCATGGAAAGTGAATTGAGTGAAATCGAAGCCCTCTTAATCCGTCAAGTGACTTCGTTCTTGTCCTATCTTGTGATTGTGCTCTTCTCTCATCAGTCATTTGCTGAAGTGGCCAATGGACAATTGCTAGGTCTTATGATTGTCTTTGCAGCCTTTGATATGATTTCTTACTTGGCTTATTATATTGCTATCAATCGCTTGCAACCAGCCAAGGCTACAGGCTTGAATGTGAGCTATGTAGTATGGACTGTCTTGTTTGCAGTTATTTTCTTGGGTGCACCACTAGATATGCTGACAATTATTACGTCACTTGTCGTCATTGCTGGAGTTTATATTATTATTAAAGAATAAAGGAGATTCGTGTGAAAGCCATTATCTTAGCAGCGGGATTGGGAACTCGCTTGCGTCCTATGACTGAAAATACCCCTAAAGCCTTGGTTCAGGTTAATCAAAAACCTTTGATTGAGTACCAAATTGAGTTTCTCAAAGAAAAAGGAATTAATGACATCATCATCATCGTTGGTTATCTTAAAGAACAATTCGATTACTTGAAAGAAAAATATGGAGTTCGCCTCGTTTTCAATGATAAATACGCTGAATACAATAACTTTTACTCTCTCTATCTTGTAAAAGAAGAATTGGCCAACAGCTATGTTATTGATGCAGATAACTATCTCTTTAAAAATATGTTCCGCAATGATTTGACACGTTCGACTTATTTTAGTGTCTATCGTGAAGATTGTACCAACGAATGGTTCTTGGTCTATGGAGATGACTATAAGGTTCAAGACATTATTGTTGATAGCAAAGCTGGTCGTATCCTTAGTGGTGTATCTTTCTGGGATGCTCCAACAGCAGAAAAGATTGTCAGCTTTATCGACAAGGCCTATGCAAGTGGTGAATTTGTAGATCTCTATTGGGACAATATGGTTAAGGATAATATCAAAGAGCTAGATGTCTATGTTGAAGAATTAGAAGGCAATAGCATCTATGAAATCGATAGTGTCCAAGACTATCATAAATTAGAAGAAATTCTTAAAAACGAAAATTAAAAATTCCAACATCTGGCTGAAATAGTCGGATGTTTTTTTGATTTTTTACGAATAAATAGATGAGTAGAAAAGAAATGGAGCTATTTATGAAAATCACAAACTATGAAATCTATAAGTTAAAAAAATCAGGTTTGACCAATCAACAGATTTTGACAGTCCTAGAATACGGTGAAAATGTTGATCAGGAGCTTTTATTGGGTGATATTGCAGATATATCAGGTTGCCGAAATCCAGCTGTTTTTATGGAACGTTATTTTCAGATAGACGATGTGCATCTGGAGAAGGAGTTTCAAAAATTTCCATCTTTCTCTATTTTAGATGACTGTTATCCTTGGAATTTGAGTGAAATATATGACGCGCCTGTACTTTTATTTTACAAGGGAAATCTTGACCTCTTGAAATTCCCGAAGGTAGCGGTCGTGGGCAGTCGTGCTTGTAGCAAACAGGGAGCTAAGTCAGTTGAAAAAGTCATTCAAGGATTGGAAAATGAACTGGTTATTGTCAGTGGATTAGCTAAGGGAATTGACACAGCAGCTCATATGGCAGCTCTTCAGAATGGCGGCAAAACCATTGCAGTTATTGGAACAGGGCTGGATGTGTTTTATCCTAAAGCCAATAAACGCTTGCAAGACTACATCGGAAATGACCATCTGGTTCTCAGTGAGTATGGACCTGGTGAACAACCTCTGAAATTTCATTTTCCTGCCCGTAATCGTATCATTGCTGGACTTTGTCGTGGTGTGATTGTAGCAGAGGCTAAGATGCGCTCGGGGAGTCTTATTACCTGTGAGCGAGCAATGGAAGAAGGGCGCGATGTCTTTGCTATTCCTGGTAGCATTTTAGATGGACTATCAGACGGTTGCCATCATTTGATCCAAGAAGGAGCAAAATTGGTCACCAGCGGGCAGGATGTTCTTGCAGAATTTGAATTTTAATACTCTTCGAAAATCTCTTCAAACCACGTCAGCTTCACCTTGCCGTACTCAAGTACAGCCTGCGGCTAGCTTCCTAGTTTGCTCTTTGATTTTCATTGAGTATAAGAAGAAAGTCCGCTTACTAGACAAACTTTTCTTCTATATATAGTAGCTAAGTCTTGACAGTTATGGCAAAATGGTTTACACTTTATAAAGTTTATTACTTTGAAAAGGTGTGATACTGTGGCTACGGCAACAAAAAAGAAAAAATCAACAGTTAAAAAAAATCTAGTCATCGTGGAGTCGCCTGCTAAGGCGAAAACGATTGAAAAATATCTAGGCAGAAATTACAAGGTTTTAGCCAGTGTTGGGCATATCCGTGATTTGAAGAAATCCAGTATGTCCGTCGATATTGAAAATAATTACGAACCGCAATATATCAATATCCGAGGAAAAGGCCCTCTTATCAATGACTTGAAAAAAGAAGCTAAAAAAGCTAATAAAGTCTTTCTGGCGAGTGACCCGGACCGAGAAGGAGAAGCGATTTCTTGGCATTTGGCTCATATCCTTAATTTGGATGAGAATGATGCTAACCGTGTGGTCTTCAATGAAATCACCAAGGATGCAGTTAAAAATGCTTTCAAAGAGCCACGCAAGATTGATATGGACTTGGTCGATGCTCAACAAGCTCGTCGTGTCTTGGACCGCTTGGTAGGCTATTCGATTTCGCCTATTTTGTGGAAGAAGGTCAAGAAGGGCTTGTCAGCAGGGCGCGTACAGTCTATTGCCCTTAAACTCATCATTGACCGTGAGAATGAAATCAACGCCTTCCAGCCAGAAGAATACTGGACAATTGATGCTGTCTTTAAAAAGGGAACCAAGCAATTCCAGGCTGCTTTCTATGGAGTAGATGGCAAAAAGATGAAACTGACTAGCAATGACGAGGTTAAGGAAGTCTTGTCTCGTCTGACTAGTAAAGATTTTTCAGTGGATCAGGTGGATAAGAAAGAGCGCAAGCGCAATGCTCCATTACCCTATACCACTTCATCTATGCAGATGGATGCGGCTAATAAAATCAATTTCCGTACTCGAAAGACCATGATGGTTGCCCAACAGCTCTATGAAGGGATTAATATTGGTTCTGGTGTCCAAGGTTTGATTACCTATATGCGTACCGATTCGACTCGTATCAGTCCAGTAGCGCAAAATGAAGCTGCAAGTTTTATTACAGACCGTTTTGGTAGCAAGTATTCTAAGCATGGTAGCAAAGTCAAAAACGCTTCAGGAGCTCAGGATGCCCACGAGGCTATTCGCCCGTCTAGTGTCTTTAATACACCTGAAAGCATCGCTAAGTATCTGGATAAGGATCAGCTTAAGCTTTATACCCTTATCTGGAATCGTTTTGTGGCTAGCCAGATGACAGCTGCCGTCTTTGATACCATGGCTGTTAAATTGTCTCAAAATGGGGTTCAATTTGCTGCTAATGGTAGTCAGGTTAAGTTTGATGGTTATCTTGCCATTTATAATGATTCTGACAAGAATAAGATGTTACCGGACATGGCTGTTGGAGATGTGGTCAAACAGGTCAATAGCAAACCAGAGCAACATTTTACTCAACCACCTGCTCGCTATTCTGAAGCAACACTGATCAAGACCTTGGAGGAAAATGGGGTTGGACGTCCGTCAACCTACGCTCCAACCATTGAAACCATTCAGAAACGTTATTATGTTCGCCTTGCAGCCAAACGCTTTGAACCAACAGAGTTGGGTGAAATTGTCAACAAGCTTATCGTTGAATATTTCCCAGATATCGTAAACGTCACCTTCACAGCTGAAATGGAAGGCAAACTAGATGATGTCGAAGTTGGAAAAGAGCAGTGGCAACGTGTTATTGATGCCTTTTACAAACCATTCTCTAAAGAAGTGGCCAAGGCTGAAGAAGAAATGGAAAAAATCCAAATCAAGGATGAACCAGCTGGATTTGACTGTGAAGTCTGTGGCAGTCCAATGGTCATTAAACTTGGTCGTTTTGGTAAGTTCTACGCTTGTAGCAATTTCCCAGATTGTCGCCATACCCAAGCAATCGTGAAAGAGATTGGTGTAGAGTGTCCAAGTTGTCATCAAGGTCAAATCATTGAACGTAAAACAAAACGCAATCGCCTTTTCTATGGTTGCAATCGCTATCCAGAATGTGAATTTACATCTTGGGATAAGCCTGCTGGTCGTGAGTGTCCAAAATGTGGCAACTTCCTCATGGAGAAAAAAGTCCGTGGTGGTGGCAAGCAGGTTGTATGTAGTAAGGGCGACTACGAAGAGGAAAAGATTAAATAAGAGGAGAGTCCTGAAAGTGAATTTCAGGCTCTTTTTGGTTGGAGCTTGACAAAATTCATCATTGTATGCGAAACTAGAAGAAGATTATTTTAATTAGGAGTAGTTATGCGTATTATTTATCTAATTATTGGTTTTTTATCACTGGCCTTGGCTATTGTTGGGGTTGTTCTGCCTTTGTTGCCGACAACGCCTTTCCTTTTGTTGTCTATCGCTTGTTTCTCAAGAAGTTCCAAGCGCTTCGAAGATTGGTTGTATCATACCAAGCTTTATCAAGCATATGTAGCTGATTTTCGTGAGACAAAGTCTATTGCGCGTGAACGTAAGAAAAAAATCATCGTATCCATCTACATCTTGATGGGAATTTCCATTTACTTTGCGCCTCTTTTGCCGGTCAAAATCGGTCTGGGAGCTTTGACCATCTTTATCACCTATTATCTCTTTAAGGTTATTCCAGACAAAGAATAGGTAAAATTTGTTACTATTTCCCTTGATAAAATTGAAAGTATATTCACAACAATATGATATAATAAGTTCAAAGTAATCTTCAAGGAGAATCAAATGATTTACGAATTTTGTGCTGAAAATGTGACCTTGCTTGAAAAAGCGATGCAGGCTGGAGCTCGCCGAATCGAACTCTGTGATAATCTAGCAGTTGGTGGAACAACACCCAGCTATGGAGTGACCAAGGCAGCGGTTGAACTGGCAACCAACTACGATACGACCATTATGACCATGATTCGTCCCCGTGGTGGCGACTTTGTCTATAATGATATGGAAATTGCTATCATGCTAGAAGATATTCGATTGACTGCTCAGGCTGGAAGTCAAGGGGTTGTATTTGGTGCTTTAACTGCTGATAAGAAGTTGGATAAGCATAATCTTGAAAAGTTAATTGCAGCATCAAAAGGGATGGAAATTGTCTTCCACATGGCCTTTGATGAATTGAGTGATGAAGATCAGTTGGAAGCTATTGACTGGCTCAGTCAAGCTGGTGTCACCCGTATCTTAACTCGTTCTGGTGTATCTGGCGATTCACTAGAGAAACGTTTTGCTCATTATCACAGAATTTTGGAGCACGCTAAAGGTAAAATTGAAATTCTACCAGGTGGGGGGATTGACTTGGACAACCGTCAAACCTTTATCGACCAGCTAGGTGTGACACAATTGCATGGAACCAAGGTTGTCTTTTAAAAAATAGAAAGGAACTGCTAGCTTTGGGTAGCAGTTTTCACTTATGTTTGAAATTTTTAAATCCTATCAGTTTAATCAAGAAAAGGCTCGTGCCTATGGTTTTGTAGAAAATGGGGAAGTCTGGACTTATAGTTGCCAGATTTTGCAGGGTGACTTTTTCATGATAGTCTCCATCACTACTGATAATGTGAATTTTCAGGTCTTTGATCAGGAAACGGGCGACCTCTATCCTCAAGTCCATATGGAAAGTATGAGAGGAAGTTTTGTAGGAAGTGTCCGTGAGGCTTGTTTGGAAATTCTTTACCAGATTCGCAAGGCTTGTTTTGATGTGCAAGATTTTATCTGTTCTCAGACTAAGCGTATTATGGCTCAGGTTCAGGAAAAGTATGGAAGCCAGTTGGAGTATCTGTGGGAGAAATCGCCTTATACAGCAGTTTTAAGACATGAAGGTAATCAAAAGTGGTATGCCGTTTTGATGAAAATTTCTTGGGATAAGCTAGAAAAGGGCAGAGAAGGATTAGTGGAAGCAGTCAATCTCAAGCACGACCAAGTAGAGGACTTGCTTTCACAAAAGGGGATTTATCCAGCTTTTCATATGAACAAACGCTACTGGATTAGTGTGGCTTTTGATGATACCTTGTCGGACGAAGAGTTACTGGAATTGATAGAAAAAAGTTGGAATTTAACTTCTAAAAAATGAAACATTTCAAGGATTTTCAAGAACTTTCAATTAGCTAAATATTCTATACTGAAGAAATTTTCAGAAAATATTGGATTTTTTCTTGACAAGTGCTTTTGCCTATGCTAAAATACTAAACAAGATATCAAACGAAGGAGAAAGTCAAACATGAAAACAGCTAAGTTTAATCAATTTGCTTTGTTGTTGAGGTACTCGGGCTAGTGCAAAAAGCATTAGTCCTGTTTGGCTTACCAAGCGGGAGTGAATCAACATCTCGCTTGGACTTCTAAGCGAGATGTTTTTTTAAAAACCACATTTGGAAAAGGGGAAATCTTATGAGAACAGTTGAATTTCTAGATACCAGCCTTCGGGATGGAGAACAGACGCCGGGTGTTAATTTTTCAATCAAGGAAAAAATTGCCATAGCAAGGCAGCTGGAGAAATGGGGCATTTCAGCCATCGAAGCTGGTTTTCCAGCGGCTAGTCCAGACTCATTTACGGCAGTGCAGGAGATTGCTAAGGTCTTGAAGAAAACAGCGGTGACTGGTTTGGCACGTTCGGTCAAGTCTGATATCGATGCTTGTTATGAGGCCCTCAAGGACGCAAAGTATCCACAGGTTCACGTCTTTATCGCTACCAGTCCCATTCATCGTAAGTATAAACTTAATAAGAGCAAGGAAGAGATTTTGGCAGCTATTAAGGAGCATGTTTCCTATGCACGCTCTAAGTTTGAAGTGGTCGAATTCTCTCCTGAAGATGCAACTAGAACAGAGTTGGATTTCCTCTTGCAAGTTGTTCAAACAGCGGTTGATGCAGGGGCGTCTTATATCAATATCCCTGATACGGTTGGATTTACCACACCAGAGGAATATGGTGCCATTTTCAAACACTTGATTGAGAATGTCAAGACGGATCGTCAGATTGTCTATTCGCCACACTGCCACGATGACCTCGGAATGGCAGTGGCTAATAGCCTTGCTGCTGTCAAGAACGGTGCAGGACGAGTCGAAGGAACTATCAACGGTATTGGTGAGAGAGCTGGAAATGCTGCTTTGGAAGAAATTGCAGTTGCCCTCAATATTCGCCAAGATTACTATCAAGCAGAGACCAGTATTGTTTTAAATGAAACCATCAATACTTCTGAAATGGTTTCTCGCTTCTCTGGTATTCCAGTTCCTAAAAACAAGGCTGTGGTTGGTGGCAATGCCTTTTCTCACGAGTCTGGTATTCACCAAGACGGAGTCCTTAAAAATCCTCTTACTTATGAAATTATCACCCCTGAATTGGTTGGTGTTAAGAGCAATAGTCTTCCGCTTGGAAAATTGTCTGGTCGCCATGCCTTTGTTGAAAAACTGAGAGAGCTAGCCCTAGATTTTACAGAAGAGGATATCAAGCCACTCTTTGCTAAGTTCAAGGCTCTGGCCGATAAGAAACAAGAAATCACAGATGCAGATATTCGAGCTCTGGTAGCTGGAACCATGGTTGAAAATCCAGAAGGCTTCCACTTTGATGATTTACAACTTCAAACTCACGCAGTCAATGACATTGAAGCACTTGTTAGCCTGGCTAATATGGATGGTGAGCAAGTCGAATTTAATGCGACAGGGCAAGGTTCCGTTGAAGCAATCTTTAATGCTATCGATAAGTTCTTTAACCAATCTGTCCGCTTGGTGTCCTATACTATTGACGCGGTGACCGATGGGATCGATGCCCAGGCTCGGGTTTTGGTCACTGTTGAAAACAGAGATACAGAAACCATCTTTAATGCAGCAGGTCTTGATTTCGATGTGCTGAAGGCTTCGGCTATTGCCTACATCAATGCTAATACCTTTGTTCAAAAAGAGAATGCTGGTGAGATAGGACACAGTGTTTCCTATCGTGACATGCCTAGTGTATAAAGGAGAAGGCTATGACAAAGAAAATAGTAGCTCTAGCAGGGGACGGAATCGGTCCAGAAATCATGGAGGCTGGTTTAGAGGTTCTGGAGGCTCTAGCTGAAAAAACAGGTTTTGACTATGAGATTGATAGAAGACCCTTCGGAGGTGCAGGTATTGATGCAGCGGGGCATCCCTTACCTGATGAAACCCTCAAGGCATGTAGAGAAGCAGATGCCATTATCCTAGCAGCTATCGGTAGTCCTCAGTATGATGGAGCAGCGGTTCGCCCTGAACAAGGCCTGCTGGCTCTCCGTAAGGAACTCAATCTTTACGCTAATATTCGGCCTGTAAAAATCTTTGATAGTCTCAAACATTTGTCACCACTCAAACCAGAACGAATTGCTGGTGTAGACTTTGTCGTGGTGCGTGAGTTGACAGGTGGTATCTACTTTGGGGACCATATCCTTGAAGAGCGAAAAGCGCGTGATATCAACGACTATAGCTATGAGGAAGTGGAGCGGATTATTCGTAAGGCCTTTGAAATCGCAAGAAGTCGCAGAAAAATCGTTACCAGTATTGATAAGCAAAATGTTCTAGCGACCTCAAAACTCTGGCGGAAAGTAGCTGAGGAAGTTGCGCAGGATTTCCCAGATGTAACCTTGGAACATCAGCTGGTTGACTCAGCTGCTATGCTTATGATTACCAATCCTGCTAAGTTTGATGTTATCGTGACAGAGAATCTTTTCGGAGATATTCTATCTGATGAATCAAGCGTTCTATCTGGCACACTTGGAGTTATGCCATCAGCCAGTCACTCTGAAAAGGGTCCAAGTCTCTATGAGCCCATTCACGGTTCAGCTCCTGATATTGCAGGTCAAGGAATTGCAAATCCTATTTCCATGATTTTATCAGTGGCCATGATGTTGAGAGATAGTTTTGGACGTTATGAGGATGCAGAGCGTATCGAGCGTGCTGTTGAGGCTAGTTTAGCGGCTGGCATTTTAACAAGAGATATAGGTGGACAGGCTTCGACTAAGGAAATGACGGAAGCTATTATTGCAAGGTTATGAAGTTAGATGAAAAAATTACTCTAGTCCTTTTGATTTGGAATGTCATGGTTTTCTTGATTTATGGCATTGACAAATCTAAGGCAAGGAGAAGAGCTTGGCGCATCCCAGAGAAAATCTTACTTATTTTAGCCTTTACTTGTGGTGGTTTTGGAGCTTGGTTAGCAGGAATTACTTTTCATCACAAGACTCGAAAATGGTACTTTAAGACGGTTTGGTTTTTTGGGATGGTGACCACACTGGTAGCCTTATATTTTATTTGGAGGTAATGGATGGCAGGAAAATCGATTTTTGATAAATTATGGGACCGTCATGTCATCACAGGAGAAGAGGGGCAACCCCAACTCATGTATGTGGACCAGCACTATATCCACGAAGTGACCAGTCCTCAGGCTTTTCAAGGATTACGAGACGCAGGTCGCAGATTAAGACGACCAGACTTGACATTTGGAACTTTCGATCATAATGTTCCGACAGTCAATATCTACGATATTCGAGATGTGATTTCTAAAGCGCAAATTGATAAGCTTGCTGAAAATGTTGAGGAGTTTGGGATCGAACATGCGGCCCACGGTTCTGAAAAGCAGGGGATTGTTCACATGGTTGGACCAGAAACAGGACGAACCCAACCAGGAAAATTCATCGTCTGTGGAGACAGCCATACCGCAACGCACGGGGCTTTCGGAGCGATTGCCTTTGGAATTGGGACCAGTGAAGTCGAGCATGTCTTTGCTACCCAGACCCTCTGGCAAGTTAAACCTAAGAAAATGTTGGTAGAATTCACTGGTGTTCCTCAAAAAGGAGTTTATTCTAAGGATTATATTCTCGCCTTGATTGCCAAGTATGGTGTTGCCTGTGGTGTTGGCTATGTGGTGGAATATCGTGGGCAAGCGATTGATGCACTGAGCATGGAAGAGCGAATGACCATCTGCAATATGTCCATCGAGTTTGGCTCTAAGATGGGAATCATGAATCCAGATCAGACTACCTATGATTATCTCAAGGGACGGGAATGTGTTCCAGAGAATTTCGAAGAGGCTGTGGCTGATTGGAAAACAATTGTCAGTGATGAGGATGCCGTTTATGATAAGGTTATCAAGATGGATGTCTCAGACTTAGCTCCTATGGTAACCTGGGGAACCAATCCCGCTATGGGGGTTGACTTTGACAGTAGATTCCCAGAAATTAAGGATATGAATGATGAGAGAGCCTACAATTACATGGACTTGGAGCCTGGTCAAAAGCCAGCGGATATTGAACTAGGCTATATCTTTATTGGCTCATGTACCAATGCTCGTCTCAGCGATTTGCAACTGGCTGCTCGATTTGTCAAAGGGAAGAAAATAGCTCCTAACTTAACGGCTATCGTAGTTCCAGGCTCTCGTCCTGTCAAACGAGCTGCGGAGAAATTGGGCTTGGATAAAGTTTTCCTAGATGCTGGCTTTGAGTGGAGAGATCCAGGTTGCTCAATGTGCCTAGGGATGAATCCGGACAAGGTTCCTGATGGTGTCCACTGCGCCTCAACCAGCAATCGAAACTTTGAAGACAGGCAGGGATTTGGAGCTAAGACCCATCTCTGCAGTCCAGCCATGGCAGCTGCGGCAGCTATCGCAGGTCGCTTTGTAGATGTTCGGCAAATGCCAGAAGCCCAGTAAGGAGAGGATATGGAGAAATTTACAGTTTATACGGGAACGACCGTTCCTCTCATGAATGATAACATCGACACCGACCAAATCCTACCCAAGCAGTTTCTCAAGTTGATTGATAAGAAAGGCTTTGGTAAGTATCTCATGTATGCTTGGCGTTATCTAGATGACAAGTATACTGAGGATCCAGACTTTGTTTTTAACCGACCTGAATACCGCAAAGCTAGTATCCTTATCTCAGGGGATAACTTTGGGGCAGGTTCTTCGAGGGAACACGCAGCTTGGGCACTAGCAGACTACGGTTTTAAGGTCGTGATTGCAGGCTCTTTCGGTGACATTCATTACAATAATGAACTTAATAATGGCATGTTACCAATTGTTCAGCCTAGAGAGGTTAGAGAAAAGCTAGCCCGGCTTAAACCGACTGACCAGGTAACTGTGGACTTAGAACAACAAAAAATCATCTCACCGGTTGGAGAATTCACTTTCGAAATAGATAGCGAATGGAAACACAAGCTCTTAAATGGTTTGGATGATATCGGTATTACCTTGCAGTATGAAGACTTGATTGCTGCTTATGAAAAACAACGACCAGCCTACTGGCGGGATTAGAAAAAATAGAAAAGGAAATATAGAACTATGACAAAACACATTCAATGGAACGGAACACTTTCACAAGAAGGCTATGACATTTTAAAAGGTGAGGGCGGGTGCATCGTTTGCCCTACTAAAGTTGGTTACATTATCATGACTAGCGACAAGGCAGGACTTGAGCGCAAGTTCGCAGCCAAAGAACGTAACCGCAATAAACCAGGTGTTGTTCTCTGCGGTAGTATGGATGAGCTTCGCGCTTTAGCACAACTTAACCCAGAAATTGAAGCCTTCTACCAAAAACATTGGGACGAAGACATTCTTCTTGGTTGTATCCTTCCATGGAAACCAGAAGCCTTTGAGAAACTCAAAGAGTATGGGGATGGCCGTGAAGAACTTATGACTGACGTGCGTGGTACTAGCTGCTTTGTTATCAAATTCGGGAAAGCTGGAGAACAATTAGCTGCCAAACTTTGGGAAGAAGGTAAAATGGTTTATGCTTCATCTGCAAACCCATCTGGAAAAGGAAACCGTGGTAAGGTAGAAGGTATTGGAGAACGTATTGAAGGAGCAGTGGACCTTGTTATTGAAGCAGACGACTATGTGGCATCTATCCAACCTGACAAAACGATTGAAACTCGCTACGAACAGGGTGTGATGGTGTCTATGGTTGATAAAGACGGCAAACTCATTCCAGAACAAGGAGGAGCACGTTCAACTTCACCAGCGCCAGTTGTGATCCGTAAAGGGCTTGACATTGATAAGATTATGATGCACCTGTCAGATACCTTTAACTCATGGGACTACCGCCAAGGGGAGTATTATTAGGATAGAGAAGGAGTGGGGAGAAAATAATCTCTCCTTTCTTTTGTTATTTACACAATAAAAACCGAACGATATGTTTTGTTTTATAAAATAATTTGACAAAAACTGTACTTTAGTTTATAATAAATTAAGGAAACGTCGGAAAAGGCGTAGTGATGCGAGAGCATAGGTAGGTCATTACAAAAGAAACGAGACATCGATATGTTAAATGAATTTCCAATTTTTGATTACGAAGATATTCAATTGATTCCAAATAAATGTGTGATTAAAAGCCGTGCAGAAGCGGATACAAGCGTCACTCTAGGAAATCACACCTTCAAACTACCTGTTGTACCTGCAAATATGCAGACGATTTTGGATGAAAATGTAGCAGAGCAACTAGCTAAAGGAGGCTACTTTTACATTATGCACCGTTTTGATGAAGCTGGACGCATTCCTTTTATCAAACGCATGCACGATCAAGGGCTCATTGCTTCTATTTCTGTCGGTGTTAAGGACTATGAGTATGATTTTGTTAGCCAGCTCAAGGCTGATGCTCCAGAATACATCACGATTGACATCGCTCATGGTCATGCAGATAGCGTGATTTCTATGATTCAACACATCAAGAAAGAATTGCCAGATACTTTTGTCATTGCTGGAAATGTGGGAACACCAGAAGCAGTTCGCGAGTTGGAAAATGCTGGTGCGGATGCGACTAAGGTTGGAATCGGTCCTGGTAAGGTTTGTATCACCAAGGTCAAGACTGGTTTTGGTACAGGTGGTTGGCAGTTGGCTGCTCTCCGTTGGTGTGCCAAGGCTGCCCGTAAACCGATTATTGCTGATGGAGGAATTCGTACTCACGGTGATATTGCCAAGTCTATCCGCTTCGGTGCCAGCATGGTTATGATTGGTTCCCTCTTTGCAGGACACATCGAAAGTCCAGGGAAAACGATTGAAGTTGATGGCGAACAGTTCAAAGAATATTACGGTTCAGCCTCACAATATCAAAAAGGAGCCTACAAAAACGTGGAAGGCAAACGCATCTTGCTTCCTGCCAAAGGACACTTGCAAGACACTTTAACTGAGATGGAACAAGACCTTCAAAGTGCTATTTCTTATGCAGGTGGACGTCAGGTTGCTGACCTTAAACACGTTGATTATGTGATCGTGAAAAACTCTATCTGGAATGGGGATGCTTCCCACTAAGATGGGCTGTCTAGCCAGAAAAAAACTTGTTATTAGAGCAGATTTTTGTTATAATAAAACAAGTTTCCACCCTTAGTGTAATGGATATCACGTAAGATTCCGGTTCTTGAGATGGGGGTTCGATTCCCTCAGGGTGGATGTAAATATCCTAAAAAGCCTTTAAATAGGGCTTTTTTCTTTACACTGTCTCAAATTTGACTCTAATACTCTTCGAAAATCTCTTCAAACCACGTCAGCGTTGCCCTACCGTAGTTATGTTACTGACTTCGTCAGTTCTATCTGCAACCTCAAAACAGTGTTTTGAGCTGACTTCGTCAGTCTTATCTACAACCTCAAATCAGTGCTTTGAGCAGCCTGTGGCTAGCTTCCTAGTTTGTTCTTTGATTTTCATTGAGTATAAAACTGAAAATCTCTGTCTAAAGAATGTCCAAATCCCCTCGAGTCCCGTTTTAAAGTGACTCAGGGGGCTTTTTTTGATATAATAAAAAGGACTGTTATCAGTTAGAAAGAGGTTGGTATGAAAGAATTACAAACTGTACTAAAGAACCATTTTGCAATCGAATTTGCAGACAAAAAGTTACTGGAAACTGCCTTTACTCATACGAGTTATGCCAATGAGCACCGCCTCTTAAAAATTTCACACAATGAACGCTTGGAATTTTTAGGAGACGCTGTTCTACAGTTATTGATTTCAGAATATCTGTATAAAAAATATCCTAAAAAGCCTGAAGGTGATTTGTCCAAACTCCGTGCCATGATTGTTCGCGAGGAGAGTTTGGCTGGTTTTGCGCGTGATTGCCAGTTTGACCAGTTTATTAAACTTGGTAAAGGGGAAGAAAAGTCTGGGGGTCGTAATCGTGATACCATTCTTGGTGATGCCTTCGAAGCCTTTCTTGGTGCCCTTCTTTTGGACAAGGATGTGGCAAAGGTCAAGGAATTTATCTATCAAGTCATGATTCCCAAAGTTGAAGCAGGCGAATTTGAGATGATTACAGACTACAAAACCTATCTCCAAGAGTTGCTTCAGGTCAATGGGGACGTGGCTATTCGTTATCAGGTGATTTCTGAAACGGGACCTGCCCATGATAAGGTCTTTGATGTAGAAGTTCTTGTCGAAGGTAAGAGTATTGGTCAAGGTCAAGGTCGTTCTAAGAAATTAGCAGAGCAGGAAGCTGCCAAAAATGCCGTTGAGAAAGGGCTGGATTCATGTATTTAAAGGAAATTGAAATTCAGGGATTCAAGTCTTTTGCTGACAAGACCAAGGTCGTCTTTGACCAAGGTGTGACGGCAGTCGTTGGACCCAATGGATCTGGAAAGTCGAATATTACAGAAAGTCTGCGTTGGGCCTTGGGGGAGTCAAGTGTTAAGAGTCTCCGTGGTGGCAAGATGCCGGATGTCATCTTTGCTGGGACCGAAAGTCGCAAACCGCTCAATTATGCTTCTGTAGTTGTGACTCTGGATAATCATGACGAATTTATCAAGGACGCTGGTCAAGAAATCAGGGTGGAACGCCATATCTATCGTAGTGGAGATAGCGAATACAAGATTGACGGCAAGAAAGTCCGTCTGCGTGATATTCATGATCTTTTCTTGGATACAGGTTTGGGACGAGATTCCTTTTCTATCATTTCCCAAGGGAAGGTTGAGGAGATTTTCAATTCCAAGCCTGAAGAACGCCGTGCCATTTTTGAAGAAGCTGCAGGAGTTTTGAAATACAAGACTCGCAGAAAAGAAACAGAGAGCAAACTGCAACAAACTCAGGACAATCTAGACCGTCTTGAAGACATTATCTACGAGTTGGATAATCAAATCAAGCCTCTTGAGAAGCAAGCCGAGAATGCCCGTAAATTTCTAGACTTGGAAGGTCAACGTAAGGCCATTTATTTAGATGTTTTGGTTGCTCAAATCAAGGAAAATAAGGCTGAACTAGACTCGACAGAAGAAGAGTTGGCTCAGGTTCAGGAACTCTTGACCAGTTATTACCAAAAACGTGAAGAGTTAGAAGAAGAAAATCAAACTCTTAAAAAGCAACGCCAAGATTTACAGGCTGAAATGGCCAAAGACCAGGGCAGTTTGATGGACTTGACTAGTCTGATTAGTGATTTAGAGAGAAAATTAGCCCTATCGAAATTAGAATCTGAGCAAGTAGCCTTGAATCAACAGGAAGCACAAGCTCGTTTGGCTGCTTTAGAGGATAAGAGAAATTCACTCAGCAAAGAAAAATCCGATAAAGAAAGCTCCTTAGCCCTCTTGGAAGAAAATCTAATCCAAAATAATCAAAAGCTCAATCGTTTAGAAGCTGAATTGCTGGCTTTTTCAGATAATCCTGATCAGATGATTGAGCTCTTGCGTGAACGCTTTGTAGCACTTTTACAAGAAGAAGCCGATGTCTCAAACCAGTTGACCCGTATCGAAAACGAGTTGGAAAATAGTCGTCAGCTTTCTCAAAAACAAGCAGATCAACTAGAAAAGCTGAAAGAACAGCTGGCTACAGCTAAGGAGAAAGCTAGTCAGCAAAAAGAAGAACTTGAAACTGCCAAGGAACAGGTTCAAAAATTATTGGCTGACTACCAAATCTGTGCCAAGGAGCAAGAGGAACAGAAAACTTCCTATCAAGCTCAACAAAGTCAACTCTTTGACCGTCTGGATAGTCTCAAAAACAAGCAGGCTAGAGCCCAAAGTTTGGAAAACATCCTGAGAAATCATAGTAACTTTTATGCAGGTGTTAAGAGTGTTCTCCAAGAAAAAGACCGCCTTGGTGGGATTATTGGGGCAGTCAGTGAGCACCTGACCTTTGATGTGCATTATCAAACTGCTTTAGAGATTGCGCTAGGAGCCAGCAGTCAGCATATCATCGTAGAAGATGAACATGCGGCAACCAAGGCGATTGATTTCCTCAAACGAAATAGAGCTGGTCGTGCGACCTTCCTTCCGTTGACAACAATCAAGGCGCGTACGATTTCTAGTCAGAACCAAGATGCTATTGCTGCAAGCCCAGGTTTCCTTGGGATGGCAGATGAGTTGGTGACATTCGACACTAGACTGGAAGCTATTTTTAAGAATTTGCTAGCTACGACGGTTATTTTTGATACCGTGGAACATGCGCGTGCAGCAGCTCGACAAGTTCGTTATCAGGTTCGTATGGTGACATTGGATGGGACAGAACTTCGTACAGGTGGTTCCTATGCAGGTGGAGCCAATCGCCAGAATAACAGTATTTTCATCAAGCCAGAACTGGAGCAATTACAAAAAGAAATTGCTGAAGAAGAAGCAAGTTTGCGTTCAGATGAAGCGAGTTTGAAGACCTTGCAAGATGAGATAGTTAGATTGACCGAATCATTAGAAGCTATTAAATCTCAGGGAGAGCAGGCTCGTATCCAGGAGCAGGGCTTGTTCCTTGCTTATCAGCAGACCAGTCAGCAAGTTGAAGAACTGGAAACTCTGTGGAAACTCCAAGAAGAGGAATTAAATCGTCTTTCTGAGGGAGATTGGCAAGCGGATAAGGAAAAATGCCAAGAGCGCCTTACTGCTATCGCCAGTGAAAAGCAAAATCTGGAAGCTGAGATTGAAGAGATTAAGTCTAACAAAAACGCCATCCAAGAACGCTATCAAAACTTGCAGGAAGAGGTAGCGCAAGCTCGTTTGCTTAAGACAGAACTGCAAGGGAAAAAACGTTATGAAGTAGCTGATATTGAACGTCTAGGCAAGGAATTGGACAATCTGAATATCGAGCAAGAGGAAATCCAGCGCCTTCTTCAAGAAAAGGTTGACAATCTTGAGAAAGTTGATACGGATTTGCTCAGTCAGCAGGCCGAAGAAGCCAAAACTCAGAAAACAAATCTCCAACAAGGTTTGATTCGCAAGCAGTTTGAGTTGGATGATATAGAAGGTCAGCTGGATGATATTGCCAGTCATTTGGAACAGGCTCGCCAGCAGAATGAAGAGTGGATTCGCAAGCAAACTCGTGCTGAAGCCAAGAAAGAAAAGGTCAGCGAGCGCTTGCGTCATCTACAAAGTCAATTAACAGACCAGTACCAGATTAGCTATACAGAAGCTTTAGAAAAGGCACATGAACTTGAAAACCTCAATCTGGCGGAGCAGGAAGTTAAGGATTTGGAGAAGGCTATACGCTCACTGGGTCCTGTCAACTTGGAAGCTATAGAACAGTATGACGAAGTATACAACCGTCTGGATTTCCTAAATAGCCAGCGAGATGATATTTTGTCTGCGAAAAATCTGCTTCTTGAGACCATCACAGAGATGAATGATGAGGTCAAAGACCGCTTTAAATCAACCTTTGAAGCTATTCGTGAGTCCTTTAAAGTGACCTTCAAGCAGATGTTTGGCGGAGGTCAGGCAGACCTGATTTTGACTGAGGGAGACTTGCTGACAGCTGGGGTTGAGATTTCTGTCCAACCACCAGGTAAGAAAATCCAGTCTCTCAACCTCATGAGTGGTGGGGAAAAAGCCCTGTCGGCTCTAGCTTTGCTTTTCTCTATTATTCGAGTTAAGACGATTCCGTTTGTTATCTTGGATGAGGTAGAGGCTGCGCTAGACGAAGCCAATGTCAAACGCTTTGGAGATTATCTCAACCGCTTTGACAAGGACAGCCAGTTTATCGTCGTAACCCACCGTAAGGGAACCATGGCAGCAGCCGATTCCATCTATGGAGTGACCATGCAAGAATCAGGTGTTTCAAAAATTGTTTCAGTTAAGTTAAAAGATTTAGAAAGTATTGAAGGATGACAATTAAACTAGTAGCAACGGATATGGACGGAACCTTCCTAGATGGGAAGGGACGCTTTGATATGGACCGCCTCAAGTCTCTTTTGGCTTCCTACAAGGAAAAAGGGATTTACTTTGCGGTGGCTTCGGGTCGGGGATTTCTGTCTTTAGAAAAATTATTTGCTGATGTTCGTGATGACATTATTTTCATCGCGGAAAATGGCAGTTTGGTAGAATATCAAGGTCAAGACTTGTATGAAGCGACCATGTCTCGTGAGTTTTATTTGACGACTTTTGAAAAGCTGAAAACGTCACCTTATGTAGATATCAATAAATTGCTTTTGACTGGGAAGAAGGGATCTTATGTTCTGGATACGGTTGATGAGACCTATTTGAAAGAGAGCCAGCATTATAATGAAAATATCCAAAAAGTAGCGAGTTTGGAAGATATCACAGATGACATTTTCAAATTTACAACCAACTTCACAGAAGAAACGCTTGAAGCTGGAGAAGCTTGGGTTAATGAACATGTTCCTGGTGTTAAGGCCATGACAACTGGCTTTGAATCTATTGATATCGTTCTGGACTATGTCGATAAGGGAGTGGCTATTGTTGAATTAGCTAAAAAACTTGGTATCACAATGGATCAGGTTATGGCTTTTGGAGACAATCTAAATGATTTGCACATGATGCAGGTTGTTGGACATCCTGTAGCTCCTGAAAATGCACGACCAGAAATTTTAGAATTAGCAGAAACTGTGATTGGTCACCATAAGGATCAGTCGGTTATAGCTTATATGGAGGGCTTATAATGGCAGATATAAAATTGATTGCATTGGACTTGGACGGGACCTTGCTGACTACTGATAAAAGGTTGACGGATCGTACCAAGACAACCTTGAAAGCTGCGCGTGATCGTGGTATCAAGGTTGTGTTGACAACGGGTCGTCCCTTAAAAGCTATGGATTTCTTTCTCCATGAGCTAGGGACTGACGGCCACGAAGATGAGTATACCATTACCTTTAATGGTGGTTTGGTTCAGAAAAATACAGGTGAAATCCTTGATAAGACAGTCTTTTCATATGATGATGTGGCACGCTTGTATGAAGAAACAGAGAAATTATCACTACCTCTTGATGCCATCTCAGAAGGAACTGTCTATCAAATCCAATCGGACCAAGAAAGTCTTTATGCCAAATTTAATCCAGCTTTGGCTTTTGTACCAGTGGACTTTGAAGACTTATCTAGTCAAATGACCTACAATAAATGCGTGACTGCTTTTGCTCAAGAACCCTTGGATGCAGCCATTCAGAAGATTTCGCCAGAATTATTTGAACAATATGAAATCTTTAAATCACGTGAAATGTTGCTAGAGTGGTCACCAAAGAATGTACACAAAGCAACAGGTTTGGCCAAACTAATCAGCCATCTGGGAATTGACAAAAGCCAAGTGATGGCCTGTGGTGATGAAGCCAATGACCTTTCTATGATTGAATGGGCAGGGCTTGGTGTTGCCATGCAAAACGCTGTTCCTGAAGTCAAGGCAGTCGCAAATGTGGTGACTCCAATGACCAATGATGAAGAAGCTGTCGCCTGGGCTATCGAAGAATACGTGCTAAAGGAGAACTAAGATATGGGATTATTTGACCGTCTATTCGGAAAAAAAGAAGAACCTAAAATCGAAGAAGTTGTAAAAGAAGCTCTGGAAAATCTTGATTTGTCTGAAGATACTGAACCTGCCCTTACAGAAGCTGAGGAAGTTTCTCAAGAAGAGGTTGAAATTGTTGAAGAAGCTGTGCTTGAAGAAGAGGAAATCCAAGACACAGTTGAAGAAAATTATGATTCAGACCCAGCTGTAGAAGTTCAACAAGTAAAAGTAGAAGAATTACCAAACTCAGAAGAAGTCGCAGAGGAAGAGAATCCTGAGCTTGAAGAATCTGTAGAAGAAAATAGTTCTGAAGTTCTTGAACCCGAAACTCCTCAAACAGAAGAAACTGTTCAGGAAAAATATGACCGTAGTCTTAAGAAAACTCGTACAGGCTTCGGTGCTCGCTTGAACGCTTTCTTTGCCAACTTCCGTTCCGTTGACGAAGAATTTTTCGAGGAACTAGAAGAACTGCTGATCATGAGTGACGTTGGTGTCCAAGTTGCTTCTAACTTAACAGAGGAGCTACGCTACGAAGCCAAGCTTGAAAATGCCAAGAAACCTGACGCCCTTCGCCGTGTCATCATTGAGAAATTGGTTGAGCTTTATGAAAAGGATGGCAACTACGATGAAAGTATTCACTTCCAAGATGGCTTGACAGTCATGCTCTTTGTGGGGGTTAATGGTGTTGGGAAAACAACTTCTATCGGGAAACTAGCCCACCGCTACAAACAAGCTGGTAAGAAGGTCATGCTGGTTGCGGCAGATACTTTCCGTGCAGGGGCAGTAGCCCAGCTTGCTGAATGGGGCCGTCGTGTGGGTGTTCCAGTAGTAACTGGACCTGAAAAAGCTGACCCAGCTAGTGTAGTCTTTGATGGTATGGAACGTGCTGTGGCTGAAGGTATCGATATTCTTATGATTGACACCGCTGGTCGTCTGCAAAACAAGGACAACCTCATGGCTGAGTTGGAAAAGATTGGTCGCATCATCAAACGTGTTGTGCCAGAAGCACCGCATGAAACCTTCTTGGCTCTTGATGCATCAACAGGTCAGAATGCCTTGGTACAGGCCAAAGAATTTTCAAAAATTACCCCTTTGACAGGAATTGTCTTGACTAAGATTGATGGAACTGCCCGAGGTGGTGTTGTTCTAGCCATCCGCGAAGAACTCAATATTCCTGTGAAATTGATTGGTTTTGGTGAAAAAATCGATGATATTGGGGAATTTAACTCAGAAAACTTTATGAAAGGTCTCTTGGAAGGCTTAATCTAATCAGAAACAAAAATCCTGCAAGGCACAAACTTGCAGGAAATTTTTTTATTCTAAACGACCATCTTGACGATAGGCGATATCTGGTTGCCAAGTCCATTTGGCACCGAATTTTTCAAGTAAGTCAAAGCTGGCTTGAGGTCCCATGCTTCCGGCCTTGTAGTCGTGAAGTGGGGCACCATTTTCAGCCCAGAGCTCTTCGATACGGTCAATCAATTTCCATGATGCGCTCACTTCATCCCAGTGACTAAAGTTAGTTGAGTTGTTATTTAAAACATCATAGATTAATTTTTCGTATGGTTCTGGAGAAGCACCAGTTGCTGTCGCATCTGTACGGTAATCAAGCGAATTTGGAGCCAAGTTGAATTCTTCACCAACCTTTTTACCATTGAGGCTAAGAGAGAAGCCTTCAGTTGGTTGAATATAGATAGTCAAGACGTTTGGTGCAAGTTCTTGACCAAAGATAGAATCCATCTGTTTAAAAACGATATTGACGTGGGTGCCTTTTTCAGTCATGCGTTTTCCAGTACGGAAGAAGAATGGTACACCACGGAAACGCTCACTATCCACAAAGAAGGCACCAGACGCAAAAGTTTCAGTGTTAGATTCAGGATTGACATTTGGTTCACTACGGTAAGAGATATACTTCATACCATCAATTTTACCAGAACGGTACTGACCACGAATAAACTGTTCTTTAAGTTCTTCATCAGTTGGATGATAGAGGTTTTTAAAGACCTTAATCTTTTCAGCTCGAATCTCATCTTTTGTGAAACTTGCTGGTTTATCCATAGCAAGAAGGGATAGGAGTTGGAGCGTATGGTTTTGAACCATATCACGAAGGGCTCCTGATTCATCATAGTAGCCACCGCGTTCTTCAACACCCAAGCGCTCAGCAAAGGTAATTTGTACATTATCAATATGCTCACGGTTCCAAACATTCTCAAAAATCATGTTAGCAAAACGAACCGCAAAGATGCTTTGAATCATTTCCTTACCAAGATAATGATCAATACGGAAAATTTGTTCTTCGTCAAATGTTGCTAGGAGCTCATCATTCAACTTGCTTGCAGTTGCGTAATCTGTACCAAACGGTTTCTCAACAATTAAGCGCTCAAAACCTTTTCCATCAACAATGTTTTCAGATTTGAGGTGTTTTGCGATTGTTCCAAAGAACTGTGGAGCCATAGACAGGAAGAAGAGTTTATTGTGTTCAGCCTGGTACTTGTCATTTAGTTCAGCCTGTAATTGACGCAAAGCAATGTAGTGCTCAGTATCATTGACATCATGACTTTGATAGTAGAAGTGGCTAGCAAAGTCTTGGGCCTGTTCGGTACTATCTGCTAAATCAAGGATGGATTCAACAACAACAGATTCAAAATATTCCTTGCTCCATGGACGACGAGCAGTTCCAATGACAGCAAAGTGTTCGGAAAGATTACCTGATTTGTAAAGTCTAAAAAGGGAAGGGTAGAGCTTGCGTTTAGCCAGGTCTCCACTTGCACCGAAAATTGTAACAATAACTTTTGATGACATCTAGCTACCTAATTTCTATTTTTATTCCTAGACGATCTAGGTGTGAGGAAACCTCAGTTTCATAAATTTAATTTTATCATAATTTTCAAAAAAATCAAAAATCCAATACGAGATAGAAAAAACTGTAAGGATTTCCTTACAGTTTACTATTATACATTTAGAACCTTGTCCAAGAAATCTTTTAGACGTGGGTGCTGAGGGTTATCAAAGATTTGATCAGGGGTGCCGTCTTCTAGGAATTCACCGTCTGCAGTAAAGATAACGCGGTTGGCAACCTGACGAGCAAATCCCATTTCATGGGTTACAATAATCATAGTCATGCCTTGTTTGGCCAAATCTTTCATAACGTTAAGTACGTCTCCAACCATCTCAGGGTCAAGGGCAGAAGTTGGCTCATCAAAGAGCATGATATCTGGATTCATTGCTAGACCACGAGCAATGGCCACACGTTGTTTTTGACCACCTGATAGGCTATCTGGGTTGGCATTTGCCTTATCAGCTAGGCCAACCTTCTCGAGTAATTCCATACCAAGTTTCTCAGCCTCTTCTTTTGTAAGCAATTTATGCTCAATAGGCGCAAAAGTAATATTATCTAAAACTGACATGTGCGGGAAAAGATTAAAGTGTTGGAAAACCATCCCGATATTTTCACGAACGTTGTCAACGTTCGTAGATTTTTCAGTTAAGTCATAACCATTCACTGTGATATGACCATGAGTAACTTCTTCTAGAAGATTAAGGCTACGGAGGAAAGTTGACTTACCAGAACCCGAAGGACCGATGATACAAACAACATCTCCTTCATAGAACTTGGTCGTAATTCCTTTTAAAACTTCATTTTTTCCGTAGCTTTTGTGTAAATCATTTACATCAATTTTTAATTTTGCCATTAACGAATCCTCTTTTCTAAGCGTTTCGCTAGTTTAGTCAAAAGCGTGATAATTACAAGATAGAAGATAGCAAGGATTGCATACATCTTGAAACTTTGGTAGTTACGGGCAATGATAATCTTACCAGTTTGGAAGAGTTCCACCAAACCGATAGCAGATACGATAGTTGTATCTTTCAGAGCGATAACGAATTGGTTAACAAAGTTTGGCAACATCAATTTAGTTGCTTGTGGCAAGATAATCTTACGCATGGTTTTTCCATAAGAAATACCCAAGCTGCGGCTGGCTTCCATTTGACCAACTGGAACGGCCTGAATACCACCACGAACGATCTCAGCGATATAAGCAGCTGCATTGAGTGAGAGGGCAATGGTACCAGCTACAAAGTCGTTAATTGGACTTTGTTGGCCTGTGATAGACTCGATGAAGTTTGGAATTCCCCAGAAGATGAAGGCTGCAAGAATCATCAATGGAATACCACGGATAACGTCAACGAAAATCTCAGAGATCACACGAAGAGATTTGTATGGGCTAACGCTAAACATACCGAAGATAATCCCGATGACAATGGCAATAGCAAATGAGATAAGAGCTAGAGCAAGAGTGATACCAAGCCCGCTAAGGAGTTGTTTGTAGTTGTTTTGAAGCAAGCCCCAGATAGTTGTTTCATCAACAGTGCTTGTTGAAGTAGTTGATGATTCGCTAGCTAGGTATTTGTCAAGAATCTTTTGGAATTCACCGTTTGCTTTAAGGTTTGCAAGTCCGTTGTTGAACATTTCAATCAATTCTGGATTAGCTCCTTTTTTAACGGCAAAGGCTGTTTCACCGATTGGAGTTCCAGCGATTGGTGTTTTCAATTTTTGTCCTTGACTGATAGAATATTTGAGAACAGGCTCGTCATCCATAACGGCATCAATAGCACCAGTATTTAAACTGTCATACATTGACGAACCGTCAGCGAAGGTTTTGATTTTGTAGCCGTATTTGCTTTGATTTTCTGTTAGGAAGGTTTGAGAAGCAGTTCCGTTTTTAACACCAACTGTCTTCCCTTTTAAATCTTCATAAGAAGCTATGGTACTTGATTCTTTGACACCAAGGATAGTATTAGCAGTATAATATGATTCTGAGAAGTCAAAAGTTGCCTTACGAGCATCTGTGACAGACATACCAGCAATGATACCATCTGCTTGACCAGCTTGGACAGCACTGATAGCAGCATCAAAACCAGGGTTGGTGATTTCAATTTCAAAACCTTGGTCTTTAGCGATTGCCTTAATCAATTCCATATCAATACCAGTAAATTGGTTGCTTGAGTTTTGGAAAACAAAAGGTGCAAAAGAAGAATCGCTGGCAATGATGTATTTAGCTTTAACAGGAATAGCTTTTAAGCCTGCAAGAGTAGTTGTAGTTGGCACTGCTGAAGATGATGAAGCAGTCCATTTCTTGATGATTTTATCAAGACTACCATCTTTTTTCATTTCAGCCAAGGCTTGGTTAAATTCAGCAACTAGGTGCTCGTATTTACTTCCTTTTTTAACACCGAAAGCAAAGCTACCTACAGCTTCACCATCCATTTCGATATGGAGGTCTTGACCTTGGTTGATGGCATACTCGATAACAGGTTTATCATCCATCATAGCATCGATGGCACCAGCACTTAAGCTGTTGTTCATCAAATCACTAGTGTCAAATGTTTTAATAGTAAAGCCGTATTTATCTTTAATCGTTTCTAGGAAACGTTGAGCGGCTGTTCCGTTTTTAACACCAACAGTTTTACCAGACAATTGGTCGTACTTGCTAATCTTGTGTGCCTTTGTAGTTGCAATGACAACTTTTGTATCATAGTAAGTATCAGACATGGTGAAGACTTTTTCACGTTCTTTAGTCTTTGTCATCCCTGCCATGATAGCGTCAGCTTGACCAGCTTGAACCGCATTGACTGCTGCGTCAAATCCAGGATAGGTCATCTGAATGTTCCATCCTTTAATCTCAGCGACTTTGTTGATAATGTCAACATCAATTCCTTTATAAGTTTGATCTGAATCTTTAAACTCAAAAGGTGCATAGGCGGTATCAGATACAATCTTAATCGTCTCTGCTTTCGCAATACCTAATGAGAAAATTGGGAATAAAATTAGCAAAAATGCTAGAAATTTTTTCTTCATTTTTAGTCTCCTTTTCCGAATATTTTCCCATTATATCAGAAAAAGTAAAAAAAGGCAAATTTTTATATTTCTGTGTCAGAAAATGTAACATTGTTTTTTTCCTTTTCTTTCTTGAATTGCTACTATAAAGTGCTATAATAATAGTATATATAGAAGAAAAGAGGACAGGGATATGAAGAACAAAAGAATATTTAAAGACTTCCAAGCTTCAAAAATGAGTTTAAACATTTACACAAGCCCCTTGTTAGCCTTTGCTTTTGTCTTCATAGGAGAGTTTGTGGCTTATACTCTGTATGGTATTAGTTTGTTAGCTCTCATCGGACTTGCTAGAAATTTTGGAGAGGCTGGTCAAAATCTTGCAACCTATTTGCAGACCTTGCATCAGAGCTTGATGGATAAAACAGGTGACTTTCGTTTAATTTTAGAATTGCTGGCCTTTGGTTTCGTTCTCAACACTGTGTTCAGATGGACTAGAAAAGTTGAGAAAAGACCTATTCGAACTTTAGGATTTTATAAAGAAAATTTCCTCAGCAATCTTCTTAAAGGGTTTGGTATAGGTCTGGCACTTTTTCTTCTGACCTTGTTAGGTTTAGTAGCCTTAGGACAATATCGTTTGGAGTCCATTCACTTGAATCCTTATTCGCTAGCCTTTGTCATTTTTACCATTCCATTTTGGATTTTACAGGGGACAACAGAAGAAGTGGTGGCCCGTACTTGGCTCCTTCCTCAATTGGCCTCAAGAACTAATCTAAAACTAGCTGTTCTTATATCTAGCCTGTTCTTTACCTTACTTCATTTAGGAAATTCAGGCATAACTTTCTTATCTGCAATTGATCTCTTTTTATTCGGAGTTGCCATGTCACTATATCTTCTTAAAACAGATACTATATGGGGTATAGGTGGTATTCATGGAGCTTGGAATTTCGCACAGGGCAACCTCTTTGGAGTATTAGTTAGTGGTCAGTCTTCAGGAACCTCAATCATGAAATTTACTCCACAAGGCAATCAAGACTGGCTATCTGGTGGGTCTTTTGGTATTGAGGGTTCCATCATGTCCAGTATTATTTTGTTTCTGCTAATTGTCTATCTCGCTTATCAATTAAAGAAAGAAAATGAAAGGATGTGACTTAGGTCCGTCCTTTTCTTCGTGAAAATGATACAAGTATGCTAAAATAGGAATAGCACATCGAGAGAGGATTCTTATGATTAACCGCATTACAGATAATCAATTTAAACTAGTATCAAAATATCAACCATCAGGAGATCAACCCCAAGCTATCGAGCAGTTGGTTGATAATATCGAGGGGGGAGAAAAAGCTCAGATTCTGATGGGGGCGACTGGTACAGGGAAGACCTATACCATGAGTCAGGTCATTTCCAAAGTCAATAAACCCACTCTGGTCATTGCCCACAATAAGACTCTGGCAGGACAGCTCTATGGGGAGTTTAAAGAATTTTTCCCTGAGAATGCTGTTGAGTATTTTGTATCTTACTATGACTATTACCAACCAGAGGCCTATGTCCCTTCTAGTGATACCTACATTGAGAAGGACAGCTCTGTTAATGACGAGATTGACAAGCTTCGCCATTCAGCGACTTCAGCCCTTTTGGAGCGTAATGATGTCATTGTTGTGGCCTCAGTCTCTTGTATCTATGGTTTGGGTTCGCCTAAGGAATACGCTGACAGTGTTGTAAGTCTGCGTCCAGGTCTTGAAATTTCTCGTGATAAACTCTTGAATGACTTGGTTGATATCCAGTTTGAACGTAATGATATTGATTTCCAACGGGGAAGATTTCGTGTGCGTGGAGATGTGGTGGAGATTTTCCCAGCTTCCCGTGATGAACATGCCTTTCGAGTAGAGTTCTTTGGAGATGAGATTGACCGTATTCGTGAAGTGGAAGCTTTGACAGGGCAGGTATTGGGAGAAGTGGATCATTTGGCGATTTTCCCGGCCACTCACTTTGTGACCAATGACGACCATATGGAAGTGGCCATTGCGAAAATTCAGACTGAGTTGGAGGAGCAGTTAGCTGTCTTTGAGAAGGAAGGCAAATTACTTGAAGCTCAGCGGTTGAAACAGCGGACAGAGTATGATATTGAAATGCTACGTGAGATGGGCTATACCAATGGGGTTGAGAATTATTCTCGCCACATGGATGGTCGTAGTGAAGGAGAGCCTCCTTATACGCTTCTCGATTTCTTTCCAGATGATTTCTTGATTATGATTGATGAAAGTCACATGACCATGGGACAGATCAAGGGTATGTACAATGGAGACCGTTCGCGTAAGGAAATGCTGGTTAATTATGGTTTTCGTTTACCGTCCGCCTTGGACAATCGACCTCTCCGTCGTGAAGAATTTGAAAGCCATGTGCATCAGATTGTTTACGTTTCGGCGACACCTGGTGACTATGAAAATGAACAGACCGAGACAGTGATTGAGCAAATCATTCGTCCGACAGGTCTTTTAGATCCTGAGGTGGAAGTCCGTCCGACAATGGGACAGATTGATGACCTCTTAGGTGAAATTAATGCCCGTGTTGAAAAGAACGAGCGTACCTTTATCACAACCTTAACCAAGAAGATGGCAGAAGACTTAACCGACTACTTCAAGGAAATGGGCATCAAGGTCAAGTATATGCACTCGGATATCAAGACTTTAGAGCGGACAGAGATTATTCGTGACTTACGTTTGGGTGTCTTTGATGTCTTAGTCGGAATCAACCTCCTCCGTGAAGGTATTGACGTTCCTGAGGTAAGCTTAGTTGCCATTCTTGATGCTGACAAGGAAGGCTTTCTCCGTAACGAGCGTGGACTCATCCAGACCATTGGTCGTGCTGCCCGTAATAGTGAAGGGCATGTCATCATGTATGCGGACACGATGACTCAATCTATGCAACGTGCTATCGATGAAACGGCACGCCGTCGCAAAATCCAGATGGCTTATAATGAAGAACATGGTATCGTACCACAAACCATCAAGAAAGAAATCCGTGACCTGATTGCTGTGACCAAGGCAGTTGCTAAGGAAGAAGACAAGGAGGTTGACATCAACAGCCTCAACAAACAAGAGCGCAAAGAGCTTGTCAAGAAACTAGAAAAACAAATGCAAGAAGCCGTCGAAGTGCTTGACTTTGAACTGGCAGCTCAGATTCGCGATATGATGCTGGAAGTCAAGGCGTTGGATTAGAATAGTACTTAAAGGAGAAAATATGTCCCGTTCCCAATTAACGATTTTAACAAACATTTGTCTGATTGAAGACCTCGAAAACCAGCGCGTGGTGATGCAGTATCGCTCTCCTGAAGCCAATCGCTGGTCTGGCTATGCCTTTCCTGGAGGCCATGTAGAAAATGGCGAGTCTTTCGCAGAGTCTGTCATTCGTGAAATCTATGAAGAAACAGGGTTAACTATCCAAAATCCTCAACTTGTCGGCATTAAAAATTGGCCACTAGATACAGGTGGGCGCTATATTGTCATTTGTTATAAGGCGACTGAGTTCTCTGGTACCCTTCGCTCTTCAGATGAAGGAGAAGTTTCTTGGGTGAAAAAAGACCAGATTCCAAACTTGGATCTGGCCTATGATATGTTACCCTTGATCGAGATGATGGAAGCTCCTGACAAATCTGAATTTTTCTACCCTCGCCGTACAGAAGATGATTGGGAAAAGAAAATCTTCTAGTCTTTTACTAAATAACCAAGTTTATCCAAGGCCTCCTCGATATAGTGGAGGTCTTGTTGTGTTTCCTGTCTAATAGTAATAGAAGATTAGGAAAAAACATATATACTCTAAAATAAATTTAAAATATTTCTAAAAAAGTATTGACAAAAACAAAGAAAACGCTTACTATATAAATAAGGGAACGGTTCCATAATATAAAAAGGAGGAGTGATGACTACAATAAAACAGGTTGCTGAAGAAGCTGGAGTATCGAAATCAACAGTTTCAAGATATATTTCGAAAAAAGGCTATGTCGGAGATGATGCTAGAGAAAAGATAAAAAATGCTATCAAGAAATTAAATTACACGCCGAATGTTTTAGCACAATCTTTGAAAACTAAAAAAAATCAAATGGTAGGACTTTTATTGCCAGATATTTCTAATCCATTCTTTCCAAGATTGGTTCGAGGAGCTGAATCATATTTGAAAGATAAAGGTTATAGGATTATGGTTGGTACTATTTCAGATCATGATTCGTTAGAAGAATATATAAACCTTTTGTTAAAAACAAATGCAGCTGGTATTATAACGACACTTGACTTTACAAAGGAATTTCCAAATCTTACGTTACCTGTTGTTGTGGTTGACCGAATTAGTAAAGATACAGGTTACGGTGTCTTTTCTGATAATCAGTTGGGTGGACGTTTGGCTGCTAAAGCAATTTGGAATGCTGGCGCTAAGCAAGTTATGATTATTAAAGTTTTAGATGATAAAGCTGAGAACATCGCGGAACGATTTGAAGCAAGTTTAAACTATTTGAGGAATAAATCTTTAGAGATTCGTATTGAAGAAAGTGAAACGTTTGAGTTTGAAAAAATTCAAAAAGAAGCTAAAGAGAATCTAAAAAGAAATCCAAATATTGATAGTATTATAGCACCTTCTGATATTCATGCGATAGCTTATATTCATGAAATTTTAGCAATTGGTAAAAAAATTCCAGATGATATTCAAATTATTGGTTACGATGATATTGTACTTAGTCAATTTATTTACCCTTCTTTATCAACTATTCACCAATCATCATATAAAATGGGGGAACAGGCTGCAAAGCTAATCTATAATATGGCAAATAAGTTCTCTATAGATGAAGTTAAAATTAAACTACCTGTTAGATACGTAGAAAGAAATACATTAAGGAGAAAGAAATGAGTAAAATTGTTGTTGTTGGAAGTATTTCAATGGACTTAGTTATGAGAACAAAAAGGATTCCAGAAGGAGGTGAAACGATTTTTGGGGATTCATTTAATATAGTTCCAGGGGGAAAAGGTGCAAATCAGGCTGTAGCTATTGGTAGATTATCCAGTGTAGAAGATAATATTTACATATTTGGGAACGTTGGGGAAGATATTTTTTCAGCAGATTTACTAAGTAATCTGCAAAATAATAATATTTCTATAGAACATGTGGGAACGGTACCACAATCTACAGGAGTTGCACAAATTACTTTATATGGAGGTGATAATAGGATTATTTATTATCCTGGAGCGAATAATTTAGTTAAAACAAATGATTGGAAAAATGAGTGGGAATTGATTAGCGATGCAAGTATTGTTGTATTACAAAATGAAATACCACATGAAGCCAACTTATGTATAGCTAAATTTTGTCAAGAAAATAAAGTTAAGGTACTTTACAATCCTGCACCAGCTAGAGAAACAGACATAGAGATGATTCCTTTTTGTGATTTTATTACTCCTAATGAGCATGAATGTTCAGAGCTTTTTCCAGATAAGAAATTAGAAGAAATTATTAAAATTTATCCTAATAAAATGATTGTGACATTAGGAGTTGAAGGTTCTATTTATTATGATGGGACAGCAGTTCAGAAGATTCCTGCTATAAAAGCAGAAGTAGTTGATACTACAGGAGCAGGAGATACGTTTAATGGTGCTTTTGCTTATGCTATCTCAAAACGAAAAGAGATGAATGTTGCATTGTCCTTTGCAACGATTGCTTCACATCTTTCTGTTCAAAGATTTGGAGCGCAAGGAGGCATGCCGAGTTTGAAAGAAGTAAAGGAGCATTCAGGATATGAAGAAATATGGGATTTTAAATAGTAATATAGCAAAACTAGCTGATGATTTAGGTCATATGGATTTGGTTTGTATCGGAGATTTAGGATTGCCAGTTCCAAAAGGTGTTGATAAAATTGATTTAGCATTAAGAAAAGGTAGCCCAAGTTTTTTAGAAGTTTTAAAAGAATATTCAGATCATGTACTTATTGAAAAAATTTTCTTAGCAGAAGAAATTAAAGAAAAAAACAAAGAACAGTGGCAAGCAGTTCTAGATCTTTTAGGATCGAATATAATTATTGAATATATTAGTCATGAAGAATTGAAAGCTATGAATACTAAAGTTAAGGCAGTTATTCGCACTGGGGAAGATACACCATATTCGAATATAATCTTGCAATCAGGAGTTATTATTTAGAAGGGAGTTGCCTATGAAAATTGAAATGAAGAACATTTCAAAATCTTTTGGGAATAATCGTGTTTTAGAAAGTATTGATTTGGTTCTTAATTCAGGAGAAGTTCATGCTTTAATGGGAGAGAATGGTGCAGGCAAATCAACCTTAATGAATATTTTAACTGGACTTTTTCCAGCTACTTCAGGAACTATTTTTATTGATGGAAAAGAAAAAACATTTTCTAATCCTCAAGAGGCGGAACGGTTTGGACTGAGTTTTATTCATCAAGAAATGAATACTTGGCCAGATATGACTGTACTTGATAATCTTTTTTTAGGAAGAGAAATTAAAAATTCGATTGGGTTTCTAGATAAAGCTAGTATGGAAAGGAAAGCTAAAGAAGCATTTAAACGTCTTAATATCTCTATTCCTCTCGATGCAATCATTGGTCAATTATCAGTCGGACAACAACAAATGATAGAAATAGCAAAATGTTTATTATCAGAAGTTTCCTTGTTGATTATGGATGAACCCACAGCAGCTTTAACTGATCGTGAAACTGAAACACTTTTTAAAGTGATAGAAGGATTAAAATCTGATGGTGTAGGTATTGTGTATATTTCACATCGGATGGAAGAAATCTTTAAGATTACAGATCTTATAACTGTTATGAGGGATGGGTTTGTAATTGATACCAAGAAAACGAAGTTAACTAATGCGGATGAATTAGTTCAAAAGATGGTGGGGCGTGAATTAGAAGATTACTATCCAGAAAAAAAGGCTGAGATTGGGAATATTGTTTTTCAAGCTAAGAATCTTTCTGGTGATGCTTTTACGGATATTTCTTTCTATGTACGTCAAGGGGAAATTCTTGGTTTTTCTGGTTTGATGGGTGCTGGTCGTACTGAAATAATGCGAGCAATTTTTGGAATTGATTCTTTAAAATCTGGTCAAATTATAATAAACGAAGAACAACTGATAATTAAAAATCCTTTTGAAGCAATTAAGCATGGAATTGGTTTCTTAACAGAAGATCGTAAAGATGAGGGATTGATTTTAGATTTTTCTATTAAAGATAATATGACTTTACCTAGTACTCGAGATTTTGTTAAAAATGGTATTTTTGATAATAAAACAAGTGATATATTTGTACAACGTTTAATTGATAGGCTACGAATTAAATCAGGTTATCCAGATAAGGAAGTTGGAACACTTTCTGGTGGTAATCAACAGAAAGTAGTTTTAGCAAAATGGATAGGCATTGCACCAAAAGTACTGATTCTAGATGAGCCAACTCGTGGGGTAGATGTTGGGGCTAAGCGTGAAATTTACCAATTAATGAATGAATTGGCTGAACGAGGTGTGCCGATTATTATGGTATCTTCAGATTTACCAGAAGTGATTGGAGTCAGTGATCGCATTATGGTCATGCATGAAGGAAGAATTAGTGGTGAATTAACACGTCAAGAAGCTACACAAGAAAAAGTTATGCAGCTAGCTACAGGAGGACAATAGTGTGAAAAATACTATGAAGTATATGTCAGAATTGACAACAGTAATAGCATTGATAATTTTAATGGCTGTCATTACTATTATCAATTCAAATTTTTTAACAGCAAATAATCTGTTAAATTTACTATTGCAAGTAACATCAAATGCACTGATCGCTTTTGGAATGACCTTTGTTATTCTAACAGGTGGAATTGATTTATCAGTTGGATCAATTTTAGCCTTATCCAGTGCGCTAACCGCTGGCCTATTAGGATCTGGAATGCCTGTTACGTTAGCAATTCTCATCTCTTTAATTTTGGGTTGTATTCTGGGGATGATGAATGGTTTATTGATTTCCTACGGGAAATTAGCTCCATTTATCGTTACTTTAGCAACTATGACTATTTTTAGAGGCGCAACACTTGTTTATACAAATGGGAATCCTATCACAAAAGGATTAAGTGATACATTCTTATTTCAATTTTTGGGGCAAGGTTATATAGTCGGAATTCCATTTCCTGTAATTATTATGTTTATTGTATTTATTGTTTTATATGTTTTACTTCATAAAACAGCATTTGGTAAATCTGTGTATGCTATAGGGGGGAATGAAAAAGCAGCATATATATCAGGTGTGAAACTAAATAAAGTGAAAATTATCATTTATTCAATTTCAGGTATTATGGCTTCAATTTCTGGATTGATTATAACATCACGCTTAAGTTCTGCTCAACCAACAGCAGGTGCTAGTTATGAAATGGATGCTATTGCAGCTGTTGTTCTTGGGGGAACCTCTTTATCAGGAGGTAAAGGTCGTATACTGGGTACTCTAATAGGTGCTTTAATTATTGGGGTGTTGAATAATGGACTTAATATTATCGGTGTTTCAGCATTTTGGCAACAAGTAGTAAAAGGAGTTGTAATCTTAATTGCTGTTCTGATTGATCGTTTTAAAGTTGTAAAACAGTAGAATCATTTTCAATTTTTTTGGAAATAGTAACAATTTATTAGATGACGAACAATAATCGGGATTGAAACTATCCCTATAGATATATATTACGAGGAGTAATAACATGAAAATTATTAAAAAAATTAGCATTTTTGCTTTGTTTGTAACATTTATTTTTGCTTTAGTAGCTTGTGGAAAAACTGGTTTAGGAAATTCATCAAATGATAATAAATCTACGACTCAAAAGTCAGCAAAAGAATTAAAATTAGGAGTTTCTATTTCGACTACTAACAATCCCTATTTTGTGGCTATGAAAGATGGTCTTGAAAAAGCCGCAGGAGAAAAAGAAGTGACTTTGAAGATAGCAGATGCACAAGATGATGCTGCTAGACAAGCAGATGATATTCAAAATTTTATTAGTCAAAATGTAGATGCTTTACTAATTAATCCAGTTGATTCTGATGCAATTGTTACATCTATTAAAGCTGCTAATAATGCAAATATTCCAGTAATCTTAATTGACCGCGGTAGTAATGGTGGTGAAGTCTTGACAACTGTTGCTTCTGATAACGTAGAAGCAGGTAAAATGGCTGCCGAATTTATTACCAAGCAATTGGGAGAAAAAGCAAAAACTTTTGAATTGTCAGGAGTCCCTGGCGCTTCTGCAACAGTAGATAGAGGTAAAGGATTTGAACAAATTTCAAAGACAAATTTAGATGTTCTTTCTAGTCAATCCGCTAATTTTGATCGTGCAAAAGCTTTGAATACAGCGCAAAATATGATTCAAGGAAACAAAGAAGTACAAGCAATCTTTGCACAAAATGATGAGATGGCGTTAGGAGCTGCACAAGCAGTAAAAGCAGCTGGTCTTAGCAATGTATTAATTGTTGGTATTGATGGTCAACCAGATGCACATGACGCTATTGCAAAAGGTGATATTACTGCCACTATTGCTCAGCAACCAGCTAAGATGGGTGAAATCGCTATTCAATCAGCAATCGATCATTATCAAGGGAAAAAACTGGAAAAAGAAACAGTTTCTCCAATTTATCTTGTGACTAAGGATAATGTTGATCAACATAACTGGTGATATATTTTTAGTAAGTAGGTAGTTGTTAATTTTCATTCAATGTAGTTTTTAAATATTATTGTTAGTATTTGAGCTTTTGGCTGCAAAAAGACCAGATTCCAAATTTGGATCTGGTCTATGATATGTTACCCTTGATGGAGATGATGGAAGCTCCTGACAAATCGGAGTTTTTCTACCGCCACCGTACAGATGATGGCTGGGAGAAAGAGATTTTTTAGTCTTTTACCAAATAACCGAGCTGATCCAAGGCATCCTCGATATAGTGGAGGTCTTGTTGTGTTTCGGCTTCGACTAGGTGGTAATGGATGCCATCTGTCAATTCAGACAGAGGTCTAAAGTCAGAATGCTCGACTTGTTCTAGAAAATGTTGCACATCTCTGCGACAAGACAGTTTCAGCAAGGTTTCAATTTCTCCATAAACGGGATGGTCAATCAAAGTATTCTGGACACGCCCTCCATTATCGACGATAGCAAGGAGTTCCTGACCGATTTCTTCAACTTCATGTTTCACTTTGAAAAGTTTGTGAACATAAGGATTGGTATCAACTTGCTTATAGACGTAGCCACGATTGGTGGATAGGATAGGAGCGCCATCGGCTCTCAAAATTGCAATGTCCTGCACAATGACCTGACGTGTGACGTGAAAATGTTCAGCCAAACTTTGGCCATTGAGGGCTTTAGGAGCTTCTTTTAAGAGTTGGAGCAGGGCTTGTTTGCGATCTTTTGTCATAGTTCTTCCTTTTAACGGCGTTTTCGAAGCACTTTATAGACAGCTAGTGCTAATGTATAGTCTACCATACTATGGATAATTGTGCCAAATCCAACTAGCACAAAGAGAACATAGAACATATTTTCTACATTGGTACCGGAAGTTGCGTAAAAAAGGACACAGGCTAATACTTCAGCAAGAGCATGAACAACAGCCAAAACAAAGTTGAAAATCCAGGAAGATTTTGGTTTATCTAGGGTATCGGGGAATTTTTGTAGGTAAAGAGCTCCCAAAGTCCCAAAAAAGATATGGGAAAAAGCTCGAAAAACGATAACCATGGGATAGCCAGCCATCAAAAATCCAAAACTAGAGGCTAGGATGACAAAAACTGCCATCAAGGGCGACAAGAACATGGCAATAAAAATAGCGATGTGACTTCCTAAAGTGTAAGAAGCAGGTGGAATGACAATCTTGAAAGGCATAACAATTGGAATCAAAATCGCAATAGCCGTTAAGAGGGCTGTCATTGTCATAAATTGGGTCTTTTTCCGTGTATTCATAAGAATCTCCTTTTTACTGTATATACACTAGTATAGTACAACAAAGAAGACAATAAAGCAAGGATTTACTTAGGCCTATAAGTCATTTTAAGTTAAAGACTCGTAAACATTTCACTAAAAATCCCAAACTATATAGAGCAAAATCTCCACCTTCAAGCATGAAAGCGGAGATTATTTTTATTTCTTTAAGGTTTGTAGTCTTGGGACAATAGCTAGGGTTAGAACTGCAGAAATAACTAATTCAGCAATTGAGTTTGTTGAGATAACGGTTGCCAGAAGAAGTTGGATATTTCCATTATAAACATTTCCAAATAGGAAGAAGATTCCTACAAGGACAAAGACAGTATTGGTCAAGGAACCAAGGGCACCAGCTAGAACTAGCCCAGTCTTGTTTTTCATCAGTTTATAGACTAGATAAGGAGTCAAACCAATCAAAATACGTGGGACGATAGCTATGATAGCTGAGTAGATGTTTCCGTTTGGTACAAATGGGGAGAAGAGAAAGTTTGTGGGGATTGGAGAAATTGTATTAATTGTTATACTCATAAGCCCCATCAAAAATCCAAGTGTACCCCCAACTCGTGGACCGTAAATAATGCTGGCAATAATGACAGGAATATGAACGATGGTCGGTTTGATTGGGAATGGGAAAAGGTTAAAGATAAGTGAGCTTAGAAAATGAATCACAAGCATGGTTGCAAAGAAGATAGCAATGGGCGCAATATTAGAGCGTTTTTTCATCGAGAGTTTCCTTTATTCTTTCTAAAATAATTGTGAGGTCAGCTAAGGCCCCTCGTCCGTGGTCTCCACAAGCTAGTAGGGATTCCTTAGGAGCAATCAGCTGATAGCCGTAGCTTTCTAATGTTTTCAGATTAGCCTGAGTTGCTGGATGGTCATACATTTTTGTATTCATAGCAGGTGCGATGAGTTTGGGAATATGACTGGGCAAGGCTAGAGCCGTACTGGTCACCATATTGTCAGCAAAGCCGTAGGCTAGTTTTGTAATAGTGTTAGCAGTTGCAGGTACCACGATAAACAGATCTGTTTTTTTTCCCAGTTCGATATGATTGACTTGATCGGGATAGGGTTCCTTCATGACATCCAAGTGAACATAATTCTGTGATAAGACCTGTAGAGTCAAAGGTTGGATAAACTCTGTAGCAGCCTGGGTCATTAAGACAGTGACTTGATGACCTTGTTTTTTTAGAGAACTGACTAAATCTGCCGACTTGTAAGAGGCGATTGAGCCCGTTACAGCCAAGAGAATGTTTGCCATAGCTTTCCTTTCTAAGAATGATAGGCTTGAATTTTTTCAAGGAGGAGTTTTGCAATTTCTTCTTTAGTGTTAACAGTTTGAAGATGATCCTTCTCAACAAAGATAGCTCGGTGCTGATCTGCTGAGATTCGAGTCAGGTCATTTGCAATAATTAAGTCTGCTTGGTTCTTGATAAGACTTTTTCGTGCAATGTCAACTAAATGATTCTCAGAGACATCAACCAGCAGTTTGAAACCAATCAGATGAATAGCAGGATTCCATTCCTTGACTAAAGAGATGATTTTGGGTGTTTTTTTAAGGAACAAAACCTGAACCTCATCAGTTGAAGAAATCTTAGCCTGATGATTCTGCTTGTTTAAAAATTCTTCTAAATTGGAGCTAGCCTGAACTTCCTCCAGCCCTGTCATATAAACAGGAGTATAGTCAGATACAGCCATTGAGTGAATCAAGACTTGATAATCCTTGACACGTTCTTGCATTTCTAGAAGAAGGTCCTTGGTATTGTTAATTTCTCGAATACTTAGGTTGGGATGAGTTTCTGGCTTTAGAGCTCGTTTTGTCGTTATCAAACAAACTTCATGCCCTGCAGCAAGCAAGGTCTCTGTGATGATTTTCCCCAAGCGCCCTGTAGAATGGTTAGTGATAGAGCGGACGCTATCGATAGCTTCACTGGTACCGCCCGATGTAACTAAAATTTTCATAGCACTATTGTACACAAAAATAAACGGTAAGTAAAATGAAAGCGATAAATTTTTTGTAAAAACGAAGATTTACTATAGTTTCAAACTATAAAGCCATATAAAATTTAAGAAAGGACTCTAAAAACCTTAAAAATAGGGATATTTACGAACGTTTAGAGAGTTTTAGGATGTTAAAAATCTTGTTTTGTGTTATAATGAATTATCATATAAGAGGTTAGAGGAGTTTTGAATGAAAACAGATATTGAAATCGCACAGAGTATTGAGTTGAAGCCAATCGTTGATGTTGTTGAGAAACTGGGTATTTCTTACGACGATTTGGAGTTGTATGGAAAGTACAAGGCTAAGCTCAGCTTTGATAAAATTCGTGCAGTTGAGAGCAATCCAGTTGGGAAATTGATTTTGGTTACTGCCATCAACCCAACACCAGCAGGTGAAGGAAAATCAACTATTACCATTGGTCTTGCGGATGCCTTGAATAAGATTGGCAAGAAAACCATGATTGCTATCCGCGAACCATCTCTTGGTCCAGTTATGGGGATCAAGGGTGGTGCTGCTGGTGGTGGTTACGCCCAAGTGCTACCAATGGAAGACATCAACCTCCACTTCACTGGAGACATGCATGCCATTACAACTGCTAACAACGCTCTTTCTGCTTTGATTGACAATCACTTGCACCAAGGAAATGAGCTAGGAATTGACCAACGTCGTATTCTCTGGAAACGTGTAGTGGACTTGAACGACCGCGCCCTTCGTCATGTAACCGTTGGACTTGGTGGTCCTCTAAACGGTATTCCACGTGAGGATGGTTTTGATATTACAGTTGCTTCTGAAATTATGGCCATTCTTTGCTTGGCAACAGACATCGAGGACTTGAAACGCCGTTTGGCGAATATCGTTATCGGTTATCGTTATGACCGTACGCCTGTTTCTGTTGGTGATTTGCAGGTCGAGGGTGCTTTAGCATTGATCTTGAAGGATGCTATTAAGCCAAACTTGGTTCAGACAATTTACGGTACACCTGCCTTTGTACACGGTGGTCCATTTGCCAATATCGCTCACGGATGTAACTCTGTTTTGGCAACGACAACAGCCCTTCACTTGGCTGATTATACAGTTACTGAAGCTGGTTTTGGTGCGGACCTTGGTGCTGAGAAATTCCTTGATATCAAGACACCAAACTTGCCAACTTCTCCAGATGCAGTTGTCATTGTCGCAACCCTTCGTGCCCTTAAGATGAATGGTGGCGTAGCTAAGGACGCTCTTACAGAGGAAAATGTAGAAGCAGTTCGTGCAGGTTTTGCTAACTTGAAACGCCACGTTGAGAACATCCGTAAGTTCGGTATTCCAGCAGTTGTTGCGATCAACGAATTTGTTTCTGATACAGAAGCTGAAATCGCAGCCTTGAAAGAACTTTGTGCCTCAATTGATGTGCCAGTTGAGTTGGCTAGTGTCTGGGCTGATGGCGCGGAAGGTGGAGTAGCTCTTGCTGAAACGCTTGTTAAGACTATCGCTGAAAATCCTGCTAACTACAAACGTTTGTATGATAATGACCTTTCTGTCCAAGAAAAGATTGAAAAGATTGTTACTGAAATCTACCGTGGTAGCAAAGTAAACTTTGAGAAGAAAGCTCAAACACAAATCGCTCAAATCGTTCAAAACGGATGGGACAAATTGCCAATCTGTATGGCTAAAACTCAATACAGTTTCTCAGACAATCCAAATGCACTTGGAGCACCTGAAAACTTTGAAATTACCATTCGTGAATTAGTACCAAAATTAGGTGCAGGTTTTATCGTTGCTCTAACTGGAGACGTGATGACTATGCCTGGTCTTCCAAAACGACCAGCAGCCCTCAACATGGATGTTGAAAGCGACGGAACTGTTCTAGGCTTATTCTGATAGTTTAATTGAATTTAAATGAGTTTGGAAATACGATCCAAGCTCATTTTCTTATCTAGATATGAGGAGTTGCCTTCTACACGTAACTAGTCTAGGTAAAGATATTTTCCCTGAATTCTGATATAATAGAAATATTGACTTCAAGAGTAAGGAAGAGAAGATGAACGCATTATTAAATGGAATGAATGACCGTCAGGCTGAGGCGGTGCAAACGACAGAAGGTCCCTTGTTGATCATGGCGGGGGCTGGTTCTGGAAAGACCCGTGTTTTGACCCACCGTATCGCTTATTTGATTGATGAAAAGCTGGTCAATCCTTGGAATATCTTGGCCATTACCTTTACCAATAAGGCTGCGCGTGAGATGAAGGAACGTGCTTATAGCCTCAATCCAGCTACTCAGGACTGTCTGATTGCGACCTTCCACTCCATGTGTGTTCGTATCCTGCGTCGCGATGCGGACCATATTGGCTACAACCGCAATTTCACAATTGTAGATCCTGGTGAACAACGCACCCTTATGAAACGCATTCTCAAGCAGTTGAACCTGGATCCTAAAAAATGGAATGAACGGAGCATCTTAGGGACCATTTCAAATGCCAAGAATGATTTGATTGATGATGTTGCCTATGCTGCTCAAGCTGGCGATATGTATACGCAAATCGTAGCCCAGTGTTACACTGCTTACCAAAAAGAGCTTCGCCAGTCAGAGTCGGTTGACTTTGATGATTTGATTATGCTGACCTTGCGTCTTTTTGATCAAAATCCTGATGTTTTGACTTATTACCAGCAGAAGTTCCAATACATCCACGTTGATGAGTACCAAGATACCAACCACGCTCAGTATCAATTGGTCAAGCTTTTGGCTTCACGCTTTAAAAATATTTGTGTGGTTGGAGATGCAGACCAGTCTATCTACGGTTGGCGTGGTGCTGATATGCAGAATATCTTGGACTTCGAAAAGGATTATCCCCAAGCCAAAGTTGTTTTGCTGGAGGAAAATTACCGCTCAACTAAAACCATTCTCCAAGCGGCCAATGAGGTTATTAAAAATAATAAAAACCGCCGTCCTAAGAATCTCTGGACCCAAAACGCTGATGGGGAGCAAATCGTATACTATCGTGCCAATGATGAGCTGGATGAGGCTGTATTTGTAGCTAGAACCATCGATGAACTTAGTCGCAGTCAACACTTCCTTCACAAGGATTTTGCAGTTCTCTATCGGACTAATGCGCAGTCTCGTACTATTGAGGAAGCCTTGCTCAAGTCAAATATCCCTTATACCATGGTTGGCGGAACCAAGTTCTACAGCCGTAAGGAAATCCGAGATATTATTGCTTACCTCAACCTCATTGCCAATTTGAGTGACAATATTAGTTTTGAGCGTATTATCAATGAGCCTAAACGTGGAATTGGCTCAGGTACTGTTGAGAAAATCCGTGATTTTGCCAATATGCAAGATATGTCCATGCTAGATGCTTCAGCCAATATTATGTTGTCTGGTATCAAGGGGAAGGCAGCCCAGTCTATCTGGGATTTTGCCAATATGATTCTGGATTTGCGGGAGAAACTGGATCAATTAACTATTACAGAGTTGGTTGAGGCTGTCCTAGAAAAAACAGGTTACGTCGATATTCTTAATGCCCAAGCGACCTTAGAAAGCAAGGCTCGGGTAGAAAACATCGAAGAGTTCCTCTCTGTTACGAAAAACTTTGATGACACCTCTGATGTGCCCGAAGAGGAAACTGGTTTGGACAAACTGAGTCGTTTCTTAAATGACTTGGCCTTGATTGCGGACACAGATTCAGGTAGTCAGGAGACATCAGAAGTAACCTTGATGACCCTACATGCTGCCAAAGGTCTCGAGTTTCCAGTTGTCTTTTTGATTGGGATGGAAGAAAATGTCTTTCCGCTTAGCCGTGCGGCTGAAGATCAAGATGAATTGGAAGAAGAGCGCCGTCTGGCCTATGTTGGAATTACGCGTGCAGAGAAAATTCTCTATCTGACCAATGCCAACTCACGCCTGCTTTTTGGTCGTACCAACTACAACCGTCCGACTCGTTTTATTAATGAAATTAGTTCAGACTTGCTTGAGTATCAAGGCTTAGCCCGTCCAGCCAATACAAGCTTTAAGGCATCTTATAGCAGTGGTGGGGTTGCCTTCGGTCAAGGTATGAGTCTTGCCCAGGCCCTCCAAGACCGTAAACGCAGTGCGGCACCAAAAACTATCCAGTCAAGCGGCCTTCCATTTGGTCAATTTTCAGCTGGTGCAAAATCAGCGTCTAGCGAGACAAATTGGTCCATTGGTGATATTGCCCTCCACAAGAAATGGGGAGAGGGAACTGTTCTGGAAGTTTCAGGTAGCGGTGCTACGCAGGAATTGAAAATCAATTTCCCAGAAGTAGGTTTGAAAAAACTTTTGGCCAGTGTAGCCCCAATTGAGAAAAAAATCTAATTTTTCATCCTTCTCACGAATAATAAAGTGAGGAGGATTTTTATGTACAGTATTTCATTCCAAGAAGATTCATTATTACCAAGAGAGAGACTGGCCAAAGAAGGAGTGGAAGCGCTCAGTAACCAAGAGTTGCTAGCTATTTTACTCAGAACAGGGACACGTCAGTCCAGTGTTTTTGAAATTGCCCAGAAAGTCTTGAATAATCTTTCAAGCCTAACAGATTTGAAAAAAATGACCCTGCAGGAATTGCAGAGTCTATCTGGTATCGGGCGAGTTAAGGCAATAGAGTTACAAGCTATGATTGAACTGGGGCATCGTATTCATAAACATGAGACCCTTGAAATGGAAAGTATTCTCAGTAGTCAAAAGCTGGCCAAGAAGATGCAACAGGAATTGGGGGAAAAAAAACAAGAGCACCTGGTGGCGCTCTATCTCAATACTCAAAATCAAATCATTCATCAACAGACCATTTTTATCGGCTCTGCCACTCGTAGTATCGCTGAGCCGCGAGAGATTCTTCATTATGCCATCAAGCATATGGCGACCTCTCTCATCTTGGTTCATAACCATCCTTCAGGAGCGGTAGCCCCTAGCCGAAATGATGATCATGTCACTAAGCTTGTCAAGGAAGCCTGCGATCTGATGGGAATTGTCCTCTTGGACCATTTGATTGTCTCTCACTCCAATTACTTTAGTTATCGTGAAAAGACAGATTTAATTTAAAGTTCATTAACGACATAGTCAAAGAGGTTTTTATCTTTGGGACGATTTTCAAAAAGAAATTCTGGATGCCATTGAACACCGAGGAAGGCAACATCATCCGTACTTATGACAGCTTCAATGATACCATCTTTAGGATCATGAGCCGCAATCTTTAAGTTAGGTGCTAAATCCTTGATACTCTGGTGGTGGAAGGAGTTGATATGGGAGATTTCTCCATAGATTTCTCGAAGAACAGTATCTGGTTCTGTTACCAAACGTTGTGTTGTGTACTCGGCAGAACAATCCTGCCAGTGGTCTTCGATATCTTGATATAAAGTTCCACCCATGGCAACGTTAAAGAGCTGAGTCCCACGGCAGACCGAGAAAATCGGCTTTTTCTGTTTAATAGCTTCCTTGATGAGGGCTAGTTCGAAGATATCTCTTTGAAGGTGGTAGTCATCGCTATCAATGGTTTTTGGTTCACCATAGAATTTTGGATCAACATTTTGCCCACCTGTCAAGATGAGCTTGTCAATCATACTGATATAGTGGCAGGCCATTTCTTGATCACCAATCGGTAGGATGATGGGAATCCCTCCAGCGTCTTTAACGCCTTCCACAAAGCCTTTTGCTGCGTAGCTCATCATGATGTCATCATCTGGATGAGTTTTTTCGTTTCCTGTAATCCCAATAACTGGTTTTTTCATAAAATGATTTTCGCTTTCTAATCCTCTTTTCGCATAAAATAGAGGAGGGTTTGGAGTTCACTTGTCAGATCGACATACTGAACGACCACATCTTTTGGTAAATGCAGATGGACTGGTGAAAAACTGAGAATTCCTTTCACGCCAGCGTCCACCAAGAGATTGGCAACCTCTTGGGATTTAACGCTAGGAACAGTCAGGATAGCAGTCTTCACATCAGCATCCTGAATTTTATCCTTGATTTGAGAAATCCCGTAAATAGGAATCCCATCAGGAGTTTGGGTACCAACTTCAGGATGGTCATCTAGGTCAAAGGCCATGATAATCTTCATCTTGTTACGCTCATGGAAGCGGTAGTGGAGAAGGGCATGGCCCATATTTCCAATACCAACCAGCATGACATTGGTAATAGAGTTATCATTGAGCAAATCGGCAAAAAACGTCATCAGTTTTTTGACATCATAGCCAAAACCACGACGACCAAGTTCACCAAAATAAGAAAAATCACGACGTACGGTCGCTGAATCAATCCCGATAGCTTCTGCGATTTGTTTAGAGTTGGCACGTTCAATCTTTTCTGCATGAAATCTCTTAAAAATTCGATAGTAGAGAGAGAGTCTTTTCGCTGTAGCTTTTGGAATAGCAGACTGTTTATCTTTCACAAAATCACAACCTTTCTATTCTTCTATTTTATAGAAACATTGTGAAAAAATCAACAAAAATAAGAAAAAACTAAGAAAAATCTTAGTTTTGATGTAAAAATTCTGCATGTGATAGAAAACGGTAGAGGTCTCCGACCAGGCCTTGATAAACTTCTTGTCCCTTAAAAGTCAAAGAAGTCACATAAAGTGTATCTGGTAGGGTAACACAGCCTGACAAAGCTAGCATGAGTGCCTCATAATCTTCGTACTTGAGAGTCCGCTCTACATGATAACTGTCTTTATAGGTTAGTTCAAACATATGGGGCCTATCTTTCAGATTTTGTAAAGACACCACGCTCTACCAAGCTATCCATGAGGAAGTAGAATTTTTCCTGATGAATGTGGTGGTCTTCTGATTTGAAAATATCAACCAGACGAAGACCAAACTTGTCAGTGATATTGATTTTAGCCCCTGTTAGCTCTTTATTGATAATGATTTTGAGTTGGAAGCCTTCACCGCTGTTTGGCACCTTTTCAAGTAGGCGAGTTAGTTCATAATTACCAACCTTAGTCTCAAAAAAGGTGTTGTCTTTGAGGGTGAATTTTTTTACAGAAGGGCTAAGAGTGTAGTCGTAACGACAATTTTTTAACTGAATGGTTTTTTCAAATGCCATATGGCTAACCTCCGATAATTTCTTTTAAGGTTTTTGCGAGGGTTTGTAGATCTTCAACAGTGTTTTGTGGAGACAAACTGATGCGAACGGATTCCTTCAAACGTTCTGAATTTGCGCCGTACATGGCTTCAAGAACATGGCTGGATTGGACAATACCTGCTGTACAGGCTGAACCAGTAGAGATAGAAATTCCAGCTAAATCTAGACGAAGGAGTAAGAGGTCATTTTTCTGACCAGGAAATCCAATATTTAGAACATAAGGAAGATGATGTTCTCCTCTATTCAGATAATACTGAACTCCCTCAAGCTCCGCAAGAAAGGCAGTTTCTAGATTTTGTATATGTTGAAAATGTTCTTCTTGCTTTTCTAGGTCTTCTTTTAGGGCTGCAACCATACCCACGATGGCAGCTAGATTTTCAGTCCCCGCACGCTTTTTCTGTTCTTGGTCTCCGCCATGGAGATAGGAATCAAAGTCCATGCTAGATGCGTAGATAAAACCGATTCCCTTAGGACCATGGAATTTATGGGCTGAAGCAGTGAGAAAATCAATGCCCAATTCTTCTGGGTGAATAGGGATTTTACCGATTGCCTGAACTGCATCAACATGATAGGCGGCAGGGTGTTGCTTGAGTATTTGGCCAATTTCAGCAATGGGAAGTAGGTTTCCTGTCTCATTATTGGCAAACATGGTAGAAACCAAGATCGTATTGTCACGTAAGGCCTCTTGAATTTGCTGAGCAGTGATTTCTTGATTTTCTGGCTGGATAATGGTTACTTCAAAACCAAAGTGTTGAACCAAGTAATCAATCGTTTCAAGGACAGCATGGTGCTCAATGGCAGTTGTGATGATATGTTTTCCTTGTTCTTGATGACGAAGACAGTAGCCGATGATGGCAGTATTGTTGCCTTCAGTCCCACCAGAAGTGAAAAAGATATGTTGAGGTTTTGTCCCCAGTAACTGAGCTAGTTCCTGACGGGCTTCACGCAAGAGTTTCCCAGCATGACGACCATGACCGTGAATACTAGAAGGATTGCCATGGGTTTCTTGCATAACCTTAGTCATAGCTGAAATAGCAACTGCTGACATAGGAGTCGTCGCAGCATTGTCCAAATAAATCAAAGAATCACCTTATTTCTTTTTGTTGTAAGCAAAGAGTGGGCTGACTGGTTTTCTTTCGTGGATACGGACGATAGCATCACCAATTAACTCACTAGCAGTGATGTAGCATACGTTTTTAGGAGTTTTTTCTTTTGTTGCTACTGAATCAGTCACAAGAATTTCTTTAATATTAGTATTATCAAGAAGTTCAGCAGCACCCTCGACGAAGAGACCGTGGCTAGAAACAGCATAAATTTCTGTAGCCCCTTCACGTTCAACGATTTTAGCAGCTTCAGAGAAGGTGCGTCCTGTATTCAGAATATCGTCAATTAAGATGGCTTTTTTACCTTCAACATCACCGATAATATAACCTTCGTTGCGAGTTGCATCATCTTGAGGGTAGTCGATAATGGCGATAGGAGCATCAAGATATTCAGCCAAGCTACGAGCGCGTTTTACACCTGAATTTTTAGGGCTAACGACAACAACATCTGAACCAAGTAGACCCTTATCGCAGTAATGTTTTGCAAATAGAGGAACTGTGTAGAGGTTATCGACAGGAATATCAAAGAAACCTTGAACCTGAACAGCATGCAAATCAAGGGTAAGGACACGGTCAACCCCAGCTTTAACCAGCATATTAGCAACTAGTTTAGCTGTAAGTGGCTCACGAGGTGAAGCAATACGGTCTTGACGTGCATAGCCAAAATATGGAAGGACAACGTTGATACTGTGGGCACTTGCACGTACACAAGCGTCAACCATGATTAACAATTCCATTAGGTGGTTGTTAACAGGGAAACTTGTAGACTGGATGATGTAAACATCATAACCACGGACACTTTCTTCGATATTTACTTGGATTTCTCCGTCTGAAAATTGACGTGATGATAGTTTTCCAAGTGGGACACCAACAGCTTGTGCAATTTTCTGTGCAATCTCTTGGTTAGAGTTGAGTGCGAAAAGTTTCATGTTTTTTCTATCTGACATTATAGACCGTCCTCTGTAAACTTTTTAAATCCTAGCTATATCTGTCTAGCCTATATGAACTGGGATTTTTGTATTTTATCTTTTCTATTTTACCAAAAAATAGAGATTATTTCAGCTATTTTTCATGCTTTTGACAAATCGAACCAATTTTGAAGGAGCTTTTTGATAAGCAATCTGATTTTCATCTAAAAATTGCTGGAAATCCTGTTTGCCTTGCTCGTGATTTTCCACTTCAAGCTCTAATTCGTAATCTGTAATATCAAAGTACTGACTTTCATCTAGTGCCATGAGGCCAATGGATGTTTGCATTTCATAGCGAAGCGTTGATAGACAACCAAGGACCTGCCATTTTTTACTTTGGATGCCATGTTTAGCCAATTCATCCAGCACCAGTCCCTGAGGAAGCTCTTTCTTGCTCAGATAGTTTTCAGCATCTTTTAGTTGCAATTTTTGGTTGTATTCCATATTTCCAACACTTTGCGGGACTTTGAGTGTCAATTCTGCCCAGTCTTCAAAGGTTCGAATGCGCATCGCGACTTTCTTTTCTCGTAGTTCAAAATCAGGCGTGTCTATGTAGTAATTTTTTTGAAGAACAGGTGTGACACCTGTGAACTGGTCTTTTAGACGATCATATTCATCTTTTTTCAATAGTGTTTTCAATTCAATTTCTAAATGTTTCATTTTTCTTACCTTTTCTTTATCGTTGAAAGCGGATTTATGGTATAATAAGCATTGTATTTATTGTATATGAATCTGGAGAAAAAATCAAAGATATTTTTGAAGGATAATATGAGAACAAGGGAGAATATATGACCTTAGAATGGGAAGAATTTCTAGATCCTTACATTCAAGCTGTTGGTGAGTTAAAGATTAAACTTCGTGGTATTCGTAAGCAATATCGTAAGCAAAATAAGCATTCTCCGATTGAGTTTGTGACTGGTCGGGTCAAGCCAATTGAGAGTATAAAAGAAAAAATGGCCCGGCGTGGTATTACTTATGCGACCTTGGAACATGATTTACAGGATATTGCTGGTTTGCGTGTGATGGTCCAGTTTGTAGATGATGTCCGAGAAGTGGTGGAGATTTTGCGTAAGCGTCAGGATATGCGGATCATACAGGAGCGAGATTACATTACTCATCGAAAGGCTTCAGGCTACCGTTCCTATCACGTGGTAATAGAATATACGGTTGATACTATCAATGGTGCCAAGACCATTTTGGCGGAAATTCAAATACGTACCTTGGCCATGAATTTCTGGGCAACGATAGAACATTCTCTCAACTACAAGTACCAAGGGGATTTCCCAGAGGAGATAAAGAAGCGACTGGAAATTACGGCCAAGATTGCCCATCAATTGGATGAAGAAATGGGCAAAATTCGTGATGATATCCAAGAAGCCCAGGCTCTTTTTGATCCTTTGAGTAGAAAATTAAATGACGGTGTAGGAAATAGTGACGATACAGATGAAGAATACAGGTAAAAGAATTGACTTGATAGCCAATAGAAAACCGCAGAGTCAAAGGATTTTGTATGAATTGCGAGATCGTTTAAAGAGAAACCAGTTTATACTCAATGATACCAATCCGGACATTGTCATTTCCATTGGTGGGGATGGCATGCTCTTGTCGGCCTTTCATAAGTACGAAGACCAGCTTGATAAGGTGCGCTTTATCGGTCTTCATACTGGACATTTGGGTTTTTATACCGACTATCGTGATTTTGAGTTGGATAAGTTAATGACTAATTTGCAGCTAGATACTGGAGCAAGGGTTTCTTATCCTGTTTTGAATGTGAAGGTTTTTCTTGGAAATGGAGAGGTCAAGATTTTTCGTGCTCTTAATGAAGCCAGCATCCGCAGGTCTGATCGAACCATGGTAGCAGATATTGTCATCAATGGTGTTCCCTTTGAACGTTTTCGCGGAGATGGCTTAACAGTTTCAACCCCTACTGGTAGCACAGCCTATAACAAGTCGCTCGGTGGAGCTGTTTTACACCCTACCATTGAAGCTCTTCAGCTGACGGAAATTGCTAGCCTAAACAATCGTGTCTATCGAACGCTGGGTTCGTCCATTATTGTTCCTAAAAAGGATAAGATTGAACTCATTCCAACGAGAAACGATTACCATACCATTTCGGTGGATAATAGTGTGTATTCTTTCCGCAATATCGAGCGAATCGAGTATCAAATTGATCATCATAAGATTCACTTTGTTGCGACTCCTAGCCATACCAGTTTCTGGAACCGTGTTAAGGATGCTTTCATCGGCGAGGTGGATGAATGAGGTTTGAATTTATCGCAGATGAGCACGTCAAGGTTAAGACCTTTTTGAAAAAGCACGAGGTTTCTAAAGGACTTTTGGCCAAGATTAAGTTTCGAGGTGGTGCAATTCTGGTCAATGACCAACCGAAAAATGCAACTTATTTATTGGACGTTGGAGACCGCGTTACTATCGATATTCCCGCTGAGGAAGGTTTTGAAACTCTGGAAGCTATCGAGCGTCCATTGGATATTCTCTATGAGGATGACCATTTTCTAGTTCTGAATAAACCCTATGGAGTGGCTTCTATTCCTAGTGTCAATCACTCTAATACCATTGCCAATTTTATTAAGGGTTACTATGTCAAGCAAAATTACGAAAATCAGCAGGTTCACATTGTGACCAGACTTGATAGGGACACTTCTGGCTTGATGCTTTTTGCCAAGCACGGTTATGCCCATGCACGATTGGACAAGCAGTTGCAGAAGAAATCTATCGAGAAACGCTACTTTGCCCTCGTTAAAGGAGATGGATATTTGGAGCCTGAAGGAGAAATTATTGCTCCGATTGCGCGTGATGAAGACTCCATTATTACCAGACGTGTAGCTAAAGGTGGAAAGTATGCTCATACTTCCTACAAGATTGTAGCATCTTATGGGAATATTCACTTGGTAGATATTCGCCTACATACTGGACGTACTCACCAAATCCGAGTCCATTTTTCCCATATCGGTTTTCCTTTGTTGGGAGATGATTTGTATGGTGGTAGCCTGGACGACGGCATCCAACGTCAGGCCCTGCATTGCCATTACCTATCCTTTTATCATCCATTTCTAGAGCAGGACTTGCAGTTAGAAAGTCCCTTGCCGGATGATTTCAGTAACCTAATTACCCAGTTATCAACTAATACTCTATAAAAAGTAATTCAGAGTATAATTATTATCTTAAAGGAGAAAACTCATGGAAGTTTTTGAAAGTCTCAAAGCCAACCTTGTTGGTAAAAATGCTCGTATCGTTCTCCCTGAAGGGGAAGAGCCACGTATTCTTCAAGCGACTAAACGCTTGGTAAAAGAAACAGAAGTGATTCCTGTTTTGCTTGGAAATCCTGAAAAAATTAAAATTTATCTTGAAATTGAAGGAATCATGGATGGTTATGAGGTCATCGACCCTCAAAATTATCCTCAATTTGAAGAAATGGTTGCTGCCTTGGTGGAGCGTCGTAAGGGTAAAATGTCTGAAGAAGATGCACGCAAGGTTTTGGTTGAAGATGTCAACTATTTTGGTGTTATGTTAGTATACCTGGGCTTGGTTGACGGAATGGTGTCAGGAGCGATTCACTCAACAGCTTCAACAGTACGTCCAGCCCTTCAAATCATCAAAACTCGTCCAAATGTAACGCGTACTTCAGGTGCCTTCCTCATGGTTCGTGGTACGGAACGTTACCTATTTGGAGACTGTGCTATCAATATCAATCCTGATGCAGAAGCCTTGGCTGAAATTGCCATCAACTCAGCAATCACAGCTAAGATGTTTGGCATCGAGCCTAAAATTGCTATGCTAAGCTATTCTACTAAAGGTTCAGGGTTTGGTGAAAGCGTTGATAAGGTTGTGGAAGCTACTAAAATTGCTCACGACTTGCGTCCTGACCTTGAAATCGATGGTGAGTTGCAATTTGATGCGGCCTTTGTTCCTGAAACTGCAGCTTTGAAAGCTCCTGGAAGTACAGTAGCTGGTCAAGCAAATGTCTTTATCTTCCCAGGTATCGAGGCAGGAAATATTGGTTACAAGATGGCCGAACGTCTTGGTGGTTTTGCGGCTGTAGGACCTGTTTTGCAAGGTTTGAACAAGCCAGTTAACGACCTTTCTCGTGGATGTAATGCAGATGATGTTTACAAGTTGACCCTCATCACAGCAGCTCAAGCAGTTCATCAATAAGATTTAGTCCTCTTTCCCTTGGAAAGAGGCTTTTTATATTCAATGAAAATCAAAGAGCAAACTAGGAAACTAGCCGCAGGCTGCTCAAAGCACTGCTTTGAGGTTGTGGATAGAACTGACGAAGTCAGCTCAAAACACTGTTTTGAGGTTGTGGATAGAACTGACGAAGTCAGTAACCATATCTACGGCAAGGCGACGTTGACGTGGTTTGAAGAGATTTTCGAAGAGTATTAATACTAGGAAAAGGACAGTTAGAGTCGTCTGTGTTATACTAGAGATATGTTAGATTTGAAAGAATACGGTGTCGTCATGTGGCCGGAGGAGAAGATCATTTCTTTCCGTGAGAAACTCCTCAACTGGTATGATGAAAACAAGCGAGATTTACCTTGGCGTAGAAGTAAAAATCCTTATCACATCTGGGTATCTGAAATCATGCTCCAGCAGACTAGAGTTGACACAGTTATCCCTTACTACGAACGATTCTTGGATTGGTTTCCAACAGTGGAAAGTTTGGCAACTGCGCCTGAAGAGCGTTTGTTGAAGGCTTGGGAAGGTTTGGGCTATTATTCTCGAGTACGCAATATGCAGGCTGCGGCCCAGCAGATTATGACTGACTTTGGTGGTCAATTTCCAAATACCTATGAAGGAATTTCCAGTTTGAAAGGAATTGGTCCTTACACAGCAGGAGCCATTTCTAGTATTGCTTTTAACTTGCCTGAGCCGGCTGTAGATGGCAATGTTATGAGGGTTTTGGCGCGTCTATTTGAAGTCAACCACGATATCGGCATTCCAAGTAATCGCAAAATTTTTCAGGCGATGATGGAAATCTTGATTGATCCAGAACGTCCAGGTGACTTTAACCAAGCTTTGATGGACTTGGGTTCAGATATTGAGGCGCCAGTTAATCCTAGGCCAGAAGAGAGTCCAGTGAAGGACTTTAGTGCGGCATATCAGAATGGAACCATGGACCGTTATCCAATCAAGGCTCCAAAGAAAAAGCCAGTTCCCATTTATCTAAAAGCACTAGTTGTGAAAAATGCTCAGGGGCAATTTTTACTTGAAAAAAATGAAAGTGAAAAGTTATTAGCAGGATTTTGGCATTTTCCCTTGATAGAAGTAGATGACTTTTCGCAAGAGGAGCAGTTTGACCTCTTCCATCAGGTTGCAGAAGAAAGTGTGAATTTTGGCCCCAGCCCAGAAGAGAGTTTCCAGCAGGACTATGACCTAGATGTTGATTGGCTTGATGGTTATTTTGAGACTGTCAAGCATGTCTTTAGCCATCGTAAATGGCATGTTCAAATTGTAGCAGGTCAGGTGAGTGATTTCCATGATTTTTCAGATAGGGAAGTTCGCTGGCTTTCACCAGAAGAGTTTAAGAATTACCCACTTGCCAAACCCCAACAAAAAATCTGGCAGGCTTATGCAAAAGTCAACTTAGACAGGAGCAAAGACTAGCTATTGTGTCGTCTTGTTATTTTTTTGGTATAATAGTAGAGAAAAAGGTGAACAAATGAAAAAAATATTAATTGTAGATGATGAAAAACCAATCTCGGATATTATCAAGTTTAATATGACTAAGGAAGGTTACGAGGTTGTAACTGCTTTTAATGGTCGTGAAGCGCTAGAACAATTTGAATCAGAACAGCCAGATATTATTATTCTGGATTTGATGCTTCCAGAAATTGATGGTTTAGAAGTTGCGAAGACTATTCGTAAGACGAGTAGTGTGCCTATTATCATGCTGTCAGCTAAAGATAGCGAATTTGATAAGGTTATCGGTTTAGAGCTTGGTGCAGATGACTATGTAACCAAACCCTTCTCAAATCGTGAGTTGCAGGCGCGTGTCAAAGCTCTTCTCCGTCGTACAGATTTGGCTTCTGTAGATAATCAAGAATCAGATGAAAATAAAACTCAACCCTTGCAAATTGGGGACTTGGAGATTGTGCCAGATGCTTATGTGGCTAAAAAATACGGTGAAGAACTAGACTTAACTCACCGTGAATTTGAACTCTTGTACCACTTGGCCTCTCATATCGGTCAAGTAATTACGCGTGAACACTTGCTTGAAACGGTATGGGGGTATGATTATTTCGGAGATGTTCGAACAGTTGACGTAACTATCAGACGTTTGCGTGAGAAGATTGAAGACACACCAAGTCGTCCGGAGTATATTCTAACACGTCGCGGTGTTGGTTATTATATGAGAAATAATGATTAAACTAATTAAAGACACAGTTTTAACCAGTGATTTTATCTTTATCCTCATTCTACTTGGCTTTATTTTAGTCGTGACCTTGCTTTTACTAGAAAATCGTCGGGATAATATTCGGTTGAAGCAAATCAATCAAAAGGTAAAAGACCTGATTGCAGGAGATTATTCTCAGGTATTGGATATGCAGGGAAGCTCTGAAATCACCAATATTACTAATAATCTCAATGATTTATCAGAAGTAATTCGGTTGACCCAAGAAAATCTGGAACAAGAGAGTAAAAGATTACATAGTATCCTGTCTTACATGACAGATGGTGTCCTTGCGACCAATCGTCGCGGTAAGATTACCATGATTAATGACATGGCTAAGAAACAGTTAGGTGTTCAGAAAGAAGATGTTCTCAACAAAAGTATTCTAGAATTGCTTAAGATTGAAGATGAGTATGAACTTCGTGATTTGATCACCCAAATTCCTGAGCTCATCATTGATTCTCAGGATGCTAATGGTGAGTATCTGAGCCTTCGTGTTCGCTTTGCTTTGATTCGTCGAGAGTCTGGCTTTATTTCGGGTCTAGTTGCTGTTTTGCATGATACGACGGAGCAGGAGAAGGAAGAACGCGAGCGGAGACTCTTTGTTTCCAATGTTAGCCATGAGTTACGGACACCCTTAACCAGTGTTAAATCTTATCTTGAAGCCTTGGATGAGGGAGCTTTGTGTGAAACCGTAGCACCAGACTTTATTAAGGTATCTCTAGACGAAACCAATCGTATGATGCGCATGGTAACTGACCTCCTTCATCTCTCTCGGATTGACAATGCGACCAGTCATCTGGATGTGGAACTGATTAACTTTACTGCCTTTATTACTTTTATCCTCAACCGTTTTGATCAGATAAGAGGGCAGGATGAAGAGAAGAAATACGAATTGGTGAGAGATTACCCAATTACTTCTGTCTGGATTGAAATTGATACAGATAAGATGACACAGGTCATTGATAATATTCTTAACAATGCCATCAAGTATTCGCCAGATGGTGGGAAAATCACAGTGACCATGAAGACGACTGATGATCAGATGATTTTATCCATCTCAGACCAAGGTTTGGGTATTCCTAAGCAGGATTTACCACGCATCTTTGACCGTTTTTATCGTGTGGATCGTGCTAGAAGTCGTGCCCAAGGTGGAACAGGTTTGGGACTGTCTATTGCTAAAGAAATTATCAAACAACATAATGGTTTTATTTGGGCCAAGAGTGAATACGGCAAGGGATCAACTTTTACCATTGTGCTCCCTTATGATAAGGATGCAGTGAAAGAAGAAGTATGGGAGGATGAAGTAGAAGACTAGAATGAGTGAAACAGGCTTTAAATACAGTATTTTAGCGTCGGGTTCCAGTGGAAATTCCTTTTATCTGGAAACCCCAAAAAAGAAACTTTTAGTGGATGCAGGCTTGTCTGGTAAAAAGATTACTAGCCTACTTGCTGAAATAAATCGCAAGCCAGAAGACTTGGACGCCATCTTGATTACCCATGAGCATTCAGACCATATCCATGGAGTGGGCGTTTTGGCTCGCAAGTATGGTATGGATCTTTATGCCAATGAAAAAACTTGGCAAGCTATGGAAAATAGCAAGTATCTTGGCAAGGTGGATTCTTCGCAAAAGCACATCTTTGAAATGGGCAAAACCAAAACTTTTGGAGATATCGACATCGAGAGTTTTGGTGTAAGCCATGATGCAGTCGCACCGCAGTTCTATCGCTTTATGAAAGATGATAAAAGTTTTGTCCTTTTGACAGATACAGGTTATGTCAGTGACCGTATGGCAGGGATTGTTGAAAATGCGGATGGCTATCTCATTGAGTCAAATCATGATGTAGAGATTTTGCGAGCAGGATCTTATGCTTGGCGACTCAAACAACGAATCCTATCGGATCTCGGTCACCTTTCTAACGAAGATGGTGCTGAGGCCATGATTCGTACCTTGGGAAACCGCACTAAGAAGATCTACCTTGGGCATCTATCTAAGGAGAACAATATCAAGGAGCTGGCTCACATGACCATGGTCAATCAGCTAGCGCAAGCTGATCTGGGTGTCGGAGTAGACTTTAAGGTTTATGATACCTCACCAGATACCGCAACACCATTGACAGATATATAAAAAAGAAGGCGAGGGCCTTCTTTTTTATAAATTAGTAGATATTTGTTGTGGTATAATGTTCAAAAATGATATAGGAGAAATAGCGTGAAAAGAAAATGGTTATTTAAGGATTACTATGATACAACGATTATCATACTTGCGTTGATATCTGTTGTTCTAGTCTTGCTTGGATTTGCTGAGATGGTCGATTTGGACAATCCTCCGTACAATATTATTGATTTACTACTTTGGGGTGTTTTCGTGGTGGATTATGGCTGGCGGTTCTTTTTAAGTAAAGGGAAATGGCGATTCATAATTGAAAATATCTTTGATTTGCTAGCTATCCTGCCTTTAAATGCTATTTTTACAGTGTTTCGGTTAGGACGCATCTTTCGCCTAGCAAGGCTGACAAAATTACTGAAACTGACTCGTCTTTTAAGAATCGTTGGATTGACTGGTAAGCTGGAAAAGAAGATTGGAAAACTCTTACGAACAAATGGCTTACTTTATATTTTCTATCTCAATTCCTTTATTGTGCTGGTAGGAAGTTCGATTTTATCCGTTGTTGAAGAAAAATCTTTTTCAGAAAGTCTTTGGTGGGCTCTTGTTACTGTAACGACAGTTGGTTATGGGGATATTGTTCCGACTTCGATCTTTGGTAAATGGTTAGCTGTCTTATTAATGCTTGTCGGTATTGGAACAATAGGAATGTTAACGAGTGCCTTGACGAACTTTTTTGTAAAAGATAATCCAGATGAACAGATAAAACTTGATAAACTCCAAGATGAATTGTCTAGTCAGAGAATATTACTAGAGAAACAATCCGAGAAGATAGAAGAACTGCATCGAATGATACAAGATTTGCTTGAAAAAAGGTAATTTTGACCATTTAAAAACCACTCAATGAGTGGCTTTTTACAATCCAGCAAATTCTTTGATTTCTTGTGCTGACATTGAAGAGTCGCAACGGACATTGATTTGGCCATCTGCGATGTGAACAAAGCCTGGTACAGTTGGGATTCCGTAGCGTGAGCGGAATGCTTGCAACTCATTGAGTTGGCTTGCTTCTTCACTGTTGATGAAGTAGATGTGAGCTTTGGTTGCAGCTACGACACCTGCCAATGTACCTGCAAATTTACGGCAGTAAGGGCAAGTTTTACGACCGATAAAGAAGGTTGCAGTTTCTTTTTTATCAAGAGCTTCTTGCGCACGCGCAACTGTAGTGACTTCAAGGTCTTTGATGTTTTCTAAAAATTGTTCCATGAGATTACCTCGCTTTCATTGATATGTCTAGTATGCCATAAAGTTTCTAAAATTGCTTAGATTTGATACGAAAAAAAGATGAGATTGGTTTGTCTCATCTTTTATAGGATTTTATTTTACAAAAGCATTGATTTCTGCTTCGATATTAGCAATTTTAGCTTGTGATTCTTCGTTGGTTTCACCTACAACTGCAATGTAGAACTTGATTTTTGGTTCTGTACCTGAAGGGCGAACTGCAATCCATGAACCGTCAGCAAGTGTGTATTTCAATACATCACTTGGAGGAGTTGTCAAGTTTGTAACAGTTCCGTCAGCAGCAGTAGCAGTTTGGGCTTTGAAGTCTTCTAAGACAGTGATAGCTGTTGTGTTCCATTCTTTTGGAGCATTGTTGCGGAATTTAGCCATAATTGCTTTGATTTGTTCTGCACCATCGACACCTGAAAGGGTAACAGAGATAGTCTTTTCTGCGTAGTAGCCGTACTCTTTGTAGATTTCTTCGATACCGTCAGCAAGTGTCAAACCACGTGAACGGTAGTAGGCAGCAAGTTCAGCAACGACAAGAACGGCTTGGATTGCATCTTTATCACGTACAAATGGTTTAATCAAGTAACCGAAGCTTTCTTCAAATCCCATCATGTAAGTGTGATTATGTTTTTCTTCGAATTCTTGGATTTTTTCAGCGATGAATTTGAAACCAGTCAAGACGTTGAACATGGTTGCGCCGTAGCTTTCAGCAATCTTCGTTACCAAGTCAGTTGATACGATAGATTTACATAGGGCTGCATTTTCAGGAAGAGTTCCAGCGTTTTTGTGGGCTTCCAAGATGTATTTAGCCATGATAGCACCAATTTGGTTACCTGAAAGGTTGAGGTAGCTACCATCTTTTTGAAGAACTTCAACACCAACACGGTCAGCATCAGGATCAGTTGCGACAAGAACATCTGCACCAACTTGACGACCAAGTTCTTCTGCAAGGGCAAAGGCTGCTTGGCTTTCTGGGTTTGGAGATTTTACAGTTGAGAAGTCAGGATCGGCAGTTGCTTGCGCTTCAACGACTTGAACAGAGTCAAATCCTGCTTGGGCAAGAGCACGACGAGCCAACATTTCACCAGTACCATGAAGTGGTGTATAGACAATTTTCATGTCTTTACCAAATTCTTCAATCAAGGCTGGGTTGATGTTTACGTCCTTAACCTCTTTAAGGTATTCTACGTCAACAGCTTCGCCGATAACTTCAATCAAGCCAGAAGCTTTTTCAGCTTCCACATCAGCAACTTCAACTGCAAATGGGTTTTCGATTGCACGGATATAAGTAGTCAAAGCGTCCGCATCGTGTGGAGGCATTTGTCCACCATCTTCACCGTAAACCTTGTAACCGTTAAATGGAGCAGGGTTGTGGCTGGCTGTGACCATAATACCTGCGAAACAGTTGAGGTGACGAACTGCAAATGAGAGTTCTGGAGTTGGACGAAGGCTTTCAAATACATAAGATTTGATGCCGTGTTTAGCAAGAACTGCTGCAGATTCAAAGGCAAACTCTGGTGAGAAGTGACGGCTATCGTAGGCGATTGCGACACCACGTTCTTTTTCGTTTCCACCTTTTGACTCAATCAAACGAGCCAATCCTTCAGTAGCTTGACGAACAACGTAGATGTTGATGCGGTTTGTACCAGCACCAATCAAGCCACGCATACCCGCAGTACCAAATTCAAGATTTGTATAGAAGGCATCTTCCTTTGTTTTTTCGTCCATATTTTCCAAATCTTGGCGAAGGTAGTCAGGAAGCTCCGCAAAATCAACCCATTTCTGGTAATTTTCTTGATAAGACATTAAAATTCTCCTTTATTTTTAAAACATTTAATCGGCTTCATTATATCATTTTTTTTAGTTTTAGTAAATGCTTATACTCCTCTAAAATCTTTTCGACAAACCAGGTCAGCTTAACTTTTCTGTATGTATGAGGTTGATGCGTAGAAAAACTCAATTTCAGGAGAAAATGAAGTAAATCTCTCCACAATAAACCGCATATTATCAAGGTTCTTCAATACCTGATTATATGCGGTTTTTAATTTTAAAGATTTTTCCCAGTCTTGTGGCGAGATGTTTAGTTTGCTGTTTGATTTTATATATTTTTTAGCTCTAAGAAGGCCATCTTGACTAGATGGTTTTTCTGACCGTTAGTGCTGGTCTTACAACAAGGCCTCAAACTCAGCAACGGTCATGCCTAATTGCTGACTTGCAACCTCAGGTGGCAGCAGACCTTGACGGACTAAATTTACTAAACCTACTTTTAATCCCTCTTCGATCCCCTCTGCTCGTCCACGCTCTAGTCCCTGTTCAATTCCCTCAGCACGGCCACGTTCTAGACCTTGTTCAATCCCCTCTGCTCGACCACGCTCTAGTCCCCGCTCTAAGCCCTTTTCCTCAGCTTGTTCCAAGGCATAGTCCTGTGCTAACAAGGCTTGTTCTTCTCGCATACGTAGTTGGCTAAACATTTTCCTGTCCTCCTCGGACCAGCTCTTGTAGTCTAGCAGTTGGTCTGCTTGGCTGATGGCTCGCTCGGGTTGCTGGGTAAAGGGTTTATTCCCGAAAAACTCCAACCATGGCTTGCGAACCTCGTCTTTGCTGGTTTCTCTGTATTTTTTAGGCCTTATTTATGATAGTCTTTCAGTAGCGCCTCAAACTCAGCCACAGTCATACCCAACTGCTGGCTAGCTACCTCCGAAGTCAGAAGACCTTGGCGGACTAGATTTGCTAACATCGAGAAACTACCTTCAGCTTTCCCTTGTTCAATCCCCTCTGCACGACCTCGCTCTAATCCCTTTTCCTCAGCTTGTTCCAAGGCATAGTCCTGTGCTAACAAGGCTTGTTCTTCTCGCATACGTAGTTGACTAAACATTTTCCTGTCCTCCTCGGACCAGCTTTTGTAGTCCAGCAGTTGGTCTGCTTGGCTGATGGCTCGTTCAGGTTGCTGGGTAAAGGGTTTGTTCCCAAAAAACTCTAACCACGGCTTACGAACCTCGTCTTTGCTGGTTTCTCTGTATTTTTTTAATTCCAAGAATGCCATCTTGACCAGATGATTTTCCTGACCGTTGTTTGTGATTGTTAAAACTTCACCCGTCGTGTCCTCGCGCATACTGAAACTGTGAAAGGCCAAATCATCTTGGAAGTAGTTGCTATCCACAATTGCGATAGCGTAAACAGGTGCGATATGCTTGTAACTCTGGTGTGTATCACCTTCACGTTGACGAATTTTTTCTAGATTTTGATTGACCTGACTGCATAAGTAAGCCCACAAACGATTGATAAAAAAATTCTGATGATGAACTTGTATTTCGATAATAACCTGTGTGCCATTATCCAACTCCGCCAAGACGTCTATACTGGTATAGAAACCCTGAGCCAAGTAAGGCGTAGAAGGCAAAACGTGAATATTACTCCCCTCCAAAATCGTTACATTTTTTGCAGGTAAGTCCAGCATATCGCGGATAAATTGACAAGTGATTTCTGGATTGCTGAAAATCTTCTTAGCAACCAAATCGTTAGTTGGGCTGATGCCCGGATGTCTGAGAATCATTCTTTCTCTCCTTTCATTATAGCACATTTTTTAATCTAGTTTTACTAAATTTGATGCCTCTATCTATTTATTCGGAAAAAGAAGAAAAAGGGTAGAAAAAATCTCAAATTGTTTCATTTTTAAAGAAATAAGTGTATAAAGTTAATGGAAATCCTAAAGCAAGCTGGGAAGGTCTCAAAGCACAGGACTGAGCTTGCTGATAGGAGGAAGTAAGGTCCATCAGATGCACACGACAGGGCAAGGCTGATGGGGTTTCATTTGTGCTGTTGGTTTACTGATGAGGGATTCCTACCCTACCTTTGGTATTGGTAAAAAGAGTCGTCTATCTGCTAATTTTCCCCGCTAATTTTCCATTTCAATCAAAAATCAAAAAAATTGAAATTTATAGTTGTTTGATGTATAATATATAAATGAGATTGTCTGCTATTGAGTAATTATGTGTAATTAATAGCATAACAATATATATATATATATACGATTGGAGTCTGAAATGGGTAAATTTGATAAACAACTAAAATATAGTATTCGAAAAGTAAGTGTCGGTGCAGCTAGTGTCGTCATTGGTGCTTTTTACCTTGCCATGGGGGCAGGTGTGGTACACGCGGCGGAAACGAATACTACTACTACTGATGGAGGTGCAAGTCACTCTAGTCCGTCTCCAGAACCGGAGACGAGCCAACCTAACGGTCTGTCTTCCTCTAACTATGGGGCGGAGCCTGCTCAAAATCCAGGTGTTTCTGGAAATTCAACAGAGTCAACAACACCTAAAGAGAAAGAAAATAATGATACTTTAGCAACTAATAATACGAAACCAGTAGAAAATAAAGAAACTCTTAATGAAACGCAGCCAACAGGGGATACATCTTCATCTAGAAGTCGCCGTTCAAAAAGAGACGTGGGAGATGCTCCTGCCGCCGGAACTGCTAATACTTCTACTGGAACTGAGACTCCTACTGGAGAAACTTCAACTGGAAATAACGGAGCATTAAATTCTACTTTAACCGAGCGTAAGGGAGCTACTGTAAAACCAGATCAACCTGGGGTACATATACCAAAAGGAGATGACCATGGAGCACATGATCCGAGTGCTCACTTGAGTTTCGATGATCCTGATCATACTGCAACAGTTGAAGAAATGTGGAATATTATCCAAAATATGCCCGATGACTTCCAAAATAATGAGCGTTCCTACTTGAGAAACATGGATACACTAGGAGACGAACTTCGATTTGATAAAAACGGAAACGTCACTACTGACCCAAGTGGTGTAAAACTTCAACCAGGTGAAATTAGAGAAATCAGTAGCTTCGGTGGATGGACAGCCATTATGAAAAAAGATGGTGAAACTGGGAAATTCGCTATTGGGATGAAAAATAAAGAAGGTTACTTCACTGGTTGGTACACTGACAAAGATGGCAAACGCCAAGAAGGTGGAATGGTTGGATCTAACGCTCTTGACCAAATCTACGTACACGAGCAAGCCTTAGACCGTCGCTTCAAATACATGTTGATGCTTGCCAAAGGTCGTACAATCGCAAATAAAACTGATAAAGCACAAGATGGCTCTACGTTTAATATAGAGACAGCAAATAGTGATGAAAATAAAGCTGAGCTTGCTAAATTACCTGTCAAAGAAAGGGAAGATATTCTCCAACACGCTCCAAATGTTGAGGGGTTCAATGGAATTGAAAAAACTTTTAAAGCCTTTTCAACGAAATATGGAAGTCGTTTGAAAATTGACTTTGTAACAGGGTATATCTCAGACTTTGCAGGGTCAAAAGGAACTTATCGTATCGTTGTTAAAGCGATTAAAAAGGATAAATCTGAAGAAACTGTCTATGACCACACTATCAACCGTATTGACGGAGTAGTAGAGAACGAAGAACGTTATGCTCAAGGTGTGAATTTAACGGCGGTTAATGCCAAAATTAAAGAACTATTGAAGAAGGAGTTCGATGAAAAAGTTAAGGCACTTGCAAAAGATCGATATATCAAAGAAAATCCAGGGCAACGTAATCCAAGTGTTACTAAATATAAACATCTGTATCCTATTATAGAAAAAGAACTCGCTGAAAAAGGAGAAGCGATAGTTGAATTACCGATAGATAAGGATAAATTGAATGAAAAAAATTTCAAAAATGAGACTAATTTTAAAGAATCGTTTACTAGATATGGAAATGAATTAAATGGTTTATTAAAGCTAGTGAAGGATAAGGAGGTTCAAAAAAACTCTCCAACATGGTTGACTACCAGTGAAAAATATCCAGACAACACAAATTTAATTAAGTCTAGAGACTCAGATCGTGTCTATAAATTACTAGATTTTATATTACCGACTGCGAAAAAAATTATCTATCATGGAGATACAGATCAACTGGAACTAGTGACAGATTCAGAAAAAGTGAAGACTCATCGTGCAGAACTTAAGGCTAAGCTAACGGAAAAAGAAGCTCTGTTAGAGACGACTACGGATGAAACTCAAAAAACTAAACTTAAGCAAGAAATTTCTGGACTAAAATCAGCCATTGGGTCCACAAATGCTTATACTTACATGGAGGCTAGAAACGGTAAAGAAGCAAAAATCCTTGGTTCAAACATGTACGCTACCAGACAACCTGACAAAAGCGAATTAACGGAAGATGAGTATAATAAAATACGAACCAATGCACTCGCTTTGGAGGCACAAGATGGTTTAAAAAAATTCACTAACCACTTTGTTGAAAAATATAATGTTTCGCGTGATAGGGTTATTTCTGATGAAAAATTATCAGAAGAAATTACAAAAGCAATTGATGGCGATAAGGAAAAACTAGGTAAAGGTGGCTACTTCTCAACAGGAGATATTCCACTAGGAAAAGACGTTGTATCCTATAAAGTGCAAGTGTTTGCAGAAAATGAAAAACGTGTTGGTGTTAATATGCAAAGTCCAAGACTTCAATACAACTTACCTATCCTAGCCGATTTCTCAGTAATTCAAGATACGGTAGAACCATCGAAGGAAGTCGCAAGACGTATCATTACTAAATTAAAAGAAAAAGGTAAGATTACTGAAGAGCAAGAGAAAAAAATAAAAGAAGAAATTGAAAAGAGTAAAAAGACATCTGAACTAAGATCAGCTATGTCAGGAGATGTAAAAGTTAAGTATCAAACTGTCGATGGAACTCTATTGACGCTTAAAAATACTGTAACTGGTCAAGGAGAAGATGTTTTAGGTAAAAAAGATACAGACGGAACATATATTGCTCAAAAAGATCAATTATTAGGTACAGATTATGATGTAACAGGCAAAAAACTTGCTACTTTAACAACAGCTGATGGTAAACGCTATAGATTGAAGAGATCATTAGATGACAATTCGGTTGAAGATGGAAGATTAAAAGCTTCTGCAAGTGACAGAGGAACGATAACTACAGGAGCAAGAACAGTAACTTATGTATATGAGGAATACACAGCTCCACCTACAGGTAAAGGTGTCGTTCACTTCAAGAAACAAGTATCTGAGACAGTAACGGAACCGTTAACTGAATATGCTGATATTACGCTTTCTGGTAATGTAGGAGAGACATTCTCTTCAACAGATGTAGATACAAAAATCACAGAACTTAAAAATGCAGGATATGAAATTGTAGGTGATACATTTACTAATGGAGATAAAACAATCGATTCTGTGACTGATACTGACGGACAAGAACCAAGTCAGGTGTATAGTGTGACTGTGAGAGAAAAAGTAGTAACAGTAACAACTCCACCAACTCCAGATACACCGGTTGACCCTACTGTTCCAGATGGACCAAAATGGCCAGAAACAGGACTAAAAGAGTCAGATCTTACAAAAGAAGTAACAAGAACAATTAATTACTTTAAAAAAGAAACTGCAGACGGGGAAAAAATTGCAGATGCACAACCTACAAAGGTAGACAAAGTATTATACAAACGTACTGCAACATATAACTTAGTTAGCAAAACAGTTACTTATGGTAAGTGGATAGCAACTGCAGATGATACACATACAGCTACAAGTTTTTCATCAGTGAAAACTCCAGTATTAACTGGATATGTAGCAGATATTAAGGAAGTTACAGATGCACCAGCAGCGCCAAATGAAAATGGCGAAGTAACGAATATGACTAAAGAAGTTGTATACACTAAGATAGGATCATGGGTACCGAAGATACCAGGAAAAACTCCAACACCAATCCCATATCCAAATGATCCAGACGATGCAACAAAACCTAAATATCCAGATTATCCAAAAACACCGGAAAATCCGGATGGAACACCAAACCCACAACCTGAGAATCCAGGTGGTGAAACACCAGGAGGAGGGAACAACACACCAGGTGGAGGAAATGAGACTCCAGGCGGTGAAACTCCAGGAACTCCTGAAAAACCAAAAACTCCAGAATTACCGGTAATTCCATACGAACCAGGGTACACACCGGGTATACCAACAGATCCAACACAACCAGTGGATCCTGAGACAAATCCGCTAGTACCATTAAAACCGGTAGATCCAAAAAATCCTAAAAAAGGATACAAGGTTCCAGAAATACCGGAAAAACCAGGTAAGGATACGCCAATCACATACGTGGCAGATCCGCAAAAAGCATTGGTGAAAGTAGTTAATGTTAAGGGTGAAGGAGAAAATAAAACAGAAACACCATTAACAGATGATTA
>CAJNDO010000002.1 GCA_905221545.1 bacterium | reverse complement strand
CTCGCTCGTTCGACCTACTACTATCATTTGAAACAGCTAGACAAACCAGATAAGGATCAAAAGCTTAAAGCTGAAATTCAAGCTATTTTTACCGAACAAAAAGGAAATTACGGATATCGTCGAATCCATTTAGAATTAAGAAATCGTGGTTATGTGGTCAATCATAAAAGAGTTCAACGCTTGATGAAAGTGCTCAATTTACAAGCTAGAATCCGCAAGAAACGCAAGTATTCTTCTCATAAAGGAGATGTTGGCAAGAAAGCAGACAACCTTATTCAACGCCAATTTGAAGCAGCTAAACCAATGGAAAAGTGTTATACGGACGTGACAGAATTTGCCATTCCAGCAAGCGCTCAAAAGCTTTACTTATCACCAGTTTTAGATGGCTTTAATAGCGAAATTATCGCCTATAATCTTTCAACTTCACCCAACTTAGAACAAGTAAAAACAATGTTGGAACAAGCATTCACAGAGAAGAGCTACGAGAATACGATTCTCCATAGTGACCAAGGCTGGCAATATCAACACGATTCTTATCATCAGTTTCTAGAGGGTAAGGGAATTCAAGCATCCATGTCACGTAAGGGTAACAGCCCAGACAACGGCATGATGGAATCTTTCTTTGGCATTCTGAAATCGGAGATGTTTTATGGTTATGAGAAGTCATTTGAGTCGCTCAACCAATTGGAACAAGCCATTGTAGACTATATTGATTACTACAACAATAAACGAATTAAGGTAAAACTAAAAGGACTCAGTCCTGTGCAATACAGAACTAAATCCTTCGGATAAATTAATTGTCTAACTTTTTGGGGTCAGTACACTTTAACTCTGGTGCTTTTTTGACTTGATTCTAAAGAAAAACCCACCAAGCTGAGTTGATGAGTTTCAAATCTATTTTTTAAATTTCCACTGGCTGTAAATTCCAAAACCGATAATCCAGATAGCTGATCCGATTGCTCCTACAAATGTAGACTCTTGTAAAAAGAGGGTTACAAAGACAAAGGCAAAGAAGAGCATGGTTAAAGGATTTAAGAAACGATAATGGGGCATGAGGTAGCCATCCGCCATAAAGTCCTGTGACTTGCGGTATTTAAGGTGAGCCACCATAATCAAGATATAGATAGCGATATAGACACCTGATGATGAAGCCGTAATCAAGGCAAAGGCATCGGAAACACCTGGCAAGATATTGATAAAGGCTGCTAGGGCAATCAGAACCGCTGAGGCAATGATAGCATTTTGTGGCACGTTGTGGCGAGAAAGGGTATCTGCCTTGATAGCCTTTAAGAATGGATTTGGCGAATCATGGGCAATCTGGTACAAATGGCGCCCTGTTGAATAAAGGGTTGAGTTAAGAGCAGATGCTGCTGAGGTCAAAACGACGAAGTTAATCAAGGCTGCTGCCCACTTGACACCTGCTAACTCAAATACCGTAACAAAGGGAGAATCAGCAGAGGCAAGCTCACGCCATGGAATGATAGCCATAATGGCTAAGAGGGCACCACCGTAGAAAAAGGCGATACGCAAAGGAATTTCCTTAACGGCTTTTGGCAAAACCTGACGCGGATTCTTGGTTTCAGAAGTTGTGACCCCGATAAACTCAATCATGAGGTAGGCAAAGAACACCATCTGGAAGGCCATGACAAAGTTGACTCCACCATTTGGGAAGAGGGAGAAATTGTCAGCAATATTAGCCAAACTTGCTACTCCATGAGGTGTCTTAAAGCCCGTCAAGACCATAAAGACTCCTGTCGCAATCATAGCTAAAATAGCCACAATCTTGACCATCGCAAACCAAAACTCAACTTCCCCAAAGAGCTTAACCGCAATCAGATTGACCAAGGCTAGAATGGTCAAAAATCCAATCTCAATCATCCAACTTGGCCAGCTAGGGAACCAAAACTGAACATAGTGAGAGATGGCTGTGATTTCCGCCATACCAATAAAGACAACGGATAGCCAGTAAGACCAAACTGAGAAATAACCCCAGCCCTTACCCAAATGACGCGTGATAAAGTTGATAAAGGTATGTTGCTCAGGATCCTGATAAAGCATTTCCCCAACCGCTCGCATCATGAGGAACATGAAAGCCCCAGTAATCATATAAATCAGTACAATAGAAGGACCTGTTAGGCTGATAGAGCGACCTGCCCCCAAAAAGAGTCCTGTTCCGATTGTTCCTGCAATGGCCATAACCTGCACGTGACGATTAGTCAGACCACGCTCCATCTTATTTTTTTTCTTCTTTGAACTCATATCGTCTCCAATTCAATTTAAAATGGAAAAAGGAGTGAGTGAAGCGCACAGCCTCCCCACTCCTTTTCTGTTTTTAGGCTGTTTTTTCAACCTTCAAGATTTTTACATCATAGCTACCAACAGGTGTTTCAATGGTTGCTGTGTCACCTGTTTTCTTACCAATCAAGGCTTGTCCAATTGGGCTTTCATTTGAGACTTTACCTGCAAAGGCATCCGCACCGGCTGAACCTACGATAATATAAACTTCTTCTTCGTCCTCACCAATTTCTTGGATAGTAACTGTTTTACCAATCGCTACTTCGTCTTGGGCAACTGAGTCGCTATTGACGATTTCAGCATAGCGGATTTTTGTTTCCAAGCTAGAGATTTGTCCTTCAACAAAGGCTTGTTCATCCTTAGCTGCTTCGTATTCACTGTTTTCAGAAAGGTCACCGTATGAACGAGCAATCTTAATGCGTTCTACCACTTCTGGTCGGCGGACCAATTTCAATTCTTCTAATTCTTTTTCCAGTTTTACTTTTTCCTCAAGGGTCATAGGATATGTTTTTTCTGCCATTTTTCTCAACTTTCTTCTGATGATATTTTCTAAAGAAAATTATGTGAATCATCACATAATTTTAGTTTGTTTGGTTTAATTTACTGTTGACATGTTCAGCAACATTCCGATCATGTTCTTCTTTATTGCTAGCATAGTAGACCTTACCATCTGTCACATCTGCAACAAAGTAAAGGTTCTCACTCTTAGTCTGATTGATACTTGACTCGATAGCATCCAAGCTTGGACTATCTACTGGACCAGGCATGAGGCCTAGATTTGTGTAAACATTGTATGGTGAATCAATCGATGTATCGATTCCAGCATCGTCGGCAAGACTAATCTTCTGACCAAGTTTGCCTTGGGCATACAAGATGGCAATATTGCTTTGAAGTGGCATACCAAGATTCAAGCGATTGTAGAACACACCTGCAATCAACTTACGATCGTCAGTCTTAGCTCCTTCTTTTTCTACGAGTGAAGCAATGGTCAGCAATTCATTGACCGTCAAATTCTTAGACTTAATCGTACTGTAATGAGGTGCCAAAGTCTTGTCCATAGCTGCCAACATCTCATCAATCAAGCTTTCAATAGTTGTGCTTTCTTTGATAGAGTAAGTAGCTGGGAAAAGGAATCCTTCTAAACGATAACGAACTCCACTTTCCTTTGTAGGCAAGCTTTCAAGTAGACTAGGATATTTAGCAACTTCTTGGCTGATAAAGCTATCATCTTGAACTTTTGCTAGGAAAGCATCCGCTGTCAAAGGCTCTTTGAAGTCACCTTGCAATTGACCTACCGCTTGTGCCATTTGATCAATCGTATAACCTTCTGGAATTGTCAAAGTCGCAAGGACAGGTTCTTGAGCTTCAGCTGTTCCACCTTTTTGTAGTTCGTGGATAATATCTTCTGTACTCATGCTCTTTTGCAAATTATAGTAACCTGATTTCAAATCAGTATAATTTTTGTACTTAGCATACAAGCCAAAAACTAAACCGTGTTTAATCAAGCCGGCATCTTCAAGTGTCTTACCGATTTCTTGAACATTAGCCCCTTCTGGGATTTGAACCGTTACATATTGCTTAGAATCAGCATCAACAGGCTGTAAAGATGACTGAACATACTGATAACCGAAGTAACCACCTGCCGAAATCAAGGCAAGGAAAATCAGTAGAGAAATGAAGAAGGCCTTGAAGCCAGATTTTTTCTCTTTCTTAGGCTTAACGGGTTTCGCTCCTTCTCTACGGCTACGACGTGGTGTATCGCTGATGATATCCACAGTTTCTTTAGCGGGCGTCGGTGTTTCTGGACGTGCTTGTTCTTCTTTTTTCTCTGCCGTCTTATAGGAAACAGCTACCCTTGTTGGGGTTTCATTATATTCTCTTTCAACTTTGTGAGGTCTAACAGGACCTGGTCCTGGTCTTGATCCACTTTCTTCTGCTGGAGAAGAAGGTACATCTTGACTTGGATGAGTTGGGACAGCAGGAGTTTCTCTTTGAATCTCATCTGCTGGAGAAGTTGGTAAATCTTGACTTGGGTGAGTAGGCGCAGCAGGAGCATTTCTCATAATCTCCTCTACCGTTGACAAGGAATCAGCCATGAGTTCTTCAGCTGAAGGTTCATTTGCAGGAGTAGGAACTACTGCCTCATCTTCTTTCAGAACTTCATCATAGCGTTTTACTTTTTCTAAATCTCTCAGAATCTGCTCTTTAAAGCTTAATTTCTCTTCTTCTCTTGACTTTTCACTCAAAAGTTTTTCCTCCTTGTTGACAATCCATAATATTATATCTTAAAAGTCCAAGAAAAGCAACCTATGATACTTTTCCTAGCTTATTTTTTCGTTTCCCAGACCATATCATACCAGGTTTCCCCTGCAAAGGTTGACTGGGACAGGCCTTCGTTGACAAATCCGTGTTTTTCATAGTAGGCAATGAGATAGTCATGACAGGTTAGATTAATGCCTTCTCTTCCATCTTCAAGAGCCAGTTCTTTCAAGGCTGTTAGCAATTTCTGACCCAGTCCGAGTCCCTGTGCTTCTTTAGCAATGGAGAGGCAGGTCACAGAGATATAGCCACCAGGCTCATGACTATGGTCTTTTATTTCTTCTGTAAAAGACTGGTCTTGCAGATAGCGGTGGGGGCCAACTGGCCCTTCTATATAACCCATGATTCTGCCCTCTTTTTCTGCAACCAGAAAAGAGGTCTGTATTTCTCGCAAATGTGCCTCAAAGACAGATCGAGGAATGGCTTCTTCGACCGAAAAATTTTCAAGTTCAAGTTCAACAATCCGATCCAAATCTTCTAATCTTGCTTGTCTGATTTTCATTGTGCCTCCAGATAAAAGGGATTAAACCAAATCATACTATAACCCTGGCTAGTTGCATAAAGGGAAGTTTCTTCATCAATAAAACCGTTCATTTCAAAATAGGAAAGCAGCTCATCAGGACTCTCCAAACGAATCCCTTTGTAATCCAGCTCAACTGCCACCTCTTTCAAGGCTGCAATGAGAAGCGTTCCCAAGCCCTGTCTCTGATGGTCAGCCTCGATAACTAAAGAATGTATTTTTAGACATTGCGGATTGTGTTGCTGTGGACCGCCTAGAACATAACCTAAAATTTGATTTTCATCCCTAGCTAGAAGAAAGGTATCCGCACACTTACGGATACTTTCTTCTAAAATATGGGAAGGTTGCTGCTGTTCAGCTGGAAAAGACGAAGTTTGAATTGCCTCTATCTCAGCCAAATCAGACTTACTTGCCTGAATGATTTTAATTGGAATTTCCATGGGAACATCCTATTGAACATTGCTTGTCAAGTTAGACAAGAGACGCTCAAATGAGTATTCATAGGTTTGGATGTCTCCTGCTCCCATAAAGACATAGACAGCATTGTCATGATCAAGGAGTGGAGAAACATTTTCAACAGTGATCACTTGGTGTTTTTTGTTGATTTTTTTGGCTAGGTCTTCTACTTTAACATCACCATGATCTACTTCACGAGCTGACCCATAAATTTGCGCTAGGTAAACAGCATCCGCTTGGTTCAAAGCGTGAGCAAATTCGTCCAACAAAGCGATTGTTCTTGTAAAAGTATGCGGTTGGAAGACTGCAACAATTTCCTTGCTTGGGTATTTCTGACGAGCCGCATCCAAGGTCGCAATGATTTCTGTTGGATGGTGGGCAAAGTCATCAATAATCACCGTATCATTGACAATTTTCTCAGTGAAACGACGCTTAACACCGGCAAATGTTTTCAGGTGTTCACGCACTAAGTTCAAATCAAAGCCTGCTGTGTAAAGCAATCCGATGACAGCTGTCGCATTCATGATATTGTGACGACCAAAGGTTGGGATGTGGAATTGTCCCAACTCTTGTCCACGGAAGTGAACGGTGAAGGTTGAACCAGTTGTAGAACGAAGAAGATCGCTAGCTACAAAGTCATTGCCCTCAGCTTCAAAGCCATAATAGTAGATTGGTGCATCAGACGTAATTTTACGCAATTCAGCATCTTCACCGTAGACAAAAAGCCCCTTGGTAATTTGTTTAGCATAGTCGTTAAAGGCATTGAAAACATCCTCTAGACTTGTGAAGTAGTCTGGATGGTCAAAGTCAATATTGGTGATGATAGAGTATTCTGGGTGGTAAGGCATAAAATGACGCTCATATTCGTCAGATTCAAAGACAAAATATTTGGCATTGGCTGAACCACGACCTGTCCCATCTCCAATCAAGAAGCTGGTGTCCGTGATGTGAGACAAAACGTGAGACAACATACCTGTCGTTGAAGTTTTTCCGTGCGCACCTGCTACCCCCATGCTGACAAAGTCACGCATAAAGCTACCTAGGAACTCATGGTAACGTTTGTAGCTGATGCCATTTTTGTCCGCATAGGCAATTTCAACGTTGTTATCTGGGCGGAAGGCATTTCCAGCAATAATTTCCATATCTCCATCTAGATTCTTTTCATCAAAAGGAAGAATAGTAATCCCTGCCTGCTCAAGACCGCGTTGAGTAAAGTAGTATTTTTCAACATCTGACCCTTGAACCTTGTGCCCCATTTGGTGCAACATCAAGGCCAAGGCACTCATACCTGATCCCTTAATTCCGATAAAATGATATGTCTTTGGCATGATTTCTCCCCTATTCTGTAATTCTTGTCAGATTCAACTCTTGGGCAACCTGACGTTCTTGTTCTGTTTGTTTACTTTTTTTATTGTAGATTTGGCTCTTTTTCAGAAAATCATAGTTGTTTTTCTTTGGAGTAGGTGCTGACACTTCTTCATTCTTGGTAGGGATAGAATTGACTTCTTCCGCCAAGATATAATGAGACTGGGTCAATTTTTGGCTATATTTCACCAATTCACCAGGATTTTCCTTTTGGAAAGGCGCTGTCGGTTGATTGCCCTTTCTAACGAGGCCAGATTGAGAATGACGTCTCGCACGGCTGAAATCCTGAGTTAGATAGTTAGCAGAGCGTTTCTTTTTCAAGTCTGCACGCGCTTCTTCACGAGCCACCTCCGCATAGCTCTTTCCTTCTTTTTTAACTCCTAACGGAGCCTTTTTAGGTTTCTCTACTTGCTTTTCAATCGGTTTGACTGTTTTTTCTTCAGTAATAGGAGCCCATTCTAAATAATTTTTATCTCGATATTCACCCTTGATATTACTGATCAGATCAGATTCATCATACAAGTCCATGACTGGCATCTCAGTCAGCATGACCTCATCATCTGACACCAATGGAAATCGTTCTTCTCTCATTTTCTATTTCCTTTCAACACTTCATTATAGCGTATTGTCTTGATTTTTCAAGTGCTGGCTTCAGAAATTCCCAAAATTTCTCTAATTTCTGCTAGGGTCAGACTACCACGTGACTCTGTTCCGTCCAATACTTGTGACACCAGATGTTTCTTTTGTTCTTGGAGTTCCTGAATTTTTTCTTCAATGGTTCCCCTAGTAACCAAGTGATAGACCTCAACCGTTTCTTCCTGTCCCATCCGATGGGCACGACCAATGGCTTGCGCTTCCACCGCAGGATTCCACCAAAGGTCAACCAAGATAACCGTATCAGCGCCTGTCAGGTTCAGACCGACCCCACCAGCCTTGAGGGAAATCAGAAAGGCATCTCTTTCCCCTTGGTTAAAGGCCTTGGTCATGTCTTGTCTTTCCTTGGCTGGGGTTGAACCCGTAATTTTAAAAGATGTCAAGTCCAAGTCTGGCAGCTCTTGCTCAATTTTCTCCAACATTCCCTTGAACTGCGAGAAAATCAAGACACGGTGTCCACCATCTGCCACCTGTACCAGCAGATCTCGGAGACTATCCATTTTACCACTGGCACCCTGATAATCCTCCATAAAGAGGGCAGGCGTATCACAGATTTGGCGCAAGCGCATCAGACCAGATAAGATTTCCACCCGACTTCGCTGGAATTCCTGATCTGACACTTGAGCCAGGCGGTCTCGCATCTGTTGCAGCTGGGCTAGGTAAATAGCCTTTTGCTGGTCTTCCAGTTCATTCTTATAAACTACTTCAATCAAGTCTGGCAATTCAGTCAAAACTTCTTCTTTCTTACGCCGCATGACGAAAGGCTTGATAAACTGAGCCACGCGCTCGGCTGGTAATTTCATAAATTCTTTCTTGCTTGGCAAAAGTCCTGGCATGACGATTTGGAAAATAGACCACAACTCCCCCAGATGATTTTCAATAGGAGTCCCTGACAAGGCAAAGACTGACGGCACCACAAATTGTCTCAAGGTCTGGGCAATCTTGGTCTGGGCATTTTTCATGACCTGAGCCTCATCTAAGAAAAGGAAGTCAAAGGCCATTCCTTGATAAAGTTCACTGTCCTGACGGAAGGTAGCATAGCTGGTCACATAGATTTGATGGTTCTCAGCAAGAATCTCTTCACGACTAGCTTTCAAACCATGAACAACAGCCACATCCAACTGTGGGGCAAATTTTTGAAATTCATCTGCCCAGTTGTAGATCAAACCTGACGGAGCTAAAATCAAGACTCGACTTTCTTTTGTCACTTGGCTGGTCAAAAAAGCAATGGTCTGGAGGGTTTTCCCCAATCCCATATCATCAGCCAAAATCCCACCAAAACCATAATGATGGAGCATTTGCAGCCAGCCGATTCCCTTTTCCTGATAATCTCGCAAGTCAGCCTGAACCTGAGTTGCTTGTCGAGGGAAGTCCTCTGGATGCGTCAAGTCGTGGGCCAGATTTTTGAATTCTTGTGAGAAAGAAATACGGTCTCGCCCTTCAAAAAGATGAGCTAAACTGTAGGCCAAGGATTTCCGAGCCTGTAAGGAGCCATCTTTTAGTTCAAATTGCCCCAGTTCCTGTAAGTTTTGGCGAATTTTCTTGGTTTCTTCATCAAAAAAGTAGACTTGATTGGACGAATCAATGTAAAAATCTTGATTGTCAACCAAGGCCTGCATGGCTTGGTCAATTTCCTCTTGGACAATATCTTGAAAATCAAACTGGATTTCCAAGAGACCTCCCTTGGAAGCAATCTGTACTTGAGGGCTCGCTAGGTTATAGAGTTCTTCTAGCTTGTCTGATAGGTCAACATTCCCGAGTTTTTCAAAGACTGGAATGATGTCATGGAAGAAATGATAGACAGACTCAGCTTTTAAGGCTTGACGCCAAGATTGAAAATCTGCTTCAAAACCAGCTGCCAAACAGACTTGGAAAATTCTTTCTTCTAAGTCCGCATCACTCGAAAAGGGCAATTCTTCTAGCTCTTGTCGGCTAGATACCTGTCTATCCCCATAATCAAACTGGATTTCTAAACGAATCCGATTATCCTCTTCCCTGTCAAAGTAAAAAGAGGGAGAAAACGATTTGATTTGTAAGCGTTCCGGAGCTGAGATTGTCCCCATCTGGCTAAAAAGAGTCAGACAAGAAGCCAACTTATCGCGGTCACTGCTATCAAATTGCAGGAATTTCTTTCCATGCTGATCCAAAGGCAGCGCTTTGATTTCCTTGAGAAGACGCATCTGCTGGTCTCTTAGAAAATAAAACTGTCCTTTATGAAACAGCACAGCTCCCTGATAAAAGACATTGACTCTCAGACTTTCACTGATTTCCATTTCAAAATAATCCGAGTATTCTGTTACTGTAAAGGCAAAGAGATTGGCATCAGCATGCATATCCTGAAAAAGTAGATTCTGGTAGCTATTCACTTGGTGGTCAAATTGAAAATGGGGTAAGGCCATCAGTAAATTCACACCCTGCTCAAAAAAGGTCAGAGGAAAAAAGAGGTGCCGACCTTGGTTTTGGAAAAAGAGGTCTGGAGCCTGTCCTTCCTCCATCAGTCCCCGCAAGAAAGTCAGAAGTTCTTGGCTGGCCTCATCAAAGGCTTCCCAAGACAAGGACTCCTCATAAATCTTGCCAATCATATAAGACTTTCTCTGCTCGACAATCCTTAAAAAGAGTGGAATGTCTCGAATGACATAGTATTTTTGGCTATTGATTTGGCCAATTCTCAGGGTCCACAAGATATAATTGGTTCCTGCTTCCACCTGCCCCACAGCCGATAATTCATAGGCGCGTTCTGATTTTGGAGACAGGATTCGGTCCAAAAATTTGCCACCCAAGGTCACCTTGGTTTCAACGGCCTCTTTTTCTTCATGACCTTCTTCCAGACTCTGCAAGATTTCCTGACCACGCTCATCATTTTTCAAAAAATGCTCCAGCGCTGCCAAATGCACACAGTAGCCCCTCTTTTGGAAAAAATCGCAAGCACAAAAAACCAAATCATCCTCTAAACTATAGCGCAGTTCTTCTTCTGCAACGCGAGCATAGAGCCGATTGTTCTTTTCCTTGATGATGTCAACCTTACCAGTTTCATAAAGGGCAACGCCTTCGATACGGACCTTCCCCGGAATCAATTTAGCCATATTTTTACCTTTACCTTATCTTTTTATTATACCATATTTTCCCCTATGAAAATAGCCTTCTAGAGATACTTTTCTCCTAGAAGGCTGGATTCTTAACGTTGGGCAAAAGTCGTCACAATTCGCTGACAGACTTCTTGCAACAGAGATTTAGGCATGGCTACATTGAGGCGGGCATGGAGACTTCCTTCCTCCCCAAAATCCAAACCACGGTTGAGGATAACCTTGGCTTCATTTCTCAAAAGCTCTTGCAATCTTTCATCAGTCAGGTCATAGGCTGAAAAATCAAGCCAAATCAAGTAGGTTCCCTGAGGTTTCATAACCTTGATTTTAGTTTCTTTGCCAAATAAATCGACCACATAATTAATATGATCTTCAAAGACTTGCTTGAGTTCCTCTAACCAATCCTTCCCATAGCGATAAGCAGCTTCTGTCGCCAAATAACCCAGACCTGAAATTTCATGCTGATTATTAGCCAACTGGCGTTTCTGGTAAGCCGCTCTCAACTTAGGATTTTCAATCACTGCATAGGAATTTTTTGTCCCAGCAATGTTAAAGGTTTTAGTGGCACTAGTCAAGACAATCGCAAATTCTTTAAAGTCAGGATTGATGGTATTGAAAGAATGATGCTTGTGACCAAAAAGGGCCAAATCTTGGTGAATCTCATCAGAAACCAAGAAAACACCGTGTTTTTGACAGAGTTGGCCAATCTTCTCCAACACTTCTTTTTCCCAAACACGTCCACCAGGATTGTGTGGGTTACAAAGGATATAGAGTTTGACATCCTCTTCTACCAAATCCTTCTCCAACTTCTCAAAGTCAATCTCAAACAGACCATCCTTTTCCACCAAAGAATTAGTAATCAACCTGCGGTTATTTAACTTGACACTGCGAGCAAAAGGCGGATAGACAGGGGTGTTAATCAGAACTGCTTCGCCTTCTTTTGTAAAGGCTTGAATAGCTGTTGAAATAGCTGGTACTACACCCTCAATAAAGACAAGGGCCTCTTTGTCAAAGTGGTAACCGTGTTGTGTAGCTTCCCACTTTTGAACTTCCTTAATTAAATCATCACTGGCATAGGTATAGCCATAAACCAGTTGGTCTGCGTAAGTCTGCACGGCTTGGCGGATTTCAGGCAAAACCACAAAGTCCATGTCTGCTATCCAAGCTGGTAGGACTTCGCTATCCGTTTCTGCTTCTTTCCATTTATAGGTATGATGCCCTAAACGATTAGGCAGGCTTGTAAAATCATATTTTCCCATCTTTGTCTTATCCTTCCAAGGCTTGGCGCAAATCTGCAATCAAATCTCTAGCATCTTCAATCCCAATTGACAAGCGCAAGAGGTCATCTGTCAAACCATAAGAATGGCGTACTTCTGCTGGAATATCAGCGTGGGTTTGAGTTGTTGGATAAGTGATAAGACTTTCCACCCCACCTAAACTTTCCGCAAAGGAGAAGACCTTGAGACTGTTCAAAATATGAGGAATGCGTGTTTCATCCGCTACCTTAAAGGAAATCATGCCTCCACGACCAGTGTAGAGAACTTCCTTAACTGCTGGAGAATCCTTCAAAAAGGCAACCACTTCTTGGGCATTGGCAGTTGAGCGCTCCATACGAAGAGACAAGGTCTTGAGACCACGAATCAATTGATAGCTGTCAAATGGAGACAAGACTGCCCCTGTTGTATTGAGATTATAGAAAAGTTTCTCGTATAGTTCTAAACTATTGGTCACAACCACTCCAGCCAAGACATCATTGTGCCCTGCCAGATACTTGGTTGCTGAATGCAGAACGATATCTGCCCCATCTTCAATCGGACGTTGGTAGATAGGGCTGTAGAAGGTATTGTCCACCACCACTTTGGCACCCTTAGCATGAGCCAATTTTGCTAGTTTCTCAATATCAAATTCCAACATCAAAGGATTGGTTGGCGTTTCGATATAGAGAACATCCACGTCCTTTTCTAACTCAGCAATCAGCTCTTCTTCTGTATTGGCATAGGTAAAATGGAATCGACCTTCCTGCTCCACTTGGTTGAACCAGCGGAAAGAACCACCGTAAAGGTCACGGACAGCCAAAACCTTACTTCCTACGGGAAAGACGCTAAAGGCCAATACAATAGCTGACATACCTGAGCTAGTAGCTAGGGCATAATCTGCTGATTCGATAGCCGCCAAGACCTCCTCAGCCTTACTGCGAGTTGGGTTTTTGGTACGCGTATAGTCAAAACCAGTAGACTTACCAAACTCTGGGTGCTGATAGGTCGTTGAAAAATGTAGCGGTGTTACCAAAGCTCCTGTCGCTTCGTCTGATTTGATACCCGCCTGGGCCAAAATTGTGTTAATGTGTAATTCCTTGCTCATACAATACCTCCAAATCTATAGTAACTATTGTACCACTTATTTTCATCAACTCATTTTCTTCTTTTCAAGAGCTAGTTATAGTTTCAAGCTATACACTTATACTCTTCGAAAATCAAATTCAAACCACGTCAGCGTCGCCTTACCGTACTCAAGTACAGCTTGCGGCTAGCTTCCTAGTTTGCTCTTTGATTTTCATTGAGTATTAGCTAGTAAAGCTAAAAAGAATCCAGAAAACACTCCAGATTCTTTTGTGAAAATGATTACTTGGACCGAAAGAAATCCTGTTGAGCTAAATAGTCATAATGCTCTTTGTTAAATTGATATTGCCCCACACGCTGACTAACCCGACCGACATCCACGGAAAAAATATAGGCTTCATTTTGATAGTTCCAGTTAAGTCTAACTGTATTCAAGACTGGCTTATAAGTAAAATCTTGAACTTGATTCCAAGGCATCTCAAAGACTTGATTAGAACGATTTTCAGTTATATCACTAATGTCCATCAAGTAGATTCCCTTAGGTGTGAATGCCAGAATCTTAGGCTTCACACTCGACTGAACATAGTAACTTCCTCCTACAACAAAGAAATCAATAAAGGATTTCAACCATGTCTTTTTCTTGAAAGCCATCAGAAAATTCTTTTGCCCTTCAATGCGACAAGTTGACAGAAATGATGCAATCTGTTTTTCTGTTGCAAACTCCATAATAGCGCCCATGATGTTACCTCCATAACGATTAGTAAATAGGCAAATAAGAACTCTTCACATAAAAGAAGAACTTATCATTTGTTGCATTTTATCTTACTTTTCCAGTAGATGACACCCCTCCTATAACTTTAATTTAATATATGTATAATTCGATTAGCTATGAGAGACTTTTGGAAATAGCGTCTCACGTTTTTCTTATATTCATTATAACATAAATCTAGTAAACAAATTAAAAAATGTAAGCACTTTTCTTCCAAATTTTCCATCATTCTATATAAAAACGACAGCTTCTTTCGAAACCATCGTTTTTCTTGAAAAATCCTTATTTGACATGTTTTGCCAATTCTTCTTGGGCTTTTTTATTGGATTCTTCTTTTTCTTTCAGCCATTTTTCTTTGGCTTTTTCATATTCGTCTTTTGTGACTGTCTTATCTTGTACTTTGAGGTATTTATATGATTCGATACCTTTATTACCAGCTAATGAATATGGTTCTGAGAAAGGAACAGTTTTTCTCAATACTGGTGTTCCACCCTTAGAAACATTTGGAATTGCTAAAGCACTATCTACCAACCAAGCTTGGATCTCAGCATATTTTTCATAGCGTTTCGCAAGATCTTGTTCCTTATTAGCTTCTTCCAACATTTGAGTGTAGACATCCAATCCAACAGCCTTGGCCTTGTCATTGGCTTCACCTGGCTCTAAACCTAGATTTTGCATCAGACCACCAGAATGAACATTAAAGACATCAAGATAGGTTGAAGGATCTTGGTAATCAGGACCCCAACCACCGTTGTAAAGATCATAATCCTTCTGAGCTGCTGTCTGAGCCAAATAGCTTGTATTATCATAATCTTCAGTAGTGAGTTGTTGAATATCAATTACAACATTTTCTGCACCTAAAGCCGCCTCAATAGATTGCTTCATAGAATTTGCCTCTTGGACACCCTTTTTAGCAGCTTGGTCAACTGTCATGTCCAAGTGGATAGGGAATTGAACTCCTTTAGCTTGGAGTTCTTTCTTAGCTTCAGCAAATTTGGCTTTAGCTTTTTCAGCATTGTAGTATGGATCCTGAGCATCCGCAAAGTTGATTCCTTGCCATTCTTTACCATAATTGACCATCTTAGAGGCTACTACTTCACCAAAGTCTTTTCCGTTGATACTTACGAAGTTTGGAGGAACGACGAGGTTACGCAAAATCTTAGTTGCCCCCTCTTCTCCTTGAGATTGAGCCCCGTATGCTGTACGGTCATAGGCAAAATTAATGGCTTGACGGAAGTTTTTATTAAGGACTGCTTCTTGAGTCGATTTCTTTTCAGCATCACTTGTCTTGGAAGTGAATTTATAAGATTTTCTATCAAGGTTAAAGTTTAAGAAGTAAGAAGTGGCATCTTGCAAGCTATAGATGATATTATCCTTATTCTTCTCTTTAATGCCTTCAAAGCTTGAGCTATTTGGATAGAGACGAGCGTAGCTATAGGCTCCCTCTACATAGTTACGAGCCAGTGCATCTTGGTCACTACCATCATAATAGGCCAATTTGACATCATCTACAAAGACATTTTTAGCATCCCAGTAGTTAGGATTTTTCTTGAATTCGATAACTGATTTTGAAACAAAGGATTTCATCAAGAAAGGTCCATTATACAAAATGCTAGACGGGTCTACCTTCCCAAAATCGTCTCCTTTTGATTTCAAGAAATCCGCATTAACTGGGAAAAGAATGGTTGAGGTTGTTTTTGAGTTCCAGTAAGATTCTGGTCGTGTCAAAGTATATTGAACGGTTTGGTCATCAAGAGCCTTAACTCCGACAGTTGAAAAGTCGCTTGTTTTACCGTTAATGTAATCATCCAAACCTGCTACGGATTCTTGCACTAAGTACAAAGCTTCTGATTTTTTATCAGCTGCATATTTCAAACCAGTGACAAAATCTTGGGCAGTTACGGGAGCATATTCATCTCCATCTGCAGTATACCATTTAGCATCTTTACGCAGTTTGTAAGTATAGGTCAAACCGTCTTGAGAAACACTCCAATCCTCTGCCAAGGACGGGACATAGTTCCCATATTGGTCATTTTCCATGAGACCATCTACCAGATTGGTCACAATATCATTGGTTGTTGCACGATTTTCTGCTAGATAGTTCAAACTTGATGGGTCACTTACGTAAACATAGTTATATGTTTTTGACGCTGTGCTAGAATTTCCACAGGCACTTAATAAAATACCTGCACTTAACACGACACCTGCAAGCGTTGCATACTTGGCCTTAGACTTTTTCATTTCCAGAACCTCCTGATTTAAATATTTGTTTTATTATACAGACTAACTACTTTTTAGTCAAGTGTTTTTTGACATAAAATTCAATTACTTTCGTTATTTATTCTCTGTTTTACATTTTATATCCAATTCTAACAATAAAAAATGAATAAGAGAGTGCTTTGATTTTTAAAAAACTCAACTTATTCATTTTATTTATAAATTATTTTTTAAGAAATTTTTAATTTTGCTCGCAGGCGATCTGCTTGGGCTTTTCCAATCACCTTATCCAATAAACGAGTACGGAGACTCATGGATCCATATACTCCTCCACCCATGGCACCGACAAGGGCTACATAAAGGAAGCTCCACAAACGTCCACTTGGTTGGAAGACAAATCCTAAAATCCACTGGATGGCACCTACACCGATGAACATAACAAGGGTCAACAAACTGATTAAAATGGTTCGCTTCAAAATCACCTTGCGCTTGACACCTGTTACCTTACAAATATCCCGATACATCAAGACGTTTGGAATGATAAGACCTATAGTTGTGGAAATCAAAGGACCATAACTGTGGAAGAGGGCAATGGTTGGAATTTGCAAGACTAGCTTGGCAATCGAACCATAGATAAAATAGAGAACAGCCTTGCGGTTGCGGAACATGGCCTGAAGCATTGGAGACAAGACCATGTACAGACCTAAAATAGTAGACTGCAAAACTGCAAAGACAAACAAGCCCATAGCCAAACTATCTGGCTTTCCATAGAAGACGGTATAAAGAGGTTCTCCTACCATAACCACTCCAACCGTTGCTGGTAGCAAGAATAGGAAAAGCATGGTAATGCTGTCCTGAACTAGACGAGAAGCCGCCTTCAAGTCCCCCTTGACATAGTTTTCAGTCAAAAGTGGCAAGCCGACACCCCCAATTGAAACCCCAACAGAAATCAAAATCATCGTGATTTTATTAGGATTGGCTGAGAAATAAGAAAACATGACAACCAAGTCCTCGTTGCTGTAGTTGGTAAACCAGCTCATACTATTGATAAAGGTCATCTGGTCCAGAATCTGGAAGAGCTGGATGGCAGAGCCTGTCAAGATAAAAGGAATGGCTTCCTTAATGGTATCGACCAAGAGACGCTTGCTGTTAATCTTATCCCCTGTTTCAAAGACTCTTTTGAGTAAACCTTCTTGAGCAAGGAAATAAATCAAAACTGCAAAACTGGCTACCATGCCGACAAAGGCAGCAAAGGTTGATTGGGTAACCGCTGCTAAATAATCTCCTGACCCCATTTTCATAATCATAAAGGTAGCTAGGAGCATCCAGATAACACGAATGACCTGCTCAGCGATTTGGCTCATGGCATAAGGTTTGAGATTATTCATCCCTTGGAAAAATCCTCGGATAACACTCATAGATGGGAAAATCAAGACTCCCCAAGCCAAGCTTTGCATGATCGGTATCAAGTCTTTACCCACGCCAGACAAGTCTGCTAGCCAAGGAGCAAAGACATACAAGACCAGAGCAAAGACCAAACCTAGTCCCGTCATAAAGCCTAAAAAGCTCCGAATCAGGGCAAAGCTGTGCTCTTCTTCTCGCATGGTATTATACTTGGCAACTTGCTTGGCCACCGCAACTGGAATCCCCGCTGTTGAAACCAGCAAGAACCAAGCATAGATATTGTAACCCATGGTAAAGAGACCATTGGCTGTAGCTGCATAAGACCCCATCCAGATATACCAAGGGATAATATAAATAGCCCCAAGTAGGCGACTGATAAAGTTACTAGCCGTTAACCAAGCAGTCCCCCGTAACATCTGGGCCTGCTGGTGATTGTTTTCGTGCGACATAGATTCCTCATTCAATTTTGATAACTAGGAAAAACTCCTTATCTTCCATTATAAACTTTTCCTTGTTACTTGTAAATTTGCGACTTTCGGTTTACAATAGAAAGTATGATAAAGATTGAAACCGTATTAGATATATTAAAGAAAGATGGTCTCTTCCGCGAGATTATCGACCAAGGACACTACCACTACAACTACAGCAATGTCGTCTTTGACACCATCTGCTATGACAGCCGCAAGGCCAAAGAGAAGAGCCTCTTTTTCGTCAAAGGTGCTGCCTTTAAGAAGGAATTTCTTCTTTCAGCCATCTCTCAAGGCCTCGGTTGGTACGTGGCTGAAAAGGACTATGAGGTTGGTATTCCTGCCATTATCGTCAGTGATATAAAGAAAGCCATGAGTTTGATTGCTATGGAGTTTTATGGCAATCCACAGGAAAAACTTAAACTCCTGGCCTTTACTGGTACTAAGGGTAAGACAACAGCAGCCTATTTCGCCTATAACATTTTGTCTCAAGGACATCGACCTGCTATGTTGTCGACCATGAATACAACTCTAGACGGCAAAACTTTCTTTAAGTCTGCATTGACAACTCCTGAGAGCATTGACCTCTTTGACATGATGAATCAAGCTGTGCAAAATGACCGCACCCACCTCATCATGGAGGTATCCAGTCAAGCCTATCTGGTCAAACGTGTCTATGGTCTAATCTTTGATGTGGGAGTTTTCCTCAATATCAGCCCAGATCATATTGGCCCTATTGAACATCCTAGCTTTGAAGACTACTTCTACCACAAACGTCTCTTGATGGAAAATAGCCGAGCAGTCATCATTAACAGCGACATGGACCACTTCTCAGTCTTAAAAGAACAAGTGGCAGATCAAGAACATGACTTCTATGGTAGTCAGTCAAGTAACCAAATCGAGAATTCTAAAGCTTTTAGCTTTTCAGCTAGTGGAAAACTCGCTGGTGATTATGATATCCAACTGATTGGCCACTTCAACCAAGAAAATGCCGTAGCTGCTGGACTTGCTTGTCTTCGTCTCGGAGCAAGTCTTGAAGACATCAAAAAAGGAATCGCTGCAACCCGTGTCCCTGGTCGTATGGAAGTTCTCACTCAGAAAAATGGTGCCAAGGTTTTCATTGACTATGCCCACAATGGGGACAGTCTCAAAAAACTCATCAATGTTGTAGAGACTCATCAAACTGGAAAGATTGCACTGGTTCTGGGTTCGACAGGAAACAAGGGAGAAAGCCGTCGTAAGGACTTTGGCCTCCTCCTTAATCAACACCCTGAGATTCAAGTCTTTCTGACTGCTGATGACCCCAACTATGAAGACCCAATGGCCATCGCAGATGAAATTAGTAGCTACATCAATCATCCTGTTGAAAAGATTGCGGATCGCCAAGAAGCCATCAGGGCAGCTATGGCTATCACAAGTCACGAATTAGATGCTGTCATTATCGCCGGTAAGGGAGCCGATTGCTACCAAATCATCCAAGGCAAGAAAGAAGCCTATCCAGGAGATGCAGCCGTTGCAGAAAATTACTTATAAGATAGTAAAAAATCAAGGGAAATGAAACCCTTGATTTTTTCTATCCTTATTTAAAAGCGTTTTTCAAACCTTCAACGGCACCTTCTACAGCACCTTTAGCATCTTCAACTACTTCTTTTGCCTTAGCAACTGTCTTTTCTACAGCGCCTTCTGCTTCAGTCTTGCTATCCCCAGTAACTTTACCAAATCCTTCTTTGATAGCGCCTGTTGCTTGTTCCAATTTGTTTTCAAGTGACATATGATTGTCTCCTTTGGTTTTATTCCGATATGTGTTACCGGTTACATATAGTTTATACCGAATAATAAGGAAAGTCAAACAATGTGCTCAGAAACAAGAAATCACGCTAAGTAGAAAATTAATCTCTCCTTATCAAATTCGACTGCCAACTCATACTTTCCATCTTCATTTTGGACAATATAGCCTAGGACGACCAAACTGTCCACAAAGATATCATGGCGTTTCTGCATAAGCTGATCTTTTTTGAGGAACTTCAACAAAAAAGTCGTCATATATTTGAGAGCATACTCAGGATTGACATCTCCCAAAATGGCATAAAGTTCCTGCTGTTTTTCTGTCAAAGGATACTGATGTTTGACCTTGTAGAAATAATTGGACAATGTCATTTTTGTTCGTGCAAAATCCGTCTTTTCAACTAAAATAGCTGCATTGGTTTGATTGCGCAATTCTGTTTCAAAACTCTGCTCCGACAAGGCTTGATAGACTGGACTATCTTCTCTGACAAAAATCTCTTGATCCAGTTCGAGACTATCAAGGGACTCCAGCATAGGAAGCTTGAGGTAATAACGCTTATTTTCCCGTAGAATCAAGCCAGCCTTTATATATTCTTCCATGAGTTTATCAACTGCTACATCTGGAAATTGAGCCTTGATTTCCCGTAGAATCACATCATCATGCTGGTCCAGATAGCGGATCAATTCTCCAAAAAATGGCTGTCTCGTCAAACGAGATGGATTAAAAATCTGAATCATGAAGATTCCTTTCTTTACATTCTAACAGAGGCGATGCTGCCAACTGACTAGGATTGGTCCCAGCTTGGTTTAGAGGAACAGGAAGTTCGAGTTTCTTATAATATCCTCTCCAAAAATCACTAATCCCCTGCTCCCCATCCCCAAATTTCATAGGTATGGTTTCAAAAATGGGTAGGATTTCTGCCATGTACTGGGAACAGTAAAAACCTCCTCCATCTGGATAGAAAGAAGCATTGTAGGGAGCTCCAAGATGCTTGCAAGCTCTTTCCTTCACAGACTGGATATCCATTTCTGGGTAGACATAGAGGTCGTAAAAATGATTGGACTCAAAGAAGTCTGCTGTTTCCTGACAGATAACACCAAATTCTCCACTAGCATGATAAATCATCCCATCCAAATAGATGGCGACATGGCTATAGTTGCCTGTTGAAGTCTGGATGGCCTGTCCCATATCCGACTCATCTCTCACAAAAATCAAATCACCATTTTCTAACATGCTTCACTCCTAGAAAAAAAGGAGCCAAAACTCCTTTCGATATAAGTCAAACTAGACTTTCCTATTTTGAACTGACACCCAAAATCTTAAGCGTTAAAGCTTTCAGTCAATTGAGGTACCACTTGTTTCTTACGTGAAACAGCACCAGCAAGGAAAGCGTGGTTGTTTTTAAGTTTGAAGTTGAAAGCCGCTTCGACCTTATCCATGTTAGTACCAAGTGCTAGGATTTCTGAGTTTGAGTTGACGATATCTGTAATCATCAAGACAAAGTCAGAGTAGCCGTTTGCTGTGTTGGCAGCTTGCATTGCAGCTTCAATTTCTGCTTGACGTTCCAAAACTTCAGCGATGTCAACTGTGTTGACTTGGGCAACACGGACGTTATTTCCGTTCAATTCGAAAGTCTTAGCATCGATGTCAATCAATTCGTCAGCAGATTTGCTGGCCAAGTTTGTACCGGCTTTCAACATAGCCAAACCATATTCTTCCAAGTTGACACCAGCTAATTCAGCCAATTCTGGAGCAATAACTTTATCTGTTGGGTGTGTTGTTGGTGATTTCAAAAGAAGAGTATCTGAGATCAAACCTGAAAGCATCAAACCAGCGATTTCTTTAGGAACAGCTACACCATGTTCTTTGAACATACGGTAAACGATTGAAGAAGCTGACCCAACTGGTTCCAAACGCATGTAAAGTGGGCTTGCAGTTTCAAAGTTAGCCACACGGTGGTGGTCTACAACACCGTAAACTTCTACTTCAGCGATATCTGATACAGATTGTTGGAATTCATTGTGGTCAGTCAAGATAACTTGCTCTGCACCTTCTGCTTTAGCAGAAGTGATAACACGTGGTGCTTCCACACCAAAATAGTTCAAGACAAAGGCTGTTTCTTCATTTGGAGTTCCAAGAGCAACAGCTTCCGTATCCAAACCGTAAGCTTCTTTTGCAAGGTAGGCAAAGGCTACAGATGACCCGATGGCATCTGAGTCTGGATTTTGGTGACCAAATACTAGAATCTTAGACATGATAATACCTCATTTTGTTTATTCTCTTTATTGTAGCATTTTTTTCGCTTTTTGACAAAAGTAAGAGGAGTCAAAGGTCTCCTCACTACTCTTCAAAATAACTGATACTCTTCGAAAATCAAATTTAAACCACGTCAGCTCTATCTGCAACCTCAAAGCAGTGCTTTGAGCAACCTACGGCTAGCTTCCTAGTTTTCTCTTTGATTTTCATTGAGTATAAGTAAATTTCTATCTTGATTTTCAGATAAAAATTGCTCCTTCTGGGCTCGTTTCTTACGCTTGAGAAGGGCTTCAGCCGACATGGCTTCTTCCTTACTGGCAAAACCTTGAGCATAGATGAGTTTGACTGGTAAGCGAGCTCTTGTATATTTGGCTCCCTTCCCACTATTGTGGACAGCAAGACGCCTTCTCACGTCAGTCGTATACCCTGTATAGTAGGATCCATCACGACACTCCAGCACATACATATAAGCCTTATGATCCATAATAAATCTCTTCAAGTTCGGGCGTATAAGAGCCATCATCATTGTGGACAATCAAAGGAGGTAAAACCTTAAAACCACTCGTTGAGCCATCCTTGATAGCTTCAATCAAGAGCATGTTGGCTTCCTTTTCCTTTTTTGGATAAACAAACTGCAGGCGCTTAGGCGCTAGATTATGCCGTTGCAACATATCCAAGATATCCAAGAGGCGATCAGGTCTATGAACCATGGCCAAACGCCCATTGGACTTGAGAATACTCTGGGCACTGCGACAGATTTCCTCCAAATTGGTCGTGATTTCATGGCGGGCCAAGAGGTAATGTTCACTTTCGTTCAGATTGGAATGAGGATCCACCTTGAAATAAGGCGGATTACACAAAATCATATCCACCTTACTCCCCTGAATGTGAGCAGGCATATTTTTCAAATCATCACAGATGACCTGCATTTGCTCCTCTAATCCATTCAAACGGACAGAGCGTTCAGCCATATCCGCCAAACGCTCCTGAATCTCAACAGCCAAAATCTGTGCCTGAGTACGAGTGCTGGCAAAAAGCCCCACTGCTCCATTCCCAGCGCAGAAATCCACAATCAAACCCTTCTTAGGAAAACGTGGAAAGCGTGACAAGAGAACACTATCCACCGAATAGCTAAAAACCTCTCTATTTTGAATGATTTTAATATCTGTCGAAAAGAGCTGGTTAATTCGCTCCCCTGATTTTAATAATTGTTCTTCTTCCATGGTCCTATTATAGCAAATTTATATTAACATTACAAAGAATATAGATTTCTAACTAATTCTTCTGCTTCTTCAAATGTTGAAGGGCTTCCTTGGTCCAAATTGGCATCATTCTTTTGAGAGGCGCAAAGCCGTAGTTAAAGCGGTCGCTTGAAAAGCGTCTCCGTCTCGGAAACTGGTGCTTTTCTTCCTCCAAAGTGCGGATAGAAAGACTGGCTTTCCCTGTAAATTCATCTAAATCCACTACCTGAACTTGAACCTCTTCATCGACCTTCAAGGCTTCATGAATATTTTCAATAAATCCCGTCCGAATCTCTGAAATGTGAATCAGCCCCGTATCACCCGTCTCTAATTCAACAAAGGCACCGTAGGGCTGAATCCCTGTAATACGCCCCTTTAGCTTATCACCGATTTTCATCTTAGTCCTCAATTTCAATAGTTTCAATCACAACATCTTCAACTGGCTTGTCCATAGCCCCTGTCTCAACAGCAGCAATTTCATCCAAGACAGCGTAAGATGCTTCATCAGCTAGCTGACCAAAAACCGTGTGACGGCGGTCCAGGTGAGGTGTTCCTCCTTGGTTGGCATAGATTTCCGCAATCGGTTCCGGCCAACCACCACGAGCAATTTCTTTTTTAGAATATGGCAGGTGTTGATTTTGTACGATAAAGAACTGGCTGCCGTTGGTATTTGGACCAGCATTGGCCATGGAAAGGGCACCACGGATATTGTAAAGTTCTTCTGAGAATTCATCTTCAAATGATTCGCCGTAGATTGACTCGCCACCCATACCAGTTCCAGTTGGGTCTCCACCTTGGATCATAAAGTCCTTGATAATACGATGGAAAATAACACCATCATAGTAGCCATCTTTAGAAAGAGCTATAAAGTTAGCTACTGTTTTAGGAGCGTGATCGGGGAAGAGCTTGATACGCAAGTCTCCGTGATTGGTCTTAATAGTCGCAAGAGGACCTTCTACTGTTTCAATGTCTACTTGTGGGAAATGCAATTCTTTTTCTACCATACCAAATCCTTCTAAGGCATCAAAAATGCCATCTTCTTCTAGTGTTTTTGTCATATAATCTGCTTTTTCTTTGATTTCATCATGAGAAATTCCCATTGCGACGCTGATTCCAGCGTAATCAAAGAGTTCCAAGTCGTTGAGCCCATCTCCAAAGACCATGACGTTCTCTGGTTTCAAGCCTAAGTGTTCCACAACCTTTTCCACACCTGTCGCTTTGGAGCCTGAAATCGGCACAATATCAGACGAATGCTCATGCCAACGAACCATGCGAAGTTTGTCCGAGAGACTGTCAGGCAAGCGCAAATCATCACCCTTATCTTCAAAAGTCCACATCTGATAGATATCTTCTTTTTCATGGAAATCTGGATCAACATCCAAGTCGGGATAAATTGGATTGATAGCCTCACTAATCATATCGGTGCGAGTCGACAACTTGGCATCATGACTCCCAACCAAGCCATACTCAATTCCCTCTTTCTTGGCCCAAGAGATATACTCCTCAACATCTGACTTCTCAATCTGATGTTGATAAATGACCTGACCTTTTTTATCTTCGATGTAAGCCCCATTCAGGGTCACAAAAAAGTCAGGATTGAGTTCACGAATCTCTGGTACGACACCAAAAATCCCACGTCCAGAAGCAATACCTGTCAAAATTCCTTTCTCACGTAATTGCTTAAAAACGGCTGGGATTGAAGACGGAATAAAACCTGTCTTTGAATTCCGCAAGGTATCATCAATATCAAAAAAGACAATCTTGATCTTTTTTGCCTTGTATCTTAATTTCGCATCCATCTCACTACCTCTTTCAATCTAACTCTTTCCATTATACCATAAAGTAGAGAAATCCCACATCCCCAATAAAATCCTTATCTCTTATCCGAATTCCTTTACAAGATATAGAACCAAATCATCATTATTTTGGCAAGTTGCATTCATTTCCAAGGGTTGATTTCGATACCAGACACCTGTCCCATCTGGAATATATCCCCGTCTGATATACAATCTCTGGGCAGGGCCATAGCCTAAGTGCAAACCTACACCAAGAGTGACCTTACTTGAAACAAACTTGACTCGTTTTTCTGCTTCTTCTAGCAGTTGATTTCCAATCCCTTGATTTCGAAAAGGCTCAAACACATTAAAATCTGATAATTCTGGATAGACTTCTGCAAAAGGACCATGTTTAGCAGAGGGCAAAATGGTAACGTAGCCCGCTACAGCACCATCAATCTCTGCAACTAAGACTTCTCTCTCCCCACTTTCCTGTTCCAGAAAATATCTAGCCAAAATTTCCTCTCTACCAGGCCAACCCTGATTCATAAATCCATGAGATAAGGATTCAATATCAGACTTAATCATATTTCTAATCGTACAATTCATCTTTGACTTACCCACCTTTACTCTTTCTATTACCATTATAGCACGCCAAGGTCAGAAAAAAACTATCTCGTGAAAAAAGACCCATCAGGGTCTGAAAAAGAGGTCCACCCGGACCCAACTCGCTCTCTCATTTCAAGGCTCGTGAAAAAAAGACCCGTCGGGGTCTTTTCTTTAATCTTCGTTTACGAAAGGCATCAAAGCCATTACGCGAGCGCGTTTGATAGCTGTTGTTACTTTACGTTGGTTTTTAGCTGAAGTTCCTGTTACACGACGAGGAAGGATTTTCCCACGTTCTGAAACGAAACGGCTAAGAAGCTCAGTATCTTTGTAATCAACATATTCAATTTTGTTTGCTGCGATGTAATCAACTTTTTTACGGCGTTTGAATCCGCCACGACGTTGTTGAGCCATGTTTTTTCTCCTTTATAATTTTAGTTGTCCATTAGAATGGTAAATCATCATCTGAAATATCCAATGGATTTGTTGCTCCAAATGGATTTTCATCACGTGAAAAGTCTGGTACTGAATTTGTAGGTGCTGAATAGTTTGCAGTTGGTGCAGAGTAAGCTCCACCTGTATGACCTTCACGCACGCTACGGCTTTCCAACATTTGGAAATTCTCAGCCACGACCTCTGTCACGTAGACACGTTGTCCTTGCTGGTTATCGTAACTACGAGTCTGGATACGGCCTGTCACCCCGATAAGCGAGCCTTTTTTAGCCCAGTTAGCAAGATTTTCAGCCTGTTGGCGCCACATAACGACATTGATAAAATCAGCCTCACGTTCGCCATTTTGACTCTTAAATGTACGGTTTACTGCAAGAGTAAAAGTCGCAACTGCTACATTTGATGGGGTATAACGCAACTCAGCGTCACGTGTCATACGCCCTACAAGTACAACATTGTTAATCATAGTTTACCTTCTTACGCGTCAGTTTTGACGATCATGTGACGAAGAATGTCAGCGTTGATTTTTGAAAGACGGTCAAACTCTTTAAGAGCTGCATCGTCGTTTGCTTCAACGTTAACGATGTGGTAAAGTCCTTCACGGAAATCTTTGATTTCGTATGCAAGACGACGTTTTTCCCAAGATTTTGATTCAACAACAGTTGCACCGTTGTCAGTCAAAATAGAGTCAAAACGTGCTACCAAAGCGTTTTTAGCTTCTTCTTCAATGTTTGGACGAATGATATAAAGAATTTCGTATTTAGCCATTGATATGTTCCTCCTTTTGGTCTAATGACCCCAAGACTTTGCAAGGGGTAAGTGAGGTTCGCTCACAATAAACTATTATACTAGAAAAAAATTTTTTACGCAAGTAAAAACACCGAAATAAAAAAAGAAGATGACGAATCATCTTCTCAAAAACTATGAGTTTTTAGTCTTCTTTTTTCTTACGAGAAAGAAGTCCAAATCCACTTAGGGCTCCAAGAAGTCCAAGCGCTGCAAGGCTAGCGTTAGCTTCTGTACCTGTGTTAGGCAATTCTTTTTGACCATCAACATATTTAGGTGTTGCTGGTTGAGTAGCTGAATCAGTTGGTACTGATGGTTCAGCTGGTGTTGGAACAGCAGGTTGGTTTGGAGTTGTTGGTTGTTCCGGTTGCACTGGAGCTACTGGTTGTTCAGGAGTCTCTGGTGTTGATGGAACAGGTTGAGGTGTTGGTGCAGTTACTTTCTTATAGTGGTGGATTACTGAACCATTCTTGTCTGTTGTTGTTTTATCGAACATATATCCTTCAAGAGCTTTAGGATCTTTCAATCCTTCTTCAGGTGAAGTGATATCTTTACCATTTTCATCCACGAAACGAGTTACCACTTTAACAGCTGGAGTAACTGGTGATGGTTCTGGTTCTGGTTTTGTTTCTGGTTTTGGAATTTCTTTACGTTCTACCACATTTACAACCGCTGGAACTTCAACTAATAGATTACCATCTTTATCCTTAACTAAAACAATTACATCTCTCTTACCTGGTGTTGTTGTATCAGGTTGTTTTTGGAATGTAAATGTTGCCCCTTCTGGGAAGTCTTTAGGATTAATATTATCTTTTGCTTCTGGAGCTTTATCTGGATTCACTGTAACTTCTTGCTCTTTACCTTGAACCACGATAACTTTCGCAGGTACTTCTACGATTGTTTCTTCTACTTCCTTGCCAGGCTCTTCGTCAACTTTAGTTTTAACAAGAACTGTAACATCTTTTTCACCTGGTGTTGTTGTATCTACTTTCTCTTTGTATTCGAAAGTAGCATTATCAGGGAAGCTATATTTCTCTTTATCTACAAGGCTATCAGCTGCTGTTGGTTGTGTATTATCAGGATTTGCTACTACATATTGAGTCTTAGATCCTACAACTGTTACTTTCGCTGGGATTTCTGCAATTGGTTTACCATCTAGTTTAGCTACTACTACTACATCTTTATCTCCTGGTTTTGATGTATCAAGTGGATCAGTGTCTGCATCTTTATACTCAAATGTTGTTCCGTCTGGGAAATCTTCTTTATCAATATTTTCTTTAGCCAAGATTGTCTCAGGTTTTGTATCAACAGGCACATACTGTCTATAAGCTCCAACTACACGTACTGTTGTTGGTACTTCTACTAATTTATTTCCATCTTTGTCCTTAACGATCACGTTTACTGAGTAATCCCCTGGTTCAGAAATTTTAACCGGATCTTCTCCATTTACTTTTTCGTATTCGAATGTAGCGCCTTCTGGATAATCACCTTTGTTAATGCTGTTTTCTGCTAAAGGTTGTCCTTGATCAACCGGAATGATTTGTGGGTATCCTTGTACCACTTTAACTTTCGCAGGTACTTCTACGATTGTTTCTTCTACTTCCTTGCCAGGCTCTTCGTCAACTTTAGTTTTAACAAGAACTGTAACATCTTTTTCACCTGGTGTTGTTGTATCTACTTTCTCTTTGTATTCGAAAGTAGCATTATCAGGGAAGCTATATTTCTCTTTATCTACAAGGCTATCAGCTGCTGTTGGTTGTGTATTATCAGGATTTGCTACTACATATTGAGTCTTAGATCCTACAACTGTTACTTTCGCTGGGATTTCTGCAATTGGTTTACCATCTAGTTTAGCTACTACTACTACATCTTTATCTCCTGGTTTTGATGTATCAAGTGGATCAGTGTCTGCATCTTTATACTCAAATGTTGTTCCGTCTGGGAAATCTTCTTTATCAATATTTTCTTTAGCCAAGATTGTCTCAGGTTTTGTATCAACAGGCACATACTGTCTATAAGCTCCAACTACACGTACTGTTGTTGGTACTTCTACTAATTTATTTCCATCTTTGTCCTTAACGATCACGTTTACTGAGTAATCCCCTGGTTCAGAAATTTTAACCGGATCTTCTCCATTTACTTTTTCGTATTCGAATGTAGCGCCTTCTGGATAATCACCTTTGTTAATGCTGTTTTCTGCTAAAGGTTGTCCTTGATCTACAGGGATAATTTGTGGGTTACCTTTAACTACTTTAACAGGCACTTCCACTTTTTCTTCACCATTAGGGTATTTAACTGTAGCTGATACTACAACATTTGGATCCCCAGCTTTCCCAGTTGTATCTGGTAAGTCGGATTCTTTTGGTGTTTGTACTGTACCATCTTTACCAGGTGTTACAGCTGTTGTGACATCGTTTGGATTTGGTTTATTGCCCTCTACAACATAAATAGGTTTCACTTCTGAGCCATTAACATTTACTGTTACTGGGATTTCTGAAGTATAAGTGTCACCTTCTGGAGATGTAAATGTTACAGGAACTTTTACAACTACTGGTTCACCTTTTTTAGTAGCAATATCAGTAGGAAGTTCAGGAACTTCTCCAACAGTAACTGTATATCCTTCTGGTACTTTTGCAGGGAAGTCAGGAGTTTTAATTAACTCTTCTGCTTTAGCTTTTAAAGTATCCTTAACTTTATCTGGTGTAGTTCCATTAGGTACGTCAACTTCACCTTTTGTTCTAGGAAGAACAGTAACTGGTACTGTTACATCTTCTGTAACTGGAGTTCCATCTACATTGTGAGTAACTGTTGTTGGAATTTTTAATCCTGACTCTCCAGCTTTTCCATCCGTTTTAAAGATATCAGTTGCTTTTGGTTCATTAGCTGTACCTTTTTTGCCATCAATTTCAGATGGCTCAACTTTTTCTTTAACACTTGCTGGTGTAATTTCATCACCTTCAAATACTACAACAGGTTTTGTCTTAGATTCGACAACGTTTACTTCAATATCAACTGTTGTTTCATAAGTTTTACCATCTACGGTATAAGTTACAGGAACTTTAACAATCCCACGACCATCTTCAGCTACTTTTGTAATTGCTAAATCATCATCATCATGATCAACAATTTCTGATTTAGTAGAATCACCTAATGCAGCAGTTCCTTTTACATCTGATAATAATTTAGTAAATTCTGGTGTTTTAATCGCTTCTTGAGCTTTTGCATAAGCAATTGCTTTTAATTGTTCATCAGTTGTGTTAATTGGTACGGTAATGACTGAGTTAGTTTGTAAACTATTAATGAAGATTTCTCTACCATATTTGTGGTTTGGATCATCTGAATTTGCTAAACCATTACGGTTAAATTCATTTTCATAAGCTGGTTTTAAACCATTTGCAGTATATGAGTACAGTCTGTTACCTTCAGCATCTGTGTCTCCGAAACCACTCTTAACTGTTACTTTAAAGTCAGCTGCTCCTACGAAGTTATCTGCTGCTGTAAATGGAATACTTGTTTTACGAGAGTTTGTCTCTGCAGCAGCCATACGATTTCCGGCTGGTACATTATAAGTTAATTTTCCACCTTTTGAGTTATCACTTGGATCGTTAGGAACCCATTTGATTGTATTTGCCCAAACATTTCCTAACCAGTTTGATCCACCGTTAGCATTGTAAATTTTGTCTTCTAATACGACACCTTTAGGAACTTCTACTGTCACTTCAACATTTGATGCAGCATAGTAGTCAATATTCATTCCACCAGTGTTTTTAATTGTAATATCAAAGTTACCTTTTTGACCTTTTTCGTAGATTGTATCTTTTGTATATCCGAATTCAAAACTTTTGTTTTCTGAACGAACATTAGTTAATACTTCAGCAGCTGGAGCAGTTGCGATACCAATACCACCGATTAAGTAACCATCTTTAATATTGATGTTGTTATCATTAATTAAACTATTTGTTCCTTGACTTCCTGCTTCAATTAACACTTTAATTTTAGTTGTTTCAGCTGGAATATCATAAATACGGTCTAGGTGGTTCCATCCGTTAGCAGCAAGAGCAGCTTGTTCAGTTGATAAAGGACCATTTTTACCTTCAACTGGTTTGATTTCTTTACCAGTGAATGCATCTACGATTGTTAATTTAACTCTTTCACCTGATGATGTTGATGTTGAACCACCGTATGCAGCACTGTGAATTAAGTTAACGTTTAAACGAGAATTTCCATTTACATCAAATTCTTTAGAAAGTGTTGTACCTTTACTTCCTAATTCTAGATAGTAATCACGGTCCTTCACTTCACCAAAGGCATTTTTTCTCATTACATCAATTGTTGGAGTTACTGAAGGAACAGCACCACTACCATTTACATAACTCTTTTCACCTGATGTTTGATATTTTTTCAATTCTCCATCATTTGAATAGATTTTTGATTTAGGTACATTACGTGTACTTGGTTGTCCATCTTTATCTGTAACATTTGTTACATCAAGTGGTTTAACCGCATTAACTTTGTCCCCTTTTTCAATTTTCCAACCATTTAACATACCAGCTTCTGCGTCAGCCTTTGTAATAGCTTTTTCTTGCCAGTTATATGTTGCACTACCGATTGGATCTTTTGCGTTTGGAGCATTGTTTACTTTATTAGTAATGTCACGTCCACTTTCATATTGAGTAGCAATTGTTTCTGATTTTTTATCAGCATCAGTGAATGTTACTTTGTCTCCGAAACCTTTTCTTAAGCTTTCAAAGACACCGTTAGCAGGGTTGTTACCATAAGCTACATGGTTTTCACTTACTGGTGCGCCTAGCTCTGTTTTTCCATCTAAGTAGAATGCTAATAAATCACGTTCTGATTTAACAGCTTCTGCTTGTTGACTCATTGCTTGAGCTGATGTTGCATCTGCAGCATTTGCTTTCGTTACTACACCATTAGCTTTTTCAATAACTTTAGTGTAAGTATCAATTACTGCTTGATCTTTTTTATTCGCATCTTTTGCTTTTTGTTCATCAAGTTTAGCTTGAATTTTAGCAATATTTGCTTGTAATTCAGTTAAAGCGTTATCTCTTTCAGCTTTGTATTTAGCTGCTTCTTCTGCCGAGTTAGCTGCAGTCGTATCTACTGCTCTAAATCCACTTTCTCCTTGTCCTGGAATAGCTTTTCCATTACGTGGATCTTGGTTTTTGTTTTCTTTCTTGTCAGTCGATGCTTTTGGCATACTTTCAAGAACGAAAGCTCTGTTTTTCAATGAACTTGTTGAATAATCAACTTCTGATTGTGTTGCTTTGTCATTTGAAAGAAGGGCTTGCGCTTTAGCAAGTTCTGCTTTTGCTGCTTCGATGGCTGAGGCAGTCTTTTCAGTTAGACCTGCTTTGCCAAGGGCTGCTTCCATACGAGTAATAGCTGCTTCCAATTTGCTTGTATCAGCCTTTGTGACCGTTACTGACGCTACTGGTTGCTCTACATCAGACGCTGGTTGTTCTACAGCTGGGGCTGTTGGTTGCTCAGTTGCTGGTGCCACCACAGTTGATGTAGAAGTTTCAGTTGAATCTACAGGCTTGCTTGAATCTGCTTGATTTCCAGAGTTAGGATTTACTTGTTCGCTAGTCACTGTAGCTGTTGTACCTTGCTCGTGAGCCTGTACAGTCGCTGCCCCACCAAACATCATGTAGGCTGCTACAGCTACTGATGCTGCTCCAAAACTATACTTACGGATTGAAAAGCGTTGGACCTTTTGTCCGTGGTACTTGTCCATTCTTGAATACATATTATCTCCTTTTTAAATAAATTTTAGTTGCAGAATTACACCCAAGTATTTAAACAACGCCCCCATTCCCAGCCTGATTCAGAAAGTAAGATAGCTGCACTTAGGTACTTCATTCCCAACTTACATTATAACATTATTTCAATTAAAATGTCTACGTTTTATATCCAAAATATGTATTTTTCTATATATATATATATATTAATCTTATTTTTAAGTGATTTCATTTTTAAAAAAAGTAAAAGGCCGATTTGACCTTTTACTTTCATCTCAAAAAAAGAAGATGACGAATCATCTTCTCAAAAACTATGAATTTTTAGTCTTCTTTTTTCTTGCGAGCAAGAAGTCCAAATCCACCTAGGGCTCCAAGAAGTCCAAGCGCTGCGAGGCTAGCATTAGCTTCTGTACCTGTATTAGGCAATTCTTTTTGACCATCAACAAATTTAGGTGTTGCTGGTTGTTTTGGTTGCTCAGGTACTGCTGGTTTCTCAGGGCTTGTTGGCTCTTGTGGAGAAACTGGTTGACTTGGTTCAACTGGAGTTGGTTTTTGAATCTTGCGATAAACATGACGGACATTACCATTGGCATCTTTTTCTGTCTTCACTAATTCATAACCTGACAACTCCTTGCTTGGTTGTTCTCCATCTTCTTTAGGAATGATTAATTCTCCGTTTTCATCTACATAAGTTGTGATGACCTTGTATTCGAATGGAGGTGGTGTTACCGGAGTTGGTGTTGGTTTTTCTACTTTTTCGTATACGTGTTCGATATCTCCGTTTGGTAATTTCTTAGTCTCAACGAAGCGGTATTCTGGGATGTCTTTCTTATCTACAGCTCCACTTTCTTTGTCTTTGATTTCGTTACCATCTTTATCTTTGAAGAATGTTGTTACTTTTTCGTATACGTGTTCTGTATCACCGTTTTCTAGAGTTTTTGTTTCTACGAAACGGTAACCAGGAATATTTTCTTTCTTAGGTGTTGTACCTTCTTCTGTTGGATAATTTGGAATTTCTTTTCCATCTTTATCTTTGAAGAATGTTTTCACTTTTTCGTAGACGTGTTTAGTGTCTCCATTTGGAAGAGTCTGTGTTTCTACGAATTTATATCCCGGAATATCTTTCTTATCTTTCTTACCGTCAACTGTTGATTCTACTGGATTATTATTTCCATCAACAGTAATTAGGTTACCATCTTTATCTACAAACTCTGTTACAGGGCGTACAGTTGGTGTGTAAGTTGCTGTTGTTGGTGTTCCATTCGCATCCTTCACTTGTACTGTCGCTGGATCTGGTGTTCCTACGAAGTCTTTGTTTGGTGTGAATGTTACTTTTCCAGATTTTGGATCAATTTTGTACTTACCAACTTCTTTTCCATCTTTTGTCGCTGGAATTTCTTTTTCTGCAATTGGTTCTTTTGTAACCGGATTGTAGAATGTCGCTGGTTGCTCTTCTGTAATTGTGATTGGTACTTCAGTGTTTCCTGGAGTAAATGTTGGTGTTCCCTCTTGAGATTGACCTTTAGCTCCTTGTGAAGTTGTATTTTCTCCAGATGGTGTAACCGGCGTTACTGTTGGTGTGTAAGTCGCTGTTGCTGGTGTTCCATTCGCATCTTTTGCTTGTACTGTCACTGGATCTGGTGTTCCTACAAAGTCTTTGTTTGGTGTGAATGTTACTTTTCCAGACTCTGGATCAATTTTGTACTTACCAACTTCTTTTCCATCTTTTGTCGCTGGAATTTCTTTTTCTGCAATTGGTTCTTTTGTAACTGGATTGTAGAATGTTGCTGGTTGTGTTGCATCAATCTTCATTGGCACTTTTGCATCACCAGGTGTAAATGTTGGTGTTCCTTCTTGAGTCTTACCTTGAATTCCTGAAGATTCAGCACCTTTACCTGTTGGCTCAACCCCTGTAAAGTTAGGTGTGTAAGTTGTTTTCGCTACAGTACTGTTTGTATCTTTCGCTTGTACTGTCACTGGTTCAACTTTTCCAACATATGTTTTGTCTGTTGGTGTGAATTTCACTTCACCTGTTGGAGTTCCGTTTGGATCTTTAACAAGTGAGTAAACGCCGATTTCTTTTCCATCTTTATCCGTTACTGTTACTGTTTCAGCTTCATTTCCTGATTTATCTAGTAACTTAATGGTAGATTTAACGATTGGAGCTGGTGTTTCAGGAGCTTTTTGAGGGTTACCTGGAATAAATTCAACAGTTCCTGTTTGTTCTACCCCTTGTGGTCCTTCTGAAGTTGCTGGGTTCGCACTTGGGTTTACTGGAATGATTGATGGTGTATATGTTGTTTCTACTGTTCTTCCAGCTGTATTTTGAGCTTGTACTTTTACTGGAACCACATCACCTGCATAAGGTTTGTTAGGATCTGGAGTAAATGTTACTTCACCAGTTTCTTTATTTAATGTGAATTCTCCGATTTCTTCGCCATCAGGATTCTTAGCTTTTACTTTTTCAGCTGGTTGTCCATCTTCACCTAATAATGTTGTCTTAGTTTTGTCAATTAATACAACATCAGAACCTGCTTTGAACTCTACAGTTCCTTTTTGAACTGCACCTTGAACGTCCACTGAAGTTGCTTCTTCTGCAGTTGGGTATGTTGGTGTGATGTTTGGAGTATACGTTGTTACTGCTAGTGTTCCATTTTCATCTAACGCACCGATTTCAGCTGGTGGTACTACACCTACATAGTTTACATCAGTTGGTGTGTAAGTTACTTTGTTTGTAGCTGGGTCAAGTCTGTATTCCCCAATTTTACCATCTGGTCCCATTACGTCTTGTACTGCGTCCGCTGCTAATGGTTTACCATTTTTATCTAATAGTCTTGCACTTCCTGGTTGAATAGCAACAGTTTCTTCTTTACCATTTACTGTCACTTTTCCTCCAGCGAATGTTACTGTTCCTTCTTGTTTTACCCCTTGAGGTGCTGTTGATTCAGCTGGTTCTCCCTTAGGAGTAACTGGAACGATGTTTGGAGTGTAAGTTGTTTCTGCTGGTGTTCCGTTTGAATCTTGCATACGTACACGAGCTGGTAATACTTTACCTGAGAATTTCTTATCTGATGGTGTGAAGATTACTTCTCCATTTTCTACTGTGTAATCCCCTACTTTATTACCTTTTTTATCTGTTGCTGGTAATGTTGTAACTGGGTTACCACTGTCATCCACTAGTGTTAATGTTTCAGGTTTCATTGTTGAAGTGTCTGAACCTGGTGTGAATGTAGGAGTTCCTTTTTGAACATCCCCTTGTTTTGCAGTAGTTTCTGCTGGTGTAGCTGTTGGTTCTACTGGTGTGATGTGTGGTGTGTACGTAGCTGTTGCTTTTGTACCGTTTTGGTCTTCACCTTGGATTGTTACTGGAAGAACATCTCCAACGTAAGTTTTATCTGTTGGTGTGAATACCACGGTTGGTACTCCGTCTACCACTTTAAGTGTGTATGTTCCCACAACGTTTCCGTTTGGATCTTTTGCTGGAACTTCAGTAGCTGGTGTTTTTCCATCTTCACCTAATAATGTGTAAGCATCAGGGTTCATTGGAACTGATTTTTCTACTTTAACTGGATTATCGTTCTTGTCTAAGTAAGTAACAGTATTTTTACCTGGTGTAAATGTAATTTCTTTTTCTTGTGTAACTCCTTGAGGTTTAGTCGTTTCTCCACCTTTTGCTTCTGGTGTTACTGGTTTAACTTTTGGTTGGTAAATCACTGTACCTGTTGAAGTTACAGGGTTTCCATCTTTGTCTACCCCTACTTTACCTGTAAATGAAACTGTAACTGGATCTGGTTCACCAGTAAAGTCTTTGTTTGGAGTAAATACAACTTCACCTGTTGAAGGTGTAATCGTATAAGTACCAATTGTTTTACCATCTTTTGTAGCTGGAATTTCAGTTTCTTCTGTTGTCTTACCTGTCTTAGGATCCACTAATTTAACTGGGAATTCTTGTGAAGGAGTAATCTTGTTACCTGCAGTATCTTTGAATTCAGGAGTTCTTGTTTGTTTTGCCCCTTGAATATCGTTCGATTTTTCTTTTCCATCTTCGATTTCACGTTTCATTACGTGAGGGATATAACGTCCATCCATTGAACCTTTTTCAGCAGCACCTTCTGGTGTTACTTGATCACTGATTAGAGTTAATTGGTCTCTGTTTTCACCTTCACCGTTGATGATTTCTTTACCAGTTTTACCCCATCCAGTTGTGTTTCCATTAATATCTGTACGACGGATTGTAATTCCATCTGCATCTCCAACGAAAGTATCTTCTGGAACGAATTCTACATTAACGTCTTTTCCTTTAGCTGTAACTTTATATTTACCTTGTCCAGGTACTACATAGTAACCATCTACTAATTCAGCTTCTGTTACAACTGATCCATCAGGCTTAACAATTTGTGGTTGAACTGTTTCATCAATTGTTGCTTTTTCTTCAAAGTTATAGTCTTTATTTCCATAAGCGTTGAACTGAACAGTAGAATTTTGAGTTGCTCCTTGAACACCATAAGTTTCTTCTTTTGTACCACGTGGTGGAATTGTTTGTTGGATTTGGAAATCTTCTACTTCCCCAGAGTATGCAATTCCTGTCGCTTCTTTAACGTCCGCTTTATCATTTGCGATACGTAGACGAGTTGCTAATTTAGTCGCAGTTACGTCTAAGTTTTGAACAGGAGTTGTCCAAGTTAATGTCACTTCTCCGTCTTTTGTTACTTCAACAGCTCCAGCACCTTCGTTTGCATCGAATTTACCATTGTTGTTAAAGTCAATCCATCCATTAACGAATGCATTTTTTCCGCCACCTAAGTGAGCGTCAAATGTCATTGAGTAAGTTCCATCATTTACTTTTTTCAATTTATAGTTGTCGCCTTGAGCTACTTTATCACCCATTAATTGGCGTGCACCTTCGTCGGCGCCTTCACCGTTGACATCATCATATTTGAACGCTGTTTCATCTGTGATTGGTTCTGTACGGATATCGATATCTGGCTCTTTTGAACCTAAGTAAGGTTGTGTGATTCCAGGGTTTTTAGCGATAGCATGTCCTACTTTACCGTATGAAGCTGGAGCATCCCCTTCATCAAGTACCATGAATCCTAACATAGCCCCTTGTTGCCCAGATGATAAGATATAAATTCCTACATTTTTCGCATTACGAGTCATAACAACTGGAGTAGACATACCAGAATCACGGTGAGTTGTTGCTGGTCCGAATACTTGTGTTCCTAAACCATCACTATAAACTGTACCATCTTTATCCGTTACTGTAGATACAGTATCTTCTGTAATTTCTGTTGAGCGGAAACCTTTTGCTTTATCAGCGATAAATGCTGAAAAGGCAGGTTTACCAGAACCTTCCATTGTATATGAGTTACCTAATTGACGACCTTGACCATTTCCTACTGGAGTTAAGTTATAACGGTTATCATATGATTCTGCAGTATAAGAACGTGCAGTCGGCACTCTATAAGTTGTATTTGATAATTCAGTTACTAATTCGAATCCATCACCATCTGTTTTGTAGATTTCAATCTCAGATGAACCTGCTTCTTCCCCTGTTGCAAATACAACGTTCGCTGGTACTTCTTTACCATTTAAAGTTGCTTTAACTTTGAATTCTACCCCAACGTTCGCTCCATCTTTTACAGATTGGATTACTGTCGTTCCACCAGTATCAAGCCCGTTTGTTTTCGCTACAGAGTATCCACCTTGACGAACGACTTTAATTTCTGCTGGTGTACCATCTTTATACACGTTTTTAGCATCTGGATCGTATCCTGCTCCACCACGTTCTTTATAAACGTCTGTTGCGTTAAATGGTTTTAGCGCTGTAACTTCCAGTTCTACAACATATCCAGGAGTTAATTCTTGTTTGAACTTCGTTCCAACTTTTAATTTACCACCTGCATCTAGGTTTTCTACTACTGCATTTTTATTTGTAATATCGAACCATTTAATTTGGTGTTTTAAGCGTTCAGTATTTTTGTCAATATATTTTTTCCAGTGATCAGCTTGTTCAGCTTCTGTTAATGGCGCCTCATCCACTTTTTCAGCTACATCAGCTAAGGCCACTTCAAATTTACCATCACGACCAATTCCTGCTTTTTTCAGTTCACTGTAAACCGCAAGAATTGATTCATTCAAGCGAGCTAATTGGGCATCTACTTGTTCCTTTGTGACACTCTTATCAGCTAAAAGAACTTTAGATTCGTCAAGTACAGCTTTGTTCTTGGCCACCGCCGCTTCAACTGCTACTCGAGCTTCTTCCGTTACTTCCTTCTTACGAAGTTCTGTAGCAGCAAGGGTATTGGTTACATCAGCTTCTGAAGAGACTTGTGTCAAGATAGTCGTTGCAGCTGAAACTGCTTTTGCTGTTGGTGTAGCGTTTCTTTCTGCTTCTTCTTTGGCCGCCTTATCTTTATCAGCCTGTTCTTTCTCTAATCCAAGTTTATGTGACTCAGTTACAACTGTTCCCAATGCAGAGAGAATATCTTTTTGGATATCTACCTCTTCTTGCTTAGCTGTTTCATTAGCCAAAACAGCTTTTGCAGTTGCTAAAGCTTCACGAACATTGGATACAACTGAAGCATCCGCATACTTAGCAGTTGAAAGTTTAGATTCTAAAGTGGCAATACTTGCTTCAAGGGTTGCCTTACTTACTTTTTTAGTCTCTTCTGCTTTAACTTCAGGTTTTGCTTCTGCAGTTTTTTCAGTTTCTGGCTTTACTTCTGTAATATTCCGATCAGTTTTTTCAACTGGAGCTGTTGCTACTGTAGTTTCGGCACCTTGTACCTCTGTCGCTGATACCGCACCGTTACCTAGGAACATCAAACCAGCCGCAATTGCTACTGATGCTGCTCCAAAACTATACTTACGAATACCGTAACGAATATACTTTTCCGTTCGAAAATCTTGTTGTTTGCCTTTCATTTAGACTTACAACCTCCTTTTATCCATATTTTTTAAATATTGAATTGAAATATACAGACAAATAAAAAGCCCCCCCCCTTAAATTTTTTAGCAATATTAAGAGGATATCATCTTAAAAAGGGTTGCCCAACAATTATCAATATCACTTAATATTGTATCATGCCACTATTATTAATTCAAGTTTCATGTCTATATATTTTTATCGTTTAAATCTAATGTTTCCTTTAATACAATAGAACATGCACAAATTTTTAAATAATAACATCAATGTACTAGGATATGTAACTCTATTCTGAATAACTAATAGTATATTTCTAGTAAAAATTCAATTTTATAAGAAAACGAAGTAAAGATTTTCACGAAAACTGCCTATTATCAAGATTTTGAATACCTGATAATATTTTCTTTCGCTTCTAGACCTTTCCATGAAAAAAACGCCACATGGGCGTTTTCCTGTTCTTATGGTTTGATACGGTGCAACATACGTGGGAATGGAATAGCTTCACGAATGTGTTTTGTTCCTGCTGCAAAGGTTACCATACGTTCGATACCGATACCAAATCCTCCATGTGGGACTGTACCGTATTTACGAAGGTCAAGGTAGAATTCATACTCTGTACGATCCATGCCAAGTTCATCCATCTTAGCAACAAGGGCATCGTAGTCTTCCTCACGCATAGATCCACCGATGATTTCTCCGTATCCTTCTGGGGCAAGCAAGTCTGCACAAAGCACGCGCTCTGGATTTCCAGGAACTGGTTTCATGTAGAAGGCCTTGATGGCTGCTGGGTAGTTCATGACAAATGTTGGTACACCAAAGTGGTTTGAAATCCACGTTTCGTGTGGTGAACCAAAGTCATCGCCATGCTCAAGATGCTCGTAGTCAGCATCTTCATCATTTTCATGCTCTTGCAAGAGGTCAATGGCTTGATCGTAAGTGATGCGTTTGAATGGCTCTGCAATGTAGCGTTTCAAAAGTTCTGTATCACGTTCCAAGGTTTCCAAGGCTTGAGGCGCACGGTCAAGAACACCTTGTAGAAGAGCTTTCACATAAGCTTCTTGCAAGTCAAGTGATTCATCGTGTGTCAAGTATGAGTACTCTGCGTCCATCATCCAGAACTCAGTCAAGTGACGGCGCGTTTTTGATTTTTCAGCACGGAATACTGGACCAAAGTCAAAGACACGACCAAGAGCCATAGCCCCTGCTTCAAGGTAAAGCTGACCTGATTGGCTCAAGTAAGCTGGCGTTCCGAAGTAGTCTGTCTCAAAGAGTTCTGTTGAATCTTCTGCCGCATTTCCTGAAAGAATTGGGCTATCAAACTTCATAAAGCCGTTCTTGTCAAAGAACTCATAAGTTGCATAGATAATAGCGTTACGGATTTGCATAACCGCTACTTGCTTACGAGAGCGAAGCCACAAGTGACGGTTGTCCATCAAGAAGTCTGTTCCGTGTTCTTTGGGTGTGATTGGGTAGTCTTGAGACTCACCGATCACTTCGATGTCTGTGATATCCAACTCATAGCCAAACTTAGAACGTTCGTCTTCTTTGACAATCCCTGTCACATAAACAGAAGTTTCTTGGCTCAAGCGTTTGATAACATCAAACTTCTCAAGTCCCACTTCTTCACCAAATTTTTCGACAAAGTTTGGTTTAAAGGCCACACCTTGGAAGAAGGCTGTTCCATCGCGCAATTGCAAGAAGGCAATTTTCCCTTTTCCTGATTTGTTGGCAACCCAAGCGCCAATCGTCACTTCCTGACCAACATAGTCTTTTACATCAATAATCGTTACACGTTTTGTCATTATTTTTCCTTTTCTTTTTTATTCTTTATGGCAAACCACTTCTATATTGTTCCCATCTGGGTCAATCATAAAAGCAGCATAGTAAATCGGATGCTCACTGCGATAGCCAGGAGCCCCATTGTCTCGCCCACCTGCCTCTAAGCCAGCCTCATAACAAGCCTGAACCTCTTCCTTATTTTCTGCTAAAAAAGCAAAGTGAATAGGATCTTGTGTCCCCTGAGCCAACCAAAAATCACCACCAGGATGAGGGCTGTTCGGGGCAAGAAAACTGATTAGAGAACTAGTCCTAAAAGCCAATTTATAGCCCAAAGGAGAGAGAAAACTCCTATAAAATCCTTCTGAAATTTGTAAATCCTTTACCTTAATTTCAAAATGATCAATCATTCTCACTCCCCATAAATGCTTTCAAGCGTTTAACTGCCTCTTTAAGCGTTTCTAGGTCTGTCGCATAGCTGAGGCGTACATTTTCTGGCGCTCCAAAACCTGCTCCTGTTACCAAGGCCACTTCGGCTTCTTCTAGGATAGCAGTTGTAAACTCAGTCACATCCGTATAACCTTTCATCTCCATTGCCTTTTTGACATTTGGGAAGAGATAGAAGGCTCCTTGCGGTTTGACTACTTCAAATCCAGGCACTTCTGCAAGAAGGGGATAAATGGTATTGAGGCGTTCTTCAAAAGCCTGACGCATGCGTTCTACAGTATCTTGCTCACCTGATAGAGCCTCAACCGCTGCATACTGGGCTACTGCTGACGGATTAGAGGTTGTTTGACCTGCAATCTTAGACATGGCAGCGATAATGTCTGCTTCTCCAACGGCATAGCCAATCCTCCAACCTGTCATAGCATAGGTCTTAGATACACCATTGATGACAACTGTTTGCTTGCGAATCGCTTCCGATAGGCTAGAAATCGGTGTAAATTCATGACCATTATAGACCAAGCGCCCATAGATATCATCTGCTAGGATAAGAATATCCTTTTCTACAGCCCAATTCCCGATTGCCAAGAGTTCCTCGCGAGTGTAAATCATACCTGTAGGATTAGATGGCGAATTTAGCACCAAAACCTTGGTTTTGTCTGTGCGAGCTGCTTCCAACTGCTCTACAGTCACCTTAAAATGATTGTCTTCCTTAGCAGGAACAAAGACTGGGACACCCTCAGCCATCTTGACCTGGTCTCCATAACTCACCCAGTAAGGGGTTGGGATAATCACTTCATCACCTGGATTGACCACAGCCATAAAGAAGGTATAGAGAGAATATTTGGCTCCTGCAGCTACTGTCACTTGATTTGGCGCTACAGAATAGCCGTAAAAACGCTCAAAGTAGCTATTGACCGCAGCCTTAAGTTCTGGCAGACCTGAGGTTACTGTATAAAAAGAAGCACGCCCATCTTGAATCGATGCAATGGCGGCATCTTGGATATTTTTTGGAGTAGTGAAATCTGGCTCACCCAAGGTTAGAGACAGGATATCTCTTCCCTCAGCCTTGAGTGCTTTGGCACGGGCTCCAGCAGCCAAGGTTACACTTTCTTCCATTTCTAAAACACGGTTGGATAGTTTCATAGGCCCTCCTTATTGACCAATGCTCCTGTTTCAAAATCTACTAGATAAAAATTAGAGCCTGACTTGACTTCCCAGATTGGCTTATCTTTATAACGGCCAAAGGTTATCTTGTCAATCTCGCCATCTCCTTTTTCCTTAGAAACCGCTTCTGCTTTTTCTTGTGAAACACCTTGATTCAGCTGATAAACGTAAATCTTATGGTCATCTTTCCCAATCAGGACAGCAAGTGCTTCTTGTTTTTTATTACGACCAAGAACGCTGTAATAAGATTCCAAGCCATTGTATAAGTCAACCTGATCAGCCTGCTCTAATCCTGCATACTGCTGAGCTAATTTTTCTCCTTCACTTTTAGCTGTTTGATAGGGTTTCATACTCAGAAACACCAGATACAGAAAGGAAGCACTGATAACCACAAACAAAATCGTCATCCCTAGACCATACTGCCACAGTAGATTATTTTTTGCTTTGTTTTGTCTTTTTTTCACTCGTCTATTTTACCATCTATTGAGCTTTATTACAAGTGAATGCAAGAATACTCTTCGAAAACCTCTTCAAACCACGCAGCTTTATCTGCAACCTCAAAGCTGTGCTTTGAGCAACCTGCGGCTAGCTTCCTAGTTTGCTCTTTGATTTTCATTGAGTATAAGCAACCAATTCTATTTCTCCCTTCAAAGCAAACAGATTTTTCTTGATTAAAACCGAGCAAGAAAAGTAAAGACAGCTCCAAAATCAACCTATTAAAAAACCTGAGCTTGGCACTCAAGTTTTCGTAAGTTCTTTACTTTATAGAATCACTTTATCATCCATTCTTTTAGCCATTTTTCCTAAAAAGACAGGCAGTAGAAGGCCAATCATGACTAAAAAGAAGCCTAGATAAAGAAATATTAGCACAAAGCCTAAATGATCAATCAACCAGCCTGTCAGTGGAAAGAACACAATCATACTCAGGCTAAACATCATAGAGTAGACACTCAGCATGGTTGCCCTTACTTCACTTGGGAGCCGCTCTTGCAAATCATTGTCAAAAATCGGCTGAAAAAGAGCATATAGAGCATTGCTAATCAAATAAATCAAAATATAGATTAGAGGTGTTCCAAAGTAGGACAGCATATAGGTGACTCCAGTCAGCAGGACGAGGATAGGGAAAAGCTTCAAGGCAGCATAATTCTTGCCAATCTTACTCGCTAGATAGACTGCGACGATATTTAAGAGACTACCAAGTAGCATAACTGCTGAAATTTGCCAACCACTTAAATCTGGTAACTGATTTTGATAGTAAAAATAAAACATGCACATGAGTACTCCGACAATCTGAGACAAAATCATCCAGTTGAAGAGCATGGGATTTCGCTTCAACTCATCCTTAACAGTCCAAATAATCTGTTTCATGGTCACACTATCAGCTTTTTCTACCTTGACACTTGGTTCTTTCAGCATCCAAATCAGGAAAAGAACTATGATAGAAGTGGCAATCATGATATAGTAGGTCAGGTGCAATTGGCCATGAACAAAAAATCCTGCCAAAACTGTCCCCAAAGACCGAGTTCCTTCTGACACTCCTGATAGGAAGCTCGAAATGGATAGATAACGCTCCTTTAGTCCAGCCTCTACAGCCGAGTCATAGACCATTGCTGCGCTTGTTCCTGAATCAAAATTATAAGACAAGGCACTCACCGCCATAGCTAGGGCATAAATCCAAAAATTTCCCTGCCCAGCCAACATGAGAATAGAAGACACAATCCCTGCTATTCGACTTAAATAAAGATTGGTCTTATAGGAATAGCGGTCAGCTAACATTCCAGATGGAATTTCACAGAGAAGACTGGTCGTATGAAAAATACTTTCCAGAAGTCCAATCTGCCAAAGAGACATTCCGTTTTGACTGAGAAAGAGAATCCAAAAACTGGTAATCCCTAAAAATGCAAAAAACTCAACTCCGGCCATCAGGCCAATATTTTTCCGATAATTTCTTATTAACATCTTTTCTCCTTTAACAAGTGTATTATTATTTCTTTTGTCCGTCACTTGTTAATCTGTGCCTTACATGATCTCCACTCCTTTTAGAAGCATTCTTCAATGCCATTATTGTTCCCTTAATGATTTATGAAATGATACCGGAAAATAGCGGTTCTGCGGTTTCTATTGCGAGTTTTCTCGTTTATTTTAGCACTTATGTTACCATATTACAAGAGAATATGGGAATACTCTTCGAAAATCGAATGCATTCCAGTCGCAAGTGATTAGATATTCTACAATTTTATAGTTTTACTTATCTTTGAGCAAATTTCTTGCAAGGTGTTTTATTTTGTTGTAATATATTTTATAACAACGAGAGAGTTCTCGGAAATTTAAGAAAAAGGAGACACATCATGTCTAAAAAAGTATTATTTATCGTCGGATCACTACGCCAAGGTTCTTTCAACCACCAAATGGCGCTCGAAGCTGAGAAAGCACTTGCTGGTAAAGCGGAAGTTAGCTACCTCGATTACTCATCCCTTCCTCTCTTTAGCCAAGATTTGGAAGTTCCATCTCACCCAGCTGTAGCGGCTGCTCGTAAAGCAGTTCTCGCTGCTGATGCCATCTGGATTTTCTCTCCAGTCTACAACTTCTCTATCCCTGGTACAGTGAAAAACTTACTTGACTGGCTATCTCGTGCCCTTGACTTGTCTGATACACGTGGCGCTTCTGCCCTTCAAGATAAATTTGTTACCGTATCATCTGTAGCCAATGCAGGTCACGATCAACTTTTCGCTATTTACAAGGACCTCTTGCCATTTATCCGTACACAAGTAGTTGGTGATTTCACTGCTGCACGTGTCAACGACTCTGCTTGGGCAGACGGAACATTGGTTCTTGAAGAAACAGTCCTAAACTCACTTGAAAAACAAGCTCAAGACTTGATCAATGCGATCAAGTAACTAACATAATAAAAGCGAACAAGACTACTTTTCTGCCACTCAGAAGACTAGCTTGTTCGCTTTTTTCTCATTTATAAACTAAAATAACTGATGATACATATTGTCAAATACAAAATATCTTTTCATACTTCCTTTACAAAAACCAATTCCTGTGGCTGGGACAGGTCTTCTCTGTAGACAAATCCTGCAAAGTTTAAGCTACGAGCTTCCTCCACAGTTTGTACTTGATTTTCTATCAGAGCTGTTAGGAAGGCTCCACGCGCTTTCTTGGAAATAGTTGAGTGAATCTTCAGCTGACCACCTTTATCCTCCATAAATTTGAAGGTTACCATCTTTTCTCTGATTTCCTTAGAAAATACAGTCTCAAACTCGGATGACAAGAGAGAGAAAATCACTTCCTCCTTCTTCACAGCTTCATCGTAGGCTGCCTTCCAATGGCTCTTCAAAGTCTTACCAGCCACTTTTAATTTCATCAAAAAGTCCAAACGGTGAGGGGCCATAGGTGACAAGGCTGGAACGACTCCGTACAAAGCCGAGGTAATGAAGACATGATTTTCAAGATAGGCTTGTTCTGCCTCGGTCAATTTATTTCGCTTGATATGGCGATACATAAGCCCATCAAAAAGTTTCAGAGCTGGGTAGTGTTGAGCAGTTTGCCTTTTCAAAGCCTGAATATTTTGAAATTCTTCCGCAGCCTTCTCGGCTGATACCTTGTAAAAACTCTCCAATTGACTAGCAGAATAGAGTGCCAAGGCATCCAGCACAGCCTGACTTTCTGGTTTTAAAGTAGCAGCTTCAATACTTGGCAAGTCTGTGTTCATTTCTTTTGCTGTTGGGATTAAAATTTTCATATTGATAGTGTAGCATATTTTTTAGCTACTACCAAGAAATTCATCTGAAAAACCTCGGTTTGACCGAGGTTTTTTTACTGCACTTTAAAGGTCTTAAGATAGTTATCTTTTCCTACTTGACCTTCGAAGGTTTTACCATTTTCAAGGTAAGGAAGGTCATCAGATACAGAGGCCTTAACCTTATAAATCTTGCCATCAACTTTAAAGAAGTAGACGGTATCGCCTTTGATAACAGCTGATTTGAGGTCTGATACCACACCCTTGATGCTTTCTGTTGTTGCATTATCAATCTCAAGATCATTTTTATTGGCATACTTGCTGAGCAGTTCTTCCACTGTAGTGGCTACGATAACGTTTTGGTACTCAACTGCGTCTACCAGAGCATACTCTTTGACCAAACCAGCATTGTCCTTCAAGCCCATGATGTAGAGGGGCTTGTCATTGAGGTTGATGAGGATTGGGAAGGTTGCCTTGTAGGATTTCTCCTGGACAGCACCTTCTGCTGATTCACGGGCTGATTCTTCGGTCGCTGAAGCCAAACTGTACTTAGTGATTTCTCCTGTTCGCATATTTTCAAGGATGAAACCAAGATTACTCTCATCCGCATTAGCCGACGTCACACCTGTGTAGAGATAGATGTCATTGCCGATAGACAAGTAATTATAACCTTTGGTAGTCTGGGTCACATTTTTCTTGGAAATCATGGCATTCCAGAAACCATCCTTGTACTTGCCATTGTAGTTAATTTGCTCAATGGTTTCCTCAGCTGGATAAACCCTGTCCACCCATTCTGGAACATCTGCCAAGCTGTATTCCTTGGTTTCTCCATTTGTAGCATCCAAGATAATGACTGAAACAGGACGAGGAACAGCCAGTCCAAACTGCTTTTGGTAAACTGTCGCCACATAGAAAGGATTGCCCTCATCGTCCACCTCGAAGGATGGAGTTTTGAAGATTTTGGTTGGGTACTTCAAGCGCAGGTGACGTTTGACATCGCGGTTAAAATACTCCGAGTCTGAATATTTGATTGGTGTCTTCAAGTCCACCAAATCTGCATTTCCAGTTACCATGTCCACCTTAATATACTCGCCGATTCCCTTGGCTTGATTGTTAAACCATTTGATAGGGTCTGCGTATTCTAGCGGTGTAACTCGATAAGGCTTCCCATCAATCGTTAGTTGAGTATAGGTATCTGCCGCTACGTATTGCGACACCTTATCCGTTAGGGAACCCAAGTAGCGGTCGCCAATTTTTTCAGCAGTACTTCTATCTAGGATAGGAACCTTACTGGTGTCACTCTTAGGAAATTCAGTAAAGTCTTTTTCCGTAACCGTGACTACATTGGCATAATTTTTAGCCTGAAAAATGCTGGAAGTCACCAAGGAAACCAAAGCTGCCAGGAGCAGAATTCCTCCAATAGAAGCTACAAGAACTTTACCTAACCGATTGATTTTGAAACCCTCAAAATTTAAAGCAGCTTCCGCCTTGCCGTGGCGCACATGAACCGTTTTGACCAGATTGATTCCCTTGCCAAAACCAAATAAGATAGCCACAAGCAGCAAATGCCCACAAAGGAAAAAGATAAATTCCCAGCTGGTCAGGTTAAGAGGCGGTAAAAAGATATACCAGGTCGTTGCGATAAAAATAAGTTCAAAGAGAATTCGTTTCATTTGCTTTCCTCCTAAATAATTCGTCCTTCCAAGTGATCCAGTTCATGCTGGCAAATCTGGGCTGGGAAGCCTGTCAAGGTAATGGTCTGTTCCTGCCACTTGCTGTCACGATAGGACACCGTTATGGTTTCATAACGCTTAGTAGGTCTCACACCTTTCAATGACAAACAGCCTTCCTCTGTCTCATAAGGTCCTTCAAAGGACAGGAGAACTGGATTGAACATGACCACAGGAACTAAGCCAAGATTAAAGATAATCACGCGCTTCTGCACCCCAATCATATTGGCAGCTAGACCGACACAGGTCTCACGATTTGCTAAAAGCGTATCCTGTAAATCTCTGGCAAGATACAGGTCTTCCTGACTTGCCGGCTGAGACACCTGAGATAAAAACAAAATATCCTTCACGATTTTCTTCTCCACTTCCTCACACTCCTCTTGCTTTTTACTATATTATAGCAATTATAGCACAAAAGCCGATAACTGCAAGCCCTTTCCCTCAACTGTAGTAAAAAGCCATCCGAAGATGACTTTTTTGCTATTCTTAATCTTTTTTACCTTTAAACAATAGGACGCCAGATAGGGCTGATAAGAATCCGACTACTAGTAAAATAGAATCATGACTAGCTGTCTCTGGTAGTTTACTAGCTTCCTGTCTTTTCCTTATTGTTGGAGTTTCTGGTTGTTTGGGTTCCTCAGGCGCTGGTTTTTCAGGAAGCTTAGGTTTATCTACAGTTGGAACTTCTGGTAGGTTAGGATCTTTTGGTGCTGGAATTTTAGGAATCTTAGGTTGCTCAGTAGTCGGCACTTCCGGTTGCTTAGGTTCCTCAGGCGTTGGCTTTTCGGGTACCTTAGGTTGATCAACAGCTGGAACTTCTGGTTTCTTTGGCTCCTCTGGAGTTGGAGTTTCTGGCGTCTTAGGTAGCTCAACTCTTGGTGGTTCGGGCTCAGTAGCTTTCACAGGTAGGTAATGAATCACTGTGTCTTTTGTAAAATCTTCTGGCACTTCAGGTAATAAGTAACCCAATTCTGGATGAGAAGAATCCTTCAACACCAAATCAGTAGCTGATGTCACAGCCTTATAGCCTTTAAGATAAGGGATTGTTCTCAAACCTGGATTGTTGGCAAGACCTGGCTTAGATGGGTTCCCATCTTGGTCATTGGGATATTGAATCGAAGCCAGATTCTCATTTGCAGTTGGAGAAATAGCTATCCATTTTCCTAGGTGTTTGTAGTAGACAGTTTCCTTGATTGCAGGATCTGTTACCGCCACTCTTTTTTCTGCAACTGCTTCTTTATCTGCCACCAAACCTTTTACCAGTGGTGTCGCTACTTTAGATAGATTTGGTTGATCACTCGTCCAATCACGATAATAAAGGTCTCCTCTTACAAAATCAACCTTGGCAACGCGTTTGAAATCAACTTGATCATTTCGATCTGCAACAACCTTATCATGTGTCACAAACTCTCGATAAGAAATATTTCGATCAATAGATTTTTTATTGACGATTTTAGAAACACTGGCAGGCCATAAAGGCGAATCTTGAACATCCTCATCAACTTTTTTATGAGCAGTTGGAATGGTATCTTCAGGATAAATAAATTCTAGGCGAGGTGTTAAGGAAACCTTAAATATTTGATTAGTCTTACTATCTTGATCAAAATATTGTAAACCTCGATCATAGTCACTTGAAACAAGGTCATAACCTTGTCGTTTGTAGTCACTGATCGTTTTTAACGTACTGTATTCAATAGGATAACCAGACTCCCCAGTAACAGTATCTTCCTTCAGTAGCTTGTTTTCACTGATATCCACATAGCTAATCTTGGCTGTTTGATTATTTTTATGCTCATGTTTTATTTTCCAATTAGAATAAGAAATTTCTTTAGTAACCAGATTAACAGTCGCATAGCGCTCAAAGGAAATACTTTGTTTTTTCTCAGCAAAGGCTTCTTTACCATTATTTTTATATTTATATTTAATGGTTCTTTGAATCGTTCTTTCTAAAGGTTGTTCTTGATTGGTTCTGATTTTTTCAGCATCTGCAGACCATTTAGGACTATCCACAACACCAGCTTCTACCTCTTCATTTGACTTAGGATTGGTCTTGTTTTGTAAGCTAACCACTTCATGTTTTGGAGTTAATTTGATGGTATATGTTTGAGGATTCTGATCATCTTGAAATAGTTTCTTCGATTCATCCGTTTTCAAATAACCATCTTCAACCAATACATAGCCATTTCTTTTGAACTCACTAATTTTCTTTCTTGTATCGTAGTGAAGATCCTCTCCAACCTTACCAGTACGCTCATCTGAAAAAAGTTTTTTCCCTGTGGATTCATCAACATAAGAAAATTCAACACGAGATTCTTTTTCAGTCACTTTAGGAGTATCTAAATGTTTTTCTTCAAAATGTTGCCCTTCTTTAGCAAGAGCTTCTTTTTCTGAACTTTCAACAGGTTTGTCCTTATCTATAGTTTCATTAGAGCTTTTCTCTGTTTCTGGGATAATACTAGTTGTAGGAGTTTCAGCTGCAGAGACACTTGAAACAGGGCCAGCTAAAAAGCTTAAACCGCAAGCCACAACAACAGAAGCAACACCCAAACTCAATTTACGGATAGAGTAAATACATTTTTTATTTCCCATGATTTCCTCCCAAGTCATTCTTTGCTATTCTTATATCTAATATTTTAGTAAGCGACTTTACTTTTAACATCTCCTATTTAAAGTTTTTTATAACCTTTTTAAAGTTATTAAAAAAAGCCATCCGAAGATGACTTTTTCTTTTTAAATCGCATTCTTGTCAAAGCCAAGTTTGCGTTGGATAAACTTAACGATTTCGACAATGATAATCATTGAAAAGCTTCCGCCCATAACGATTCCCCATTGTGACAAGTCCAGTTTAGTTACGTGGAAGATTCCTTCAAGCGGTTCTACGACGATTGTTGCCATAAGAAGGATGAAGGATACCAAGATAGACCAGTTGAAGGTCTTAGACTTGAATGGGCCAACTGTCAAGACTGATTGGTAGACAGATTTGACATTGTAGGCATGGAAGAGCTGAATCAAGCCAAGGGTTGCAAAGGCCATAGTGAGGGCATCCGCATGAATGGCATGATTGTCACCCACGTGAACTGGGTACAGAAGAGCAAGGCCATAAACACTCATAACAATAGCTGCTTGAAGTACACCTTGATAGATGATAGAACTCATGACACCACCTGAAAAGAAGCTTGCCTTGCGTCCACGTGGTTTGTGGGTCATGACACCAGGCTCAGCAGGTTCAACTCCTAGAGCGATAGCTGGGAAGGTATCCGTTACCAAGTTGATCCACAAAAGATGAACTGGTTGCAAGACATCCCAACCAAACAAGGTTGATAGGAAGATGGTTAATACTTCAGCAGTATTGGCAGAAAGTAAGTACTGAATAGTCTTTTGAATGTTTGAAAAGACCTTACGTCCTTCTTCCACTGCAACGATGATAGTCGCAAAGTTATCATCTGCAAGAATCATGTCAGAAGCCCCCTTAGAAACCTCTGTACCAGTGATTCCCATACCGATACCGATATCGGCTGTTTTCAGGGCTGGGGCGTCATTGACCCCGTCACCTGTCATGGCAACGACCTTACCTTGTTTTTGCCATGCCTTGACAATACGAACCTTGTGTTCTGGAGAAACACGGGCATAAACAGAGTATTGACCTACCACTTTTTCAAAGTCTTCATCTGACAGTTCATTGAGTTCAGCACCAGTTAAAACGTGACCTTCTGTATCGTTTGCGTCAATGATTCCCAAACGTTTAGCAATAGCTTCTGCTGTGTCTTGGTGGTCACCTGTGATCATGATTGGACGAATTCCAGCTTCCTTGGCTACACGAACAGCCTCAGCTGCCTCAGGACGTTCAGGGTCAATCATCCCAATCAAACCAGTAAAGATTAAATCATTTTCAAGCTCTTCAGAAGTCAGGTTTTCTGGAATGCTATCGATAATCTTATAGGCACCTGCAAGGACACGCAAGGCTTGGTGAGCCATTTCAGAGTTGTTTGTATGAATGAGGTTTGTAACCTTCTCATCAATCGGAGCAATGTCTCCAGCTTTGTCACGAAGAACACAACGTTTCAAAAGTTGGTCTGGGGCACCTTTAACTGCTACAAGGAATTTACCATCTGGCAATGGGTGAACCGTTGACATGAGCTTACGGTCAGAGTCAAATGGTAACTCAGCTACACGAGGATATTTGTCTAAAAATCCTTTGACATCGTAGCCCTTATCCAAGGCATATTGGATAAAGGCTGTTTCAGTTGGGTCCCCAATCAGGTTACCTTCCACATCGATTTTCGTATCATTGGCCAAGACAACTGAACGAAGTAGGGGCATTTCAAGACCTAGTTCAATGTCATCAGCTGAGTCATGTAGGACTGCATCGTAGAAGACTTTTTCGACGGTCATCTTGTTCATAGTCAGCGTACCAGTCTTATCAGAAGCGATGATTTCTGTTGAACCAAGTGTTTCTACTGCTGGCAACTTACGAACGATAGAGTTTCGTTTGGCCAAAACTTGAGTACCAAGGGCAAGAACGATAGTTACGATAGCTGGGAGCCCTTCTGGGATAGCTGCAACGGCAAGTGCAACAGAGGTCATCAACTCACCAAGTGGATTTTTCCCTTGAATGAAGACACCAACAACAAAAGTAACAAGGGCAATAACCAAGATAGCATAGGTCAAGACCTTAGAAAGGTTGTTCAAGTTTTGTTTGAGGGGTGTATCCGTCTCATCCGCATCTTGAAGCATACCAGCGATGTGACCAACTTCAGTGTACATACCTGTATTGACAACAACACCCATTCCACGACCATAGGTCACGTTTGAGTTTTGGAAGGCCATGTTGACACGGTCACCAATACCAGCATCTGCAGCAAGTTCTACGGTCAAGTCTTTTTCAACTGGTACAGACTCACCTGTCAAGGCTGCTTCTTCGATTTTAAGAGAGTTAGCCTCTAGCAAACGTAGGTCCGCTGGTACCACATCACCTGCTTCAAGGGCAACGATATCTCCAGGTACCAATTCTTTAGAGTCAATCTCCGCCATATGCCCATCACGAAGAACGCGGGCAGCTGGACTAGACATAGACTTGAGGGCTTCAATAGCTTCTTCTGCTTTTCCTTCTTGGTAAACACCGAAGGCAGCATTAATGATAACCACGGCTAGGATAATAATGGCATCTGCGATGTCTTCCCCACCAGAAGTCACAACTGACAAGATTGCTGCCGCAACTAGGATGATAATCATCAAATCCTTAAATTGCTCGATAAATTTGACCAGGATTGATCGTTTCTCGCCTTCTTCGAGTTCATTGTGGCCAAATTCAGCAAGGCGTTTTTCTGCCTCGCTTGATGACAAACCTTGCTCGGTCGCATCCACAGCCTTCAAGACCTCTTCAGGACTTTGAGTGTAAAACGCTTGGCGTTTTTGTTCTTTTGACATGTGTCTCCTCCTTGACATTGTGTGCAAAACAGACTCTCTTTTTCTCATCATATCTTTTCACGACAAACAAAAAGAGACCTGTTAATCATAACAAGTCTCGCTGTTTAAGATAGGGCCGGAAAGCATACTTTTCAGTATAAAATTCGGAATGACGACACTATCACAGGTTTCTGCCAGCTACTCCCTTGAGTAGTACTATTATACCAAATTTTGGAAAGTTTTCAAAGAGTAAAAATTGCCTTATTTGAATTTTCCCTTGAAAACCAGTATAATGGTAGAATGCTATGTGACTGGAAAGGAAGTTGAATGAAGCAATCTATTTCAAATCTCAAGTTGGCTGAGCGTGGGGCCATTATCAGTATTTCGACCTACCTGCTCTTGTCTGCAGCAAAATTGGCTACTGGACATCTCCTTCATTCATCCAGTTTGGTAGCCGATGGTTTTAACAACGTCTCGGACATCATTGGAAATGTGGCCCTCTTGATTGGGATTCGAATGGCCCGCCAACCTGCAGACCGTGACCACCGTTTTGGTCACTGGAAGATTGAAGATTTGGCTAGCTTAATCACTTCCATCATTATGTTTTATGTTGGCTTTGATGTGCTGAGGGATACCATTCAAAAGATTCTCAGCCGGGAAGAAACGGTCATTGATCCTCTGGGCGCAACTCTGGGAATCATTTCTGCAGCGATTATGTTTGTAGTTTTTCTCTACAATACTCGCCTCAGCAAAAAATCCAACTCCAAGGCACTGAAAGCAGCAGCCAAGGACAATCTTGCTGATGCTGTTACCTCTCTTGGTACGACCATTGCCATCCTGGCTAGCAGTTTCAACTATCCGATTGTGGATAAACTGGTCGCTATCATCATCACTTTCTTTATCTTGAAAACTGCCTATGATATCTTCATCGAGTCTTCCTTTAGCCTTTCAGATGGTTTCGACGACCGTCTGCTTGAGGATTATCAAAAAGCCATTATGGAAATTCCCAAAATCAGCAAGGTCAAGTCCCAAAGAGGTCGCACCTACGGTAGCAATATTTACCTGGATATCACGCTAGAGATGAATCCTGACTTGTCTGTTTATGAAAGTCACGAGATTGCGGATCAGGTAGAATCTATGCTGGAAGAGCGTTTTGGTGTCTTTGATACCGATGTCCATATCGAGCCAGCACCTATACCTGAGGATGAAATTTTAGACAATGTCTACAAAAAATTGCTTATGCGCGAACAATTGATTGATCAGGGAAATCAACTGGAAGAACTCTTGGCTGATGATTTTGTATATATTCGTCAGGATGGAGAGCTGATGGATAAAGAGGCTTATAAAGCCGAAAAAGAGTTGAATTCAGCTATCAAGGACATTCAGATTACTTCTATCAGTCAAAAGACCAAACTCATCTGCTATGAATTGGACGGAATCGTCCATACCAGTATCTGGCGTCGCCACGAAACTTGGCAAAATATCTTTCACCAAGAAACAAAAAAAGAATAGAGAAATCCTGTCACGAGACGGGATTTTTCTATTCTTCTAGCTATCAAATTCACTTAGGTATTCATAGCGCTCGTATTTTTCAAGGAGTGCTTCGTTCTTCTCATCCAGTTCTTTTTGGAGAGTAGCCAGCTTACCAAAGTCAGAGCCGTTGGCCTGCATTTCCTCTTCAATAGCAGCGATACGATTTTCCAAGGCTTCAATATCACTTTCAATGCTTGCCCACTCCTGCTTTTCTTGGTAGGTCATGCGTTTCTTGTCTTCTCGAACTTTGACTATTTTTTCCTTTTCAGCCTTTTGTACTTGATTGGCCATATCTGTTTCAAAGGCCTTTTCATCAAGGTAGTCGGTGTAATGACCAAAGAAAGGACGAATTTTACCATCCTCAAAAGCGAGAATCTTGGTCGCTACCTTATCCAAGAAATAACGGTCGTGACTAACAGTCAAAACTGGACCAGCAAAGCCTTGCAAGAAATTTTCCAAAACGGTCAAAGTTGCAATATCTAGGTCATTTGTCGGTTCGTCCAAGAGAAGAACATTTGGTTTTTCCAAAAGCAGTTTGAGGAGATAAAGTCGTTTTTTCTCTCCACCTGACAATTTCTCAATCAAGGTTCCATGCGTCGAACGTGGGAAAAGGAACTGCTCCAGCAACTCAGCGATGGAAGTCGTAGAACCGCCACTGGTCTTGACCTCTTCTGCCACTTCCTGCAAGTAATTGATAACTCGCTTGCTTTCATCCAAGCCCTCAATTTGTTGAGAGAAATAGGCGATGCGAACGGTTTCTCCAATCATAACTTGCCCTGCTGTCGGCTCAAGACTTCCTGCAATCAGGTTAAGCAGGGTTGATTTTCCAACACCGTTGTCCCCAACGATTCCAATACGATCTTTGGCCTGCACCAAGAGATTAAAATCTTGCAAAATAGGCTTGTTTTCATAAGCGAAGGAAACATCCTGAAACTCGATGACTTTTTTACCGATACGACTGGTTTCAAAGTTCATGGTTAAGTCTGTCTCAGCAGTACCACCTGAAACTTCTTTCTTCAAGTCATGGAAACGATTGATACGAGCCTGTTGCTTGGTCGCACGCGCCTGCGGTTGTCTGCGCATCCAGGCCAATTCTTGCTTATAAAGCTGTTCCTTTTTGTGAAGAAGAGCTGCGTCACGCTCATCCTGTTCCGCCTTAAGACGAACATAGTCCTGGTAATTTCCTTGGTATTCTGTCAATCCTGCTCGGTCCAACTCGAAAATACGTGTTGATAAAGCGTCTAGGAAATAACGATCATGGGTGATAAAAAGGACGGTCTTCTTGGAATTTTTTAAAAAGAGGGTCAGCCACTCAATAGTCGCAATATCTAAATGATTGGTCGGCTCGTCCAAAAGCAAGAGGTCGTGATTACCAAGAAGAACTTGCGCCAACTGAACCCGTCTTCTCAGACCACCTGACAATTCCCCAACAGGAATCGATAAGTCCTGAATGCCCAGCTTGCTAAGAACGGTCTTGACCTGACTCTCGATTTCCCAAGCTTGGAGAGAGTCCATTTCCGCCATGACCCGTTCCAAACGCGCCTGCTTGTCCTCGCTGTAGTTGAGCATGATCAACTCATACTCACGAATGAGTTGGATTTCCTTAAGGTCGCTGGAGAGGACCGTATCCAAGACCGTCTTGCTATCATCAAAATCAGGATCTTGAGTCAAGTAACCAATCTGGTAATCATTCTTAGCTGAAAATGGACTGACATCCCCATCAAAGCCAGAAACACCCGAAAGGACATCTAGAAGGGTAGTCTTGCCCGTTCCATTGACACCGATCAGACCAATTCTATCCAAATCATGAATGATAAAGGAAATATCCTTAAAAACGGTCTTGTCACCAACGGATTTACTTAGTTTTTCAACGATAAAATCACTCATTTTTTCTCCCCCAGGTAAGCATGGATGGCTTGTCGGTCATTTTCCAATTCTCCATCGACAATGGCATACTCAATCTCTGTTAAAATCTCTCCCAAATCCGGACCTGGTTGATAGCCATATTCCTTGATTAAAATACCACCGTTGATTTGAATTTCTTTCTTGTCATGAATGGCCAGACTCTGGTAGGTTTCTGTGATGGCTTGTGGATTAACTTCTTTTCCTTGAGCCTGACGAAGATTTTCAGCTTGTAAAAGCAAATCCAATTCAAAGCGGTAACAATCGCGCTTGCTCAATTCTCCCTTTTCACGCAGAGCCAAAATAGTCAGCAAATCCTGAACTTGCTTGGCAAATTGGCGTGAGGTCTTCCAAGCTTTCAAAAATAGCTGCACATTTTCAATCTCCAAAGCCCACAGTAGAGCCGCCCAGGCTTGTTCAGAAGATTCAAAGGTAAAATCGGTCTCTAACTCAAACAGTCTGTTGAGCTTGTCCTGGCTAGCTGCCATATCAGGGAGATAGTCATAAGCTTGACTCTCAATCATGGAAGCCAAGCCCCTTCTCCAAAACGGAGCCAGTAAGAGTTTATCAAACTCAACGAAGGTACGTTCTACAGAAATTTTCTCCAAAAGTGGTGTCAAGGTCTTCATAGCTTTAAATGTTGCTGGCTCAAGTTCAAAGCCAAGACTAGCCTGAAAACGGAAACCGCGCATAATCCGCAGAGCGTCTTCGTTGAAACGTTCACTAGCCACTCCAACTGCTCGCAAGACTTGCTTTTCCAAATCTTCTAAACCATGGAACAAGTCAACGATTTCCCCTGCCTCATCTAAGGCAAAGGCATTAACTGTGAAATCACGGCGTTTGAGGTCTTCTTCTAGCGAACGCACAAAGGAAACCGCACTGGGTCTTCGATAGTCCACATAGACATCTTCTGTCCGAAAGGTGGTTACCTCATACTCCTCGTCCCCATCTAAGACCAAGACAGTTCCGTGCTCGATTCCGATATCGGCTGTTCGCGGAAAAATCTGCTTGGTCTCTTCTGGATAAGAAGACGTCGCAATATCCACATCATGGATAGGGCGATTGAGGAGGGCATCTCGAACAGAACCCCCAACAAAATAAGCTTCAAAACCTGCTTCTTTAATTTTTTCTAATACTGGTAAAGCCTTCTGAAATTCAGAAGGCATTTGCGTTAATCTCATAATAAGTGTTCTAATCCATAGACAAGCTCATGACGCTTGACAACTTCTTTAATTCCCAAATTGACCCCTGTCATGAAGGAGCTACGATCATAGGAGTCATGACGGAGGGTCAATCCTTCTCCCTGATTGCCAAAGATGACTTCCTGATGGGCTACCAAGCCTGGCAAACGAACTGAGTGGATCCGCATGCCATCAAAGTCAGCACCACGGGCACCTGCAATCAATTCTTCCTCATCAGGCGCACCTTGCTGGACAGACTCTCGAACTTCCGCCATCAACTCAGCTGTTTTAATAGCTGTTCCACTCGGAGCATCTTTTTTCTTGTCATGATGAAGCTCGATAATCTCCACATTTGGGAAATATTTGGCAGCCTGCATCGCAAATTGCATAAGCAAGACAGCACCCAGGGCGAAGTTAGGGGCAATCAAGCCACCCAAATCTTGGGCACGAGAAAATTCTTTTAGCTCTGCAATTTCTTCACTTGTGAAACCTGTTGTTCCAACTACTGGAGCAAAGCCATTTTCAAGAGCAAAGCGTGTATTTTCATAGGCAACAGCTGGAGTTGTGAAATCTACCCAGACATCCGCTTCAAATCCTGCTAAATCAGCCTTATCCTTGAAAACAGGAACTCCCTGCCATTCTGACTCAGACTCAAAAGGATCCAAAACTGCTACCAAATCCAAGTCTGGATCAGCCAAGACCATCTGACAAGCAGCTTGGCCCATCTTTCCCTTAAAACCGGCAATAATTACTCGAATACTCATCTCTACTCCTATTTAAGATACAAAGGACCTTAGCTGCCCATGAAAAATAGGGAATGGCGCTGACTTCCCACGAAAGGCAAGACAGGCATCTTTTTTCAAGAGGCAGGTAGTCCGTGTTCAATTGCTAAGATACAAAGCCTTCTCAACTAGTCTAGAAGTGCTAACTAAATCACTGGAATATAACCTAGAGCAATACTTCCTGCACCTAGGTGTGTCCCAATGACACTACCAAATGTAGCAAGTGAAATACCTGTACCTACTCCAGATTCAAGCAAGTGTTGACGCAATTCTTCAGCTTTTTCAGGAGCATTTCCATGAATAACAATGACCCGATATTGACCTGAAGCCGTTGTTTCCTTGATAATTTCAATTAAGCGCTTGGTTGCTTTCTTCTCAGTACGAACTTTTTCGTAAACTTCAATCACACCTTGATCGTTAAAATAAAGGATTGGCTTAATGCTTAACAGATTACCCAAAATCGCAGCCCCATTTGAAAGGCGTCCACCTTTCACCAAGTGGTCCAAATCATCTACCATGATAAAAGCTGACGTACGGCTGATTTGCATAGCTAGCTTATCCTGAATAATGGCAAAATCATCGCCCTGGTCACGCCAGTTAAAGACACTTTCAACCATGATACCCAGCGGAGCGCTTGTAATCAAAGTGTCTGGGAAAGCAATGGTCAAGCCCTCATAGTCATCCACCATATACTGGATATTTTGGTAAAAACCTGAAATTCCAGAAGATAGGAAAAGCCCCAAGGCATGGGTATAGCCTTGTTCTTTGAGCGAAGTTAAGATTTCATCTAACTTGGCAATGCTTGGTTGACTGGTCTTAGGCAATTCAGAAGCCTGAGCCATTTTTTGGTAAAATTCCTCAGCAGTCAGATTAATGCCTTCGACATACTCCTCACCATCAATATTGACAGGAATATCCAAGACAAATAAATCTTCTCTTTGTAAGGTATCTTTACTAAGATAGGCAGAAGAATCTGTGATAACAGCTAGTTTCATATTAGAACTCCAAATTGATTCCTGGTAAGTCTAATGCAATTTCAGTTACTTCGTAAGTCAAACGGTTAAGCATGTTCAAACATGGACGAGCCAAGGTTTCCACTTCTTCTTGGCTTAATTCACTTGGTTCATTGACAATACGACCATCGATATGGTTCACCTGTGAGATGGTTCCACTAATGACAAACTTATCAAATACAATCATAAAGGTCAAGATGACAATCAAGGAAGTCACTTGATTTTCTTGGTCATGTTGGAGCAATTGGAAATTCACATCCACCTTGGTTTCAGGAGCTCCATTTTCATTTTCCCATTCAAAATTACGCGCATCAAAATGATACTGACTAACAAATTCTTGTTCACGTTTAAGATTCATGTCTTTCTCCCTCGGCTACAATATTATAAGCTATTGTACCATAAATTTTTATTTTCATCTAGTTTTCTAGGATTTAGTCAATCCCGATTTCAGCTCGAACTACATCAGCGATGGTATCAACATAGTAGTCCACTTCTTTTGTTGTAGGCGCTTCTGCCATGACACGCAAAAGGGGCTCTGTTCCACTTGGGCGGACAAGGATACGTCCATTCCCCTCCATTTCAGCTTCCATCTTCTCGATAATAGCCTTGATAGCTGGCACTTCCATAGCCTTTTCCTTCATGGCATTTTCCACTCGGATATTGACTAATTTTTGTGGATAGATGGTTACGTCTGCGGCCAACTCTGACAAGCTCTTACCAGTTTCCTTCATGATTTTAGTCAATTGGACAGCTGATAATTGACCATCACCTGTGGTATTGTAATCCATCAAGATGACGTGACCAGATTGTTCACCACCAAGGTTGTAGCCTGATTTTCTCATTTCTTCAACAACATAGCGATCGCCAACTGCAGTGACTGCCTTGTTAATGCCTTCACGGTCCAAGGCCTTGTGGAAACCAAGATTAGACATAACAGTTGTCACAATTGTATTTTGGGCCAATTGTCCTTTTTCAGAAAGGTATTTCCCGATGATGTACATGATTTTGTCACCATCAACGATATCTCCATTTTCATCAACAGCAATCAAACGGTCACTGTCTCCGTCAAAGGCCAAACCAATAGCTGAGCCGCTTTCTTTGACCACTTCTTGAAGGGTTTCTGGGTGGGTTGAACCAACATTAAGGTTAATGTTAAGCCCATCTGGTGTTTCTCCGATAACCGTCAATTGAGCACCGAGGTCTGCAAAGATTTGACGGGCACTTGTAGACGCTGCACCATTGGCTGTGTCCAAGGCAACCTTCATTCCTTCAAGAGGAGTTCCAGTTGAAACAAGGTAGCCTTCATACTTACGCAAACCTTCTGGGTAATCTACCAAGGTTCCCAAACCTTCTGCACTTGGACGAGGAAGAGTATCTTCCGCAGCATCTAGCAAGGCTTCAATTTCTGCTTCTTTTTCGTCATCTAGTTTGAAGCCATCCCCACCAAAGAACTTAATCCCGTTATCAAGGGCTGGGTTATGGCTAGCAGAAATCATGACACCTGCACTTGCTCCTTCAGTTTTAACCAAGTAAGCTACTGCTGGTGTTGCCAAAACGCCTAGTTTATATACGTGAATACCAACTGAAAGGAGACCTGCCACCAAGGCAGATTCTAGCATTTCCCCAGAAATACGTGTATCACGTCCCACAAAAACTTTCGGCGCTTCCGTTTCATGTTGGCTGAGAACATAACCTCCAAAACGTCCTAATTTAAAGGCCAATTCTGGCGTTAGTTCTACGTTAGCTTCTCCACGGACTCCATCAGTCCCAAAATATTTACCCATTTTTATAAAATCCTTTTCCTATTTTTAATTCGTTTTTGAACTAGTTGCTTTCGTTGACGAAGATGTCTCCGACGAACTGCTTGTAGTTGAATTTGATGTGCTTGAACTTGGTGCTACTGGTTTTGTAGTCACCTTCATTGTCGTATCAAACGGAGTGATCACTACTGGTAAAACAACACCATTGCGATCGATTGCCTGCAAAGGTACCGAACCACTGTAATTACCTGTTATGCGTTCGCTGGTTGGTAAAAGTGCAATAATTTTGTCAATCTTAGCTAATGTTTCCTGGTCAGTTGTAACTGAAACTCGTTCGTTTGATACGGTTACACTATCAAGCTGTAGTTTCGGATCAATCTGACTTTGGTCAACTTGTGGCACAACAATCATCCCATCTCGCTTAACCTTCTTCCCAACTTTCACTGTAATCTTTTGAGGCGTTGCCACAGCGGTCAATCCACTAGGAAGATTTTCAATGTTCAAGGGAACTTCAATCGTTCCAACACTAGCATCTGTCAAATCCGCTGTCACCTTAAACTTACGAGTACTTTCCTGCATTTCGCTGGCCAAAGTCACACGATTGGCACCTGTCAGCACAACGGAAACCTCTGATGCAAATCCGCTAATGAAATACTGGTCGTCATCATAATGAATATCGATAGGAACATTTGCTATCGTATTAGTGTAGGTTTCTGATTTGACCTGCCTTGCGGTATTGCTATTTTGAAAGTTGGTTGACGTTGCATAGATAAATAAGACACAAGCAAAAAAGAGAGATGAAATGATATATAGACTATTTTTTCTCATATTTCCAACCTCCTAGCAAACGGTCCTTGAAACTCACTTTTTCCTCAACAGCTGGCAAAAGAATTGTTCGTAGCTCTGCTTCAAATTCTTCAAGAGTCAAATCATGCTTGAAAATCCCATTGTAGGTAATAGAAATACCACCTGTTTCCTCTGATACGATAAAGGTCAGGGCATCCGACACTTCTGATAAACCGATAGCAGCCCGGTGCCTGGTTCCAAATTCCTTGGAAATCCCTGTGCTTTCTGTCAAAGGCAGATAGGCAGAGGTGACTGCAATTCGATTTTCTCTGATAATCACAGCACCATCATGTAGAGGAGTATTGGGAATAAAAATATTGATGAGGAGTTCTGCTGAAATTTTAGCATCCAAGGGAATTCCTGTCGCAATATATTCTTGTAAGGTCCGAACTCGTTGAATAGCAACCAGAGCGCCAATCTTACGAGGACTCATGTATTCAACTGACTTAACAAAGGCACGAATCATTTTCTCTTCTGCACTTATTTGAGTGGTAGAAAAGAAATCTGTCGCCCTTCCCAAGCGTTCCAAACCAGTTCGAATCTCTGGAGAGAAGATAACAACTGCAGCAATAACCCCATAGGTGATAATCTGATTAATCAACCAAGAAATCGTTGTTAAACCAAGGATATTGGCCACAACCTGGGCTAATACAAAGATCACGACCCCCCGCACCAAAATCATAATCTTGGTGCCAGCTATCGCTTTTGTAAAACGATATAAAATATAGGCCACAATCAAAATATCAAACAAATTGATGGCAATACTCCAAGGACTAGAAAACAAGCTAGTCCAATATTGCAGGTTGGATAATTGTTGAAAGTTCATCTGCTGTCTCCTCTCTGTCCAAACACGTTCCTTTCTATTATACCATTTTTCTGACATTTTTTTCCCTATCCTACTTCATTTTAAATTAAAGAAAAAATATGATAAAATAAACTGACTAGAAAAAACAAAGGAGAAACCATGTCTCAACTATATGATATTACCATTGTAGGTGGTGGTCCAGTCGGGCTTTTTGCAGCATTCTACGCCCACCTACGCCAAGCCAAGGTTCAAATCATCGACTCTCTTCCCCAACTAGGTGGACAACCTGCCATTCTCTATCCTGAAAAGGAAATCCTAGACGTTCCAGGTTTCCCAAACCTGACTGGAGAAGAATTGACTAACCGTCTAATCGAGCAATTAAACGGCTTTGATACCCCTATTCATCTCAATGAAACCGTTCTTGAAATTGAAAAACAGGAAGAAGGATTTGTCATCACAACTTCTAAAGGAAGTCACCTGTCTAAAACAGTTATCATTGCTATGGGTGGCGGTGCCTTCAAACCACGTCCGCTGGAACTTGAAGGTGTTGAGGGCTATGAAAATATCCACTACCACGTTTCCAACATTCAGCAATACGCTGGTAAGAAAGTGACGATTCTTGGTGGGGGAGACTCGGCTGTGGATTGGGCTTTGGCTTTTGAAAAAATCGCACCAACTACGCTTGTCCACCGCAGAGATAATTTCCGAGCCTTGGAGCACAGTGTTCAAGCCTTGCAAGAATCATCTGTAACCATCAAGACACCATTTGTCCCTAGCCAACTCCTTGGAGATGAAAAAACGCTTGATAAACTTGAAATCACAAAAGTTAAATCTGATGAAACCAAAACGATTGACCTAGACCACCTTTTTGTCAACTATGGTTTCAAATCTTCTGTCGGTAACCTTAAAAACTGGGGGCTGGACCTCAACCGCCACAAGATTATCGTCAACAGCAAACAAGAATCCAGCCAAGCAGGTATCTATGCTATCGGTGACTGCTGCTACTATGACGGAAAAATTGATTTGATTGCGACAGGACTGGGCGAAGCTCCAACTGCTGTCAACAATGCCATCAACTATATCGACCCTGAGCAAAAAGTACAACCAAAACACTCAACCAGTTTATAAAAAAGAACCACGAGTCAAATACGATTCGTGGTTTTATAGTTCATCGGCTATCTTATTGATTTTTCTGAGTCTGTGGTTGACGCCACTTTTGGTAAGGGGAGTGCTGAGGCTATCTGCCAACTGCTGGATAGAGTAGTCTGGGTGCTGAATCCGCAGCTGCGCCACTTCCTGCAAATCTACTGGCAAATTCTCTAGTCCCATGATATCTTTGATTTTGCTGATATTATTGATGGTCTTCATACTGGCAGAAACTGTCCGAGCGATATTAGCTGTCTCGGCATTATTGGCTCGATTGAGGTCATTACGAGTTTCTCGCAAAATCTTTACTCGCTCAAAATCATCACGCGCCTGCATGGCTCCGATGACAATCAAGAAGTCCATAATATCTTCGGCACGCTGGAGATAGGTCACAGCCCCCTTTTTGCGCTCAAGCACCTTGGCATCCAGTAAAAATTGCTGAAGAAGTGAGGCAATCCCTTGCGCGTGATCCAGATAAACAGAACTGATTTCCAACTGGTACTTACCTGATTCAGGGTCACGAATGCTTCCATTTGCCAAGAAAGCACCACAGAGATAGGCACGGCCTGCTTCCTCGTCTGATAAAATTGCCTCATCAATACCTGTTTCTAGGCCAAAGAAGGAGTCGGCCAAGTGCAAATCACTCAACAAGTCCTGCACTTTTTCATCTGTAAAAACAGTATAGACTCGATTCTTACGAAGATTACTCCGTTGGTGGTGTCGGATTTCCGATTTGATTTCGTAGAAATGGAGAAAGGACTCATAGAGATGACGAGCCAGTTTGGCATTTTCTGTCACGACAGACAAGGTCAGGCCCGAAGTCGAGAGACCGATACTACCAGACATCTTGATAATGGCTGATAATTCATGCCGGCTCAGATGATGTTGACCTAGGATTTCTTCTTTTACTGCTACTGTGAAACTCATTTTCTCACCTGTATAATCCGCATCAACTCATCCACAATCAAATCCCCATCGTGGAAGGCACCTCCATTTTCCAGACGAAGGAAGTTGGATGAAATCACACGCGGAACTCGCTTACAAAGACCAGCAAAATCATGTTCCACCTGCACCAAGTATTCATCAAAGCGATTGGAATTCATGTATTCCTGTGGCACTTTTTCGATATTCACCAAGACCGTATCGATAAAAGGTCGACCAAGGTGACGATGCAAGACTTCCACATGGTCGCTATCTGTAAAGTGTTCCGTCTCCCCACGTTGGGTCATGATATTGCAGACATAAGCGATTTCTGCCTTGGTTTCCAAAAGCGCCTGCCCGATTTCTTTAATCACGATATTAGGTAAAATCGAGGTAAAGAGAGAACCAGGCCCGAGGACAATCATGTCACTCTCAAGAATGGTCTGCACAACTCGACGGCTAGCCAGGGGCGTATCATCGTTGAGGGTATTGGTCACATAAACATGGTCAATCATGCCCGGATGGTCTGCAATATGACTCTCGCCAGCCACTTCCGTCCCATCCTGAAAGACTGCATGAAGAGTCAAAGGATGGTCACTTGAAGGATAAATCTTCCCAGTTGTGTGGAAAAATTTGCTTAGTAACTGCATGGCATTATAGGTCGAGCCCTGCATTTCTGACAGACCAGCAATGATGAGATTGCCCAATGGATGGCCAGCAAATGCTCCGGCATCCTCAGAGAAGCGATACTGAAAGACTTTTTCATAAAACTTAGGCATATCCGACATGGCCACAAGGACATTGCGGAGATCGCCTGGCGGTGTCAATTGTTGCATATTTTTTCGGAGTTCACCTGATGAACCACCATCATCTGCCACTGTCACGATAGCAGCGATTTCCACATCTTTTTCCCGCAGACTTTTTAGAATGACGGGGATTCCAGTCCCTCCACCAATCACCGTTATCTTTGGTTTTCTCATGAACGGTTTACCGTTTCCTTTCTTCGGTCTTTATCGCGATGCCCTTCATTGACAGGCCAATTCTTGGATAAGTCCTGCGCCAAGCGTTTAGCAAAAGCCACACTACGGTGTTGCCCACCCGTACAACCCATGGCAATAGTTAAAACAGACTTACCTTCCTTTTGGTAACTTGGCAAAATCGGTTCAATCAAGGCCAACAAATGTTGATAAAAGTCTTCGGACTCTGGATGGTTCATGACATAGTGATACACTGGTTCATCCACACCCGTTTGATTACGCAGTTCCGGTAGGTAGTAGGGATTTGGCAAGAAACGAACATCAAAGACTAAATCTGCATCAATCGGGATTCCATATTTAAAGCCAAAAGACATGACCTCGATACGGAAAGACTGGACTTGCTCTTGATCTGAAAACTGCTCTGCAATAGTTTTACGCAGTTCACGTGGAGTGAGTTCAGTCGTATCCACCACATTTTGACTCATGTTTTTCAGTGGTGCCAAGAGTTCACGTTCCAGCTTAATTCCATCCAAAATTCGTCCGTCTGCTGCTAGTGGGTGACTCCGTCTGGTTTCCTTGTAACGAGCGACCAATTCCTTATCTGCTGCGTCCAAGAAAAGGATTTTAAAGTCCAGTTCTTCCTTATTTTCCAACTCATCCAAAACAGTTTGAATCTCTGAGAAGAAAGAACGGCTACGCATATCCACCACCAAGGCCAACTTATGGTCATCATCCTTTGTTTCCACCAACTGCAAAAACTTAGGCAATAGGGCTGGCGGCATATTATCAATGGTAAAATAACCTAGATCCTCGAAGGACTGAATGGCCACGGTTTTGCCTGCCCCACTCATCCCTGTCACAATCACCAAGTGAAGTTGTTTCTTTGTCATCTTTTTCTCCTTATATCAAAAGAAGTTTGGCAGAACCAAACTTCAACTAGCTTATCCAATCTCTGCGATGACTTCGATTTCGACTTTTACATCACGAGGAAGACGAGCTACCTCCACAGCTGAACGAGCTGGAAATTCCTCTTTGAAGGCCGTTTGGTAAACCTCGTTAAAAGGAACAAAGTCGTTCATATCGCTCAAGAAGCAAGTTGTTTTGACCACATGGTCAAAATCTGTTCCCGCTTCTGCCAAAATAGCGCCAATGTTTTTCAATACTTGTTCTGTCTGTTCTTGGATGGTTTCTCCAACGATTTCCCCAGTTTCAGGAGAGAGGGGAACTTGACCGCTAGCAAATAAAAGGTTGCCAACGATTTTTCCTTGAACATAGGGTCCGATAGCTTTTGGAGCTTTATCTGTATGAATTGTTTTTGCCATTTTCTTTACCTCATAATTTTTCTAAGATTGCATCCCAAGCTTGGTCCATCCCTGCCTTGCTGACAGATGAAAAGAGGATGAAGTCATCACTTGGGTCAAAGTTTAATTTCTTTTTGATCGCTGATTCATGCTTATTCCATTTACCACGCGGAATCTTGTCCGCCTTGGTCGCAACGATAATAACCGGAATCTCGTAATACTTGAGAAATTCGTACATCTGCACATCATCTGCTGACGGGTCATGACGAAGGTCAACTAAACTGACTACCGCACGGAGATTTTCCCGAGTTGTTAGATACTCCTCAATCATGCGCCCCCACTTTTCACGCTCCTTTTTAGATACACGGGCATAGCCATAACCAGGCACATCCACAAAACGCATCTTGTCATCGATATTAAAGAAGTTGAGAAGCTGGGTTTTACCAGGTTTCCCTGAAGTTCTCGCTAGATTCTTGCGGTTCAGCATAGTGTTGATAAAACTAGACTTGCCAACATTTGACCGCCCTGCTAGGGCAATCTCTGGTAGTTCATCCTGCGGATAGTGGGATTTATTCGCCGCACTGAGCAAGATTTCAGCATTGTGTGTATTAAGTTCCATAGTCACCTCTAGGCTGTTTCTAGGATTGGTTTATCCGTTCCATCGACAGCTTCTTTTGTGATGCGGACCAATTTCACATTTTCCTGACTCGGTACTTCAAACATGACGTCTAGCATGGTTTCTTCGATGATCGAGCGAAGACCACGCGCACCAGTTTTGCGTTCGATAGCCTTATTGGCGATTTCTTGAAGGGCTTCGTCGTCAAATTCTAGCTCGACATCATCATAAGAAAGCAAGGTTTGGTACTGTTTGACCAAGGCATTTCTTGGTTCTTTCAAGATGCGAACCAAATCATCGACTGTCAATTGCTCAAGAGCCGCAAAGACAGGCAAACGTCCAATCAACTCAGGGATAATCCCAAATTTTTGAATATCTTCTGCGATGATTTCTTGCATATAAGAGCTGTTTTCATCAATCGCCTTGTTATTTTGACCAAAGCCGATAACCTTTTCACCAAGACGTTGTTTGACGATTTCTTCAATGCCATCAAAGGCACCACCCACGATGAAGAGGATATTTTTAGTATCCACTTGAATCATCTCTTGTTGTGGATGTTTACGTCCACCTTGAGGTGGTACGCTAGCAACAGTCCCCTCGATAATCTTGAGAAGGGCTTGTTGCACTCCTTCACCAGAAACATCACGTGTGATAGATACATTTTCGCTCTTCTTGGCAATCTTGTCAATTTCATCCACATAGATAATCCCACGCTCGGCACGTTCGATGTTAAAGTCAGCAGCCTGCAAGAGTTTAAGGAGGATATTTTCCACGTCCTCACCCACATAACCAGCCTCAGTAAGAGCTGTCGCATCTGCGATTGCAAAAGGCACATTCAAGCTCTTAGCCAAGGTCTGAGCAAGGAAAGTTTTCCCTGAACCAGTTGGGCCAATCATCAAGATGTTTGACTTCTGCAAATCCACATCTTCTGACTCTTCACGCGTATCGTGGAAATTGATGCGTTTGTAGTGGTTGTATACTGCTACTGCTAAAGCACGTTTTGCACGATCTTGACCGATTACATAGTGGTTCAAGATATGGAGGAGTTCGATTGGTTTTGGAACTTCAGACAAGTCTGCCAAGACTTCTTCCGCCAACTCCTCTCGAATGATTTCCTGAGCCAACTCCACACATTCATTACAGATAAAGGCGTTGTTCCCAGCGATTATTTTTTGTACTTCTTCTTGGCTTTTGCCACAAAATGAGCAATAAACCATCATATCATTATTCCTAGTTGTAGGCATGATTTCCTTCCGTTCTATTCTATACTGTCATTCTATCTAAAATAAGGTCATGTAAAAAGCATGGATACTATTGACCAAATTGGTAAAGGCATTTAACCAGAGCAGGACAGAAAGTCCATAGCGCTTTTTACGAAAAGCCTGTGCCCCTGCAAGCAAGCAGACCAAACACAGCATGGCTGTGAAAAAACCAAATATACTACGTTCCATTAGACTTCCTTTCTCTTGCGGTATTGGATGGTAAAATCATAAGGATTTTTCTCATCTTTGCTATAGAATTTGCTTGAAACTGTCTCAAAAAGAGACAAGTCAAATTCTTCAGGGAAATAGGTATCTCCTTCCACCCGAGCATGAATGTGAGTCACAATCACTTCGTCAAGGTAGGGTTCAAAAGCTTGAAAAATTTGCTTTCCACCTAGAATATAAAGATTCTTATCTTGAGCCTGATACCAGTCCAAGACAGACTGAACATCATAAAAAGTAGCAACCCCGTCTATCTTTTCTTCTGGGTTACGAGTCAAAATCAAGGTCTCCCGTTTGGGAAGCAAGCGACGCCCCATTCCATCAAAGGTCACACGCCCCATCAAGATAGCATGATTCAGAGTTGTTTCTTTGAAGTGTTGCAGTTCTGCTGGCAAATGCCAAGGCAGGCGATTGTCCTTACCAATCACACCCTCTTCATCCTGGGCCCAAATAGCTACGATTTTCTTAGTCATGCTTCCATCCTTTTCACTGATAGTACTATTTTATCAAAAAACTCGAAAAAAGACTGGTTTGGAATAGCTTACAGAATAGAAAAAATCTGTAAGAAATTTCCTACAGATTTATCTATGTCGCTTTGTTTCTTACAAACCAGGTGCTTGTCCAAGTTCTGCTGCAAGCATCCAGATTGTTTTATCTGTTTCAGTTTTAGCGTCTGAGAAGATACCGTTTGTCACATCATCACCTTCTTCATCAGTAACATCCAAACCTTTTTGGAAAAGTTCTGACAAGTAACGGTAGATAGCAAGGACACGTTCCAAGCTTTCTTCAACATTGCGGTATTCACCAGCTTCTTCTTCAATTTCACTGTTTTGAAGGAATTCTGTCAAAGTTGAGAATGGGCTACCTCCAAGTGTAATCAAACGTTCACTGATTTCATCCAATTGACCATCAAGAGCTTCCATGTACTCGTCCATTTTTGGATGCCATACAAGGAAACCACGACCACGCATGTACCAGTGTACTTGGTGCAAAGCAACGTGGGCTACATACAAATCAGCAACAGCTTGGTTCAAGACTTCCTTTGTTTTTGCCAATGCTACTGGCGCTGCTTTTGTCAATGATGTTACGTCTTTTACTGCTTCTTTTTTCAATTCTACCATTTTCTTTACCTCATTCATTATTATTTGTAACCACTTCTTAATGATTACTACCTTAGTATACTACTAAGGTAAACCAATAGCAAGCCAAATGACTCACATGAGAAAAGTTGCAATAGACTGATAATTTAATACTCAATGAAAATCAAAGAGCAAACTAGGAAGCTAGCCGCAAGTTGCTCAAAACACTGTTTTGAGATTGCAGATAGAACTGATGTGGTTTGAAGAAGTTTTCAAAGAGTATAAGAATTTTTTAGAATAAAACACAGTCCCCTTCCACCTCTCGTAACTGCAGCAAAATAAAGAAAAAGAGGATGCAATTTTCTTGCACACTCCTTTCTCAAAGCTATATCTTAATACCAGACACTGACGTCAACACGACCCCGAATTCCTTTTAAGTATTCAGATGAAGTATATTGCCATCCTTTTTCACCTGAATAGTGAGGATTATTCCAATCAAGCGCATCCGTATAGGCTGCTACCCAGTTAACGTGTTGCAAAATATCAGGATGATTCAAACGAGTTTGCAAAAGTTGACGATAACTATAAACTTTCACATTTTGATAACCAGCCTGCTTCATTGTTGCCATATATTTGTTGATAATCTTGACCCAGGTTCCAGTATCACTTGGAGCTCTCTTGCTCTTATTGACATATTCCCAGTTCTCAACATCATAATAGATAGGGTAAGACAAGTTCATCTTGTATTTTTTCAAGAGTTCAATGGTCTGATTAGCATCATTCTCAGCATCAGTCTCATTTTCAGCATAAGTATAAAGGTAAACGCCATAAGGAATTCCAAGACGGTTTAACTCCTTGATATTATGAGCCAATTCCTTGTCCTCAGTTCCACTATAACCCAAACGAACAATAACTCCATCTACTCCATTATCGTCGATGACTTTTTTCCAGTCACTGATGCGACCATTGTGCTCACTGACATCGATGACCTTTTTAACTTGATCAGTCCCAACTTGTTCTTCACGATGGTTAAAGAAATAACGTCTGCCATTTCGGTGAACCCAGCCAACATTCAAGTCTTTCTTTTCTTTTAACTCACCTGAGTCAGAAAAAATATAGCGAGCATCATCCATGACTAATTCACCAGTCGCCATAGCACCACTTCCTGTCAAATAGTAGTTACCCTGCCACTCATCTTTAGCCATGTAACCCCAATTCTTGAAATAGTACCACTTGCCGTCTACCTTTTGCCACTCTTGATTTGCATAAGAACCATCCGACTTGAGATAGAAGTAAGACGAATAGGCTGGATCATAGAGCCATTCATTTTGCATCATGGCACCTTGACCATTTAGGAAATAACTTCCCTGCCATTGGCTTTTAGCCATATAGCCCCATTTCTTAAAATAGTACCATTTACCTCCAACAGAGTGCCATTCTTGATTAGCATAAGAGCCATCAGACTTCAGGTAAAACCAGTTCTTATAGGCGTTATCATAAACCCATTCATTCTTGGCCATATAGCCACCTGATTTTAGGTAGTAATTGCCCTGCCACTCATTTTGAGCATAACGACCGTCTGACTTAATATAAAACCAAGCCTTATAGTAGTTATCAAAAATCCACTCACTCTTTGCTTTGGAACCATCAGCCTTTACATAATAATCCCCCTCCCAGTGGGCAGAAGCAGTGGTCTTTACACCTGTGCTCGTTTGAGTTTTATTAGAAGACTGATTTTGCTCTGAACTACTTGAAACTGTCCTTGTATCCTGCGAAGTTTTTGCTACTTCAGTTTCATTTGCAGCGACATGGCTAGTTGCCAAGCCTAGTAAACAGATACTTGCTAATCCAATTTTTCCAATCTTTGTTTTCAATCTTTCCTCTCCTATAAAAAATGGAACAGACATCTCAATGCTGTTCCACCTAGCTTTTGCTACTGATTATTTTACAAAGTCAAGCAAAGCCAAGAAGCTTTCTGCTTCAAGTGACGCACCACCTACAAGGGCACCGTCAACGTCTGGACAAGCCATGTATGAAGCAACGTTTTCAGGTTTAACAGAACCACCGTATTGAACACGAACTTTGTCCGCAACTTCTTGACCGAAGTCAGCAGCTACAACGTCACGAACAACTTTACACATTTTTTGTGCGTCGTCTTGTGAAGCTGATTTACCAGTACCGATAGCCCAGATTGGCTCGTAAGCGATAACTGATGCAGCGACTTGTTCAGCTGTCAATCCAGCCAATGCAGCAGATACTTGAGCACCTACGAATTCAGCAGCTTTACCAGCTTCGTAAGTTTCAAGTGACTCACCACAACAGATAATTGGAAGTATACCGTTTGCAAAGATTGCTTTTGCTTTTTTGTTGATATCTTCGTCAGTTTCATGGAAGTAGTCACGGCGTTCTGAGTGACCGATAACAACGTAGTCAGTACCGATTTCTTTCAAAACTTGTGGGCTAGTTTCACCAGTGAAAGCACCTGCATTTTCAAAGTAGCAGTTTTGAGCAGCAACTTTAAGGTTTGAACCTTTAGCAGCAGCAAGAACAGCTGTCAAATCAAGAGCTGGAGCAGCGATACCTGCTTCAACAAGATCTGATGAAGGAAGTTTTGATGCAACTGCTTCAACGAATGCTTTAGCTTCTTCTGGATTTTTGTTCATTTTCCAGTTACCAGCGATAAATGGTTTACGTGACATTTCACATACCTCTTTTTTCAATTTATTTTCTACTTATTTTATCACAATTATACACAGCTTGCAAATCTTACTCGGATTTCAAGCCTGCTTACATGGATTAATCCTTCCAAAGATCCATGGCATTTCTGAAATCTGCAGATACCTGTGTCAACTGAGGATTGCTGGCTTCTCTCTCTGCCCGCTTGGCCTCAATTTGAGCCACACTTTTGATACCTTCATGGCGCCAATTTCTCAAAATCGCCTGAATGTACTTCCAGTTTGCTTTTCCATTCAAAACAGCTTCACGAAGAGCTTCCTTAATCAAGTCAGCACTGGTTCCATCTTCTTTTAGAGTCTTGGTCAAATCCTCAATCTCAAAAGGCGTCAACAAGCGTCCCAACTCCTGCTGGAAGGTTTCTACCAAATCCTTGAGCAGGTTTTGAGGTGTCAACTGATCTGAACTCGATGCACTAACTCCAAGCAAGTCATCCAAACGTTCCAAGGCTAGACTAGCATCAAAGAGCAATTCAATTTCGCCATTTAATTCGATAGTACGATATTGGAGAAGTCCCCTCTCCGTCAGATTGGAAATGGACTGGTTGACATCCGAAATTTCCTTGCCAATCCTTTCAGCAATCTGGCTTGGCGACATTTCTTCCAAACCTGTCGTATTTTGCAAATAGAAAAATTGCCAGACCAGAAAATCGTCGCTGGAAGGAAAGAGTTCCTTAAAATGCAAGAGCAGGGCACTCGGTAAAACCAAGTTCCCTGATTTAAAAGCGTCTAAATATGTCATAATTCCTCTTATAAATACCCATATGCAGATGCATCATCTTCTATCTTTCTCCAGTCAAAAGGCGTCTCTTGATAGACCGCATAGTTCACCCAGTTGCTGAAAAAGAGAGCTGCTGATGAAGACCAACAAAGACAAGGTGTCTGGTTAACATCATCATCCTTAAAGTAATTTTCTGGAATATGAGGATCCAAACCTGCATCACGATCTCGGAAATATTCATTTGCCAAGGTATCACGGTCATACTCCAAATGCCCAAAACTATAAATTTCTCGTAAATCACGACTGGCCAAAATCGAAACTCCAACCTGAGGGCCTTCCGATAAAATCTCTAGATTGGTTTTATTTAAGATCTCATCCTTGGAAATCTCCGTGTGCCGTGAATGAGGGGATACATAGCTATCATCAAAGCCTCTAAAGAGAAGGTGCCCTTCTTTTAAGGTATCCTGAGGATAAATACCTGATAACTTACTATCCATCTGGTATTTTTCAACCCCATAACGCAGATAAAGCCCAGCCTGAGCCCCCCAACAGATATGAAGGGTCGAATAGACATGGGTCTTGGACCACTCAATTACCTGAATGAATTCCTCCCAATAGTCCACTTCTTCAAATGGTAAATGCTCAACTGGAGCACCCGTGATAATCATCCCATCAAAATACTCATCCTTGACTTCTGGAAAGGTTTTATAGAAGGTCTCCATGTGCTCTGAACGAGTTGTCTTGGAACGATGGCTCTCCATATAGAGAAAATCAATATCCAGTTGTAGGGGTGTATTGGCCAAATGGCGCAACAATTGAGTCTCTGTGACCATTTTTTGTGGCATAAGATTTAAGATTAAAATCTTCAAGGGACGGATATCTTGGTGGGCAGCACGTTGATCATCCATGACAAAGATATTCTCTGTCCGTAAAATTTCAACAGCTGGTAATTTTTTATCAATTCGAATCGGCATAACCCTCTCCTAACTGTACTCTTTCAGGAATCGTTGCATGTGTTTGAAGCCAAATCTCAAACACTTAGTCCTTTTATTATACTGTAAGAAGATATAGTTTTCAAATATAGTTTTTCTCTAACTAGCTATAGTCTATTTTTATATCCTAATGTAGAGAAAACAGCCCTAGGGACTGTTTTTCATTAATAATGCATGAGAACTTTGTAATCGTAGTCTCCGATTTTTTCACGGCCATTCAATTCATCCAATTCAACAAGGAAGGCACAACCTGCTACAACACCACCAAGTTTTTCAATCATCTCGATGGTTGCCTTAACAGTTCCACCTGTTGCCAAGAGGTCGTCCACGATAAGAACACGTTGACCTGGTTTAATGGCGTCAGCATGCATAGTCAAGGTGTCAACCCCGTACTCTTTTTCGTAGTCAGCAGAAATGACTTCGCGTGGTAATTTACCTGGTTTACGAACAGGTGCAAAACCAATTCCCAACTCAAAGGCAACTGGACAGCCCACGATAAAACCACGAGCCTCAGGTCCCACGATCATGTCGATTTTCTTGTCAGTAGCATACTGAACGATTTCACGAACAGCATAACTATAAGCATTTCCATCAGCCATCAAAGGACTGATATCACGGAAGGTAATGCCTTCCTTTGGATAATTTTCAATTGTTGCAATGTAATCTTTTAAATTCATCTTTTTCTTTCTTTCAAAGTTTTTACTCTCTATTATAGCATATTTTTTAAGAAAGAAAAAAGGAAAAGTTAACTTCAATGATTATCTAACGATTTGACGATTTATGACTAGCCATAGCAATAAAGCCCAAGTTCTTTTTATTCTTATCAAACATTTTATACATAGTTAAAAACTGCTTTCTATTCTCCTTTTTACAAGCATTTACACAAATTTTCAAGGTTCCTAGCCAACCTTCGTCATAAATCATACCTGATAATTTCATTAATGTCATTTCACCAGTCAATACTTTCACATCACAATAACCTGATTCTATCATCACCTGTTCCCAACCATCTTGAGTTAAAGGACCTACATTTACATGAATTGCTTGCGACAATTCCTGTCTGACAGACTCTTTAGCTTCCTTAAGAAGCACATCATGTGTCAGGAGAAGACCTCCAGGTTTTAAAACCCTTAGATACTCCATTACACATTTTTTCTTAGCTTGATCGGCTTGCATAGTCAGCATAGCTTCATTTATAACAATATCAAAACTAGCATCTTCATAAGGAAGTTTCATTGCATTTGCTATTTCAAACCTGATTAAATGACCAACACCTGCCGTTTTAGCAGATTTTTTAGCCACTTCTAAAGCTTGACTATCCATATCAACAGCAGTTATCTTACAACCAAAACGCTGTGCCAACTCAATTGCTGTAGTTCCCCTATTACACGCAACCTCTAGTATTCTCTTTTCTTTTGAAAATCCTCCTTCCGCAATTAACCAATCTGTGGCACGTTTTCCACCTGGACGTAAGCGTTTTTTCCCCAGTTTCGCTAAAAACTTATGACCTGCTTCTGACATTTGAACACCTCTGTTTTTTTCTTCATTATAACATAAAATGATATTATCTGATAATTCTAATCTAGTTTTTGATGAACTATAATCAAACGCATACAGTCTGCCATGATTATAGCATAAATCTATTAGTCACTTCTCTAGTTCGAATTCATACTCAATAAAAATCAAATAGCAAACTAGAAAGCTAGGCGCAGGCAGTACTTGAGTACGACAAGCCGACGCTGACATGGTTTGAATTTGATTTTTGAAGAGTATCAATTGCTCACGTAGTTTACGCATATAGGTTCGCTAGTAGATGGTAACCACTGAGTACTTACATCTCAGATGAACGACATGGCTATTATACTCAAAAAAAGAAAGGACGAAATTTGTCCTTTCTAGATTTTAGCTTTTCTTCAACCCACTACAGTTGACAAAGAGCCGTCAAAATAGCCAAAAAGCTGATGAATCATTCGATTCATCAGCTTTAAGGATAATCTGTTCATTCCAAACAAATCATGTCAATTAGAAAGATTAGTCTTCTTTCTTCTTGCGAGCTACAAGACCAAATCCGCTCAATACTCCGAGAAGTCCAAGTGCTGCTAGGCTAGCATTGTCTTCTGTACCAGTATTTGGCAATTCACGTTTAGCTTCAGCTTCTTTAGATACTGTAGCTTGTGCTTCTTGTACTGATTGCTCTGAAGTTACAGGCACTTCTGGTTTAGCTGGCTGTTCAGGCATTGCTGGAGTTGCTGGTTCTACCGGTTGTGCTGGTATTTGAGATTGCACCTTACGGTAAACATTGCGAACATTTCCATTAGCATCTGTTTCTGTACGAACCAACTCGTAACCTTCTAATGGTTTACCTGGATGTGAACCATTTTCATTCGGAATAATCAATTCACCATTTTCATCTACATAAGTTGTTAATATTTTTTCTGTAATTTGTGTTGGTGTTGGACTGTATGGGTTTACTGGTGTTGTCGATCCCTTCACTTTCTTGTAGATACGTTTGATTGTACCGTCAGGAAGAGTCTCTTCACCTACATACTCATACTCAGGAATATCCAAGATAGGCGATAGCATATCAAATTCAAATCCTGGAATGATTTTTCCTTCAGTATCACGTGCAATAATTCTTGGTTTTTCAACAGATGGAGTTGGTGTTGTTACTTTTTCGTAGACGTGTTCTGTATCTCCATTCGAAAGTTTCTTAGTTTCTACAAATTTGTATCCTGAGATAGATTTAGCTGGTTTTTCTCCTTCTTCTGTCGATTCCACAGGGTTATTGTCCTTATCAACAGTAATGAGATTACCTTCTTTATCCTTGAATGTTGTAGTTACTTTTTCGTAGATATGTTCTGTGTCTCCATTTTCTAGAGTATTAGTTTCTACGAATCTGTATCCTGGAATATCTTTCTTAGGTTTTGTTCCCTCTTCTGTTGATTCTACAGGGTTGTTGTCCTTATCAACAGTAATGAAGTTTCCTTCTTTGTCTATGAATGATGTAGTTATTTTTTCGTAAGTATGAACTGTATCCCCATCTTTCGTGGTTGTTGTTTTCACTACTTTATATCCTGGAACTTCTTTTGATGTCTTAGGATCAGTTGTTCCTTCTTCTGTTGTTGTTCCTGGAATTGGATTTCCTTTAGAATCAACGTGTTTTGTTGTTACTTTTTCATAGATGTGTTTAGTGTTACCTTTTTCATCTTTTTCAGTCTTAACAACTTTGTATCCTGAAACCTTCTCTGATGGATTTTCACCGTCTTTAGATGGAATTAATTCAGTTTCTTTGCCATCTTTTCCTACGACTACAAATTTTGTGTCAGGACGTACGGTTGGTGTATAAGAAGCTTTAATTGTTCTTCCGTTTTTGTCTTTACGAACTACTTCTACTGGTGTAGCTGTTCCTACAAAGTTTTCTTCTGGGGTGAAGGTTACTTTACCAGTCTCATCGATTGTGTAGGTTCCTTCTCCAGGGATTACTTTGGTTGTTGTTCCATCCTCAAATGTTGGTGGTACTATTGTATCCACATCTCCTTTAAAGACTGGAGTATTCGATTGAGGTTGTCCTTTAGCATCTTCAGATACAACGTTTTCAGTAGTTGTTTTCCCTAATACAGTTGGAGTGTATGTCGCTGTTACTGGTGTTCCGTTTTCGTCAACACGTTTAACTGTTACACCACTTGCTTTTCCTACGAATTTTGCTTCTGGAGTGAAGGTTACTTTACCACTCTTATCGATTGTGTAGGTTCCTTCTCCTGCTACGACTACTTTACCTTCTGGATCTGCTCCTTCAAGAGTTGGGGCTACAGTTTCATCGATTGGGACCACCACTGTTTTACTATTTACTTTAGTTGTTCCTGCTTTGAATACTGGCGTTTCAGATTGTTTTTGTCCTTTTTCACCGATAGAAGTCACATCTTTACCAGTTGGTGTTACTGGTAATACTACTGGAGTGTACTTCGCAGTTACTGGTGTTCCATTCTTATCTTCACGTTTAACAGTTACTCCTGTAGCTTGTCCTGTGAAATCTTTATTAGGAACAAATTTTACTGTTCCTTCTGGAGAAACTGTGTAAGTTCCTTCTCCATCAATTGTTACAGAATCAACTGGGTCACCTGTTTTCGGATCTACTAATTTAGCTGGCTTATCAGATAATTCTACAGTTTTTTCAGTACCGTTCACAGTTGCTTTACCTGGTGTAAATACTGGTGTTCCTGTTTGAGTAGCGCCTTGAGCGTCTGTTGTTACAACATCTTTTCCTGCTGGCGTTACTGGTTTAACCGTTGGTGTGTATTTAGCAGTTACTTCTGTTCCGTTTTTATCCGCACGTTTCACTGTTACTCCGCTAGCTTTACCTGTGAAGTTTGGTTCTGGTGTAAATGTTACAACACCATTTTCGTCTACCGTATACGTTCCTTCGTTCGGTACAACTACTTTACCTTCTTCATCAGCACCTACTAATGTTGGTTTCACTGCTGGATCGATTTCGATCGTAACTTCTTCCCCATTAACAGTTGTTTTACCTGGTGTAAACACAGGAGTTCCTGTTTGTTTTGCACCTTGAACATCTTCAGAAATAGCATCATCAGATGTCGGCGTTACCGGTTTAACGGTAGGTGTGTATTTAGCTGTCGCTGGAGTTCCATTTGTATCTACACGACGTACTTCAACACCTTCCGCTTTACCTGTGAAGTTTGGTTCTGGTGTGAATGTCACAGTTCCATCTTCCGCTACTGTATACGTTCCTTCTCCTGGTACCGTTACTGATTTTTCATCCGTTGGTTGACCAGTTTCTGGATCGATTAATTTGGCTGGTACTGCTGGATCGATTGGAGCTTTCGTATGTCCTTCAGTAAATGTAGGAGTTCCTGTTTGCTCTTTCCCTTGTGCGCCTTCTGATACTGCTGGTTTTGCAGTTGGTTTAACCGGCGTGATATTTGGTGTGTACGTTGTTGTTACAGCTGTTCCATTTGTATCTTTCGCTTGAACGGTTACTGGTTTTACTTCTCCAGTGTAAGATTTATCTGTTGGAGTAAATACTGCAACTGGATCTTTCCCTTCTTCTTTAACAAGAGTGTAGGTACCTACTACATCACCTGCTGGATTTTTAGCTGGTACAGAATCTGCTGCTTGTCCATTTTCATCTAATAATGTGTAAGTTCTTGGATCGATTGCTACAGTTTCTTCAGTCTTAACTTTCGTCATTGGGTCTTCAACTTCAACTGTTCCACCTTTGAATGTGACAGAATGGCTTTGAGTTTGACCTTGAATATCAGAAGTTACAGCTGGTTTTGCAGTTGGTTTTGTACCGATTACTACCGCTGTGTATTTACCAATTGCTGGAGTACCATTTAAGTCAACACGTTTAACAGTAAGCTCTGTTCCTTTACCTACGAATCCTGGGACTGGAGTAAATGTCACAGTTCCATTTTCTGAAACTTCATAAGTTCCTTCACCATCAATTGTGACAGTTGTTGCTTCTTGACCTGTCTTAGGATCAATTAATTTCGCTGGTTTCGTTTCATCGATATCAACCGTTTTTTCAACACCGTTTACTTCCGCTTTACCACCAACGAAGTTTGGTTTACCACTTTGTACTTTACCTTGAACACCTGCAGTCAATACTTCTGTACCTTCTGGATTTGCTGGTTTAACAACTGCTGTATATTCTGCGGTCACTTTTGTTCCATTGGCATCTTGACGGACAACTGTTAATGTTTGCCCCTTACCTTTGAATTGTTTATCTGGAGTAAAGTGGACTGTCCCATCTGCATCTACAGTATAAGTCCCTTCACCTGGAATTGTTACACTCGTTACTTCTTGACCTGTATTAGGGTCTTTTAATTTAGCTGGTGTATTGTCATCCATTGGTACTTCTACTTCTTTACCATTGATAGTTGTCTTACCAGGTTTGAATTGTGGTTTACCACTTTGAGGCGAACCTTGGATATCTTCTGTGAATGTGTTGATACCTTCTGGAGTAACTGGTTTAACAGTTGGTGTATAAGTAGCTGTAGTTGGTGTACCATTTGCATCCTTTGCTTGAACTCTTACTGGTACTGGTGTCCCTACAAAGTCTTTATTAGGCGTGAATGTCACTTTACCAGTTGTTGGTTCAATTGTATACGTACCAACGGTGTTGCCTTTAGCGTCTTTTGCTGGCATTGTTGGTTCATCAATCGTATTACCAGTTTCTGGATCTACTAATTTAGCAGGTTGAGTCGCATCAATCTTCATCGGTATTTTATCATTACCTGGTGTAAATGTTGGCGTTCCCTCTTGAGGTTGTCCTTGTACACCTTCAGTTGTCGCTGGAGTTCCTGATGGAGATACTGGCGTAATGTTTGGAGTGTAGGTTGTTGTTACAGCTGTTCCATTTGTATCTTTCGCCTGAATAGTAACTGATTCAACTTCCCCCGCATATGTTTTATCCGTTGGTGTAAAGACTGCCGTTGGTTTGCCGTCTACCACTTTCAATGTATAAGTACCAATCACATCTCCTGCTGGATTTTTAGCTGGTACTGACTCAGCTGGATTTCCAGTTTCATCTAATAGTTTGAATGAAGTAGTATCGATTGGCACTTCTTTTTCAACACCGTTGATAGTAGTCTTACCAGGTTTGAATGTCACTTCTTTCGATTGTTCTACACCTTGAATATCAGTTGTATCTGCTGGAGTTGCACTTGGTGTTACACCTACGATATTTGGAGTATAAGTTGTTTTAACGATTGTTCCATTTTCATCTTCTGCTTGAACATTTGCTGGCACAACTTTACCTGTATAAGTTTTATCTGTTGGTGTAAAGGTTACTGTATTTGTAGCTGGGTCAATTGTATATTCCCCAACTTTTTTCCCATTCGCATCTTCAGCATCTACTGGAGTACCTGCTGCCACAGGATTTCCTTGTTTATCAAGAAGAATCGCTGAGTTAGCTTTGATTGCGACTGATTTTTCAGTACCTTCAATCGTTGCTTTACCAGGAGCAAATGCTACGACTCCTGATTGTACTTCACCTTGAATGTTTGAAGAATCTGCTGGAGTTGCTGTTGGTTTCACTCCTACGATTGATGGAGTATATTTTGTTTCAACTTTAGTTCCGTTGTTATCTTCTGCTTGAACTTTTGCAGGGACAACTGGACCTACATAAGCTTTATCTGTTGGTGTGAAGGTTACAACTCCTGTTGTCGCATCTACTGTGTATTCCCCAACTTTGTTTCCTTCATTATCTAATGCTGGTACTGCTCCTTGAGCTTCAGTTCCATCTGCATTTAATAATTTTACAGAACCTGTCTTAATTGGCACTTCAGCATTACCCGCAGTAAATGTAGGTGTTCCTGTTTGAGTTTCACCTTGGATTCCTGTTGAAGTAGCTGGATCTGCAGTTGGTTTTACTGGTGTAACTTCTGGAGTGTATGTTGTTGTAGCTGTTGAAGTTGCTTCAGCTCCTGTTTTATCAACTCCGACTGGTGCTGTTAGTGATACACCAATCCCTGTAGCTCTTCCTGTAAATGTTGGAAGTGGTTGGAATGTTACCTCACCTGTTGTTGGGTTGATTGTGTAAGTTCCCTCATTTTCCACTGTTACTGAAGCTTCATCTGTTGGTTTACCAGTTTTTGGATCTACCAATTTAGCTGGGTGTGTTGCGCTCGGCGTAATAACCGCTTCGTTATCTTTACCTGCATCAGTTTTGAATACTGGAGTTTCTTTTTGAGCTTTACCTTGAACATCTTTAGAAGTTTTTGGTTCGCCTGTAATTGGTTTTGGAGTTACAGTTGGAATGTAACGACCATCCATAGAACCTTTTGATGGAGAATTTTGCAATTGAACTTGATCACTTATTAAATTAAGTGTCGCACCATCTTCTCCTTCACCTTTAACAACTCTATTCCCATTCAGTCCCCAACCAGTCGTCGCTCCATTTGCATCTGTACGACGAATTGTGATACCGTCTGCTGTACCTACGAAGTTAGCTTCTGGAATAAATTCTACATTTACATCTTTTCCATTGTCAGTAATTTTATATTTACCTTGACCTTGAACTACATAGTATCCATCTACTAAATCAGCATCAGTTACTAATGAACCATCTGGTTTAACGATTTGTGATTTAACAGTAGTATCAATTGTGTTTGTTTCGCTGAAATCATAGTTAATTTGTCCATATGCATTAAATTGCACTGTTGCATTTTGTTTAGCACCTTGAACATCACTTGTTTCTTCTTTTGTACCACGTGGTGGAATTGTTTGTTGGATTTGGAAATCTTCCACTTCTCCAGAATATGCAATTCCTGTTGGAGTTGTAATATCTGCTTTATCTAGAGCAATACGAAGACGAGTCGCAAGTTTTGTTGCTGTTGTATCTACGTTTTGAACATTAGTATTCCAAGTAAGTGTTACTTTCCCATCTTGAGTTACTTCTGTAGGAGTTGCAGCTTCGCCTTCATCAAACTTACCATTTCCATTAAAGTCAATCCATCCGTTAACCCATGCTGAAGATTCTCCATCTAAGTGAGCATCGAATGTCATAGAATATGTTGTTTCATTAACTTTGTGAAGAGTATAGTTGTCGTTAGCTTGTACTCCATCGCCCATTAATTGACGAGCACCTTCATCGGCTGCCCCATCTCCATGATTATCATCATATTTGAATGCAGTTGCTTTAGTAATTGGTGTTGTACGTATATCTACGTCTGGAGCTACAGAACCTAAATACGGTTGTTTTTGACCATTTGATTTAGAAATAGAGTGTGCTACACGACCATATGAAGCAGGTGCATCCCCTTCATCTAGGAGCATAAATCCAAGCATAGAACCTTGTTGCCCTGATGAGAAGATATACATTCCTATATTCTTAGCGTTACGAGTCATTACCAATGGAGTAGAGAAACCTGAATCACGGTGAGTTGAGACCGGTCCAAAAACTTGTGTCCCTAAACCATCTGTATTATAAGTACCATCGCTTTCTCTCATTGCTATAACTGTATCTGAAGTGATGGTTTTATTGAAAAAGCCTTTACCTTTATCTTGTTTAAATACTTCAAAAGCAGGTTTTCCTGAACCAGCTATAGTATTACTTATTCCTAATTGATTACCTGCCTGACCATGCCCTGCTCCCGCTACAGATCTTCTATCATAGGTTTCCGTTGTATAAGAACGAGCAGTACTATATCTTGGTGTTGTGTTTGATAATTCAGTTACTAACTCAAATCCATCACCATCTGTTTTATAGATTTCAATTTCAGATGAACCAGCTTCTTCCCCAGTTAAGAATACAACGTTTGCTGGTACTTCTTTCCCATTTAAAGTAGCTTTAACAGAGAACTCTACCCCTACGTTAGCTCCATTCTGAACAGATCGAATAACTGTTTTACCTCCAGTATCCATTCCATTTGTTTTCGCAACAGAATATCCTCCTTGTTTTTCTACTTTTACTTCAGCTGGAGTTCCATCTTTATAAACGTTTTGGGCATTAGCATCATAACCTGCTCCACCACGTTCTTTATATACATCTGTCGAATTAAATGGTGCTAATTTAGTAACTGTTAATGTTACAACATATCCTGGTGAAATTTCTTGGGTAAATTCCGTTCCTACTTGAAGTTTATCTCCTGATCCAAGATTTTTTATAGTTGCTGTTTTACTACCTACATCAAACCATTTGATTTGTTTAGTTAAACGAGCCGTATTTTTATCTTTGTATTTTTCCCAGTGTTTTGCTTGTTCTTCTTCAGAAAGCGGTGGTTCTGCAACTGTGTCCGCAATATCCGCCAAAACATATGAGAACTTACCATCACGGCCAATTCCTGCATTTTTCAATTCATTGTAGACTGCAAGGATTGATTCGTTAAGACGTTCCAATTGAGCGTCTACTTGCTCTTTTGTGACACTCTTATCAGCCAAAAGAGCCTTAGTTTCAGCAAGAACTGCTTGGTTTTTAGCGACTGCTGCTGTAACTGCTGCCTTGTTTTCTTCCTTCACATCAGCCTTAGCAAGTTCAGTCTCAGCCAATTTGTTGGTTACTTCAGCTTCTGATGATACTTGAGTTAATTCTTTTCTAGCTTCTTTTACTTCTGGTGTTTGTTGCGCTTCAGATTTTGCTTTTTCTTCTACTTTTTTCTCTTCAGCTTTAGCTGTTACTCCTGCTGCTTGAGCTTCTGTAACTACTGTGCTTAGTGCTTGTACTGTTTGCACCTGTGCATCTACTTCTTCTTGAGTAGCTGTCGCGCTTGCTAATACTGCATTGGCTTTTTCTAATACTTCACGAGCTGCACTTAATACTGCTTGATCTGCATCAGGAGCTGAGTTACTATTTCTTTCTAATGTTGCAATGCTTGCTTCAAGGACTGCTTTGTTTACTTGTTTAGCTTCCTCTACTTTAACTTCAGGTTTTGTTTCTGTAGACTTTTCAGTTTCTACTGTTTCAGATTTAGCATCAGCCTTTTCCTTATCATCTTGACTAGGAGCAACTGTTGTCACTTCTGTTTCAGCTTGTTGTACTTCCGTTGCTGATACCGCACCATTACCTAGGAACATCAAACCAGCCGCAATTGCTACTGATGCTGCTCCAAAACTATATTTACGAATACCATAACGAATGTATTTCTCCGTTCGAAAATCTTGTTGTTGCTTGCCTTTCATATAGACTAACAACCTCCTTCAATGTATATTTTTTATGTTGATTTATAATGTTTAGACAAATAAAAAGCCCCCCCCCCCTTAAATATTTTAGCAATATTAAAGGTATAACATTTTGAGTGGGAAAAGCTCAATAATTTTCAACATCTATTAAATTATAACACTATAAATTTTTTAAAACAAGTATAATGACTCAAAACAATTACTTTTATAGATAAAAACATTCTGATATTTTTAAAATTAAACCTGAGAAAATCACACCATCCTACAATTTACTAACTTTTATTCAAAATATGATTTATTCGTTCCGTATTTTATTTCAAACATAAGGGCTTGAGGTAAATCAATAAACAGTTTAAAAATAAAGTTCGGATTTTTTATCTTTCCATCCAATTCACCATATAGATAATAACATTATATAATTTCATGGTGATGTAAATCATTCTGATATGAAGTCCTACAAAATTTCATTATTTTTTATAATTATATATAATGTATAAGCCGGCTAGTTCAAAAAGTATCTTTTAATTTGATGAACACTTCAAGATCCAAATCTATATAATCACAAACCATTTATTGATGATCAAGGAAAGTCAAATAACAAATTAAGAAACGAGTAGCAAGCTACTTAAACTAGTGAACTAAGATTACAGTTAAAACATCTAATACTCTTCAAAAATCTCTTCAAACTTCGTCAATGTCGCCTTGCCGTATGTATATGTTACTGACTTCGTCAGTTCTATCCGCAACCTCAAAGCTGTACTTTGAGCAGCTTGCGGCTAGTTTCCTAGTTTACTTTTTGATTTTCATTGGGTATAAAATCAATCTCATATCTTTAACAAGTAAAAAGTGTACTATAGTAGATTGAAGTCAGACTAGTACAATACAACTTCTAAAGTATTGTTAAAAAACTTAATGTACTATTCCAGAATCCATCTACTATAATGATTAGTTTTATCAATCAAAAAACGAGCACTTTCGTACTCGCCTTTGTTTATAAACTACTGATTAAAGTGAGTTTACGTCAACTTTGATACCAACACCTTGAGTAGTTGTGATAGTCAAGTTTGTCACGTAAGTTCCTTTAGCTGTAGCTGGTTTTGCTTTTTGGATTGTTTCGTTGAAAGCTTTGAAGTTTTCAACCAATTTTTCAGCTTCAAATGATACTTTACCGATGATTGCTTGAACGTTACCTGCACGGTCAGCACGGTAAGTGATTTTACCACCTTTAGACTCTTCAACTGCTTTAGCAACATCCATTGTTACAGTACCAGTTTTAGGGTTTGGCATCAAGTTACGTGGTCCAAGGACACGTCCAAGACGTCCAACAAGAGCCATCATGTCAGGTGTAGCGATAACTACGTCGAAGTCCAACCAACCGTCGTTGATTTTAGCAACAAGGTCATCTTCACCAACAAAGTCTGCACCAGCAGCTTTTGCTTCTTCAGCTTTTGCACCACGTGCGAAAACAAGAACGCGTGAAGTTTTACCAGTACCGTTTGGCAATACCATTGCTCCACGGATTTGTTGGTCAGCTTTTTTAACGTCGATGTTCAAGTTGTAAGCAACTTCTACAGTTGCGTCAAATTTTGCAAAGTTAGTTTCTTTTGCAAGTGCTACAGCTTCTTCTACGCTGTATGCTTTTGTGCTGTCGATTTTCTCAAGAGCAGCACGAAGTTGTTTGCTTTTTTTAGCCATTTTCTATTCTCCTTGTAAGTGGTTCAATCGATTTTCATCTCCCACGTCACTTCTCGAAATGATGAAGTCTTGCGGGTTATATTGGGGATGTTATTGATTAGTCAACAACAGTGAATCCCATAGAACGAGCAGTACCTTCGATCATACGCATTGCAGACTCTACGTTTGCTGCGTTCAAATCTGGCATCTTAGTTTCTGCAATTTCTTGTACTTGCGCACGAGTAACTGTAGCAACTTTAGTTTTGTTAGGTGTACCTGATCCTTTTTCAACACCTGCAGCTTTTTTCAAAAGAACAGCAGCTGGTGGTGTTTTAGTGATGAAAGTAAATGATTTATCTTCGTAAACTGAGATAACAACTGGAATGATCATACCAGCTTGGTCAGCTGTACGAGCGTTGAACTCTTTTGTGAATCCCATGATGTTGATACCAGCTTGACCAAGAGCAGGTCCAACCGGTGGAGCTGGTGTAGCTTTACCAGCAGGGATTTGCAATTTTACAAGTTTTTCGACTTTTTTAGCCATTTTTAAATCCTCCTTTGTGGTTTTGGCGGTAATTAGAGATTTTTACCTCCCACAAGTATGCTTTTCACATACCCATCTATTATACACTATTTATCTGAAATTGCAAGAGAAAAGTTTATTTTTTATATTCAATGAAAATCAAAGAGCAAACTAGGAAGCTAGCCGCAGGCTGCTCAAAGTACAGCTTTGAGGTTGCAGATAAAACTGACGAAGTCAGCTCAAAACACTGTTTTGAGGTTGTGGATAGAACTGACGAAGTCAGTAACCATACCTACGGTAAGGCGAAGCTGACGTAGTTTGAAGAGATTTTCGAAGAGTATTAATCGACGTAATCTCCGCCTTCAAACCCATAGTATTCTTCCAAGCTGAGACCAGTCTCAGCAATTTCTTTAGCTTCTTTTCCGACATAACGAAGGTGCCATTCCTCAGCCATATAGCCTGTTTCCTTTTCCTTACCTTTTAGATAACGGACAACAAAGCCATAATCAGCAGCATGGTCCAAGAGCCATTGAGCCGCCTTCTCCTCTGTTACCAAATCACCATTTGTCCCAATCACATCAAAGGCCAAGCCTGTCTGGTGCTCGCTATAGCCAGGACGGGCAGAGTATCGGTCGGCAGCTTCTTTCCCATCTTGATTGACATAATCTTGATAGAGCTTGGCCTGAGTCTCGTAACTTCTAAAACCACTGTAATGGTTACTGATTGGGAAACCTGCCTCTTGCATAGCTTTTATGAGTTTGACCAACTCAGCCTTGGCTGTTGGATTTTCACCTGGATTGTAGTCTTTCGACAAAGGATAATGTTTATTGGCTACGATGATTTCATCGTATTTCCCTTGGATGCTGTAGTAGTCTCCTTTGTTAACCACTTCTGCTTTTTTCTGGGCAGCTCCTTGAGACTTACTTCCGACTGTTCCATCAGTCTTGGCTGTTTGTTCTGTCTTAGCTGCGCCATCTTCATTTTTTGCTTTTTCTTGTGAACAAGCTGCTAGACTCAAGGCTAGCAAGGCTGTTAAGACAAGGTATCTTTTTTTCATTTCTACTCCTTTATTTCTAATAGTTTATTTAGTTCTGACGATAAACGTTTGACTAATCTTTTAATCTCATCTGGTTTTGCTCGGCAGGTTTCTGAGGTCATTTCTTCAAAGGGAACCCACCAGACTGGCCCACGTCCCTTGAGACCGTGGCCATTCATATCACCTGTCCGTCTAGGAAACAGATGCCAATGAAGATGGGCATCACCATTTCCTAGCAGTTCGATATTCATTTTCTCAGCAGAAAAAGCCTTAGCAACTGCCTCTTGAACCACACTCATTTCCTCTAGAAAATGGAGTCTGGTTTCCTTTTTCAAATGGTGCAATTCGGTAACGTGTTCCTTGGCTAGAAAGAGACTATAGCCTGCAAAATACTGGTGGTCCCCAATCACAAGATAGCCTGTTTCCAACTCTTTGACAAAATAGGGATTTTCTCCCTTCTTGATGAGCTCAATTCTCTGACATATAAGGCACATATCAATCTACCAATCCTCTCTTAAGATAAGCATCAACCATGCGTTCCGTTGCGACCACCGAGTCAATATGAGTACGCTCATAAGAATGGCTAGACTCGATACCAGCACCAAGAAGGGCATGTTTGACTTCTGCACCTGCAGACATGGCAGCTGAAGCATCCGAACCATAAAATGGATAGATATCCAACTTAAATGGAATGTCTTGTTCTTTCGCCAAGGCCACCAAGTGTTGACGGAAGTCATAGTGATAAGGACCTGAAGCATCCTTGACACAGATAGACACCGTGTACTCATCTGTTTGCTGGTCATCTCCCATGGCTCCCATATCCACAGCCAGATATTCTACTACCTGAGCAGGGATATTAGAATTAGCACCGTGTCCCACTTCTTCAAAGACTGAAAAAGCAAAATGGGTTGTAACTGGCAATTCAATCTTCTCTTCCTTATAAATACGAAGCAGGTTAAGCAAAATCGCTGCGCTGACCTTGTCATCCAAATGACGAGACTTAATAAAACCTGTCTCTGTTACGATAGTTCGTGGGTCAAAGCTGATAAAATCACCAACGTCAATCCCAAGAGCGCGAGTTTCTTTTTCATTGGTCACTTTTGCATCCAAACGCACTTCCATATTGTCCTGCGTGCGTTCTGCAGTCCCAGCATCCTTATAAACATGGCAAGAAGTTTGGTGGATAAGGATGGTTCCTGATACTTTTTCACCTGTACTAGCCACATGAACAGTACAGTTTTCACCTTCGATCATGTTCCAAGGAAAACCACCGATACGGTCCAATTTAAGACGGCCATCTGGTTTGACAGCACGAACAATGGCACCAAGCGTATCTACATGGGCTGTCACATAGCGATGCTCTTCATCATTTTGCCCTTTGATAGTTACATTGACACCGCCCTTGGCTGTGCGAACCGGTTGGTAACCGAAACCTTCTAGAGTCTTGACTAAATAGTCTGAAATCTCACGAGTGAAACCCGTTGGCGACGCAATGGCTGTCAGTTCTTTGATATATTCTACTGTTTGATTCATTTCTTCACCTCTTTTGCTACCTATTATAACACATTTATCATCGGATAAAAAAAGAAAATCACTCCTGTAGACTTAGCTACAAAAGTGATTTCAGTGATTAATCCATTTCAAAAACATCACTTTCTTGCTTGTTTGGTAAAACCAATGAGAGCAAGATTCCGACAATGGCTGGTACCAACCATGGGAGTGATGCCTTGGCAAAAGGAAGAGCGTTGACAAGGTTTGCAAGAAATTCAACTTTAAATGAGCTTCCTAATACGCTTGCAATAGCAATAGCTGTAACAACAGCAATTGTCAACTGCATACCTGGTTTTGAAAGAGCCACAAATTTGTTGACAATGACAATCATAACGATGGCAATCGTTATTGGGTACAAGATAACCAGTACCGGAATTGAGTACTTGATAATCGCATCAAGACCCAAGTTGGCAATCGCAAATCCAATCAAGGTAAAGGCTGTCGCATAAACCTTGTAGCTGATTTGTGGGAAACGCTCATTAAAGAACTCAGCTGTCGACACAATCAAACCAACAGTCGTTGTGAAGCAGGTTACGGTAACCATAGCTGCAAGGAAGAGTTGAGCTGTTGAGCCAAAGATTTCTTGAGTAGCTTGTGACAAGATATAAACACCTGGTGTTCCACCTTTCATCGCTTCAGCAGGTACTGGGAAATGATTTCCAAGGAAACCTAAACCGATGTAAAGAGCGCTGAAAGCAAGGGCAACAACGATACCAACAACCCAAATAGTTGAAATGTATTCTTTCTTACTTGAAAATCCAAGTTGTTTCAAGGTTTGAACTGCGATTACGCTAAAGGCAACTGAGGCAAGGGCATCCAAGGTATTGTAACCTTCTAGGAAACCTGTACCAAAGGCAGAAGCTTGATAAGCGGCTGAAGAAGCTTGAGGACTTGTTCCACCGTATTTGAAAGCTCCTAGAACAACCAAAATAACAATCAAAATCGCAAAGACTGGCGTTAAAATACGGCCGATACGGTCTAAGATTTTTGATGGATTAAGCGAAATCAAATAGGCTGCCGCAAAATACAGAACCGTAAAGACAATCAAACCAAGACCTTTATTTGCATCAGACAAAAGGGGGCTAATCCCTACTTCGTAAGCTGTTGTAGCTGTACGTGGGATAGCAAAGAATGGACCGATTGACAAGTAAAGAACTGAGAGGTAGAGAGTCGCAAACCAAGGCGCTACCTTTGTTGAAATCTCGTGAATATATCCTTTAGGATTGAGCGTTCCAATAATAAGGGTCAAGACGGCGATACCAACGCCTGAAAAGACAAAACCTGCGATGGCAGGAAGAAAATGTTCCCCAGATAGAGCACCTAGAGAAGGCGGAAAAATCAAGTTCCCCGCACCAAAAAATATTCCGAACAGGAGCAAACCTGTTAGAGCACCTTTTTTAGCCATGAAAATCTCCTTCATATTTATAAAATACTGACTTAGTATATCATGAATAAGAGTATGAAAAAAGTATCACGAAGTAAATATTGAATGTTTTCAAGATTCTTAAAAATGAGAATTGTCTAAAAATAAAATTCTCCTACCCAGTCCACACCGAGTAGGAGAAAGTCTACTGTTTACAGTTCTTCAAAGGCTAACATGCCACCTTGAACATTGATAACTTCATAACCTTGTTCAGCTAGAAATTGACAAGCACGCGCCGATCTCATTCCAGATTTACAAATGACATAATGTAACTGCTCCTTGTCCAGCTGATCAAAGGTATCAGCCAATTGACTAAGCGGTAGGTTATAGGCACCTTCTAAATGAAGAGCTTCAAACTCATCCACTTCTCTCACGTCAACTAGAGAAAATTGGTCGTTTTGGTAAAGCTGGTAAAATTCGTCAAAGGTTATTTCTTTCATTCTTTTTCTCCTAAAATAGCTTTAATTCTTTTTTTCAAGTCTGGCACCACTTCTGTCTCGAACCAAGGATTTTTGGCCATCCAGATTTGATTTCGTGGTGAGGGGTGAACTAGTGGAAAATAGTCTGGCAGATAGTTCTGGTAATGTCTTACTCGTTCTGTCACCTTGCTACTGATTTTCTCCTGTAAATAGTAGGCTTGGGCATATTGTCCAATTAAGAGGGTTAACTGAATATCTGGTAATTCTTGCAAGAGCTGCGGATGCCATTTTTCTGCAAAACCAGTACGAGGTGGAAGATCACCTGACTTGCCATGCCCTGGAAAGTAGAAATCCATAGGCAAAACAGCAAAATAACCTGAATTGTAAAAGGTATCTTCATCCACACCTAGCCACTCCCGCAAGCGGTCACCACTCTTGTCCTTCCAATACAGGCCTGCTTCTTGGGTTTTAAGTCCCGGTGCCTGACCGACAATATTAATGCGAGCAGTTTTTGGCGCTGCAAAGAGAGGGTCAATTCCTCGTTCTGTATAGCTGGCATTCTGTGGATCCGCTATAATAGCCTGCTTGATTCTTTCGATTTGAGACATCTGTTTTCCCTCCAAAAAGAAGTCCAAGCATACAATCTCAGACTTCTATCGTTTTATTTGATCAATTCGTAAATAGCTTCAGCATAGATTGCTGCTGCTCGGAAGAGATCGTCCAAGGCGATAAATTCATTGGCTTGGTGCATGGTGTCAATTGAGTCTGGGAACATAGCGCCGTAGGCAACCCCACGTTCTAGCAAGCGACCAAAAGTACCACCACCGATGACTTGTTCATGACCTTGAAGACCAGTTTGTTTTTCATAGACATTCAACAAGGTTTGCACAAGTGGATCTTCCATTGGCACATAGTGAGGAGTGTGTCCGTGTTCAGAAAGGCTAACAGAAGCAACTGGCAAGTTCTCAAGGATAGACTTGATTTGCTCTGGGCTGGTTCCTTTTGGATAGCGGATATTAAGGGCAATGGTATTGTCAGCACTTGTTTCATCGAAGCGGAAGACACCCGCATTCATAGAAAGGGCACCCATCTTTTCATCCACATGAGCAATCTTGAGATTTTCACCCTCATGGTCATTCAAGAGAATCTTACCAGCAATTTCAAGATAGTCTTTTGCAGGTCCAGCAAAGTCAAACTGACTGAGGAAGAGGGCTAGGTAAGTCGCACCATTGACACCTGAAGCAGGCATAGCACCGTGGGCTGATTTACCAATGATGGTCACCTTGTATTGACCAGCTTCTTCTTGAATTTCCCCTCTGAGTTTGTGTTCTGCAACAAAGGCATCTAGTTTAGCTTGCAAGTCAGCCAAATCACCTGAAACGACTGCTGTTGCTGATTCAGGCACCATATTTTCACGCAAACCACCTGTAAAGCTATGAAGACTGGCAGCACCTGTATTTTCACCTGCAAAGTGGAGGTATTCTGTGATGTTTCCTTTTTCACCATTGATGATTGGGAATTCAGCATCAGGAGAGAAACCGAAGTCTGGTTTTGCAAGTCCTACATGTTCAAAGTAGTAGTCCATGTCTGCCCAGCCTGATTCTTCGTCTGTTCCGACGATGAAACGAACTTTCTTAGAAGTTGGAAGTCCCAATTCTTTGATGATTTTCAAACCATAGTAACAAGCTGTTGTAGGCCCCTTGTCATCTGAAGCACCACGCGCATAAAGACGACCGTCTTTGATAGTTGGTGTATAAGGGTCTGTGTCCCAACCGCTACCAGCTGGCACCACGTCCATGTGGGCAAAGATTCCGAGAACTTCTTCTCCTTCACCAAACTCAAAATGTCCTGCATAGTTATCAACATTCTTAGTTGGGTAACCATCACGATCTGCAATTTCAAGGAATTTTTCCAAGGCTTTGACCGGCCCAGGCCCAAATGGATGCTCAGCATCAGCCTTGCTGTCATCACGTTCTGAGTTGATTTCTAAAAGGCTAAACAAGTCAGCCAAGAGGTCTTCTTTGCGTTTTTCTACTTCTGCTGTAAAATCAATTGCTGTCATTTTTTTCTTCTTTCTATCTTTTCTCGATGATTTCATCTACTGGCAAGCGGTAGCTTGGTTCCAATTTTTCGTCTGTGTAACCCACTGTAATCAAAAGTTCTGGGCGGAAACGGTCTTCGATGTCCAAAACTTCGTTAATTTTTGATTTGTCAAAACCAAGAATAAGATTTGATCCGATTCCTTGGTCTGTCAATGCAAGAACCAAATTCATAGCAACCAAACCTGCATTGAGGGCTAGGTAGTCGCTGACTTGTTGTTCATTGTAACGGGCAAATTCAGCTGGTAAATTCTTCATGAAATATTGTAGTTGCTCTTCTGAGAAATTGTTAGCACCACCAACTCGGGCAATCTTGCGAGCGCGTTTGGCCAAATCTGTATCTGTGAACAAGGCAATGGTTACAGGTGCTGATGATACCTGCTCAAAGTTTGAACCATAAGCTAATTTTGCCAGTTCGGCATTTTTCTCACGTACCACCACAAATTTCCAAGGCTGGCTGTTGTGGGCACTTGGAGCCAAGGTTGCAATTTCGATAGCCGTACGCACATCTTTGGGATCCACTGGCTTGTCAGTGAAATGCTTGGTCGCATGACGTTTTTTATTTAATTCAAGAAATTTCATAATCGATTTCCTTTTCTAATTCTACTGCTTCCATTCTACCATAATTTGAAAGAGGTTGCAGATATTTTCCATGATTAAGTTTTTTTATCGCAACCATAAAAAATATATATTGGTTCATCAGGACAGTTTCTGATAAACTAGCAAGTACTTTACATTTGAATGGAGACATTATGAAAAAATTTAGCTTATTACTACTCATCCTCCCATTTTTAGTTGCCTGTGGGAATCAATCCACACCCAAAGAGACCAGCGCTCAAAAGATAATCGTCGTTGCTACAGCTGGTGATGTGCCACCATTTGACTACGAAGACAAGGGAAATCTGACAGGCTTTGACATCGAAGTTCTAAAGGCAGTGGATGAAAAACTCAGCGACTACGAGATTCAATTCCAAAGAACTGCCTGGGAGAGTATCTTCCCAGGACTTGATTCTGGTCACTATCAAGCTGCAGCCAATAACTTGAGTTACACAAAAGAACGTGCTGAAAAATACCTTTACTCACTTCCAATTTCGAACAATCCCCTCGTCCTCGTCAGCAACAAGAAAAATCCTTTGACTTCTCTTGAGCAAATCGCTGGTAAAACAACGCAAGAGGATACTGGAACTTCTAATGCTCAATTCATCAATAACTGGAATCAAAAACACACTGACAATCCTGCTACAATTGATTTTTCTGGTGAGGATATCGGCAAACGAATCCTTGACCTTTCTAACGGTGAATTTGATTTCCTAGTTTTTGACAAGGTATCCGTTCAAAAGATTATCAAGGACCGTGGCTTAGACCTCTCAGTCGTTGATTTAGCTTCTGCCGATAGCCCCAACAACTATATTGTTTTCTCAAGCGACCAAAAAGAGTTTAAAGAAAAATTTGATAAAGCGCTCAAAGAACTCTATCAAGATGGAACTCTTGAAAAACTCAGCAACACTTATCTAGGTGGTTCTTATCTGCCAGATCAATCTCAGTTACAATAAGATATATAAAAGCGATTGGACCAGCCAATCGTTTTTAGTTTGTACAATTCTATTAAGAAAGCTCTCTTTAATCATGTCCAGTGTCCGTTTGATAATCTACACTCTTTTCCGCCACTTGAGCTAATTCCACTTCTTCCTGCGGATTCAACTTCCTCTGAACCGCTTCTGCGACTGCTCTTGGCACCCCAACTTCGACAATCTCATCCACACTAGCTTCCTTGATTTTGGTTAGAGACTTGAAATGTTTCATGAGATTTTGCTTGCGTTTAGGCCCCAAACCTTCAATCCCATCCAGTTGTGATGAAAAGGAATTTTTGGAGCGCAGTTGGCGGTGGAAGGTGATGGCAAAGCGGTGGACCTCATCTTGGATGCGTTGGAGAAGGAAAAATTCCTGAGAATTGCGAGACAACTCCACCACCTCCAGCGGATCTCCAAAGAGCAATTCATGGGTTTGGTGCTTGTCATTCTTTTGAAGCCCAGCAATTGGAATATCCAAGCCTAGTTCATCTTGGATGACCTGCTTGGCGGTATTGACTTGACCTTGTCCACCATCAATCACAATCAAATCTGGCGGAGTTAAAGCCTCACGTTGAACTCGACCATAGCGTCTGCGGATAACCTCACGCATACTCGCATAGTCGTCCGGTCCAACCACAGTCTTGATTTTGTATTTACGATAATCTTTTTTACTTGGTTTGCCGTTGACAAAGACCACCATGGCTGAAACAGGACTAGTTCCCATGATATTAGAGTTATCGAAGGATTCGATACGGACTGGAGTCGGGATTTGGAGTAAGCGACCTAGATTTTCAATAGCTCCTTGTGTTTTTTCGACAGATTTTTCTAACAGATTGAACTTCTGCTCTAGACTGACTCGAGCATTCTTTATAGCCAAATTAACCAGTTGTTTTTTCTCTCCACGTTGAGGTTTGAGAATCTTGGTATCCACCAAGGCCTTGATGGCTTCTTCATCGATATCTTTCGGAATCAGCACCTCATTGGGCACCAGGTGGGATTTTTCTTGATAAAATTGTCCCACATAGGTCAAGAAGTCTTCATCCGGATCGTTGTAGTAGGGGAAGAGATTGACATCCCGCTCAATCAGCTTGCCTTGACGAACAAAGAAAACCTGAACACACATCCAACCCTTGTCCACATAGTAGCCAAAGACGTCACGATTTTGCAAATCTTTTGCCATGACCCGTTGCTTGGTCCGAAGGGTTCCAATGGCCTGAATCAGGTCACGGTATTCCGCAGCCCGTTCAAATTCCATAGTCTGAGCTGCTGCAGCCATTTTTCCCTTGAGCTCATCGATGATTTTGTCATCCTGCCCTTTTAGGAAATCAGAAACCTCCTGAGCCATAGACTTGAAATAGGCCTCATCCTTCTTACAGATGGTGTGGGCCATACATTGACCGATATGATAGTAAAAACAAACCTTAGACGGTGGATTGGTACACTTTCTAAAAGGGAAAATCCGATCCAGCAACCGCTTGATTTCATTGGCTGCCCCCACATCTGGATAGGGACCAAAGTAAAGACCGCCGTCCTTCTTGACCTGTCGGGTAATAATCAAACGAGGATAGCGTTCATTAGTGATTTTGATGAAAGGATAGGACTTATCATCCTTGAGCATGATATTGTATTTAGGCTTATTTTCCTTGATAAGATTAATTTCTAGGAGAAGTGCCTCAATATTGGACTCCGTGACAATAAACTCAAAATCCACAATTTCAGACACCAAGGCCTCTGTCTTGGTATCGTGACTTCCACGAAAATAGGACCTCACGCGATTGCGCAGATTTTTAGCCTTTCCTACATAGATAATGGTGCCGTTTTTATCCTTGTGAATGTAACAACCAGGGCTGGTCGGCAAGAGCTCTAGTTTTGATTTAATCAAGTTGTTCATAATTCCATTATAGCAAAAAAGTAGGGAAAGATTGTCCCCTACTCATTGGTCTCATATAATTTTCGAAGGTTTGCAACATCCTCTTTCTGGATACCATAAAAGGAACCTGCAGGTTGCATCACAGACTTCTCATCTGTATGGTCCAATCCAATCGCATGCCCCAACTCATGTTCTGCAGTATGGACAATGCGCTCATAGGAATAACCATAGTCCGGATTGGACAAATAATAATGATTCAACCGCACCGTTACAGACAAGAATTGCCCTGTTAAGAGATTGGTCTGACTTTCCGCCTCTCCTGCCACAGGAGTGTTTCCATCATTCATCTCAGTAGCCAAGATATCTGTCTTGCTAGACTCGGTGACAAGTTCAAAGTTAAAAGCACCAGTTTGATTCCAATTCTGGATCGCTTCTAAATAAGCCTCTTGAAAGCTTGAATCCATCTGCGGATCCAAGTAAATACGAGCAGAGGCCTGCGGCCACCTTCCTTCAGAATGCTGGTGGCTATCTGTCTGATTTAACTTAGGCAGTTGCCCTGTTTTTCCCCATTGATCGATACTCTGTTGACCAATTTTTACTGACCTCTCTGCTTGCTTTAGCGCTCCTTGAAAATCCCCGTTCAGATACCAGAGAATTCCGAAAGCAAGAGCACATAAGAGCACAACTATCCAAACCAGTTGCCAAAACAAATGCCAAATAAAAGAAAAGAAAGCTCCTATCAAACGAAAAATCCAGCGCATGTCCCTCCACCTTTCTAGCAAATAATAAACCTTATTTTACTAAAACAAGCTGAAAGAAAGCTAAATACTGGCTTTTTCATCTTAACGTCCTAATATTTTTTTGAGTAACTGAATAGCTTTGTATTTTAAAGGCGACGGATGATAACGGAAAGTCCCTGCTTTTCGTACAATATAGCCATTAAAATTTTGTTTAAAACGCAAAACGCCATCACTACCATCAAAAATCCCTTGAATCCCTAGGAAGTTGTATTTAGGTATTCCACGTTTTATACTTTCCAACATAATATATTTTTGAAGTAGCGCAGGGGCATAGAACTTATTAAATTCAGTGTAGGAACCACTAAAGAGATAAGTCGTTTCCTGAGGCATATAAACAAATAAACTTCCGGCCAAAACAATATCTTCTTCTCCATATTTTTCAATCAAGTCTCTCGCTTCTGCTTTTCGAACTTCAAAAGTTTCAAATTGACTAGAATATTCTCTCAGTTGATTTTGTTTTTTCTCAGAATGAGGATTTTTACTCAAATCAAGTCGCAACTTGTCCAAGATTTCTTCTAGTTTACTTTGTTCACCTTGCAATTTGCTCATATACTCCGAAAAATTTAAGCTTGCTATGAGAAACTCCGCTTGTTCTCCAAATGAATCATAAAAGTGCTCATAATATTCTAAACTTTTATCACTATATTCTCTACGTTCAGAGGTTTCTTTTGTTATATTCTTAAAAATCGATAGTTCTTCACGTTTTAACTTTTTCAACCGAATACCAAACGTTTCAGCCTTTTTCACCAAGGGTTTACCCTTTTTGCTAAAACTTTTAAGCAAATTCTTTTCAGTTAATTCAGTCAAATCTTTATAGTATAACCAATCTGGTTCTCCACCTGGATAACCTCTTGTCAATCCATCAAATTGATAACCTAAATCAGTCAAATCTTGAATAATACTTTTTTTCTCAGCATCTATTGGATTACCTTCACCATCAAAAGTTTGATAAGTTTCATAAGGTTTTACAAGCAACTCTAATACACCATTCTGCTTGGCATATTCTTTTAACTCTTCATAAAAAACTGGAAGAACATCTTGTTGGGTATAAATCGGCCCCGAATTGAGCTCCATATGCAGGCCACCCAGCATGGGCAAGCTATAAACCAGAGCTGCAACTTGAATTTCTCCTTCTTGTTTCAAAGCAAGATAAACAATTCGAGCCCCTCTTTTTTCTAATAAGTCCCCCATCTGAACCGATTGCATAAAGGAACGAGAAGAAACCTGATCAGAATAAGCCTGAAACTCTTCTCTCGTGAGTGTAATTAGTGCCATATACTTACTTTCTATGTTTTTTTCTTAATGTTTTACGGAAATCAAGAGCAAGTCTTAACAGAGGATAGAGAGGATGGGTAGGCATTGTAAATTCACCCAAGTATTCTTCAATCGTTGGATTAAAATTAGCTTTAAAACGATAGAGTCCACCATCTAAAGCATTCTCGACGCCTCCTAAATTTTGCCATAAAATGCCACGTTCAAAGGAATATCGAGCTGTCTCATACCAAGTCAAAATAGGAGCTTTATAACGTCTAAAATCTTCATCCATTCCTGCGTATAGATTGACAGAAGTTTGTCCGAATTCTAAAGTCAAGGTAGCCGCTAAGGGAACTCTTGCTTGACCTGCATCCATATATTCCTGCAGGAAAGTCAATTCCTCTAACAAACGTTCTTTTTCCTTCTTCTGCGCTTCTACTTTTGAAGTTCGAGTCGACTCAGTAAACGTCTCTTCCAAGGCTCTGTTTTTCGCTAACTGTTCTTCTAATTCTTGCGAACGTTTAGAGACATCCAAGGTTGCCAACGTGATGTAGGCCTTGTCTTTAAAATTATCTAACAACTTTTTATAATAGACTTCATTCCTCAAATGAATCTCTTTCCGCTTCTCGGTTTTTTTCATCAAAAAGGAAAAGGACTCCAATAATTCAGTTCCACCAAATTGAATCTCTACACCCTTATTCCGTGCTGTTCGAATAGCCTGTTTTGTTGACTTGGAAAGTTTAGCTTCTTCAAAATTTTCCTTGTATATTTTAGCCTGAATACGAGGCTGAATGGTGTCCCCCATTTCCTCCGTTTTTCCTGACCACCTTACTCCCATTTGTTGCAAACTATCAATAATAGCAAGATTTTCAGGATATTCTCTTTTATCTTGATCGACCAAATGTTGAGATAGGCAAATACTTGGATCGAAAGTCACAAAAACCGCTCTCTTACTGCGAGCATAAGACTTAATAGACTGCAGGACAAACTTTAAAAGTTCTATATCCCTGTAATCCAGTATGGGACCTCTTGGAATATAAAACATTTTATACCCCAAAGGTAGAGACTTTATGAGAATACTAGCCACAGCCAGTAATTTCTCCCCTTCATAGACACCAAGTCTCTCATGATTCCAATCAGATTTCACTTTTTCCCAAGCACTGCTTTGTAATACATTAGCTAATTCATGTTCTTTGACAAACTGATCATATTCTAATGTGGGAATGCCAATTTGATAACGGTACATTTCCTACTCTCTTTCCTCCAGTATCTTATTACTATTCTACTACTTTCGTTTGAAAAGTCTAGCGAAAACATATTTTATTTTAGTTCTCCCCCTATGCTGAAGTTCAAACTAAGTCAATCTCTCTTCTAATTTGAAATCAATTGGAAGGGTTGCTAAGAACCGTTCCAATTGTTTTTCCCAGTAGTACCACTCATGAGTTCCAGCGCTATGGCTATAGGTCACATCAAATCCCAGCTTTTTGAGGTTTTTCACTGCTAGATTATTGGCTTCGTACAAGAAATCCTGCTCGCCACACCAAGCCCAAAGCTTGGTTTTTTTATCCGATTTTTTTGCCAGACTTTCAAGAGAAGAAGGACTAGCTGTCCAATCTTTAATCTCCCCAAACACACCCCTCCAATACGCTGGTGTTCCCAGGTTTTGGCTCTCAGGAGAAAAATCTTGAAAACTAAGGGCACCTGAAAAGCTAGCTGCATGAGAGAAACGATTTGTAGCAAGAGCCAGTTTGAAGCAGCCGTAACCTCCCATAGAGAGACCAGCGATAAAGGTCCTTTCACGCTTGCTAGACATATTAGGGAAGAAGCGTTTCAAAACCTGTGGTAATTCCTCTGCTAGAGCTGTGTAATAGTCAAAACCATACTGGGTATCGGTATACCAACCATTGCTGGTATTGGGCATGACAACGATGAGATTAGTTCCTCGAAGCAAACGTTCTACGTTGGTCCTCTTGAGCCAGCTATTATGATTGCCAGACATCCCGTGCAAGAGGTACAAGACGGGAATATCTTTACAATCTGGATTTTCCACTCGATTGGCATCAGGGTAGAGGACATTCACCCCCCACTCCATATCCAAAACTTGTGAGTAATACTCAATTTTCATTACTGCCATAATTTTTTCCTCTATTTTCCGATAAGAAAAAGCCGAAATTCGACTTTCTCTCTGTTTATTTCAACGATTATTTTGCTTCCATGACTACTGGTAAAATAGCTGGACGACGCTTGGTTTGATCAAAGAGATACTTGGTCAGATTATCACGAACCTTCCCTTTAAGATCTGCCCAGTCAAAGTCATCTCCTTGGAGATAGTCTTCTACCGTCTGGTTAATTAATTCTGAACTTTCACGGAGAATATCGCGACTCTTCTTGAGATAAACAAATCCACGCGTGTGAACACGAGCCTTGGCCACAATTTTCTTCTCACGACGATTAACGGTAATTGCTACGATGAAAATACCATCCTCTGACAAGACCTTACGGTCACGAAGGACTACATTGCCAACATCACCGATAGCATTTCCGTCAATCAAGACATCGCCTGCCGAAACCGCTCCAGCTGGGACAAAGTCTCCATTATCATAAGCCATGCTGGTTCCCTTTTTAGGGATGAAAATACGTTCTGGCAACATACCAACAGCCATAGCAGCCTTAGCATGGGCATCCAACTCACGGTATTCCCCTTGAATTGGGAAGAGATACTTAGGTTGCAAGAGATTGATCATCAACTGCAAATCACGCGCATTTCCGTGACCTGACACACGCAAGCTTTGGGTAATCAATTTGACAACACCTCCAGCTTGGTAAATCATATTTTCCACACGCGCCATAACTGCTTCTTTGGCGATAGACGGAGTGGTTACGATATAAACTAGGTCACCGTCCTTGATTTCCACATAACGGTGGCGACCAATCGACATCTTGCGAAGACCATTGATAGGCTCACCCATACGACCTGTCTCAAGGATAATTAACTCATGGTCTTCAAAGCGAGACATATCTTTTGGCTTAATCAAAAGACTCTCGTTAGCTAGAGACAATTTCTTGAGGCGAATAGCAGTACGGACGATATTTTCAATATCAAATCCTGTCAAGACGATACGACGACCCGTTGCATCCGCAGCATCAAACACCTGCTGGATACGAGAGAGGTTGCTGGCTACCGCCGCAACGATGATACGACCATCCCAGTCCGCAATGGTTTGGGTGATTTCATCCCCAACTTCACTTTCGCTAGCCACTTGGATATTACTGTCCGCATTGGCTGAATCACTGAGCAGAGCTAGAACTCCGTCACGACCGATTTCTGCCAGACGAGCGAAGTCTGTCGCATAAGATTCGCTAGCTGTCTGGTCAAATTTGAAGTCCCCTGTATAAACGATGCTGCCCTCAGCCGTCTTCAAGACCACACCCAGACTCTCTGGGATAGAGTGGGTCGTACGGAAGAAGGAAACCACTGTCCCTCCAAAATCAATCTCCGTATTCTCATCAATGACATGGAAATCATTGAATTTCTTAACCGTATCATTTCCTTTGACAAAGAGTTTGGCCAACTCAATGGTCAGCTCAGAGCCAAATACAGGCACCTTGGCTTCAGCCAAGAGATAAGGCAGAGCACCAATGGCATCCGCATGTCCGTGGGTCAAGAAAACCCCAGCGATACGGTCGCTATTTTCAAAAAGGTAGTCCATGTTTGGAATAACGACATCCACCCCTAGTTGTTCATTTTCAGGATATTTCAGACCTGCATCCAAAACGAAAATAGATCCATCGATTTCAGCGATATACATATTTTTCCCGTTTTCACGTACACCACCAAGTGTTGTTAAACTGATATTACTCATTTTTCCTCCGAAAGCTTAATTTATCTTGATTATAGGGTTGTTTACCCTCTTATTCTAAAAGCACTATTACTTTTAGCCGAATCTTTTCCTACCATTATACCATTTTTTTGATGATTTTCAAAATGAAGATTTGTTTTCAAAAAAGAGCTGGTTGCCCAACTCTTTCCTATCATCTATTCTTTTTCCATTAAAAAGTCATAAATTTCTTGCACCGTACCCAGCGCCATCATTTCTTGGTCTTTAACGGTTTGTTTGAGATTTTGGTAAATCTGACTTTCTCCTATCTCCCTCTTTGGTGCTTCTTTATTCACTGTCATGACCCCATCTTTGATAGTCACAAAGCCTAATTCTTCAAACACTTGAATCATCTTGACCAGCAAGATTTGTTGAATATTGAGATAAGCTGCCAAATCCTTCAGCTTGTAGCGGATATCAAACTCTGGGAATTGGTAGATGGTCTTGTACAATTTGGCAAACTGTTCTCTAGTCCCATACCCTGTCAGATAGTAGGCCTTATCAATATCATTCTTGAAATAGACAGCAGAGAAATTTTGTTCCTGAAAAATGGTCTTCAACTGAGTAATGTCCTCAGGAATGTTTTTTACGACAATAGCTTCACTAGCCGCCAGATTTGGCAGTTCTCCAGCAAAATCCAAGACTGGAACCCCTTCTGGAAAGACTGCATTTTTCCCACGAATGTTAAAGAGTTGAACACCTTCCACACGCGCATCCACCATCATCAACTGGAGGGCAGTTTGGCCATTCCATTGGTTGACAGACAATTTGACTGCCAGCTCTAGATTCTTGGTTTGAGCAAATTCTGTTGCCCATCTACCTTGTCCAAATGCTACCACTTCAAAACTCGCCTCACCCTTGGAAATTTTCAGCTTGAGATGGGCGTCGCCTGCTCCCATAGTCCGGGCACTTTCGACATGAAAATCCTTAATATAAAAGACAGGTTTCTGATTGTCCATTCCAAAGGGTGCCAAACGTTCAAAACTTTTGACCGTTTCCAAGCTAAGTGTCTCCAAATCCAGTTCTTCATCTAGATTTAACTTGTTCTTGCCTCCAGCATCTGCGCCTTTTTCACGGACATAATCTTCCAAGACCTGAGATAAATCTGAAAGTTTCTCAACTTCCAGCGTCATACCCGCTGCACCAGCATGGCCTCCAAAGGCGATGAAGAGGTCTCGATGGGAATCTAGGGCTTCAAAAATATCGACCGCTTCCACACTACGAGCACTTCCCTTGGCACGACCGTCTTCTATATTAAGAACGATGACTGTCTGTCCTAGTTCTTCCAACAAACGACCAGCCACGATTCCTAGAACTCCAGGATTCCAGCCTTCCTTGGCTAAGACCTGCACCTTCTTCTCAGGATCCACCATAATCTTAGCTTCTTCATAGATTGACTGAACGATTTCCTTGCGCTCTTCGTTTTTCTGGTGAATCATAAGGGCAATCTCATGCGCCTCCTCATCATCAAAGCCAGTCAGCAAATCAATGGCAGGATTGGGATCATCCAAACGGCCCAAGGCATTCAAACGAGGGGCAATCTGGAAACCAACCGTTTCTTCTGTTACTTCGTTGGCGGCAATCCCAGCCATGTCCAGCATTTCTTGCAGGCCGATGCGCTGGGTATGCCCCAACATTTCTAGACCATATTGAACCAAGATACGATTTTCATCCGTCAGACTTACCATATCTGCAATGGTTCCGATAGCCACCAAGTCGAGCAGTTCCACTTGCACTTCTTCTAAAAGGGCACAAGCCAGCTTGAAGGCCACTCCACAACCAGCCAAATATTTGAAAGGATAGTCCGCATCCGGATGCTCAGGATGAACGATAGCATAGGCATCGGGCAGAGTTTCAGGCATGGAATGGTGGTCAGTCACAATGACATCTACTCCCATAGACTGGGCCAATTCAATGGCTTCGTGACCCGCAACCCCATTATCCACTGTCACAATCAAGGAAATTCCTTCTTGTTCAATAAAGTATTTATAGACACTGGCATTGGGACCATAGCCATCGGTAAAACGATTGGGCAGGTAAACACGGCACTCGGCACCAAGCTGTTCCAAACTTTCCTTCACAATCGAAGCCGAAGTCATTCCATCCGCATCATAGTCTCCATAGATGAGAATATTTTCCCCTTCTTCAATGGCCTGACGAATCCGAGCTGCTGCCTTGTCCATATCATGGAGCAGATAGGGGTCATGTAAGTCCTCCAAAGAAGGTTCTAAAAATTTTTTCAGACTTTCTTGGTCCTGAATCCCTCTCTCAAACAATAACCGAGCCACCTCAGGACCCAACCCAGCCTTCTTGGCTATTTTTGTAAAATCCGCATCTTCTACCTGCGGGGCAAACTGCCATTCATAAGTAGGTGTTATCAAAAAGACATCCACTCTTTCTAAGAATTCTATTGCTTCATTATAACATGATTTAGACGTTTTCTCTATCCAGATTGCTTTTTTATAAAATTTTAGTGAATTTTTTCAGATATGATTTGACAAGCCAATTCTTTTGGTGTAGAATGATGTTATAAAATCTAACACAAAGGAGATTCCTTATGGCTTTAGTAGAATTTGAACACGTCGAAAAATATTACGGAGACTACCACGCACTCCGCGACATCAATCTCCGTTTTGAAAAAGGACAAGTCGTTGTCCTACTCGGACCATCTGGTTCTGGGAAATCCACTCTTATCCGTACCATCAATGGTTTAGAGGCTGTCGACAAGGGAAGTCTTCTAGTCAATGGCCACCAAGTTGCTGGTGCCAGCCAGAAAGATTTAGTGCCTCTTCGCAAGGAAGTCGGCATGGTTTTCCAACATTTTAACCTCTACCCTCACAAAACAGTGTTAGAAAACGTAACACTCGCACCCATAAAAGTTCTAGGAATTGATAAAAAAGAAGCTGAAAAGACAGCCCAAAAATATCTGGAATTTGTAAATATGTGGGACAAGAAAGATTCTTATCCAGCCATGCTTTCTGGTGGACAAAAACAACGAATCGCCATTGCTCGTGGACTCGCTATGCATCCTGAACTCCTTCTCTTTGATGAACCAACATCTGCCCTTGACCCTGAAACCATCGGCGATGTTCTAGCAGTTATGCAAAAATTGGCCCACGAGGGTATGAATATGATTGTCGTTACCCACGAAATGGGCTTTGCCCGTGAAGTTGCGGACCGCATCATCTTTATGGCTGACGGAGAAGTTTTGGTGGATACGACAGATGTCGATGACTTTTTCGACAACCCAAGTGAACCTCGTGCCCAACAATTCCTCAGCAAAATCATCAACCACGAAAGTGACAAAGTAAAATAAGGAGGCGCCTATGAAAAAGAAATTCTTTTTATCCGCATTATTGATTAGCCTTTTCGGCCTTGCTGCTACAAAACCAGTTCAGGCTGATACTAGTGTCGCAGACATTCAAAAGAGAGGCGAGCTAGTTGTTGGTGTGAAACAAGACGTTCCCAATTTCGGTTACAAGGATCCCAAGACAGGGACCTTTTCTGGTATCGAAACTGACCTGGCCAAGATGGTAGCTGATGAGCTCAAGGTCAAGGTTCGTTATGTGCCTGTTACAGCACAAACCCGTGGCCCCCTTCTAGACAATGAACAGGTCGATATGGATATCGCGACCTTTACCATCACAGACGAACGCAAAAAACTCTACAACTTCACCAATCCCTACTACACGGACGCTTCTGGATTTTTGGTCAATAAATCTGCCAAAATCAAAAGCATTGAGGACCTAAACGGAAAAACCATCGGTGTTGCCCAAGGTTCCATTACCCAACGCCTGATTACTGAACTGGGTAAAAAGAAAGGTCTAACCTTTAAATTCGTCGAACTTGGTTCCTACCCAGAATTGATTACGTCCCTTCACGCTCATCGTATCGATGCCTTTTCCGTTGACCGCTCGATTCTGTCTGGCTACATCAGCAAACGCACAGTACTACTAGATGATAGTTTCAAGCCATCTGACTACGGTATCGTTACCAAGAAATCAAATACCGAGCTCAACGACTATCTTGATAACTTGGTCACTAAATGGAGCAAGGATGGTAGTTTGCAAAAACTTTATGATCGTTACAAACTTAAACCATCTAGCCATACCGCAGATTAAGGAGGACACCCCATGACAGATTTATCATCTTGGACAGCCTATTTTCAGGATTTTGGCCAATTTTTCAATGGATTCCTCTTCACTCTTGCCCTAGCGATCGGATCCTTTATCCTAGCTTTGGTTTTGGGCATCTTCTTTGGAGCTATGTCAACTAGCAAACGTCCAATTTTGCGCATTTTAGCTCGCATCTTTGTCGAATTTTACCAAAACACTCCCCTCTTGGTGCAGTTTGTTATCGTTTTTTATGGCCTACCTCTTATCAGTGACCATATCATCATGATTCCGATTTATTGGACAGCTGTTCTCTGCGTGGGACTCTATCACGGCGCCTATATCGCTGAGGTTATTCGCTCAGGCATTCAGTCTATTCCTAGCGGTCAAATGGAGGCTGCCTTGTCACAAGGTTTTACTTATATCAGTGCTATGCGCTTGATTATCTTGCCTCAGGCCTTTCGTATCATTCTCCCTCCTTTGACCAACCAAATCGTCAACCTCATCAAGAATACCTCTACAGTTGCTATCATCTCTGGAGTAGACTTGATGTTTGTGACCAAGTCTTGGTCAGCCCTCAACGGAAATTACATTCCAGCATTTTTAGGCGCTGCACTGCTCTACTTTGCTCTTTGCTTCCCTGTTGCCCAGTTTGGTCGCAGGATGGAGCAAGCCAACAAAAAAGCCTATTCACTTTAGGAGGTTACTATGGAATCCATTTTAGAAGTTTTGACCCCAGATAACCTAATCTTTATCTTTAAAGGATTTGGCTTGACCCTCTACATTTCTCTGATTGCCATTGTCCTCTCTACACTTATCGGTACAGTTCTAGCGGTCATGAGAAATGGAAAAAATCCTATCTTGCGTATTATTTCCAGCATTTACATCGAATTTGTACGTAATGTTCCCAACCTTCTCTGGATTTTCACCATCTTTTTGGTGTTCAAGATGAAGTCCACACCAGCAGGTATTACTGCCTTTACCCTTTTTACCTCAGCAGCCTTAGCTGAAATCATCCGAGGCGGTCTCAATGCCGTGGACAAGGGCCAGTACGAAGCGGGAATGTCGCAAGGATTTACCTCTATGCAAATCCTCTACCATATCATTCTCCCGCAAGCAATCCGTAAAATGCTACCAGCTATCATTTCTCAGTTTGTAACCGTGATTAAGGATACCAGCCTGCTCTACTCTGTTATCGCCCTACAAGAGCTCTTTGGAGCCAGCCAAATTCTCATGGGGCGTTATTTCGAACCAGAACAGGTCTTCAGTCTTTATATCCTGATTGCCCTCATCTACTTCAGCTTTAACCTAGCAATATCTAGCCTGTCTCATATGCTAGCAAAACGTTGGCAACAAGCTGCAGAATAGCAAATTAACTCTTCATGCGATATGGAGAGTTTTTTCTACGCAATCTCAAAAAACACTGCCAGATTTCTCTAGCAGTGTTTTGATTTTCTTTATCTTAGTAAACTGTTCTTTCAGTTTCTACATCAAAGAAGTGTGCTTTGTTCAAATCGAATCCAAGTTCCACTGTTGCACCTGTTTGCAAGTAGTCGCGAGCATCCACTTTGGCAACAAATTCATCTTTACCAACTTGGCAGTAAAGGTGAGATTCTGAACCAAGCAATTCTGATACAGAGATAGTAGCTTTGACAACTGATTCTGGGAATGTTTCAAGGAAAGCAGGTTCTGCATTCACGTCTTCTGGACGGATACCGAAGATCAATTCTTTACCTTCGTAGCCTTTTTCACGAAGAACTTTCAATGCCCCTTCTGGCACTTTCAAGCGGAAACCGTCAGAAACAATTTCGCTACCAACCAATTTCACGTTGATGAAGTTCATAGCTGGGCTTCCGATAAATCCTGCTACGAATTTGTTAACTGGGTTTTTGTAAACTTCTTGAGGAGTACCGATTTGTTCAACACGTCCGATAGTACCTGTACCAGCAGGGTTCTTAGTTGCTGACATGATAACGATACGGTCTGCAAGTGTCATCGCTTCTGTTTGGTCGTGAGTTACGTAGATAGTTGTAGCTCCGATACGACGGTGGATTTTCGCAATTTCAGCACGCATAGATACACGAAGTTTGGCATCCAAGTTTGACAAAGGTTCGTCCATCAAGAACACTTTTGCGTCACGAACAATCGCACGACCCATGGCAACACGTTGACGTTGACCACCTGAAAGGTCAGCTGGTTTACGTTCCAAGAACTCTTTCAATCCAAGGATTTCAGCTGCTTCTTGTACACGTTTGTCGATGTCTTCTTTGCTGTATTTACGCAATTTCAAACCGAAAGCCATGTTGTCATAAACAGTCATGTGTGGGTAAAGAGCGTAGTTTTGGAATACCATGGCGATGTCGCGGTCTTTTGGAGCCACGTCGTTGACAACCACGCCGTCGATAGATGCAGTACCTTCTGTGATGTCTTCAAGACCAGCAATCATACGAAGAGTTGTTGATTTACCACATCCTGAAGGACCTACGAAAACGATAAATTCTTTGTCTTTGATGTCCAAGTTGAAGTCTTCAACTGAATAGTGTTCGCTGTTTGGATATTTTTTGTAAATATTTTTAAGATTCAATTCTACCATGAGGTGAACTCCTTTTGTCTTTTGATAGTTTTATTATAGATGAAAACGCTTTACATTTCTATGGCAAGGTGACCAAAAAAACAAAAAAGTTCTGTGCAACTTGCACAAAACTTTAGAGAATATCTGGTAAAATCAATTGATAACACAAGGTCAGGTCAGTCAATTCCTTCAACTGAAGCCCTGTCAATTCTTCCCATTTATCAATCTTGTATTGGAGAGAATTGCGGTGCAGATAGAGTTGCTGGGCTGTTTTAGTCAGAACAGCACTGTTTTCCCAAAGAGAAAGGATAATTTCCTGAATCTGATCCTGATCCAAAATCATCTGATGTAAGCATTCCTTGATTGATTTCAAGTCCAAGAGCCTTTCCCCCATACTCCAAAGATAGAGTTGTGAAAAGGTGTGAACACCTTGGTGACCCTGACGCCACCAAGTCTTAAACAAATCCCGCTCCGCTTTGATTAAGTCTGACAGAGCTTGATGTGCTGCCTGAGACCAAACTTGGCCTAACATGATAGACAAACGCAGTCCAAAGTCATACTCAACCGCTTCAATCGTATCACTTAAAATAGCTCGTACAGAACTGTATTTATCTTGTTGCAGCACGAAAACATAATCCTGAGCTCCGACCTGAAGCACCGTCTGACAGTTAGTAAAAAGAGTCCGCATCATGTCCAACCAAGAAGCTAGATTTTCCTGTTGAAAATAGGAAAGATGGCAATAAACCAGCTGAATCTTTTTGAAAACTTGCGGTGCCTGGCCCTTCCCCTCAATCAGATAGGGATACCAAGGATTGAGCGAACTGGCCTTCTCCTGCTGGGTCAAAAGGGCAACCAACTGCTTTTCACGCTCACTGAGACCAGCTTCCTCCAGCAAAATCCACTGCTGAGAAGCTAAAGGGAGAGTGAGATAGCCCTCTTTCTCTACTGGTTGGTCTGAAATATGAGCCTCAGGAAACCAGTCTTGTAGTTCTTTTGCTATCATGTCCTAGCCCTCCACTTTTTGGATACACCAAGAAATCAAGCTCTCAAGACGTTCCAGATTTTCAGTCATATGGAGATAGCCCATCACGGCTTCAAAGCCTGTGGACATACGGTAAGTCACCACATCGGCATTTTTAGCTTTGGTATGGCTATTGGTATTGCGGCCACGTTTGTAGATTTCCTCTTCTTTTTCCGTCAGGACTTGCTCCTCCAACATGAGGGCAATCAGGCGAGCCTGAGCCTTTGCAGATACATACTTAGTGGCCTCTTGGTGGAGTTTATTGGGTTTGGTCATGCCTTTGAGAATAAGGTGGCGACGAATATACATGGAATACACTGCATCTCCCTCAAAAGCCAGCGCAATCCCGTTAATGAGATTGACATCAATCACGTGTCCACCTCACTCCATCCTTGGTGTCAAGAAGCTTAATTCCTTGAGCCGCTAATTGGTAACGGATTTGGTCCGCTGTAGCAAAGTCACGATTGGCACGTGCTTCTTGGCGTTTTTGGATTAAAGCTTCAATCTCTGCATCTAGAACATCCTCAACAAAGACAATCCCAAAGACTTCTAACATATCCGCAAGAGCTTCCTTAACACTTGCATCATAGTTGCCAGAGTTGATCCATTTAGCCATTTCAAAGACTACTGTGATACCGTTAGCAGAGTTGAAATCCTCATCCATAGCAGCTACAAACTTGTCTTTAAAGTCCTGTAACTCTTGAGCATCTACAGTCCCAGAAAATGGTTGCTCATAAGTGTTCTTTAGATACTTTAGATTGGTCTCTGCATCACGTACTGCCTTTTCTGTAAAGTTGATAGGCTTGCGATAATGTTGAGTCGCAAAGAAGAAACGAAGCACTTGCCCATCAAGAGTTTTAAGGGCATCGTGTACGGTGATAAAGTTCCCCAAAGACTTGGACATCTTGACATTGTCGATATTGACAAAACCATTATGCATCCAGTAATTGGCAAAGGTCTTGCCTGTTTTAGCTTCTGACTGAGCAATTTCATTAGTATGATGAGGAAATTCGAGATCGGCTCCGCCACCGTGGATATCAATGGTATCTCCTAAAATTTCTGTCGACATGACCGAACACTCAATATGCCAGCCTGGACGACCAGGTCCCCAAGGACTGTCCCAAGAAATCTCGCCTGATTTGGCAGATTTCCATAGTGCAAAGTCTACAGGATTTTCCTTACGAGCCGTTTCTTCATCAGTACGACCTGAAGCACCTAGCTCCAAATCTTCCAAGGTTTTATTGGCCAACTTGGCATAGTTGTGAGATTTTTCTACACGGAAGTAGACATCCCCTTGACTCTCGTAAGCAAAACCTTTCTCGATTAAATCTTCCACAAAACGGATAATGTCAGCCATAAACTCTACTACACGCGGATGGCGAGTCGCAGGCTTGACACCCAAGGCCGTCACATCCTCACGAAAGGCAGCGATATACTTGTCCGCAACCTCCTGAGGCGTGATACCTTCTTCCTTGGCACGGTTGATAATCTTATCATCCACATCCGTAAAATTGGAAATATAGGCAACCTCATAACCACGGTATTCGAAGTAACGTCGAATGGTATCAAAAGCTACCGTCGAACGGGCATTCCCAACGTGAATATAGTTGTAGACCGTTGGCCCACAGACATACATCTTAACCTTGCCATCCTCAATAGGTACAAATTCTCGCAAATCACGAGACATGGTGTCATAGATTTTAATCATAAAATAATAGTCAGGAAAACCAAAATCCAAGAACAATTAGTTTCATCACTAAGAGTTCAATTCAATTTCAGTCCGAATCTCTCTACACTTCGGAATCCCTTGCTCCTTTCTCATTCAGATAAACCACCTGCGTCTGTTTGACAAAGCCGATTTTTTCATACAAATGTTTGGCACCTACGTTGCTATCCTCTACTGCAATCTGAAATTCCTTATCATTTTGCTCAATCAGTTGGTTGACTAGATATTTTGCTAAATAGCTTCCATAGCCTTTTCCACGTTCAGGTTCCGATATTGCCAAACCATAGAAGTAATTCGTATTAGTCGATAAATCTACCGTGCAAGTCCCAATAACCTGACCGTTTTTTAATAAAATATATAGACGACTTTCTGGATCCTTCAGAGCTTCAGCGACATATCTATCCACAACTTCTCTCGATTCATGTTCCTCTGAAAACGCCTGAAATTTTAACTGGCTAATTTGCTCCTGATACGAACTATCTGCTAACAAAACTTCAAGATTGGAAAGTTTTGCTAACTGATAAGGTCTTCTATTCTTACCTAACCAGGTTTCTGTCTCTTCATCCTCGACAAATCCCCAGTTGCTGACAAAATCAGGATGACGTTCTAGAAAAATACGTTCTGTCTGAAAAGTGACTGAACGAATAGAAAAAGAAGTCGTTTCTTTCTCAAAACTAGTAAGCAATGCACGTGCAATCCCCTGACGACGATAATCTGGATGAACCAGTATCGTCACTTCCACATCTTGGTCATCAGCATAAACAGTTAATAGACCAACAAGTTCGCCTTTTTCATAATAAAGGAAAAAGGCGGGCATGTTTGGGTCAAAATTAAGCATGTTAGAGAGATAAGGATCACGATAAGTTCCATCATAGGATTGACAACAGTCAATTAATTTTTTCGCCTCAGATAACTCTTCTTGGCTTAACTTGTTTCTTGCTTGAATCATATAGCTATCCTCTACAGCCCAGACGATCTGTGGCTAGCTTCTTTAGCCTGCTCGAGTTTATTGACATAATACTCTCGTTTTTCTTCGACTTCGTGAATGACTGGCTCATCTTTTTTACCATGAAGGCGGACAATTTTGGCCGGGATACCAACAACCGTCACATCACTAGGTACGTCTGCCACGACAACTGCTGCTGCACCGACCTTGGCATTTTCACCGATTTCTACAGGCCCGATAACTTGGGCATGAGCCGATATGAGAGCTCCTTTACGCACAGTCGGATGGCGTTTGCCAACATCTTTCCCTGTCCCACCAAGAGTCACTCCGTGATAGAGAAGAACGCCTTTTTCAACAATCGCCGTCTCACCAATCACCAAGCCTGAACCGTGGTCAATAAAGACACCCGAGTCTATCTGAGCACCTGGATGAATCTCAATCTGAGTCCAAAAGCGCCAAAACTGACTGTGCATACGAGCCAGTAGTTTGAAGCCGTGCTTCCAGAGAAAATGCGAGAGACGGTGGGCCGCCAAGGCCTTGACACCTGGATAAGTCAGCAAAACCTCCAAAGTGGTGCGGGCCGCTGGATCATTTTCTTTTACGATATCAATGGTTTCGCGCCACCATCCCATACATTTCTCCTTTTCTTATTCTTAATCTTTTGGCGTTTCTGTAAATTCTTTCTTAGGTTTGTGGTCCTTGTGATGACGTGGGCGGTGAGGACGCTCTGATTTTTCACCTTTTTCATCACGTTCAGGTTTTGGAGGACGAGGAAGAAGGGCTTTCATAGAAGCATCCACACGTCCTTTTTCATCAATCTTGATAACCTTAACATCAACTTCATCCCCGATTGCTACCAAGTCTTCCACATTATTGGTACGCGTCCAAGCCATCTCAGAGATATGAACAAGGGCATCTGTCTTATCAAAGAGGTTGACAAAGGCACCAAATTTCTCGATACGAACGACTTTAGCATGGTAAACTTCATCCACTTTAGCTTCACGAACCAAACCAGCAATGATTTCTTTGGCACGGTTGATGGCATCTTGGTCGCTAGAGTAGATAGACACATTTCCTTCTTCATCGATATCAATCTTAACGCCTGTTTCGGCGATAATCTTGTCGATGGTTTCCCCACCTTTACCGATGACAATCTTAATCTTGTCCACATCAATCTTGATGGTATCAATTTTCGGAGCAGTTGGAGCCAATTCTGGACGAACTTCTGGAATGGTTGCTTCAATCACATCAAGGATTTCAAAACGCGCTTTCTTGGCTTGAGCAAGAGCCTCAGTCAAGATTTCTGCAGTGATTCCTTGAATCTTGATATCCATTTGAAGGGCTGTAATCCCGTCACGAGTTCCTGCAACCTTGAAGTCCATGTCTCCAAAGTGGTCTTCCAAACCTTGAATATCTGTCAATACTGTATAGTTATTTCCATCTGAGATAAGACCCATAGCAATACCAGCTACTGGCGCCTTGATTGGCACACCACCAGCCATAAGGGCAAGAGTTCCCGCACAGATAGAAGCCTGAGATGAAGAACCGTTTGATTCCAAGACCTCAGCTACCAAGCGAATCGCATATGGGAATTCTTCCAAACTTGGCAAGACTTGAGCAAGGGCACGCTCACCGAGGGCACCGTGACCGATTTCACGACGACCAGGCGCACCGTAACGACCTGTTTCCCCTACAGAGTATTGAGGGAAGTTATAGTGATGCATAAAGCGTTTCTTGTACTCTGGATCCAAACCATCAATGATTTGAGTTTCACCCATCGGAGCCAGGGTCAAGACTGAAAGAGCCTGAGTTTGTCCACGAGTGAAGAGACCAGAACCGTGCACACGAGGAAGGAAGTCAACAACCGCATCCAAAGGACGGATTTCATCGACCTTACGACCGTCAGGACGCACCTTGTCTTCTGTGATCAAACGGCGCACTTCAGCGTGTTCCATTTGTTCCAATATTTCAGCCACATCACGCATGATACGGTCAAATTCTTCGTGGTCTGCATATTTTTCTTCGTAAACGGCAGTAACTTGGTCCTTAACTGCTTGAGTTGCAGCTTCACGAGCCAATTTTTCTTCTACTTGGACCGCTTTTTGGAGGTCGCTGTTGTAGGCTGCGATGATTTCAGCTTGCAATTCAGCATCCACATGAAGCAATTCTACTTCTGCTTTTTCCTTACCAACTGCGGCAACGATTTCTTCTTGGAAGGCAATCAATTCTTTGACTGCTTCATGCCCTTTAAGAAGGGCTTCCAACATGATTTCTTCTGACAATTCTTTGGCACCAGACTCAACCATGTTGATAGCGTGTTTGGTACCAGCTACTGTCAATTCAAGAAGCGATTGCTCTGCCTGTTCTTGACTAGGGTTGATGATAATTTGGCCATCGACATAACCCACTTGTACCCCAGCGATTGGTCCGTCAAATGGAATATCTGAGATAGAAAGTGCCAAGGATGAACCAAACATAGCTGCCATTGGTGCAGATGCATTTTCATCATAAGAAAGAACTGTGTTAATCACTTGTACTTCATTACGGAAACCTTCCGCAAACATAGGACGGATTGGACGGTCAATCAAACGCGCTGTCAAAGTCGCATCTGTTGAAGGGCGTCCTTCACGTTTCATAAAGCCACCAGGAAACTTCCCAGCTGCATACATTTTTTCTTCGTAGTTGACTTGAAGAGGGAAGAAATCCCCAGTTGCCATCTTCTTAGACATAACAGCAGCAGTCAAGACAGTTGACTCACCGTAACGCACGACAACTGCGCCATTGGCTTGCTTAGCAACCTGACCAGTCTCTACAATTAACTCACGACCCGCAAAAGTCGTTTGAAACACTTGTTTTGTCATTTTAATCCCCTTTGGATTGATGAAATTATACGCCTTGCCTACAAAGATCAGGATACTAAGCCGTCAAGCAACTCAAAGGAAAATAGGAAATCTAACGACGGAGCTACTGCTCCTAGGCAGATTTATCTTTTTCCACAGAGTTGTAGGCGTGTTCAATTACTCAAGATACCAAGGACGTCAAAAGCAAAGTAAAAATAGGAAACTGACGAAGTCTTCGATGAAGACAAGACAGTTTATCTTTTTTACACAGCTTTTCGGCCGGGTTCAATTCTCAAGATACAAATCATTAGAAAGGTTTGATGCTAAAGCATCTAATCCTTTCACGCTAATCGCTATCAGGCAATTAGCTAAATGCTTTACTAACTCTCTCGTCAAATAACATCGATTTGACTCGTTCGTGTTGCTCTTTCCTACCGTTAGTTATCAGAAAGATTTGATGCTAAAACATCTAAGACTTTCAGTTTAAATGCATTGTATTTTTTAATACCCTCATCTTTGTATCAAGTACGTACGGAGTCTATTTTATCATATTTTTCTTAAAAAGTGCGGTCTTTACCATTAAAAAGGAACCATTCCCCTCACCTGAGAAGAATGGTTTGCTTTTTATTATCCTAAAGACTGATGATTAAACAAGGCATGAGTTGCTTGGTGGATGTATTTTGCTGTATCCGCATTGTTCATAGTGTAGAGATGCACACCTGCAACATCCTGAGTTACCAAGTCCACGATTTGGTCCACTGCATAGGCAAGTCCTGCTGCTCTGAGCGACTCAGGGTCATGCTCATACTTGTCTAAGATGGCTTTAAATTTGCGTGGAAGATGGATATTCTCACAAGTCTTCAAGAGGCGGAGAGCCTGATTTCGATTCAGAATTGGCATAATCCCTGCATGAATAGGAACATCAATCCCAGCCAAGATGCACTTGTCTTGGAAATCATAGAAGCGCTCATTGTCAAAGAAAAGCTGAGTTACAAGGCTCGAACAACCTGCGTCCACTTTCTTCTTAAGATTTTGAATATCTGAAATCTGATTTGGCGAATCAGGGTGCCCTTCTGGATAACAAGCACCAACAATATCAAAATGAGGGGCTTGTTCCTTGATGAACTCAATCAAGTCGGTTGCATAGCGGAAATCCTTCTGTGGCTCCACATCAGGAATAATATCCCCACGTAAGGCTAATATTTTCTGTACCCCAACCTTGTCCAAATCGGCAATGGTTTCAGCAACCTTGTCCTTGGTCAAATAGATGGCCGGCAAGTGAGCAATAGTCGGAATCGCCAAGTCATTTTGGATAAAGTCAGCCAAACGAACCGTCGTTTCCTTGATATTAAATTTATTATTGCTGGCAGTTACACTGATAAAGTGGGGTGCCAACTCCTGCATATCTTGAAGAGCAGAAATAATTTTATCATTACCCACAGCTGGGTTTGGAGGGAACACTTCAAATGAGAGTGACGGTGTTTGGCGTGACATAGTCCTTATCCTTTTCTAGTTGATTTTTCGTTAGCTGGACTCTTAGAATCCAAGTGAAACAGACAGATTGACCAAACAGCGCTTCTTGAGAAATCCTTATCTTACAATTTCTCACGCGCAGCTTTAGCTGCTTCCACAAGGCGGATCAAGCTTTCTTTTGTTTCTGGAATACCACGTGTTTTCAAACCACAGTCAGGGTTAATCCAAACTTTCTTGCTTGGCACTTTAGCAAGGATGGCTTCGATTGTGTGGTCGATTTCGCCTTCGTTTGGCACACGAGGTGAGTGGATATCGTAAACCCCAGGTCCCACTTCTGTTTGGAAGTTTTTCGCTTTGAGTTCGTCCAAGATTTCAAGGTTTGAACGGCTAGCCTCAAATGAGATAACGTCCGCATCCAAGTTATCGATAGCTGGGATGATATCTGTAAATTCTGAGTAACACATGTGAGTGTGGATTTGTGTGTCTGGCGCTACTGTTGAGTGTACCAAGCGGAAGGCAGGAATTGCCCAGTCAAGGTAGTCTTCGTACCAGTCGCTACGACGGAGTGGCAATTTCTCACGAAGAGCAGCCTCGTCGATTTGGATGATTTTCACACCAGCAGCTTCAAGGTCAAGCACTTCATCCTTGATGGCAAGAGCAATTTGAAGAGTAGAATCCTTGATAGAGATGTCCTCACGTGGGAATGACCAGTTGAGGATGGTAACAGGTCCAGTCAACATACCTTTAACAGGTTTGTTTGTACGGCTTTGTGCATAACTAGACCATTTAACAGTGATAGGGTTAAGACGAGTTACATCGCCCCAGATAATTGGTGGTTTCACCCCACGCATACCGTATGATTGTACCCAACCATTTTTAGAGAAGAGGTAACCTGACAAGTTTTGACCGAAGTACTCAACCATGTCATTACGCTCAAATTCACCGTGAACAAGGACATCAAAGTCGATATCTTCTTGCCATTTGATCCATTCATCAATTGTTTCAGCAAGGAAAGCATCGTACTCTTCTTGAGACAATTCACCTTTACGGTAAGCCAAACGTTTAGCACGAACTTCTTTTGTTTGAGGGAATGAACCGATAGTTGTTGTTGGAAGAGCTGGAAGTTTGAAAGCTTCTTCTTGGATGGCTTCACGTTCTGCAAAGGCTGGCAAACGAGTGTAGTCAGCGTCTGTCAAACCAGCGATGCGCGCACGAAGTTCTGCATTGACACCAACACGCTCAGTCGCAAAGAGTTCTTTGTTAGCTGCAAGAGCTGCTTCACCTTGACCGTTGCGGATAGCATCCAAATCACGGATTTCATCCAATTTTTCAACCGCAAAAGCAAAGTGGTTCAAGATTGCTGGTTCAAATTCTTCATTAGCAGTTGTAAATGGCACATGAAGAAGTGAGCATGAGCTTGTCAAGACAATGTTTTCAGCTGGGATTTGTTCAAGAACAGCCAAGCTCTTTTCGTAGTTGTTACGCCAGATGTTTTTACCATTGACAATACCTGCGTAGAGAGTCTTGTCAGCTGGGAAACCACCTTTAACGAGTTCAAGAGTTTTCTTACCTTCAACGAAGTCAAGACCGATAGCATCTACTGGCAAGTTCACAAGATCAGAGTAAACGTCACGAACGTCACCGAAGTAAGTTTGAAGCAAGACTTCAAGACCTTTTTTATCAGCCAAAAGCTTGTTGTAAAGGTTCAAGAAGAGGGCTTTTTCTTCGGCTGTCAAGTCTTTCACAAGAGCCGCTTCATCCAATTGGATGCGAGTTGCACCAAGTTCAGCCAATTTTGCAAAAACTTCTTGGTAAGCAGCCACTAAGCTGTCTACGAAGTCTTCTGCTTTCACGCCTTCTTCAAAGTCTGACAATTGAAGGAAAGTGAATGGACCTACAAGAACAGGACGAGTGTTGAGACCAAGTTCTTTTGCTTCTTGGAACTCATCGAAAATCTTGTGACCTGCAAGTTTAACTTGAGTGTCTTTTTCAAATTTAGGAACGATGTAGTGGTAGTTGGTGTTGAACCATTTCTTCATTGGAAGGGCGCGAACATCCCCTTTTTCTCCTTGGTATCCACGACCCAAAGCAAAGTAGCGCTCAAGGTCAGACAAGTCCAAGTTTTGAACTGAAGCAGGCACCACGTTGAAGAGGAAAGCAGCATCTAGGAAGTTGTCATAGTGAGAAAAGTCATTTGATGGAATTTCAGTGATGCCTTTTTCTTTGACGATGTTCCAGTGTTTAGCGCGCAATTCTTTTGCTGCTGCCAAAAGTTCTTCTTCTGAGATTTCTTTTCTAAAGTATTTTTCAGTTGTAAATTTTAATTCGCGGAATTCGCCCAAACGAGGGAAACCGATGATTGTAGTTGACATGATGTGTCCTCCAAAATTTGTTGTTGAAACTATCTTAACAGAAAAGAATGCGTCTGTATAATTGTAAAAAATTAGGCTTTGATATAGTTTGAAACTATACCTCTGTTTTGGACAAAAGAAAAAGACTTGAGACAGATGCCTCAAATCCTTTGTATAGCTTGTTTTTGGCTGTGTTTTTGTTAGAATGTTCAAACGCGTTATTAGTAATTCTTATACGTGACTATGACTTGTTATTAGAAAAGACTATAGGTCGATTTTTATCTTTGTAATTCTGATATTTCCCTGAAAAGTGCGGACGGGAGGTAAAATTATCCAGTGGATGATTTTAGCCAACCAAGTAATTTCATCCCTATCAACTCTTTCTCTGTTCAAGTGGGACAACTGCTAGTGTCTTTCCTAAACTGGCTAGGACTTTTAAGACTGTGTCCAACTGAGGACTTGTCTTTCCTGTTTCCATCCTAGCTATGACAGGCTGGCTTACTCCACTAAGTTCTTCTAGCTTTTTCTGACTGATTCCTTGTTCATGCCTAGCCTCAATCAGCTCACTCATAATAGCCACTCGCATATCACTTTCAAGGATTTCCTCCTTGGTAAAGAGTTCTGACCGGACATCCTTCCAGTTACTTCCAATAGCACTATTCTTCATTACTTAACCCTCTTTCTTTTAAGTCCTTCAGTTCACGCTTGGCTTTTTCAATCTCTCTTCTAGGAGTTTTCTGAGTCTTTTTGAAAAAATGATGTAAAAGAACAAAACTACCATCAACCCATGCTACAAATAAAATTCGATCTCTCAGTGGTCTTAGTTCCCAAATCTCATCTTCCAAATGTTTGATATAGGGTTCCCCAGCTCTCGTCCCATGCTGACTAAGCAACTCGATATAGTCATTTAGTTTATTGAGTTTGATGCGACTATCCTTACTTTTCTGACTAGCCAATTCTCTCATATAATCCAAAACTGGCTCGTTTCCATTTTTGTCCATATAGAAGTAAATCGTATGCACCAAGCAACCTCTTTCTAATTTAATTATAACTCAAAAGTTATTAAAAGTAAATCCTAACATTTATAAAAAGAAGACCTTAGAAAAATTCTAAAGGTCTCATCTTTATTATTCGAAAAAAATTACGGGAAAAATTCTAAATTAGAGATAATCCTTACTATTACTCCAACTCAATCCCCTTCTCACGGAGATTAGCCAGACACTCCTCATAGTAGGCATCGTCATGTTCGCTATATATAGGACTAGTCAACTTCTCCTCTGCTAAATCCTCATAAGGAGGGCAAGTCTTACCACGGTAGTTCTTGGCCAGCCACTCTGGACTGACATTGTAGCCACGGTCAGCCATCTCCTCCATGATCAAGCGATGATAAGCATAGAGACGATAGGGCGAGTAGGTAAAGACATAGTCAACCGTCGCATGCTTTCTACCCCAGCCATTGCCACGTAGGGCGCAACACTCTCGATGTTGCCCCAAAAGTTGAGGACGGGGAAGTTGTGAAATCAAAGCCTCATGCCAAAGTCTCATGGGTGTCTCCTTTCAGTAAGGTCGAATGTTGCAAGTAGGTATTTGGATAGTTTCCCAGCAGGTCTCTGGTTTTCGCAATCACATCTTCCTTAGAAGCCTGACCAAAGCGGTAGCGATTCAGCAAGATCATATAGTCCTTACGCTCAACATCTGTCGCTTTCTTTTTGAAATAGCCCCAAATATGCTGAAAGGCATTGCAAACCTGCCCCCTGTGTTCTGGAATCTGACAAGCACGATCGATCAGTTCTTGAACATGACTTACCTCCACCTCTTCATTCTTCAAGTATTGGCGGATCTCATTGTAAATATTGCTGGAATGACTCAAAACGAGGTATTTGTTTCTCGCCCAGAGTTGCTGACAAAGAGCACGTTGGTTGTTATTATTCATATTTGAGATTATACCATGTTTACTCTATGATTTCCGCAATTTTTACATCGTAGGCATTTTGAAGATTGAGCCAAGTTATTATCGAAATGTTAGTAATCTTTGCTAACTTCCGAGCAATATCATTACTAATTGATTCCTCACCATTCACTAATTTATAGAGCTTCATTTCAGAAATTCCTAAACGCTCCGCAAATTCTTTCTGCGTTAGGTTATAATCTTCAATCAACTCTTCAACGTACTGACCTGGATGAAAAGCAATCAGGTCTTTGTATTCCACAATTTTATTACTCATAGTGATTGCTGACCTCCTCTATTTTTAGGATTTCGATTTTTATGGGACTTGAGAATAGTTTCTAAGATTAACCAGATATAAAATTGAATTCAAAAAATTTAATCATTTATCTCAACTAGAAGCAATTTAAACAATCCTTTAGTAACTACAATTATTATAATTACAATACTTAGTAAAAAACCTACATTTATAAAATTTGGAATACAATTAATACCTAAAGATAACTCCATCATATAAAGTAAACTAACTACAAACGTATAGAAATACCTAACAATTATTTCTTCCCATTTTGATGAATAAATCTTTGATTTTTTATCATATAAAACAGACCTCATAGGAGAAGAATACAGTATAGCAATAGCAGAAAGTAAGAACCCCGTGATTACAGAAATAAAAGATACCGTATCACTACGATTTAGTAGCACATAGTCCCTTAATAAATATGATACAAACAGACTTACTACTAAAATACCACCAGAAACAATTCTATCTTTTCTTCGTAACTTTCTCATTTGACAAACTCTCTATTTCTTTGAGCAAAATATCTTTTAACTCCGAACCTAAAAATTTCCCAGTTGCCTGTTGTTTCTCGGCATTAATTGAAATCTTTTTGATAAACGTACCACGGTTAAACACATGTTCAAATCCAGCATCATCGTTTCCTCTAATTAAGATACCAGAAAGTTGATGATCCTCAGACCCTTTTACAATGCTTCTGAGAAACTTTTTGATTTTAGTTATTTTCATACTAGAGAGCTTTACGTTCAGAGTTATATCTTCTAAACCATCAGTTTCGAATAAATCATATAAAGCTTCGCGTTTTTGTGATAAAGTTGAAAAAATATCATCTTTTGAAGTAAACTGAATTTCATCGACACTAGATAATATTTTTAAAAATTCCTCTTTATCTTCGTAAAAACCTTTTATACTAAACTCAATCCCTGTCGTATCTTTAAGAATTTTTTCTAGCAAATTACGGTGTCTCACATCCGAAAAATACAATAAATTATTATCTAAATCGAATAAGACAAAGAATTGCTTCAAAAACTCCAGCTCTGTTTCTGATTTAGGATTTTCGCGTTTTTGATTTGTATAGTAGTCCGTTACAGTAGTATCTCTAGGTTCTAACTTTCCAGATTCTATAACTAAAAAAACATAATGCTTATTTTTATCAACCTCTAGATGATATAACCCTTTTTCGTGTTTTAAATCACATGGGTTCAACTTATCAAAAGTCTTTAAAATAGGCTGCAACCACTTCTCTCCTCTTTTTTCACTTTTAATAAATGGTTTCCATATAGAAAAAGTAAGCTCTGACATTTATTTGCCCTCAAATTCTTTCAACTTTATAATTCTAACTGCTATTTCCTCTACTCTACCTTCACTTGTCCATTCATCAGCATTGGCAAGAGCCAATCGCGGAGTTGGGTTAGTTCTTGGTTTTGAATATAATTTTTATGTACTGCTTCGTATATAGGTCTAACTATTTTAGAAAATCGATCTGCAATTTCAAAATCAAATACTATTGGATACTCCATAATATGTTTTTTATCACCTCTAGGCATTTTTGACCCTTTAGAACCTGCTACGTCATAGTTAAAAAAATCATCTCTGGCAAGAGTCGCAAAAACAAATTCTCTAGAAACTATTTTTTTCGTCCTAATACAAAGTACATCTGAACTACAGCCACCTACTCTATCACTTAGCCAAATCTTTTTAAAATAGGGGCGAATATTTGAAATTAGAATATCTCCTATAGAGTATTTAGTTGAAGTTCCTGACTTAGGAAATGATGTAGTCAATTCAATTCCACCCATATCTACAATCATATTATCAGTTCCTACATAATTTTCTATATTTAGTTCAGAGGATTCAACTTTATCAGAAACATATTTAGAAAAATACTTCAACTTCTCCACTCCCCACCCTTCTGGGATTTCGCGTTTGAGTTCTGGGTTATAGACCATCTTTCCACCTGATGATTTATAGGGTTTACCATTCTGGTCTGGAAAATCAAACTGCACAAACCAGTAGTCATAGAGGGTCTTAGCCATGGCTTCCAACTCTTGATTGATTTGGTTGTTGATTTGGATTTTATCATCTAACAAAGTTAAGAAGTTAGAGATTTTACGCTGATCAGCAATATTAGGGAGTTCAATTTTAATATCATCAAATGTTGATAAATTTATAGTGTTAAATACACTTCCTTGACTTTTGTTAAGTAGAACATCAACATAATTTTTAAGCCAATAATATAAATAATCTGTATCTAACTTATTTTTCTTCCCTCGTAATCCAAAACACGATTGGTTGAATGCCATAGGTTTAGTTAACTGAGCAATTGCTCCAACTGTTCCTCTAGCAGAAATTATCAAATCGCCTTTTTCTAACATTTTTGTATTACTATTGTTCAAACCTAACTCAGTAATTTTTTTAGATGCAGAACTAACATAGCGATTTGATGAATTAAAATCTGCTACAGCTAACCAATCAATGTCTCCATCCCAAAATTCTTTTACACTTGTTTTTGGAGTTCCTCCACTAATTATTGTTACAACATCACTAAGTTTCTCACTCATACTTCACCCCCTTCATCTGCTCTTCAATCTCCTGCTCAAGTGCATGCGATTGCTGGAAGAGGTCAGAGAGTTTGTTTTGAAAGGCGGTCATCTTGGCTTCAAACTCGTCTGCTGTGATATCCACATAGTCTATCTTGATGTCAAAGTATTGACCTGCGCTAAGAGAGTAGTTTTTCTCCTTGATTTCCTCATAAGAGACGGTGACAGAAAAGTCCTCGACGGCTTCTTTCTTGATAAAGGTCTCGACGATCTTCTGCTCTTCCTCAGGAGAGAGCACGGTCTTTTGGTTCTTGCCTTCCTTGACCTTGGTTCCGAGGTTTGAGGCATCGATAAGGACGACATCGCCCTTATTTTTCTTATCGATAAAGAGGATGGAGACGTTGGTACCTGTCGTCGCAAAGATATTGGACGGCATGGAAACGACACCAGCCAGCATTTGATTGTCCACCAAGTGTTGACGGATGGCCTTATCAATCCCTGACTGGGCAGTGATAAATCCTGTTGGCAAGACAACGGCTGCTTGACCATCTGGCTTCAAGGAGTAGATGATATGCTGAACAAAGAGCTCGTAAATCGCCATCTTATCCTTAGACTTGGCTGGAACTTTTGGCACTCCTGCAAAGAAACGCTCACTGGCTTCTGGCAAGCTTTCCACTCGGTCGCGCCACTCTGAAAAATCTAGCTTGAAAGGAGGGTTCGACACGATATAGTCCATTTTTTCAGGATGACGGTTAGCGATGATAGTATTTCCCTGTACGATATTATGGATGGAGTGTTGGAGGCCATTCAAAATCAGATTGAGACGGAGAAGATTAGATGATTTTTGCGAGATATCCTGACTATAAACAGTGGTCTTATCCACACCGATACGACTAGCCAGGTTCATAAGCAAGGTTCCAGAACCAGCAGAAGGATCATAGATGCGCACGTTTGATGGTTGGTCATTCCCCACAAGGATATCAGCGATAATCTTAGCCACAGAGTGAGGCGTGTAGTACTCAGCGTACTTACCACCACCATCTTTGTTGTAGTCCTTGATCATGTACTCAAAGAGAGTAGAGAAAAAGTCGAAGCCTTGTGAAAAGATGGTCTCATCAAACTTGACGCGCGCAAGGAGATTAATGATAGCTTTTGCCACCTCGTTGCGCTTACTACTATCTGAAATGGTATCCGTAATCAAGCGCTCATCAAAGAGACGAATGGCCGTATCGCCGTCCGTATGAACCGAAAAAATATCGTTATTGTCGATGGCGATTTGGTTGAGGGTATTTTCAAAAGTCTCGTAGAAAGTCGCTTCATTTTGCTGACGGTGGAGGGATTCGATCAACTGCTCTGGCTTGAGCCAAGCTGTACTGGTACCGATATCCTCCAAGAGCCAGTCATAGTCATCTCCACTCATTGCCAACAAGTTTTCATAAGTGTTGGATTCATCCAGCACCTTGGCTTGATATAAAAACTTATCATTTAAAAATTTGTAGAGGAAGGACTGGGTGAGGAGTTTGTACTCACCCGCTTCCCCTCCTAGTCCCGCATGGGTAAAGACTGCTTTCAAATCATCTACCAAGTCTTGGACTTGGACTTTATATGTTTCATTCATTAATGTTGGTATTCCTCTTCATATCCTTCAAATAGCGACTCGACGATATAATTAAAATCCTGTCTTGTCAAACTACTTGCAGATTGGTTGGTTTTCATTTCAATCCGAGCTTCTTCTCGAATCATTTTCTTGAGAAAGTCCTCGTTATCTAGTACTCCTTGATTTTGACCGATTTTACGGTCTAGTCTGATTTTCGATTCCTTGATAACATGGTAAATAGCAGGAAAATCACTGACCATAGTCGAATTGGTTACGTGTTTATAGGAACGTGCTGCCATTTCATCTCCGTCAAAATTCATCGTCAAACGTCTCATATGAGTATGATAATCTTCCACTGACTTAAAGAGGTTTTCGTACTCTTTTTGAATTTCTTTGATCTTTTCCATAGTGTAGCCTTCTTGCCCATGAATCAGGTGTTTTTTCATGATGCGCTGGAATTCTTCGTAGAGAGAGACCCACTCAGGATCTTTCTCATCACGCTCTTTTATGATGCCTCCAGCAACTCGACGCTTCAAATCTTCTAGGTCATTGGCTGCTAGACGAAGTTCTTCCTCCGCAATCTTGACAAAACTAAAACTGGTCTCAGACATGGCAAGATTTAAAAGGGTGCGACTAGAAAAATCATCTGGCTTATCTATCAGTGACAAGGTCAGCAAACGTCTTGAGATGACATTGAGCAGAGTTGCAATCTGACCGATATCAATCTGCTGGAGCAGGTTTTCGTATCCAAGGAGACGGGCGATATTATAGTACTGCTTAACCGATTCTAAGGTTTTTCGTAGTTCATTTAGTTGCTTTCTATCCTTGATATCATCAATTGATTGAGAAAAGAACTCTAGATTAGAGGTTGGATAGTCCATGAGAATGCGCTCTGTCTTGCTTAGTTCCTGAGAAATTTCCTCCGCGGGCACAAAGAGCGATCCAAACACATCCTCTCCATTTTCCCCAGTCAGGGTCGTATCATACTCTTGATTGAGTTCTTCTAGATAAGCACGATTAGTCTTGTCAAACTCTTTAGAAATATCCGCAAAATCAACTACATAACCAAAGAGATAGTCCTTGTAAGGACGATTCACACGAGTCAAAGTCTGGAGAAGGTTATGAGCCTTAATCTTGCGACCTAGATAGAGACGCTTGAGACGAGGTGCATCAAAACCTGTCAAGAGCATCGAATAGACGATAATGAGGTCAATCTTACCTTCCTTATAGGCATCCACCTTTTCCTTTTTCTCTTCCTTGTCTCCCTCATCATGGAGGATAAGAGCAGAGGTCAAGTTGGTTGTTCCAGCTTTGCGTCTTTCTTCTAACTGTTTTTCAAGCTCACGCGCCTGCTTGGACGAATCACAGACAATCATACCACCAATAGTCTGATCATCAAAAACCAAATCACGCGCACGATTAAAGTCCTCCAGAATAAAATCAAGCATAGGTTCCACATAGTGCGGATGAGCAAAGATATCTTCTTTGGATAAATCACCACGTTGGATTTCTTCATTAATTGCTCTGAGATTATCTTTATAGGACGTCTCGATATCTTCTCGCATCAAACGCAAGGTAAAACCATCATCTATAGACTGGTTGTAGTAGTATTTATGGATATAATCCCCAAAAATATCACGTGTAGTCGCATGGCTTTCCTTAGTCTTACCATCTTTCTTATAAGTAATTAAAGGAGTTCCTGTCAGAGCAATCTTGATCGCATTGGTATCTGCCTGATAGAGATTTGGCAGATAGGAACCTCGTTCGTTATAAGAGCGGTGGGCTTCATCGATAAAGTAGATATTTTGACGATTGAGATCATAGCCAGAGCGGTCGGTCAGGTCTGAATCATCTTTGAACTTCTGAATATTGACAACGGCGACATCATAGCCGTCTTGTTTTTGATTAAGTTCTCTAGAATTGTTGATACGCTTAACTTTTAGACCTCTTTTGGTAAATTCCTTAAAGGCTTGGTCTGCCAAATCCAAGCGATCAACGACAAAGTAAAACTGCGGAACAATCCCCTGTTTTGAAAAATAATTGGTCAGATAGCGGATATTGAAGAAAGCCAGGGCAGTCTTACCTGAGCCCTGTGTATGCCAGATAACACCTTTTTTGACACCTTTTGCGATGGTTTCTTCGATAGCTCTTGTAGCGAAGTATTGCGGATAACGCATGACATGCTTCTGCAATTGTATCTGACCTTCCTTGCTTTCTTCTTCTACATAAACCAGCCCAAAGCGAAGCATGAAAAGCAGGCGTTCTTTTTGATACAAAGATGATAGGAAAGTATTGCAGGGAGTGTCGGGCTGTATGTTTGTTGTAAATTCTGGTTGAGATTTGAGAGCAAAACGCTTCACATCCTCAAGAACGAAGTCAATTTGTTCATCTTTTAAAGGTTCAATTGAATGCAAAAAATCGACTTCTCTTTCTTCCTTGAAAGCATTAAACTTGGTTTTTGAATAGGCATTTGAACCATAGTAAGAACCCTGTTTTTGTTGACCTTGGCCACTGATATAAGGCAAATTGTCAGATAGAGCTATCAACTGGGTAATATTGTTAAAACGACGGAACTTACGATTTTCAAAACGATATCTAGTCCTGTCCTGTTCAGACTGAATTCCTGTCTTTCCATCACGGATAGCATTGGGTTGTTTAACTTCGATATAAGAAAGGGGAAGTCCATTGATAAACACAACTATATCCGGACGAAATTCATCTTGTCCATTTTGACAAGTAACTTCAAGCGCCAGATGGAAGGTATTGGCTTCAGGATTTTCCCAATCGATATAAACAGCACCTTCTTGTCCCTGTATCCTTTTAAAGAAGGAACGCCCCAAATCATTTTGATCCAGTTCCAGCTTGATATTGGCCAATTCTCTCTCAAAATCTTCATCTGTTAAATAGTTATTAAACGTTAAAAATTGCTCCTTAAAAACAGATACAAGAATATTGGTATCTGGGTCTCTTTCTTCAATTTCTTTACTATTACGAGAAAGATAGGTATAACCTATTCGCATCAAATGCAGAGCTGCTGGGATTTGTACTCTTGTTAATTCAGAAAAATCTTTTCGTCTTGCCATCGCAAACCTTCCTTACGCTTCATTTGAACTATTCATATCCTGAAATTTCCAGATTTTATACTAGGTCTATTATAGCATGTTTAGGCTCAAAATCCATCACTCTTCCCATAGCAAAAACACTCATTCCTCCTTTCTCCTCCAAAATATGGTATAGTAGAATTATACTATCTATGAGGAGTTTACATGTCACAGGATAAACAAATGAAAGCTGTTTCTCCCCTTCTACAGCAGGTTATCAATATTTCATCCATTGTCGGTGGTGTTGGAAGTTTGATTTTCTGTATTTGGGCTTATCAGGCTGGGATTTTACAGTCTAAGGAAACCCTCTCTGCCTTTATCCAGCAGGCAGGTATCTGGGGGCCACCTCTCTTTATCTTTTTACAGATTTTACAGACGGTCGTTCCTATCATTCCTGGTGCCTTGACTTCGGTAGCTGGGGTCTTTATCTACGGGCACATCATCGGGACTATCTACAACTATATCGGCATCGTGATTGGCTGTGCCATTATCTTTTATCTGGTGCGCCTCTACGGAGCTGCCTTTGTCCAGTCTGTCGTCAGCAAGCGCACCTATGACAAGTATATCGGTTGGTTGGATAAGGGCAATCGTTTTGACCGTTTCTTTATCTTTATGATGATTTGGCCCATTAGTCCAGCTGACTTTCTCTGTATGCTAGCTGCACTGACCAAGATGACTTTCAAGCGCTATATGATTATCATCATTCTGACCAAACCCTTTACCCTCGTGGTTTATACCTACGGTCTGACCTATATTATTGACTTTTTCTGGCAAATGCTTTGACACATAAAAAATCCGTTTGGTTTCCCAAGCGGATTTTGTGCTTTATTTTGAAACTTCTTTTGCGAGAACAAAGTTTCCAAGTGTGGCAGAACCATTTCCTGCGACTGCTGGAGTCACGATGTAGTCACGCACATCTGGTACTGGTAGGTAGCCATTGAGAAGAGCTGTGAATTTCTCACGGACACGGTCCAACATGTGTTGTTGAGCCATGACCCCACCACCAAAGACGATCACGTCTGGGCGGAATGTCACTGTAGCATTGACCGCAGCTTGAGCGATGTAGTAGGCTTGAACATCCCAGACAGAGCTGTTGAGTTCAATGTTTTCACCACGAATACCTGTACGAGCTTCGAGACTTGGTCCAGCCGCAAAGCCTTCCAAACATCCTTTGTGGAATGGACAAACACCGTTGAATTCTTTTTCAATATCCATCGGGTGTTTAGCTACATAGTAGTGCCCCATTTCAGGGTGACCCACACCACCGATAAACTCACCACGTTGGATAACACCTGCACCAATACCTGTCCCGATTGTGTAGTAAACTAGGTTCTCAATACGACCACCAGCATTGTTACGGGCAACCACTTCACCATAGGCAGAGCTGTTTACGTCCGTTGTGAAGTACATTGGCACGTTAAGGGCACGGCGAAGGGCACCAAGCAAGTCCACATTTGCCCAGTGAGGTTTTGGAGTTGTTGTGATAAAGCCATAGGTTTTTGAATTTTTGTCAATATCAATCGGACCAAATGAACCAACTGCAAGACCAGCAAGATTATCGAATTTTGAGAAGAACTCAATGGTTTTATCGATTGTTTCGATTGGAGTTGTTGTTGGAAATTGTGTTTTTTCTACAACGTTAAAGTTTTCATCACCGACAGCACAGACAAACTTTGTACCGCCCGCTTCCAAGCTTCCATATAATTTTGTCATGATAAACCTCTTGTTTTTATTTTCTTTATTATAGCATATTTTAAAAATCTAAGTTTCTCAATTTTTTAGATTTTCCTCTGTAAATCTTACCATTCAAGCAAAAACGAACAAACATGTCATTTGTTCGTTTTCATTTAGCTAGGAAAGATTAAGCTTTCACTTCGATAAGAGCATCCCCCTTCGCAACTGAACCTGTTGCGACTGGAGCTACTGAAGCGTAGTCAGCTGTATTTGTAACGATAACCATTGTTGTATCATCAAGACCAGCTGCAGCGATTTTGTTTGAGTCAAATGTTCCAAGAACATCGCCAGCTTTTACCTTGTCACCTTGGGAAACTTTTTGTTCGAAACCTTCACCGTTCATTGTTACAGTGTCGATACCAACGTGGATCAAGACTTCAGCACCGTTAGTTGTTTTCAAACCGAAAGCATGTCCTGTTGCAAAGGCGATTGAAACTTCAGCATCAGCTGGTGCATAGACCACACCTTGGCTTGGTTTCACAGCGATACCTTGTCCCATAGCTCCACTTGAGAAGACTGGGTCATTGACATCGGCAAGAGCGACAACGTCACCAACAATAGGGGTTACAAGTGTTTCATTTTGAAGAGCTGCTGGAATGTTACCAGTTGTTTCTTCTTGGACCAAACGTTCTGTCTCTACTTCAGTAGCAACTTCTTTTTCATCCTCGTAACCAAACATGTAAGTAAGAGCAAAACCAAGTGCAAATGATACAGCTACCATGAGAAGGTATTGGGCAAGTTGTCCGTTACCAACATAAAGCATTGTACCAGGGATGATGGTGATACCATTACCAGTACCAGCAAGTCCAAGGATTGAAGCCAATCCACCACCGATTGCACCAGCAATCAATGAAAGGAAGAATGGTTTACGGAAGCGCAAGTTAACCCCGAAGATAGCAGGCTCTGTAATACCGAGGAAGGCAGAAAGAGCAGCTGGGAAAGCAAGAGTTTTTAGTTTTGGATTTTTAGTTTTGACACCAACCGCAACAGTCGCAGCACCTTGAGCTGTCATAGCAGCTGTGATGATAGCGTTGAATGGGTTAGCATGGTCAGCAGCAAGCAATTGAACTTCAAGCAAGTTGAAGATGTGGTGCACACCTGACACGACGATCAATTGGTGAACCCCACCAATCAAGAAACCACCAAGACCAAATGGCATGCTGAGGATCGCTTTTGTAGCGATAAGGATGTAGTTTTCAACAACGTGGAAGACTGGTCCGATGACAAAGAGTCCAAGGATAGACATCACCAAAAGTGTCACGAATGGTGTTACCAAGAGATCAATCACATCTGGAACAACCTTGCGGACAAGTTTTTCAAATTTAGCTCCGACAACCCCGATGATGAAGGCTGGAAGAACGGAACCTTGCAAACCAACAACAGGAATGAAACCAAAGAAGTTCATAGCTGTCACTTCACCACCTTGAGCAACTGCCCAAGCGTCTGGAAGTGAGCCAGAAACAAGCATCATACCAAGAACGATACCAACGGCAGGATTTCCACCGAATACACGGAAGGTTGACCAAACAACCAAACCTGGCAAGATGATGAAGGCTGTATCTGTCAAGATTTGTGTGTAAGTTGCAAAGTCTCCTGGAAGTGGCATTTCAAGAGCATTGAAAAGACCACGCACACCCATGAAGAGACCAGTTGCTACGATAACTGGGATGATTGGAACGAAAACGTCACCGAAAGTACGGATAGCACGTTGGAACCAGTTCCCTTGTTTAGCAGCTTCTGCTTTCATGTCAGCTTTAGATGATGTTGGCAAGCCAAGCGCAACAACTTCATCGTACATTTTGTTAACTGTACCTGTACCAAAGATGATTTGGTATTGACCTGAGTTAAAGAAAGCACCTTGAACTTTTTCCAAGTTCTCAATCACTTCTTTATTGATTTTTCCTTCATCTTTGACCATTACACGTAGACGAGTCGCACAGTGGGCAACACTGTTGACATTTTCACGTCCGCCCAAGGCATCGATGACTTTTTTTGCAATTTCCTGATTGTTCATTTGCAAAAATCTCCTTATATAAAATTTTGTAAACTGTTTGAAAGCGATTTTATTCGCCCTACGACTATTATTTTATCATGTTTTAGAAATATGTCAAGCGTTTTGCAGAAAAATATTCTATCCACTTAGTAAGCATGTTTTAGATTGATTGATTTTGACTGTTTTATCAGGTATTCCTTAAAAAAACAAGTCTAAAATCTTAGTTAAAAGGGTTTTGTTTCATTATCTTTCATATTTTTCTGAAAATTTGATTGCTTTCCTGCATTTATTTTATGATAAACGTTTGACAGTTTTTTCTCTTTTTTAACATAAAAGGCTTGCTTTTTTTTCCGAAAACGGTTACTATTAAAAGTGATAAGATTTTTGGAGGAATGAATGAATGGAATGGACAACTGAGCGTCGTTACAGACTTTATCAAGATTGGACGCAAGAAGAAATTAAGAATATTAAGGAAAATATGGCACAATCTCCATGGCATACTCATTACCATGTTGAGCCAAAAACAGGACTCCTAAACGACCCAAATGGCTTTTCTTACTTTGATGGAAAGTGGATTGTTTTTTATCAGAACTTTCCTTTTGGTGCAGCCCACGGTTTGAAATCTTGGGTGCAATTGGAAAGCGAGGACTTGGTTCATTTCACAGAAACTGGTGTCAAAGTTTTGCCTGATACTCCATTAGATAGCCACGGTGCCTACTCTGGTTCTGCCATGCAATTTGGCGATAACTTGTTCCTATTCTATACAGGAAATGTCCGCGATGAAAACTGGATTCGTCACCCATACCAGATTGGGGCTTTAATGGATAAGGATGGCAAGATTACGAAGATTGACAAGATCTTGATCGACCAGCCAGCAGACTCCACTGACCACTTCCGCGATCCGCAAATTTTTAACTTTAAAGGACAATACTATGCTATCGTCGGTGGACAGGACTTGGAGAAAAAAGGCTTCGTCCGTCTCTACAAGGCTGTGGACAACGACTACACAAACTGGCAAGCTGTTGGCGACCTTGACTTTGCTAACGACCGCACTGCCTACATGATGGAATGTCCAAATCTGGTCTTTGTAAGCGAGCAACCTGTCCTTCTCTACTGTCCACAAGGATTAGATAAGGATGTTCTAGATTACGACAATATCTATCCAAATATGTATAAAATCGGGGCTTCCTTTGACCCTGAAAATGCCAAAATGGTAGATGTGTCTCAACTTCAAAACATGGATTACGGTTTCGAAGCCTATGCTACCCAAGCCTTCAACGCTCCTGATGGACGTGCTCTAGCAGTTAGCTGGCTTGGTTTGCCAGATGTTTCTTACCCATCTGACCGTTTTGACCACCAAGGAACCTTCTCTTTGGTAAAAGAACTGACTATCAAAGACGGTAAACTCTACCAATACCCAGTCGCAGCTATCAAGGACCTTCGTGCTTCTGAAGAAGCCTTCTCAAACCGTACCCAAACCAATAACACTTACGAACTTGAACTCAACTTGGAAGCCAATAGCCAGAGCGAGATTGTCTTACTTGCTGATAAAGAAGGCAAGGGACTTTCAATCAACTTTGACCTTGTAAATGGTCAAGTGACAGTGGATCGTAGCCAGGCTGGTGAACAGTACGCTCAAGAATTTGGGACAACTCGTTCTTGCCCTATCGATAATCAGGCTACTACTGCTACAATTTTCATCGATAACTCTGTCTTTGAAATTTTCATCAATAAAGGAGAAAAAGTACTTTCCGGTCGTGTCTTCCCACATGCAGACCAAAATGGGATCCTCATCAAATCTGGAACACCAACTGGAACTTACTATGAATTAGATTATGGTCGCAAAACTAACTGATGTTGCCAAACTTGCAGGTGTCAGCCCTACTACCGTTTCTCGGGTTATCAATAAAAAAGGCTATCTATCTGAAAAAACCATTCAAAAGGTCAATGAAGCTATGCGTGAATTGGGCTATAAACCCAACAACCTAGCTCGCAGTCTACAAGGAAAGTCAGCTAAGTTAATCGGTTTGATTTTCCCTAATATTTCCAATGTTTTCTACGCAGAATTGATTGATAAGCTGGAGCACCAACTCTTCAAAAATGGTTACAAGACTATCATCTGCAATAGCGAGCACGATTCTGAAAAAGAACGCGAATACATCGAAATGTTGGAAGCTAATCAAGTGGACGGCATCATTTCTGGCAGTCACAACTTGGGAATTGAAGACTACAATCGCGTGACAGCGCCGATTATTTCCTTCGACCGAAACCTGTCTCCAGACATCCCTGTCGTTTCCTCTGACAACTATGCTGGTGGGGTTCTTGCTGCCCAGACCTTGGTTAAGACAGGCGCCCAGTCTATCATCATGATTACAGGGAATGACAATTCTAATTCGCCAACTGGATTGCGCCACGCTGGTTTTGCATCCGTACTCCCAAAAGCTCCTATTATCAATGTTTCCAGTGACTTTTCTCCTGTCAGAAAAGAAATGGAAATCAAGAATATCTTGACTCGACAAAAACCAGATGCTATCTTTGCTTCTGATGATTTGACAGCTATTCTGGTCATTAAAATTGCCCAAGAACTAGGCATTTCTGTTCCTGAAGATCTCAAAGTCATCGGCTACGATGGGACCTACTTTATCGAGAATTACTATCCTCAACTCGCGACCATCAAGCAACCTTTGGAAGAGATTGCCTGCCTCACTGTTGACCTTCTCTTGCAAAAGATTGAAGGCAAGGAAGTTGCGACAACTGGCTACTTCTTACCGGTTACTCTATTACCAGGAAAAAGTATTTAATACTCTTCGAAAATCTCTTCAAACCACGTCAGCGTCGCCTTACCGTAGATATATGTAACTGACTTCGTCAGTCTTATCTACAACCTCAAAGCAGTGCTTTGAGCAACCTGCGGCTAGCTTCCTAGTTTGCTCTTTGATTTTCATTGAGTATAAGCACAAGAAAACTCAGACCGATTAGTCTGAGTTTTTTATGATCTTAAGTTTTCAAGATAACGCTGAGCTGTCTCTAGGTTAAAGATTTTATCTGCGATGAGGCGCTCTACTAGGGGAGCGACTTCAGACTCACTGGCACCTGCTAGGAGAGCCAAGGATTTGGCCTGCAATTTCATGTGCCCTTGCTGAATTCCTGTGCTCACCAAGGCTTTGAGGGCCGCAAAGTTTTGTGCAAGACCGATAGACACGATAATCTGGGCTAATTCTTTGGCAGAAGGATTACCCAATAGTTCATGACTGAGGACTACACGAGGGTTGAGGCCGATAGAGCCACCCTTGGTCGCTACAGGCATAGGTAGGGTCATCTCACCGACCAATTCTTCTCTTTCCATGTCCAGTGTCCATTGACTAAGACCTTGATAGTGTCCTTCTCTACTAGCAAAGGCATGAGCTCCTGCCTCAATAGCACGCCAGTCATTACCAGTTGCAATCAAAACAGCATCAATACCATTAAAAATCCCTTTATTGTGGGTAGCAGCTCGATAAGGATCTGCCTGCGCAAACTGGCTAGCCAAAGCCATTTTCTCTGCAATTTCACGTCCTTGATCCTTTTGACGACTCAAGTAACGAAAGGCGATTCGGCAACTTGCAGTCACCAGAGAATCAGTTGCGTAGTTTGACAGAATCCCCATGAGACTCTGTCCCTGACTGAGTTCTTCTAAGACTGGTTTCAAGGTTTCCAACATGGTGTTAAGCATATTGGCACCCATGGCTTCCTGGGTATCGACATGGAGATAAACAACGAGGAAGTCTGTTTCGCCTTTAATCTGCTCTACATGCAAATCACGCGCCCCACCCCCGCGTTTAACGATGGAAGGATAGGCTTGATTGGCAAGTTCCAAGAGTTCTGCTTTCTTGCCGGTAATCTTCTCTTGCGCTTGTTTAGGATCAGCAACTTGATAAAGGGATACCTGCCCAATCATCTGGCGCTCATGGACTTGTGCAGTAAAGCCACCTGCACGCTTGATGATTTTGCTGGCATAACTGGCCGCAGCAACCACAGACGGTTCTTCCGTCACATAGGGAACTGTGTATTCCTGACCGTTGACAAGAACCTCTGGAACCAGCGAATAAGGCAGAGAAAAAGTTCCCACCACATTCTCACTCAGCTGGTCTGCGACAGTTACGCTAATTTGTTCATCATGCTCCAAACTAGCTTGTCTCTCAGGACTAAGGAGCGCCTGAGCTTTTAACAGATCGAGGCGCTCATGGTATGATTTTTTAGAAAATCCATTCCAACTTATCTTCATTATTTTTCAACCTTGCTATAACGGCGTTGGTGGTCCACAATTTCAACCAAGGCAAAATCTTGATTTTCATAGCCAGCAAACTGGGCAGAATTTGTTTCATCTAAGTCTACTTCCTCAAAGAAGACTTTTTCATAGTCTGCAACAGACAGGGCAGTTCTTTGGTTGAGCTTGTTCAAGCGGTCTTTATCCAGATAAGCTTCATATCCTTCAACCAATTGACCACTGAAGAACTCAGCCACAGCACCACTTCCGTAACTATAAAGGGCAATTTTATCCCCAGCCTTCAAGCTATCTGTATTTTCCAAGAGAGACAAGAGTCCAAGAAAGAGGGAACCTGTATAGATATTTCCCACCTTTTGACTGTAGAGAATAGACTGGTCAAAGTGCTTTTGCAAGAGGTCTTTTTTCTCTTGAGGCAGGTTCTTATCCATGATTTTTTTCAAGCCTTTTAGTGCTAATTTAGGATAAGGCAAGTGGAAGCAAACAGCCGCGAAATCACCTAAAGTAAGCTGGTAGCGTTTTTGGTATTCAAGCCAAGTCGTTTTCAAACTATCCAAATATTGTTGGGTAGAATAAACACCATTTACATAAGGGGTTGTTGAGTAATTTGGACGCCAGAAATCCATGATGTCACGGGTTTGAGCTACATTGTCATTATTAAAGGCCATAATGTGTGGATTTTGTGTAATCAACATGGCCACACTGCCAGCGCCCTGAGTTGGTTCTCCTGGAGTTTCAATACCATATTTGGCAATATCACTGGCAATGACCAAGACCTTGGACTCTGGAGAATTTTCCACATGCAATTTAGCATAATGAAGGGCAGCTGTCGCTCCATAGCAGGCTTCTTTGATCTCGAAACTACGAGCAAAGAGCTGGATGCCCAGCAAGCCATGCACAAAGACGGCCGCAGCCTTACTCTGGTCAATTCCTGACTCGGTAGCCACAATGACCATATCAATTTCTTGTCTTTCTTGCTCAGTTAAAATAGAGTCACTAGCACTGGCCGCCAAGGTCACGATATCCTCAGTTAATGGCGCAATACTCAATTCCTTGAGCAAGAGTCCTTTGCTTAATTTTTCAGGGTCAATTTCCCTCGCTTCTGCTAAGTCTTGTAATTTCAAGACATATTGACTGGTCGCAAAACCAATCTTATCAATACCGATTGTCATATTTACCTCTGTTTTATCATTCATGTAAAAAATCGTTCTATACTATTTTATCACAAATGGCAGTAAAAGAGAGAAAAAAGACTTGATTCACCAAATCAAGCCTCTTGTTAGTCTAACGATTTTGCTGTTTTCGTAAGTATGAATACAGTCTGAGAATCACTGTTCCGCTAGCCATGCCAATAGAGATTACCAAAGCCAACATGACAACTAAGGTTGCACTAGCAATCGCGTGACTATAGTCTCCTGTCACAAAAAAGGCCGTTGTCCGATAAGACAGATATCCCGGAACCAGGGGTGCCAAAATGGCCAAGATGAAGACCACTGCAGGAGTCTTATAAAGAATACTTAAAATCTGGCTGACACAAGAACCGATAATGGCCGCAATAAAGGTAGCCACAATGACATTGGTCGGTTCCTTGAGCAAGAGATAGATTAGCCAGACAGCCATGCCCAAAATTCCTCCTGGTAAGAGCATAGACCGCTGAACATTGAGTACGATTAAAAAGGTGATGATAGCAAGAAGACTTGCTACTGCTTGTAATAAAAAGGTCGTTAGTGTCATATTAGTTCATCAATACCAAGGCGACAGAAGTTCCTGCCCCTAAAGCAAGGGTAATAAGTAGGGATTCAAACATCTTACTCATACCAGAGTTTATGTGGTTGGTCATAATATCCCGAACCGCATTGGTCAAGGCAATACCTGGTACAAAAGGCATGACCGCACCAGCTATAATCAAATCTGCTGTTGAAGGAAAGCCTGTGTAGCGAGCCCAAAACTGGGCTATCATCCCAAAGACGAAAGCCCCAGCAAAGGCTGTCACAAAGGGAATTCGGATAAACTTCTCCACATAGAGGGAAAAGGCAAAACCAAATAAGGTAGCCACTCCTGCTCCAAGTGCGTCGTAGATATTTCCACTAAACATAACTGAAAAGAATGGGGCACTAAAGGTTGCAGCCAGAGTCACCTGTAACTTAGTGTAGGGAAGAGGTTGAGCTTGCAAGACCGTCAATTGCTTGAAGGCCGTTTCTAAATCAATCTGTCCTCCCACCAGCTGGCGAGAAATCTGGTTCACATCGCATACTTTTTCAATATTATAAGAAGAGGAGGTCACACGCTTCATGCGAGAAATATTGGTATTTTCAATGGAGAAAAAGATAGCGGCAGGCATGGCAAGGACATTGCAATCCACAATCCCCTGCGAATGCGCAATTCGAATCATGGTATCTTCTACACGATGGATTTCTGAGCCACTTTTAAGGAGAATGGTTCCAGCTAACATAATCACATCGATGACGGCATTTAATTCTCTTGATTCTTCCATGCTTGCCTCCTTTTATCAACTCCTTCTATTCTATCACAAATCCGGACTCAAAAAAAATCTTTGCCATGAAATCATGACAAAGATTCGTTACTCATTTTGATTATCCATCTGATTTTAAGGATTAACTGAAGTTGTTTTAGGTTTGTAGATTGAAATCTTGACCCTTGTCTTATTGAGGTCTACCTTTTCACCTGCTCTAGGACTTTGTTCAACAACCACGCCTTCTGTACTACCTGTAGGTGCTGTCGTCACTTCTACAACTTCTATATTAGCTTCCTTAATACCAACAATTTGAATTAAATTGTTCTTAGCAAACTCTAAACTGGAACCTATATAGCTAGGCATAGAAACACTTGTAACTTTTTTAGCTACTGTGAAAATAATTTGAGTAGGTTTATTCAAATCATAAGTGGTACCAACAACTGGATTTTGTTTAATAATCGTTCCAGGTTCACTCTCACTTGATTCTTCTTCTTCGATTTTGATAAGGTTTTCAGGAACCTTCTTCTGCCTGAGTTCTGCGATAACATCTGTCGATTTACGACCGATATAATTACCCAATTGAATCGTCGTAGATTTTTTGGCTACTGTCAAGACAATCTGAATAGCCTTGCTCAAATCATAGGTTGTTCCGGCAGCTGGACTCTGTCTGAGAACAGTTCCTGCTTCGCTCTCACTTGATTCTTCTTCCTCGATCTTGATGAGATTTTCAGGAACCTTCTTCTGCTTGAGTTCTGCGATAACATCTGTCGATTTACGGCCGATATAGTTACTCAATTGGAAGGATTGCTTGCCTGATGAGACAACCAAATTGATTTTCGAACCTTCTTTTCGAGTCTTTCCAGCTTCAGGATCTGTACGGATAATCCGCCCTTCTTCCACCTTTTCACTAGCCTCTGATTTCTCCTCACCAATCTCAAAATTGGCTTTCTTGAGCGTTTCCTTGGCCTCCGCAACTGTCTGACCTGCCACATTTGGAATGGCAATAGTTGCAGGAGTTCTGGATAATATCCAAACAAGAGAAGCTGCCACCAATACAATGCTAGCCAACAAGATCATATAACGAACTCTAAATTTCCGTTTCTTAACAGGCTTGGTTGCGTAATTGTCTTCTGAAACCTGCTGACTCGGCTTCGCAGTCTGTGGCTTCGGACTTTGTGTTTGCACCTTAGGAATCGAGGTCAAGGTACTCTGGGATACCTTTGGTAGAGTCTTGGTGTCTGCCTTAGTAGTATCATTAAATACCAGTTTAGGTTCATTTCGACGATTGTAAGACAAGCTACTAGACAAGTCCACATACATCTCTGCAACTGACTGATAACGATCTGTCAATTTCTTGGCAGTTGCCTTGATGACAACATTCTCCAAAGCCTGAGGCACAGATGGATTTTCATCAATAACTGACGGCAGTGGTTTCTGGAAATGCTGAAGGGCGATAGTCACCGCGCTATCCCCGTCATAAGGAATATGGCCTGTCAGCATCTCATAGAAAATAATCCCCATGGCATAGATATCACTCTGCACAGTTGCCTTCGAACCACGCGCCTGCTCTGGTGACAAGTAATGAACTGAGCCCAGCATAGAGTTAGTCTGGGTCAGACTCGTCTCTGCAAAGGCTACCGCAATCCCAAAGTCTGTGACCTTGGCAGTCCCATCTGGTGTCAAAAGGATATTTTGCGGTTTCAAGTCCCTGTGGACAATTCCTCTGGTATGGGCCAAACGCATAGCCAAGAGAATTTGCCCCATGATACGGACGGCTTCTTCATTAGAAAGAGGATAGTGTTCCTTGATATAGCGTTTAAGGTCTAGTCCAGCAACATACTCCATTGCAAGATACTGTTGACCGTCTTCCTCACCAATATCTGTTATCCGAACGATATGAGGATGGTCTAGATCTGCCATAGCTCTCGCTTCACGCTGAAAACGAGCTACAGCTATCGGGTCCGTCTGGTAGTTGGTCCTCAAGACCTTCACTGCCACTTCTTCTCCGTCTAGAATTAAATCCTTGGCCAAATAGACATCTGCCATGCCTCCTCGGCCAATCTGTTTCACAATCCGATAGCGTCCGGCAAAAATCTTGCCGATTTGGATCATTCTGCATCCTCCTCGTTCATAGAAACAAGGGCAACCGTAATGTTGTCTAAACCTCCTGCATTGTTAGCAAAACGCACAAGCGTTGCTGTTTTATCTGCCAAAGGAATATCACTGGTTACAATATCACAAATCTCACTGCCTGAAATCATGTTAGTCAAACCATCACTATTGAGCAAGAGATAGTCATCCGGCTCAAGGGTAATCATTCCAAAATCAGGTTGAACTTCATCTTTTTGACCGATAGATTGAGTAATAATATTTTTCTGTGGATGGCTAGCTGCTTCTTCTGGTGTCAATTGACCTGCCTTAAGCAATTCATTGACCAAAGAATGGTCGCTCGTTAACTGGTGGTATTCTTCCCCACGAATCAAACCGATACGAGAATCTCCAATATGAGCATAGATAGCCTGATTGCCAATAATAGCAACAGCCTCGAGAGTTGTTCCCATTCCTTTATAGGCATCATCTTGTCCAAGTTGATGAATCTTTTGATTTTCAATTTCTAGGTAATGGGCGAACCATTCACGCACTTCATTGACTGTATCGATCTGGGTATCAACCCAAGCTATACCTAGGTCTGTTACCGCCATTTCACTAGCGATATTCCCTGCGCGATGACCTCCCATCCCATCAGCTAAAATAATCATGGTACGCCCAGCTCTATTGACATAGTGGTTGACATAGTCTTGGTTATTTGTTCGTTTCTGACCAACATCTGTTAATAATGAAATTTCCATGTGTCAGTTCCTTCCTAATCCGATATCTTGCGAAATTGACTGATGAAGAATCCATCACTTCCATACAATTCAGGTGTAATGAGGATACAGCCGTCTTTCATGATATCCTTACATTCATGTTCTAGTTTTACCTGCTCGAACTCGGGATGACTTTCTAAAAACGCCTCAACGACTTGAAAATTCTCCTCTGAGACAATAGTACAGGTACTATAAGTTATTATACCACCTTTGCGTAGTGTTTGACAAACACTACCTAATATTTCCAGCTGAATTTCCTGTAAGGACGCGAAATCTGCCGTTTCTTTATTGTATTTGATGTCTGGTTTGCGACGCAAAAGACCGATTCCTGAACAGGGAGCATCTACTAAAATCTTATCAAAGTAATCCTGGCCAAAAAACTCATGCACCTTTCTGGCATCCAATTTTTGCGTTTGAACCCAATCTGCAACTCCCAGACGTTGAGCATTTTCTTGAATCAAGCCCAACTTGTGATCGTACAAGTCCAAAGCCGTAACCTGACCTGTCGTGAGATAAGAGGCTATATGGGCTGTTTTCCCACCCGGAGCCGCACAGGCATCTAGAACCCGCTCATCACCTTGTAGATCAAGCGTCGGAGCAACCAATTGACTGGACTCGTCTTGAATGGTTATAGCACCTTCTGCAAACAAATCATGGCCTGCAAAATGTCCCTGCTCCTTGACCAGACCAGAAACAGACAAGGATGAATTACTAGCCTCCAACAAGGCTTGAATTTCCTCTTTTTGACTTAAATCGGTCACACGAATGCTGGCTTTGTTGCGCACCAAGAGACTTTCAAAGATGGCTTGTGCTCGCTCTTCTCCGTATTCTTCCTTAAGTTTAGACACGAGCCAAACTGGGAGAGAATAGGCAACGGAATCACGTTTGTTTTTTCGTTTGATACTGGCAATATCTGGCCAGCCTTCACGCAAGATACGGCGAAGGACTGCATTGACCAATTTTTCACTGCCTTTTTTACGAAATTTGGCTAATTCCACCGCTTCATTAACCACAGCATGGTCTGGAATTTTGTCCAAATAGCGAAGTTGGTAGGCACTCATAAGAAGCAGAACATAGAGCCAGCTGTCTAACTGGTCTCTGTCTTCGATAAAGTGAGATAGGTACCATTCCAGAGTCAGTTTGCGGGCTACTGTTCCATAGACCAGCTCGGTCACCAATCCCTTGTCTGCTGCTGAGAGTTGACTTCCCTTGAGATGCTTATTTAAGGCGATATTTGAGTATGCTTGATTGATAAAGACATCCTCTAATACTGCTAGAGCTAGACTTCTAGCCGTTTCTACTTTAGTCACCAAATCGTTCTCCTACAGTCAATGTACGTCCAACTCCGTTGAGGAAGGAAGCGATATCCATCTTAGGTTTGCCAGCTGGCTGAACTTGTTTGAGAGACAAAGCTCCTTCTGCCGTTGCGACAATCAATTCTTTCTTGCCGATAGAGAGGATTTCACCTGGATTGCCTTGACCTTCTACTGGTAGGGCTTCATAAATCTTAAAGCGATCACCCTTGAGGAAAGTATGGGCCACAGGCCACGGGTTCATGCCACGGATTTGGTTAAAGAGTTGACGATTGCTTTTATTCCAATCCAACTTTTCTTCTTCTGGCTTGATATTTGGCGAGAAGGTAACCTGACTTGGATCTTGCGGTTCAGGTTTGATATCACCAGCAATGTATGCAGGCAAAGTATCCAAAAGCAAATCACGACCTACAAGAGCTAATTTCTCAAACAAGGTCCCTACATTATCCTCATCTGTGATAGGGATGCTGCGACGAGAAATCATATCTCCTGCATCCATTTCCTTAACCATTTCCATAATGGTCACACCAGCTTCCTCATCCCCTTGAATCAAGGCATAATGGATAGGCGCTCCACCTCGGTGTTTAGGAAGGAGGGAGGCGTGAACATTGACCGCAAAATCCATGCTATCAAGGAGTTTACTTGGGAGAAACTGCCCAAAAGCAGCAGTCACAATTCCATCTGCTCCAAGTTTCATAATAGCTTCCATCTCTGGACTTCCTGATAATTTTTCAGGTTGGTAGATAGGGAGTCCTGCTTCTTTGGCAGCTTGCTTGACTGGTGTCTCTTGGATCACTTTTTTACGGCCGACAGCGCGGTCTGGCTGGGTCACAACGGCTAGAATTTCGTAACGGTCATCTGTCAAAAGTCCTTTTAAGACTGTTGCTGAAAAGTCGGGTGTTCCCATAAAGATTAATTTTGTCATATCTTCTCCTTCTTATAAAAATTGCTGTGGCTCATGGTCAATGCTGAGACGGAGCTCACTATTTTCTCGTTCTTGAGTCAAGACCAGAACCTGATTTAGAGTCGGACCTAGCTCATCTTCTAAACGGTATTTAATCAAAATTTGGTAATGATAGAGGTTGTGGGTACGGGCGATGGGTTTGGGCGTCGGGCCAAGGATGTTACTGGTTTCGGACAAACCTGACCGCAAAATGTTCATGACTTCATAGGCACGTTTGACCACCTCTTCTTCTTTCTTGTGAGAAAGGGTAATGCCAATGGTGAAATAGTAAGGCGGATAGCCAAGTTGTCGTCTAATTCCCATTTCATAGGCATAGAAACCTTCGTAGTCCTGATCCTTGGCAAATCGAATAGCATAGTGCTGCGGATTGTAAGACTGGATCAAGACCTGACCCGCTTTTTCAGCCCGACCTGCCCGACCTGCTACCTGAGTCAAGAGCTGGAAGGTTCTCTCAGAAGAACGGAAATCAGGCAGATTCAAAGCTGTATCCGCATTAAGAACTCCTACTAGGGTAACATTGGGAAAATCCAAACCCTTGGCAATCATCTGAGTTCCAAGCAAAATATCCGCTTCTCCTCGTCCAAACTGATCAAGAAGAGCTTGGTGACTGCCTTTCTTACGAGTCGTATCCACATCCATGCGCAGAATACGTGCCTGAGGAAAAAGCTCCGCCAGCTCGTCATAAGCCTTTTGAGTCCCTGTCCCATAGTAACGAATACTGCGACTCTTACAGTTAGGACAGACCTGAGGAATGTCCTTTGAAAAACCACAATAATGGCAGTTCATAGTCTTGGTATCCATGTGCAAGGTCAAGGAAATATCACAGTTGGGACACGTATCCACCGTCCCACACTCTCGACACATGACAAAACTAGAATAACCACGGCGATTGAGCATGAGAACCACCTGTTCTTTTTTAGCCAGACGGTCTTGAATGGCTTCCAGCAAAGGCGGTGTAAAGTTTGACGTCTCATTTTGTCCGATATGGTCCCGAAAATCAATCACTTGAACCTCAGGAATCGTGGCTAGAGGATTGGCGCGTTGGGTCAGACGTAAGTGTTGATAAACGCCTTTTCCAGCCCGCGCACGACTTTCCAGACTTGGTGTCGCTGAACCAAGGACCAAGGCCGCTTGATTATACTGGGCCCGTAAAATAGCTACCTCTCTGGCATGGTAGCGTGGATTGCTGTCCTGCTTATAAGTCGCTTCATGCTCCTCATCGATAATCATGACACCTAGATTCTTCAGCGGAGCAAAGATGGCCGATCTGGCACCCACAACAACTTGGGCATCGCCTCGTTCCACCTTGCGCCATTCATCATACTTTTCACCATTGGACAAGCCCGAGTGAAGAATAGCCACCTTGTCCCCAAAACGTGCTATAAAACGCTCCGTCATTTGTGGAGTCAGGGAAATCTCAGGAACCAGCAAAATAGCTGTCTTGCCCTTGTCCAAGGCTCCTTGGATAATCTGCAAGTAAACCTCGGTCTTCCCACTTCCTGTAATCCCTTGAAGGAGGAAGGGAGGCTGGTGACTGCCAATAGCACTCACAACCACATCACGCGCCTGTCTTTGCTCTGGATTCAACTCCAAAGGCCGACTTGCCTCAATGCCTTCAAAATAAGCAGCCGAGCGTTGCACTTCCTTTTGGACTATGGTCACAGCACCTTGTTCGACAAAGAAGTTGACTTGCTCCCGCGAGTAGGACTCTAACAAGCTAGCCAAGGTATCACTCTCAGGATGAGACAGCAAATAGTCTCTCAGTTCTAATTTTTTCTTGGCGCGTGTAGAAATCTCTACACTTTCTAATTGAGCAAGATCTACCTCATACCAAGACTGGGTCTTGACCTTCTTTTGATCGATCGCCTGATATTCCAGACCAAGCAAACCTTTTCTGGTCAAACGCATCATTTTGGCTTGTTTGACAAGGTCTAGTGAAGAAAAGGCAAGCGAATCCTCTGAACCAAACAAGCGCTCTCGATCTTCCTGACTCAGCCCTTCCATAGGATAGAGAATCTTGTCATAGCTGGAGTTCAGAAATCCCGGTAACATAGCCTTGAGAATGGAGATTTTGTAGGAGAAGACGGACTTGCGTAACTCCTCAGCCAACCAGAGTTGTTCTTGCGTGAGAACAGGAGAAAAATCCAACACCTCGGCAATATCTTTTAAATCTTGCTCCATCTCTTCTTCATCTGATTGGGACTCCAAACCAAGAACAATCCCTTGAATCAGGCGATTGCCCTTACCAAATGGCACATGAACCCTCATCCCAACTTCCAGCATTCCCTCAAATTCCTCAGGAATCCTATAACTATAGGGCTGGTCCGTCTGCATCAAAGGCACATCCACGATAATCTTGGCTATAGCCATCTTCTCACCTCCTCCTTGTCAGTACATTCTTGCAATAGAAAAAATAAGATTGAGTCCCCCCAACCTTAAATTTTTTCACCATCTTCTTTTTCTTTAGCGATTTGCTCTTTGATTTTCTTTTCTTCTTCTTCTTTGCGGCGTTTTTCTTCTTCGATACGGCGACGCACTGCTTCACGTTTTCCTTCTGGATCTGGGTGAATTGTAACGTTTCCTGATTCGATTTCTTCTAAAGCGCGAAGAGTTGATTTTTCAGACTTGAAACCTTGAGTTGCTGGCGCACCTGCTTCCAATTCGTGGGCACGTTTTGCTTCCAAGATTACGAGTGAATATTTTGAAGGAACCTTGTCGAGCAAGGTATCAATAGAGGGTTTTAACATCATTTGCTTGTACCTATTTTCTAAATTTTATCGGGTAGTTGGAGATTTTGGTAACATCTCCTGATAGTGACCAATGACACGATCCACACGGAAGTGCTCTGCTTCGATCACACGTTTGACACGCTCAGCAGCTAGGGGCACCTGATCATTGACAATCGCATAATCATACTCACGCATGAGGGCAATTTCTTCCTTGGCTTTTTCGATTCGTTGGGCAATCACTTCTGCACTGTCTGTTCCACGACCTACCAAACGATCTTGCAATTCATCCAAATCTGGTGGTGTCAGGAAGATAAAGACAGCATCTGGAACCTTTTTCTTGACCTGAAGAGCGCCCTGAACTTCAATTTCAAGGAAAACATCGATTCCCTTGTCCAAGGTTTCATTGACATAGGTCAGAGGAGTTCCATAGTAGTTGCCGACATATTCTGCGTATTCCAACATCTGTCCTTGACGAATCAGCTCTTCAAACTCTTCACGAGTACGGAAGAAATAGTCAACACCGTCCACTTCTCCAGGACGTTGTGCGCGTGTCGTCATCGATACAGAGTATTGAAATTGGTTTTCAGAACTCTCAAAAATCTCTCTTCTAACCGTTCCTTTTCCAACCCCTGAAGGACCAGAAAAAACGATTAGTAAGCCTCGGTCTGCCATTGTGTCTCCTTTTAGTCAGTCTGTAAAAATAAAATAAGATTTCCCTTCAGATAGTAGCAATTTGCGCAAACTATCCTTCTACAGTCTTTCTATCTAGTGTAACAAAAAAGCAGTAATTTTTCAACTGCTCTTTCTTATTTATTTAGCATAATCTACTGCACGAAGCTCGCGAATCACGGTTACCTTGATATTTCCTGGGTAATCGAGATTGTTTTCTATTTTCTCACGAACTTTGTGAGCCAAGATTGTGACTTTGTCGTCCTTGATTTGTCCTGGATTGACCATGATACGAATTTCACGTCCTGCTTGAAGGGCAAAGCTAGTTTGTACTCCTTCAAAGCCGTTAGCAATTTCTTCCAAATCATGGAGACGCTTGATGTAACTTTCAAGAGACTCACTACGAGCACCTGGACGGGCTGCACTCAAGGCATCTGCTGCAGCAACGATCACTGCAATCACGCTTTCAGCTTCGACATCACCGTGGTGGCTAGCAATGGTATTGACCACAACTGGATGTTCCTTGTACTTACGGGCCAATTCCATACCGATTTCAACGTGGCTACCTTCAACCTCACGGTCAATGGCTTTCCCGATATCGTGAAGGAACCCTGCACGACGGGCCAGAGCCGCATTTTCGCCAAGTTCGCTGGCCATAATACCAGCCAGCTTAGCAACCTCAATCGAATGGCGCAAGACATTTTGTCCATAAGAAGTACGGAACTGCAAACGTCCCATAATCTTCATCAAGTCTGGATGAAGGTTTGGCGCACCAATTTCATAGGCGGCAGCCTCACCGTATTCACGAATCTTATTGTCAATCTCTTGACGATTTTTCTCAACCAACTCTTCGATACGAGCTGGATGAATACGACCATCTTTGAGCAACATTTCCATGGTCATACGGGCAATTTCGCGACGAATCGGGTCAAAACCTGACAAGGTTACCACTTCTGGTGTATCGTCGATAATCACATCAACCCCTGTCAAACTTTCAAAGGTACGAATGTTACGACCTTCACGACCAATAATGCGTCCCTTCATAGTATCGTCTGGTAGATGAACCGTTGAGTTTGTTGACTCCGCCACATATTCACCAGCGATACGTTGCATAGCTTGAACCAAGATGTCCTTGGCCATTTTGTCAGAACGTTCCTTGACCTCTTGCTCAGCTTCACGAATACGGCTAGCAATCTCCTTGGTCAAGTTCTCCTCTGTCTGTGCCAAGATAATATCTCGTGCTTCTGCCTGAGACAGAGCACCAATACGCTCTAGTTCTGCTTCTTTTTGTCTTTCGACTTCCTCTAATTGCTCTTCACGCGCATCAAGGTTTTTCGCTCTATCAGAAATACTTTGTTCTTTTTGTTCAAGTGTTTGTTCTTTACTCGTCAAATTGTCGTCCTTACGGTCAAGGCTAGTAGCTCTCTCTGTCAAACGACTTTCGATTTGTTTGAGTTCTTGACGTTCTGATTTGAATTCAGCGTCCACTTCTTCACGGTATTTTCTGGCTTCTTCTTTGGCCTCCAATAGTGCTTCTTTTTTAAGAGACTTGCTTTCACGTTTGGCTTCATTAACAAGTAAATCCGCTTCACGTTCAGCTTGTCCACGTAAATTAGTTGCTTCTTGTTCAGCATTTAAAAGCATCAACTCCGCAGCTTCCTGAGATGATTTCATCTTGGCTGAGATGCTGACATATCCAATGACTAAACCAATGATGACGGCAAAAACAGCAATCGCAAGCGACATGATTTCCATGTTTTTACCTCATTTTATTGTTATTCCGAATGACATACATTCTTTTACATTCTACCATAAAAAAGTGATTTTCACAAACCTAAAATAGAATATGTTTTGGGGAAATTGGAGTTTAGATACCTATAATTTATTGGCACAATCTCTATTTCTTAGAAATCCTAGTTTAGTAAAGATTTGAGAAAAAGCCTACTTTGCAGTAGACTTCCTAATAATCATTAAATACAAAAAGTTTGTTTCTAACGATAACAAGATTTCACTCAGGTATTCTCTGTAAATTAGACTAATGTCCTGCGCAAATTTGGGCCATTCCTCGTAAGATTTTGTCAGAAAGTTCCTTATTTTGAGCGATTCTCAGAGTTTCTTGAATACTGTTCCAGTCGCTCTTCAAAAGGGGCACTATCAAAGCTTCAAATTCATCATTTACCTTCTTCATGTAATCCTTTATACCCACTCACCATTGGCATTGACCGTATAGCCATCTGGTGTAATAGTATTCACTGCTAAAGCTCCTGAGCTATAGGCATAGTACCATTTACCAGAAACTGTAAACCAGCCTGTTTCCATAGCTCCAGCGCTATCAAGATAATACCATGTATCATTATCTTTTACCCAACCAGTAGCCATTTTACCATTTTCTTTAAGATAGTACCATGTGCCATTGTCTTTGACCCAGCCTGTAGCCAGTGAACCTGTTTCATTCAAGTAATACCATGAGCCACCAGTTTTGACCCAACCAGTTTGCATCCAGCCCGTATTATCAAAGTAGTACCATCTACCCTTAATTAGTTCCCAACCGTTAGTAGTGTATGAACCATCTTCGTGCTGATACCACCAGCGACCAGCTGACTCAATCCAGTTACCAGCTTGAGAATCTTTTGTAGTCTTAGTTTCCGTTTTTTGTTTGGCAACTACATCTACTTTGGCTTTATCTTGGCCAGACACCCCACCATTGTTATTCACAACAGGAACTTCAACACGTGGAGTTGATGAAACAACTGGAACTACAGGAGCAACAGGTGCGCTAGGAACGCTAGGAGTGCTTGGAACAGATGGAATTGTTGGAAGTACGAACTCTGGAAGAGCTGGACGAACTTCTGGGATACCCTTATCTGCTACAGGATGTTTCTTCAATTCTTCTGCTTGAAGACGAGCCTGTTCTGCTTCATAACTTGCTTTTGCTACTGCATAAGCCTTATTCGCTTCTTTGGCTACTTTTTCTTTTGCTTCAAGCGTTTCTTGTGCAGTTGCTTGGTTTGCTTTTGCTTCTTTGAGTGCTTCTTCTGCGTCTTTCAACTCTGCCTTGCGAGTTTCAAGCTCTTTTGCAGCAACTTTCAAATCTTGAACCAACTCTTTTGAAGAAGTAACTTGTGCTTTTGCTTGGTTAAGTGCTTCTTTGGCAACTGATACCGCTTGAGTAGCTTCTTCTGCTTTCTCTTGAAGAGAAGAAAGAGTTGCTTTCTCTGCTTTTGTTTCTGCTTTGGCTTGGTTCAATTCTTTCTCTGCTTGTTTTGCAGTTGCTTTCAACTCTGCCAATTTCGCTTCTTTATCTGCCTTTGTAGCAGACAAGGTAGCAACCAAAGCATTGGCATTTGAAAGAGCGACAACGGCTTGATTATGAGTGGTTGTAGCAGATTGAAGAGCTTGTTTCAAAGCTACTGTATCTTTAAGTTGAGCTTCTTGAGATTTCAAGTTTGAATTTGCAGTTTGCAATGCAGTTTCTGCTTCGGTTACAGCTTGATTAGCAGTTTTAAGAGTTTGTTCTGCTTGGGCTTTTTCTGCTTTTTTAGTAGCTACCAAAGCCTCAGCTTTTTTAACACTATCTGTGTCTCTAGCTTTAGTATATGGATTTTCCACTTCTGTACGACTAAAAGTTGAGTTAGCCATGAATGTTTCTGGGATACCGGGTACTGTGTGTACGATATACATGTTTGCTTCATGACTCATAGAAGCACCACCGTAATAGAGCGTAGTGTTACCTTTTTCGAATCCGAGTGTACCACGAGTATGACCATAATCATTCTCTGTTGATACAAATGAGATTAATGACTCATAAAGACGACTACGAATCTCAGATTTAGTTAAACTAGTTACAGGCTTACCTGCGTTAGTATAACCCACAAAAGCTACTGAATTTTCGTAAGTTTGAAGACCGCGAGTCTCCCCTTCTTTACGTTCTTCTTCAGTCATACCATTATCCAAATTATAAGATTTAGCAACTCTGTTAATACCAATTGCATAATGACCATGACCATCTTTTTTACTAGCATAGCTATCTAGCAACTCAGGAGTAACACCGTCTTTTTCATATTCACGTGCAATTTTATCTGCAAAATGGAATGAATCCTCAGTTACTTTCACATCAGACAAACCAAGTTGACGACGCATTTGATTGGTTAGGTCGGCTGCATAGAGAGTCAAATCACGTTTAAAATCTTCTGGTAGATTATTCAAATCATATTTCTTAGTATCTTTAGAATCAGACTCTACAGGTACAAAATGATTGATTTTAGCATTCTCTAATTGTGTTTTCAAGATTTCTGCACGAGTTTCTTTAAACTTAACAGGAACTTCATCTAAACGATCATTATATTCTCCATTTTCAACAGCTTTCAAGAGAGCTACGCGAGCTTTTACAGCTTCAATAAACTTAGGAGCTAATGTAATTGTACCTTGTTTTGTATTTTGAATAGCTTTCAAAGCAGATACCGCTTGGTTATATTCAGCAGTTAGGTCTGTTACTGCTTTGTCTGCATTTTGTTGTTCTGCTTTGGCATCTGATACCGCTTGGGTTTTTGTAGCAATATCTGCTTGTGTATTCTTGATTTGCGCATTTGTTACTTGATTTGCTTTCTCTGCATTTCTTAAGGCAGTTTCTGCATTTGTTTGCGCTTGTTTGCTTGTTTTTTCCGCTTCTACGGCTTCTTTTTGTGCTTCCTTGGCATTTTCCAAGCCTTTGCCATTAACTGCGTCTGTGGCGATTTGAACCGCTTCTGTGGCACTTGTAAGTGCTTTTTCTTTTTCATTTTGTGTAGCTTCTTTTTCTGCTACAACCGCTTTTTGTGAAGATACCGCTTGATTTGCTTCTGTAGCTTTTGTTTCTGCCTGTTTAACGTTTTCCTCTTTTGCAGGAACAGCAGACTCAGCCTTCACAACTTCTTTTTCTGCTTCTGCAATAACGGCTGGACTTGCCTTCTTCGCAAAGTCTTCCGCCTTTTTCACAGCGTCTGTTTTCTCATTGACAAGAGAATCCGCTTCATTGGTAGCACGTTTGGCATCTTTGACCGCCTGTTTTGTTTCCTCTACTTCTTGATCCGCTTTCTTAGCTTCTGCTTCTTTTGTAGCAACCTCTTCTTTTGTCGCCACCGCAGGAGTAGTTGTTTCCACAACCTCCGCCTTTGGCGCTTCCACATTCACTGGTTTTGGAGCGACTTCTTCTGCTCCTACTGTGTGGGATAGGGATGCTGCTGCAATTGCTGCTGTCATTACGATTGTTGATTTTTTCATATTGTTTCCTCTTTTTTCTTTATAAACTTATTATATCATAAAATAACCTTTGAAGGTTGTTTATATATAAAATAACTTTAAAAAGTCTAAAATTTGTACCATTTTGACTGTATCATGTAAGTAGCGAGGTACTACATGACAAATAACAAAAGCAATCTTCAAGATTACATCTCTAAAAGAATCCGTCTATTACGTTTAGAAAGAGGATATACTCAAGAACAACTAGAAGAGATGGCTGATTTGGGTACTAATTATATCTACAAATTAGAAAATCTTTCAACTAACTTAAAAATTCAAACGCTAGAGAAAGTAATGGAAGCATTAGAAGTAGATTTAGATACATTCTTTGATATACAGTTAAAAGAAGAAGACCCCAAAATTTCTCTACTTATTGATGAATTAAAAACTCTTCCAACAGAACAACGTTCCCGAGTCTTAGATGCCTTGATACTCATTCTCAAAGAAGTCAAATAACAGATGTTCTGATTTGCTTCTTTATCATTTACAATCATTAGATTTCCCATAATTTTTTAAGAAGGCGCAAGGCTTTCTTTTTTACTTTTATATAGAAAACTAGACACAAATAGTTCAAAATACTATTTTCGAGTGTCGATCAGACTAACAAATCCCTTACTTGTAGCTGAATCAATTGCGACTATGACTACTATCTTCTCTCTATCTTTTAACCTAGAATCAATCTTAATATAAATTCCGATTGTATGGTTTTCAATCTATTTATTATTTTTATACCACTTTACCATACTTTTCTTATTTTGTATAGTTTGCTGTACTTATTTTTAAAGAAAATAGATAGTAAAATGATATATAGCATGAAACATGATAGATTACAAAAACATATAGCTTTTCGAATCCGTGAATGTCGAAAAGAACAGAGATTAAGTCAAGAGAAATTATCAGAATTAGCTGGCTTGGGTATCAAGGCAATTCAAAACATGGAAAATATGAAATATGATTTTAAGATAAAAACTCTTGAATCGGTAATCAAAGCATTAGGTATTACTGTAGAAGAATTCTTTAACCTACAAGGATATGATACAGAAAGAAAAGACTTCCTTAAGCTACAAGAATACGACTCAGAGAGTGAAGACTCCCTAGAAATACTTTTCGACAACCTAACAAAGTTACCCAAAGAGAAACAAGGAAAAATTATATCCTCCTTTAATGAAATTGTAAAAAATATCAAATAAATATAGATGGTAAGGAAGCTTTCAATGAATAAACAAGGCTTCTAATAGAGCAAATTTATAAAATATTCAATACTTTATAGCGAAGGACAACAAAGAAAAGAACCCACTAAAAGTCGTTTCCTAACAACTTTTAGTAGGTTCTTTTATTCTATCCATATTCTAGTTCTTTTCTATTCTAATGGGCACTCTTCCAAAATTCTGCTCTGCTATACTTGGATTTCCTAGTTGGTAAATTCGGTCTGCTTTTTGGGTCATGGTATCCCATGGTTCTTTACCAATTCGGCTGACTAAATTAACCTGCCCTTTCAGAGACTTGAGATGTTGTCTGCCTTTTTCGGTAAAGCCAAGGACATGGATGGCTTCTGGCAAGAAACTTTCTCTAGCCTGCACCAAGATATAGGTCAAGAGGCGTCTGACACGCGCTTTGGTGTACCGCTTGGTGGCAACCTCCTCGACCAATTCTTCTAGAGACTGAGCCGTCTTGATAGCATCTTTGATGCGCACTGCCATTTCTTGATTAACCTGATAGATGGTGGTTAGGTCTGGATTTGACAAGATTTGGTAGCGGAGTAAGGGAAAATAGTCTTCCCAGATCACCTTACTCGCCTCCTCAAAGATGGCAATAGATGGCATAAAGCGTTCTAAGAAATCTTTGTCCCTTTGGTGCTGACGAAGGGCTGTCGCCGAAGCAAAGTCCACATCCTTGTCCACAGAATGATAACCCGCCCCCTGACGCTGAATCGGATGCAACTTGATGTTTCGTCCAGCAACTGCCTTGGCATAAGCCAGAGCAAGGACATGATTAGGCGTATTGCCTGAAAAATCAAGACCAGCAAATTCCTTCCACATGGCCTGGGTTTTCTGGGGATAAGAAAGAGAATCAGGCAGATTTTCCACAAAATTCTCCATCTCAGCACCTTTCTCTGTGTATAAGTCAGAGATTTTCTGGTAATCCAGAACTTCCTCCGTCCCAAATGCTAGCCTATCAATCCCCAAGCGAGACAAGATATCCACAGCTCCTTGGCCAAAGAAATCTGCCGCCTGAACACTGACTAAAAAGGGCAATTCCACTACAATATCCGCTCCGTTTTCCAACGCCATCTGGGCCCGAGTCCACTTGTCTACGATAGCAGGCTCTCCTCGTTGCATGAAATTTCCAGACATGGCTACGATTTTCAACCCCTCAGCCTGATTTAGCAGGTATTTATGGCCATTATGAAAAGGATTGAACTCCGCGATAATACCTGTGATGGTCATTTGCTACCCCTTTTTTAATATCAAATTGAATCTATTATATTTTGTAGACTCCGTTTTTGAGTGGTTGTTTCCTCAATGAATTTAATTGACCATTCTTTTAAGTAATTGTGTCTACTAAAATACCAGCCATTTACCCACTTATTTATTAAACATTTTTCATCATCTGTCAACATGTTATAATTTTTTCTTTCATCTATCTTCCAATTAGATACTATACTAGCCTCTAATTTTTTTATACTTTCAAAATCACTTATTGACAAAATATTTACGCCCATATTATCAAATATTAAAAATTGCAAACTGAAGTAGAAATAAACTTCATTTGTTAGTGAAAATCCTAATTCTAGTTTATTTTCTCTACTGTCTTTGCTACAAATAAAGTATTTAAAACATGTACTAATTCTCTCTGTGATATCTCCCATTTTCCTATACTTTTCATCCATACTTTCTATAATTGGAATACATAAATTTTTGAAAGTCCTTTCTTTCTGTATCGTGAAAAGTGCATTCATAAAAGTTCTGTGGGATCTAATATTATTTCTATCTGCTTCAGACCACTTAACTAATATCTGTCTTTGAAGTTTATCATCTAGTTGATTAATACCTACTGCAGCAAAGTATTCTTGGAAAGAACGATGAGAGAACTTTAAACTAACACCTTCTTGAAGCATCATGCAAGCACTGTGAGTCGCATCATAAACTATATCATTCGTCTTTAATTCAAAGTTATTTTTTAAACAATATCTAGTAATTATATCATCAAGTGTAGTTCTATCGAAATCTACTTTCCCATCAAAGAATGTTTTCAAACCAATGTAGGCTAATATATTTCGAAATTCCTCAGGGGTTAATTTTGCTTTTAGTTCTCTTTTGTATCCTGATTTAGATGCATCATGTCTTTGGTACAATGTATAAAAGGCCTGATTATAAAAATCAGTTAAATTATTTGGAATAGAAGCCCCAGCTTCATAAGTCATTAACATAATCGTTAACAAGAGTGGGATAGAGGCAAAAGATTTATGAGTATCATATAAACGATCTTTTAATTCTTTATGAAAACGTTTTTTTACTTTTTCATCATAATTCAGTTTATTGATTAAAGCTAGTGCCTGCACCTTATCCATTTTACTAATTTCATACTCAATAAATTGATTCCATCCTATAAATTCCTCAGACGGTCTTGAAGATAAAACATACCGATTTTCATTGTATAAAGTTACAAACTCTTTAATCTCTCTATCCAACCACGAACGTTTTGACGGATTTACTTCGTCTAATCCGTCAAAAATTATTGTATATCTTCCAGCATTTAAAGTCACCTCAAAATATTGCTTTTCTAAATCTAAATGATGGTTTCGAATCTCTTGATAAATAAAATCAATTAACCTATTGTCCAAAAACTCAAAATCATTAAGAGATTTTAATTCAATAAAGATTGGAATTGATGTAGCTTGTTGTATTTGGTTGATAAAAATATGTTTTACAAGCATTGATTTACCAATCCCACCAGTTCCTGTCAAAATAATATTAGACGACTTATTAAAAATCTGCTCAGTATTATCAGTTTCTAGCTTTTCTAAATCAGCACTACTCAAATAAACATGTTCATAGAAATCATATATAAACTTACCTTCGTTTTTATAAAGCAATGTTTTAACTTTAGAATATTTATCATAAGTAAATTTTAAATAGTTCTGATAAACAACACCTAACTCCTCTTCTGTTTTAAACTGTAAGTCCTTATAAATTTGCTTTAACTTTTGATAAATTTTGGGTATATTGGTAATTACTTCTTTTTCAAGAATATCACCAAATGGTACTGGTATATTCATTTTCCCTTACCTCCTAAGCATAAGATTAACAATATTTGGTTTACTTCTCACACACAAAAAACCAACGGGTACTTGTCTCTGTTGGCTCCTTGTCCTCAAAGTCTGCATAGAGTTTGAAAGACTTGAATCCAGCCTGTTCCAACAAGATATCATAGGTCAAGACCTCATAGGTCCGCTCCTCATGCACTTCATCGTGGCGACTAAAGGAACCATCCGCTTCCTTGATAAAGAATGTCAGCTCATGCACAATGGAGTGAGGCGCCGCATCCTCGTAGGTATCCCAGAGCATGGCGAAATCTTCCGCATTTTCATGATAGGAATAGCCTGGAAAAACCTCATCCGTCTGATAGGTCGAATGCACATCAAAGATGAAAACTCCATCTTCATTGAGGGCATTATACACTTCCTTAAAGACGTCTCCTACCTCCACCTCATCCTGCATGTAGCAGATAGAGTCCGAATAACAAGTGACAAAGTCGTATTGACCCACCTTGGACAAATCCAACATATTGCCTTCAATAAAATCAATCTTTTGCTTGGCTGAAGTCGCTCTCTTCTCAGCAATCTTCAGCATATCTGCGCTCAAGTCAAGTCCAGTCACATCAAAACCAGCCTGAGAAAAGCGAACAGACTGGATGCCTGTCCCACAAGCCAATTCCAAGAGCTTCTTTCTCTCCTTGGTCTTAGGCAAATGACGCAGAGAAAAATCCGTCCATTTATCGTATAAACTATCATCCATCACAGCATCGTAAACAGCCGCAAAGGTTTCATAAGTTGCCATAATCATGATACCAAGAGCCTCCATGGCAAACACCACTCGCCCTATACCTTTCTATCCAATTTTCTAAAATAAGCAAATAAAACCCAGTTGGCTACAACTGAGTTCGTCTTCTAAGCAAGAGCTTCTGAAATATCTACTGACTCTGCCTCATGCCATAGCTTCTCTAGGTTGTAGTGGGCACGCATTTCTTCTGAGAAGATATGCACGACAACAGAACCTAGGTCCAGCAAAACCCAGCCTCCTGCTGCATCACCTTCGATATGACTTCCTTTAAAGCCTGCTTCAGCTACTTTTTCACGGATGTTATCAGCGATAGCGTCCAACTGACGGCTATTCATCGAGCTAGTGATAACAAAGTAGTCCGTCACGCTGGTCAATTCTTGTACATCAAGTGCGAGGATATCCTCCGCACGTTTCTCATCAGCCGCTTTCACGACTAGTTCTAGTAATTCTTTTTCGTTCATTTAGTCCTCTTTCAAATAGTACACAAAGGCGTTATAGGTTTCAAGGGTTTGGGGATAGATGGGAAATCCCTGATAAGCTAGATGCTCCACGGTACGAGTTGTTTCGTAGGCCACTGCCTTATTGAGCGATAGCTCAGCAATTTCACGCGCCACATCTACTCCTGGAAAGGCACGGTTATGCTCGATATAGTCTGCAACGTAGATGACTTTGTCTAGGTCTGTCATCTGACCAGCACCGACTGTATGGATTTCAATGGCTCGCAGAATTTCAGAGTCTTGTAATTTCAAATCTTCCTGAATCTTGTAGATGCCAACCATGCCATGCCAGACATTATTGCCCCAGTTTTTGAGGTCAGGATCTAGCTGATAACGGTCAATCAAATCCAAAAATTCCTGATCTGACAGCTTTTTAGCATAGTCATGAAGAAGACCTGCTAGTCCTGCTTTCTCGGTATCGACTCCGAATCTCTCTGCTAATTCTATGGCTGCACGCTCTACACCCAAGCAGTGGGTTAAACGTTTTTCAGGTAGAAGCTCTGCCATTTTTTCCAACAAAGCCTCGCGAGAGCAGTTGATATAGTCTTGATAGGCCATCAGTAGAGCCCCTCCTTCTCGATGTAGTCTAGCACTGGCTGAGGTAGGAGAAAGTTGGGTTTCCGACCTTGGGCAAGGAAGTCACGCACCATGCTGGACGAGATATCCATGAGAGGCACATCCACCCAGATAACGGGATAAGAAGTCCCTGCCTTGTAGCGTGGGCGCTGAACCCCAACAAACTGAACCATATCGACTAGTTCATCAATTCGGTACCACTTAGGCAGATAGTCCACCATGTCGGCACCGATGATAAAGTAATAATCCGTATCTGGATTCTTCTCTGTTAAAATCTTCATGGTGTCGTAGGTATAGGAAATGCCCTTGCGCTCCAATTCAATGGTTTCAATAGCTAGACCTTCTATTCCCTCAATCGCTAATTCAAGCATTTTGAGACGGTGGTGCTCAGGGATGGTTTCCTTTTTGTCTACGTGAGGAGGTTGGTATTCAGGCATGAGCAGAACCTGGTCCAATCCCAACTGCTGGCGTACTTGATCCGCAACAATGAGATGGGCATTGTGAACAGGGTTAAAATTCCCCCCTAAAATCCCGACTTGCTTGCGTTTTTTCTCCTTGATTTCTGGCTCCAACTCTACCTTGGTAAAGGGAGTCAATAATTCGATTGCCATAGGCTAGTCTCCTTTATTTCTCTGTAAAAACAGTTGTTTGGAGTAGTTCTTTAGATTTCTTTGACTTTTTTAGAAATCTTGCGATTTTCTTTCTTGCTAGATTGTTTAAACAAAATCAAAATGCGTCCGATTTTTTGGACTGTATCCACACCGATTTCTTCTTCCAAGATTTCAGCTACTTCGTGGATGTTTTCATCTGTATTTTGCAAGAGCGTTACTTTAATCAATTCACGAGCATCAAGTGCTTGACGGACGCTTGTTTTGATTTGGTCGTTGAGACCATTTTTTCCAATTTGGATGATAGGTTTGAGGGTGTGTGCCTGACTGTTGAGGAAGGCACGTTGTTTTGATGTTAATGACATAATTTTCTTCCTTGTTTTTTGATAGTTATTTTAGGTGGTGAGGGACGGTCGGAACTAATTTTCCAAAGATCTCATCTTTGAAAAATGGATTTCCTGACCTCACCATTGAGCCTTGGTCTCAATTGTGCCCTTTGCCAATCTACAGATTGGCAAGACACCACGGCAATAACTATCGCTATATGAGCTCACTTTGTTCGCTCAGCGATTTTGTTTTAAATAATTGCTTTTCGTGTGACGACGGCGACGCCTTCGGGTGCCCAGACGGCGACTTTGGCGGTGCCTGTTACGCGAATCCAGCCTAGGCCTGAGATGACTAGGTCTGTCTTGTCCTTGATGTTAAAGACATGTTGGACTAGTTTTGGGAAATCTTCTTTTTCCTTGCTATTTGGTGGGGTTAGCAGGGTTCCGAGGTGCTTGTCATAGAAAGCACTAGCGCCTTCTAGCTTGGTACGGTGGAGTTTGAGTTCATTGTCAAAGAAAGCTGTGAAACCTTGCTTTTCTCCTGATATAAAGTCAAAGCGTCCCAAACCACCTAAAAACAGGGTTTGCTCAGGGTTAAGCTGATAGGTTTTGGGCTTGATTTCCTTTTTAGGGCTGACATACTTGAGATTTTTAGCAGTCAAGTAATGTGCCATCTGGTGACGGTGGATAATCCCCGGTGTATCGTAGATATAAGATCCATCGTCAAGCGGAATCTCAATCTTGTCCAAGGTTGTCCCTGGGAAACGCGAAGTCGTGATGACATTCTGGTCACCCGTAATTTCCTGGATAATAGCGTTGATTAGAGTTGATTTTCCAACGTTGGTTACACCGACCACATAGACATCACGGCCCTTACGGTAGTGTTCAATCTTGTCAATGACTTCCTTAATAGCGTGCTTATTCTGTGCTGAAGTTAGGACGACATCGACTGGGCGAAGACCTTCTTCGTGGGCACGTTCCATGAGCCACTGGCTAATCTTGCCCGGTTTAACTGACTTGGGCAAGATATCTTTTTTATTTCCAACCAAGAGGACATCATTTCCTGATACAAAACGTGGTAAGCCTGGGATGACAGAGCCATTAAAGTCAAAGATATCAATGACATTGACTACCAAGGCATCACTATCTCCCACTTCGTGCAAGAGCTTGAGGAAATCATCGTCCGTCAACTGGACATCTGTGATTTCATTGTAGTGGCGGAGACGGAAACAGCGTTGGCAATAGACTTCTCCAGTCTCCAAGCCTTTTTCAAGTGCTGACTGAGGAGTAAATCCAAGTCCAGCCTTGTCTGTCGTCTGAATGGTTGCTCCACAACCAATACAGAGAATTTCTTCCATAGTTAAATTCCTTTTTTATATGTAATCGGTCCGTACTTTTCAGTGATTTTTCGCATAACACGGCGCTCACGAGCTCGGTTAATCTGCGTTTTGATAGAGTCATGTTGGACCAAGGGTTTGACTAAAATCGAGCGAATGCCTGCACGGTGGGCTGCTCGTATATCTGTCATAAGCTGGTCGCCCACCATGACCACTTCACTTTTCTCATAGTGAAATTCCTTCATAGCACGGTCTATTCCGAATGTAAAGGGCTTCAAGGCCCAGTAGACGTAATCAATCCCAAATTTCTCAACTGCACGTTGAACTCGTTTTTTGGTGTTATTTGACACTACGATAATGCGAATCCCCGCGTCCCGAAGGTCATGTAGCCATTGCTTCATCTCTGGCGTCCCATCAGGGTTGTTCCAAGCAATGAGGGTATTGTCCAAATCGACCAAAACAGCCTTGATTCCCTGCGCCTGCAGGCTTGGGACTGTCAGATCGTAGACTGCTTCCACAGCAAAATCTGGCATGTAATTTTCAATCGCCATTCTGGCTCCTTTTCTTAACTTTTTTTCGCAATTTTCCTTAGTAATAATGACAGGATAATCCACAAACCTGCACTGGCCAAGCTGATGTAGAGCCAAGCATGGGGCTCATCTGTTAAAGGTAGGGGAACATTCATTCCGAAAAAGCCTGTCACGACTGCCAAAACAGCCAGCAAGACTGAAATGATGGTCAAGGTTGTCAAATTATCATTCAGATTGTTGTTTAGGATGTTGTTGTAAGATGCTGATAATTGTTGGAGGACTTGAGAAATCAAGTCTGTCATGGATACCAGCTGATGAGCCTCAATCATGGCATCATCAAACTGTTCTCTCTCAATCTCGTTAAAACTGCGATAAAGGGCATGCCCTTGAATATGCTCTAGCAACATGCGATTTTGCTTGGCAGCCGCAGTAAGATAAACCATACCGGTTTCCAAGTCGGAAAGGGCAAAGAGGTTCTTCTTGGTCGTCCGCTGACGCAAGAGACCATTGACCTCATCCTTACTCTTGTCCATCTGCTCGATGACAGGATAGTAGGCATTGCTGATGATTTCCAGACTGGCAAAGAGAAACTTGTAAATCGAAAGCGTGTCATGACTCTCCAGATAACGGGTCATCTGTTCAATGACATAGGCGTTCTTGGTATTACTAATGGTAATCAGGCGACGATGTTCCACGATAAAGGTCATGGGAAAGGCTTCGTAATATTCCTTGTCCTTCTTCAAGTTCAAGACATTGTAGATAAAGGTCACAGTCCCATTTTCACGGTGATAATCCATGTGGGCACGCTCATTCCTATCCAGTGCGTACTCAATGGTTTCCTTGTCCAAACCGTAGATTTCTGAAAGGTCTTCTAGTTTTTTCAACTTGTCCAAATCTAGGTTAATCCAGGCACAGCCATTGCCCAACCGTTTTTCTAAAAACATCTTCTCTCCTTTACCAAACTCTTTCTATTGTACCATAAATCTGCTAAAATTTCAGGCCTGGTCTGTCCGAGAGAAATTGCTGACGACAGTGATATTCCGATTGGGAACGAAGTGTAGAACCTGATCTTCTCCTCTGAGTTGCGTTGTTCGAATACCGACGCTGACAACCTTGCCCGATACAGTAATGGGACCATTTGTCAAAACGACCTCATCTCCCACATCCAGTTGATGTTCAAAGAGGATGAAAAATCCATTGATGACATCAGACAGAAAACCTTGGGCCCCCATCCCAATAGCCACCCCAGCAATCCCAGCTCCAGCAAGCAAACTAGAAACTGGCAAACCTAAAATCGACAAAATACAGTAAAGTAAAAAGAAATAAAGGGTATAATTAAACACATTTTCTAACAGACGTGAGATGGTTTTCTGACGCCCGACATCGTGGCGAGACATTTTTAGAGAAGGTTTGACAATTCTCTGCACCATGGTATGAAGCAGTTTCTTAGCTATATAAAAGAGCAAAAACAGGAATAACAGAGAAAGTAGCTTGGTCAAAATATTCTCGATAATCGCTGTAATATCAAGCTTATTGAGGTAGGTTTGAATAAATTCTTGCATAGAAAACTCCTTTCATTTATTATACCATACTTTCATAAACTGTCATTCTCCATAAATATTCAAAAATAATTTCAAAAATAGACAGAAAATTCTTGATTTTAGCTCATATTTATACTATAATCATAAACATTACACAACAAAGGAGATTGTTATGAAAAAAATCATTCATGCTTGGAATAAGGCAAGCCTGATCAAACGTATCTTGATTGGCATGCTTATTGGAGGAACTCTAGGACTGACACTTCCTAACATTTCAGGAATTGGCCTGCTCGGAGATCTCTTTGTTGGTGGCCTCAAAGCCATCGCACCGATTCTGGTCTTTGCCCTCGTTGCCAATGCCCTTTCCCAACATCAAAAGGGACAAGATAGCAATATGAAAACGGTTATCTTCCTTTACTTGGTAGGAACTTTTGCCGCTGCCCTCATCGCTGTACTAGCAAGTTTCATCGTCCCTGTTGAAATTACCCTAAATAGCGCTAATACCGATATTGCTCCACCAGATGGGATTGGACAGGTCCTCAGCAATCTCTTACTCAAATTGGTTGACAATCCAGTCAATGCCCTTGTCACAGCCAACTACATCGGTATCCTCTCATGGGCAGTTGTTTTCGGGATTGCCATGAGAGAAGCAAGCAAAAATAGTAAAGAATTGCTCAAGACTATGGCTGATGTGACTTCTAAAATTGTAGAATGGATCATCAACCTAGCTCCATTTGGAATCTTAGGACTTGTCTTCAAAACCATTTCTGATAAAGGAATCGGAAGCCTAGCCAACTACGGAATCTTGCTTGCCCTCTTGGTGACAACCATGTTCTTTGTGGCCCTAGTAGTCAATCCATTAATTGCCTTCCTCTTTATGAAGAGAAATCCTTATCCCCTCGTTTGGAAATGTTTGCGTGTCAGCGGTGTGACAGCCTTCTTCACTCGTAGTTCTGCAGCTAACATCCCTGTCAACATGAAACTTTGTCACGACCTTGGACTGGATCCAGATACCTATTCTGTTTCTATCCCACTTGGTTCTACTATCAACATGGCCGGAGCAGCGATTACCATTAACATTTTGACCCTTGCTGCAGTGAATACTCTTGGAATCCCTGTTGACTTTGCGACAGCCTTTGTCCTCAGTGTAGTAGCAGCTATCTCAGCCTGTGGTGCTTCTGGTATTGCGGGAGGTTCCCTCCTTCTCATCCCAGTTGCTTGTAGCCTTTTTGGTATTTCTAACGATATTGCCATGCAAGTTGTTGGGGTTGGATTTGTGATTGGGGTCATCCAAGACTCATGTGAAACAGCCCTCAACTCTTCTACAGACGTCCTCTTTACTGCCGTTGCCGAATACGCAGCAGCCCGTAAAAAATAATCTATAAAGACAAGCCTGCTCAGGTCTTGTCTTTTCCGCTTTTATTCTAGTCTTATTAGGAAATTCTTATGTCTATTAGCCAACGTACGACCAAGCTCATCTTAGCCACTTGCTTCGCCTGCCTGCTTGCTTATTTTCTCAATCTCTCCTCAGCAGTTTCGGCTGGAATTATCGCTCTCTTGAGCCTATCTGATACCCGTAGAAGTACCTTAAAACTGGCCCGCAATCGGCTCTTTTCCATGCTTCTAGCTTTGGTTATCGGAGTTCTGGCTTTTTACTTGAGCGGATTTCATATCTGGAGCCTTGGCCTCTATCTTGCCCTCTACGTGCCTCTAGCCTACAAGATGGGCTGGGAAATTGGCATCACACCAAGCACTGTTTTGGTGAGCCATCTCTTGGTACAAGAATCAACCTCTCCAGACCTTCTAGTCAATGAATTCCTTCTCTTTGCTATCGGTACAGGGTTTGCCCTGCTTGTCAATCTCTACATGCCTTCACGAGAAGAGAAAATCCAGCACTACCACACGCTAGTCGAAGAAAAGTTAAAAGATATCCTCCAACGCTTCAAATACTACTTATCCAGAGGGGACGGCCGAAACCGAGCACAGCTGGTGGAAGAATTAGACACCCTTTTGGAAGAAGCCCTCAGACTGGTCTATTTGGATCACTCTGACCACCTCTTTCACCAGACCGACTACCATATCCACTACTTTGAGATGAGACAGCGTCAAAGTCGTATCCTGAGAAACATGGCCCAGCAGATCAACACCTGTCACCTAGCTGCCAGTGAAAGCCTGATTTTAGCCCAACTCTTTTCAAAAATTGCAGGGCAACTTAGCCAGACCAATCCTGCTTCTGATTTGCTAGATGAAATTGAACGCTATCTAGAAGTCTTCCGAAACCGCAGTCTACCCAAGACAAGAGAAGAATTTGAAACCCGTGCCACCCTTCTTCAACTCCTACGTGAAGCCAAAACCTTCATCCAAGTGAAAGTTGACTTTTACCAGAAATATGGATAGTAAAAAAGAAAACTTCAGACCAATCACAAAAAGTGAATCTCTGAAGTTTTCTTTTATTTGTAAGTTATCACCATAAAGGTTAATAATAGAACGAATAAGCTCTATAATTTAGCATCTTTTCCACAGGAAATTGAGATAAGATGCAGTATACCTTACTGTCACATTATCCACGACACTGAGTTTGGGGAATCGATTCCATTTGTAAAATTCAGTTAATGAGGCAGGCAGACACTTTGCTTCCTTACCCTTACGACAGCAAAGTCCACGAATCAATAATATTCGTGGATTTTTCCTAGTGAAGCGTTTAGGTAGACCGCCATAGCGGTTAACGATTGTTAGCTTACGACACGGAGTCTGGCAAATCGATTTCATTTGCCAAATGTAGTTAGTTAAGCAGTTAGGTCATACACTATCTAATCGTTACGACGTAAAGTTTTACGAATCGATAATATTCGTAAAACTTTACTAGTGGAGCGCCTAGCCAAGTTCCATAGAAACTTGGCGTTAGTTACTTAGATTGTTACACAATCAAGTAACTTTGGCGATCTACATCTTCTCTTCCAATTCTACATCCGGATACTTGTCCGCAAACCAGCGGAGGGCAAAGTCATTTTCAAAGAGGAAAACTGGCTGGTCAAAACGGTCTTTGGCCAAGATATTTCGGCTTGATGACATCCGTTCATCCAAGTCCTCAGGCTTGATCCAACGAACAGTCTTTTTACCCATTGGGCTCATGACTACTTCTGCATTGTACTCGCCTTCCATACGGTGCTTAAAGACTTCAAACTGGAGTTGACCGACAGCACCCAGCATATACTCGCCTGTTTGGTAATTCTTATAAAGCTGAATGGCTCCTTCTTGCACCAATTGCTCGATTCCCTTGTGGAAGGATTTTTGTTTCATGACGTTTTTAGCAGAAACTTTCATGAAAATTTCAGGAGTAAAGGTTGGTAGTGGTTCAAATTCAAACTTGTTTTTCCCAACTGTCAAGGTATCCCCAACCTGATAAGTACCTGTATCATAAACCCCGATAATATCCCCTGCCACGGCATTGGTTACATTCTCACGACTTTCCGCCATAAACTGAGTCACATTCGACAGTTTAGCTCCCTTACCAGTACGAGGCAGATTGACGCTCATGCCACGCTCAAATTCACCTGATACGATACGGACAAAGGCAATGCGGTCACGGTGACGAGGGTCCATGTTGGCTTGGATTTTAAAGACAAATCCTGAGAAATCCTTATCATAAGGATCCACAATTTCACCATCTGTTTTCTTGTGTCCATGTGGCTCTGGAGCAAACTTAAGGAAAGTTTCAAGGAAGGTCTGAACACCAAAGTTTGTCAGGGCTGAACCGAAGAAGACAGGCGTCAATTCTCCAGCCAGAATAGCTTCCTCTGAAAACTCATTCCCAGCTTCATTTAACAGTTCAATATCATCTTTAACTTGCTCGTAGAAAGGATTGCTTCCAAAAAGCTTGTCCCCATCTTCTAGGCTAGCAAAACGTTCATCCCCTTTGTAGAGCTCCAAGCGTTGGTTATAGAGGTCATACAAACCCTCAAAGGCTTTCCCCATCCCGATTGGCCAGTTCATCGGATAGCTAGCAATGCCCAAGACTTCTTCCAATTCTTGCAAGAGGTCCAGCGGCTCACGACCATCACGGTCTAGCTTGTTCATAAAGGTAAAGACTGGAATACCACGGTGTTTGACAACCTCAAATAATTTCTTAGTTTGCGCCTCGATACCCTTGGCAGAGTCCACAACCATGACCGCAGCATCCACCGCCATCAAGGTACGATAAGTATCTTCTGAGAAGTCCTCGTGCCCTGGCGTGTCTAGGATATTCACGCGCTTGCCGTCGTAGTCAAATTGCATAACAGATGAAGTAACAGAAATCCCACGTTGTTTCTCGATATCCATCCAGTCAGACTTGGCAAAAGTACCTGTTTTCTTCCCTTTTACCGTACCAGCCTCACGAATCTCACCCCCAAAGTAGAGCAACTGCTCAGTAATGGTTGTTTTCCCCGCGTCTGGGTGAGAGATGATGGCAAAGGTACGACGTTTCTTAATTTCTTCTTGAATATTCATAAGTTCTCTTTCTTTGATTCTCTATTTTTAGTTGTTTCAATAGCTAAGAATGATTTCTACATTGGATTTTACCATTCCTTTCAACACTCCATTATATCGGATTTTAGCATTTTTTTCAATTTCTATTTTATGGTAGGCTCTGCTAAAGTAGAACAATTCCCCTTGCAATTTTTAAAATAAATGTTACAATAAATATAGAAAAAGGTGTTGCGTCAACAACACCCCACAGAGCCGTTTAAGACGGTGGCTGTAATTACATAACTAAAAATAGCTCGTTAACTCGCCAAAGTTAGGACGGCTATTTTTTTGTCTCTTTTACCAATTCAAGGATGAACTTCAGGAGTGTGATAACAAAGTTACCAGCTACAAACATGAGTGTCAAAGCCTCAAAAGGGGACAAATCTGGTTACTCCTCTCTACTAAGATTTTACAGGATCTACACATAAGCATCACCATCCTTTCGATTTCGTAACCACCGTCTTCACTTCTCTGTCAAACTATTGTACCATATAATTTCCCCTTTGAAATCCTCTTTTCAAACAAATCGTCATTAAAAACCGTTCTCCATCCTATACCTGTCTTTTTTCACCTTTCCCTCCCTTATTTATAGGAAAATATGGTAAAATAGAACAGACTAAAAATCATCATTTCACGAAAGGATGCAAGATGAAAATTACGCAAGAAGAGGTAACACACGTTGCCAATCTTTCAAAATTAAGATTCTCTGAAGAAGAAACTGCTGCCTTTGCGACTACCTTGTCTAAAATTGTTGACATGGTTGAATTGCTGGGCGAAGTTGACACAACTGGTGTCGCACCTACTACGACCATGGCTGATCGCAAGACTGTACTCCGCCCTGATGTGGCCGAAGAAGGAACAGACCGCGATCGCCTGTTTAAAAACGTACCTGAAAAAGATAACTACTATATCAAGGTACCAGCTATCCTAGACGATGGAGGAGATGCCTAATGACTTTTAATAACAAAACTATTGAAGACTTGCACAATCTCCTTGTTGCTAAGGAAATTTCTGCAACTGAATTGACCCAAGCTACGCTTGAAGATATCAAGTCTCGCGAGACAGCTATTAACGCTTTTGTTACAATCGCTGAAGAACAAGCCCTTGCGCAAGCTAAATCTATTGATGAAGCTGGAATTGACGCTGACAATGTCCTTTCAGGAATTCCGCTTGCTGTTAAGGATAACATCTCTACAGACGGCATCCTCACAACTGCTGCCTCAAAAATGCTCTACAACTACGAGCCAATCTTTGACGCGACAGCCGTTGCCAATGCAAAGGCTAAAGGCATGATTGTCGTAGGGAAAACTAACATGGACGAATTTGCCATGGGTGGTTCAGGTGAGACTTCTCACTACGGTGCCACTAAAAATGCTTGGGACCACAGCAAGGTTCCTGGTGGTTCATCAAGTGGTTCTGCCGCAGCTGTAGCTTCTGGACAAGTCCGCTTGTCACTTGGTTCTGATACTGGTGGTTCTATCCGCCAACCTGCTGCCTTCAACGGAATCGTTGGTCTCAAACCAACCTACGGAACAGTTTCTCGTTTCGGTCTCATTGCCTTTGGTAGCTCATTAGACCAGATTGGACCTTTTGCTCCTACTGTTAATGAAAATGCCCTCTTGCTCAACGCGATTGCCAGCGAAGATGCTAAAGACTCTACTTCTGCTCCTGTCCGCATCGCTGACTTTACTTCAAAAATCGGTCAAGACATCAAGGGCATGAAAATTGCTTTGCCTAAGGAGTACCTTGGTGAAGGAATTGACCCAGAGGTTAAGGAAACTATCCTGAATGCCGCTAAACACTTTGAAAAACTCGGTGCTATCGTTGAAGAAGTCAGCCTGCCTCACTCTAAATATGGTGTTGCCGTTTACTACATCATCGCTTCATCTGAAGCTTCATCAAACTTGCAACGTTTTGACGGTATCCGTTATGGTTACCGCGCAGAGGATGCGACCAACCTTGATGAAATCTATGTAAACAGCCGTAGTCAAGGTTTTGGTGAAGAGGTGAAACGCCGTATTATGCTAGGTACTTTCAGCCTTTCATCAGGTTACTATGATGCCTACTATAAGAAAGCTGGTCAGGTTCGTACCCTCATCATCCAAGATTTCGAAAAAGTCTTTGCGGATTACGACTTGATTTTGGGACCAACTGCTCCAAGCGTTGCCTATGACTTGGATTCACTCAACCACGACCCAGTTGCCATGTACTTGGCTGACCTCTTGACCATCCCAGTCAACTTGGCTGGTCTCCCAGGAATTTCGATTCCTGCTGGATTCTCTCAAGGTTTACCTGTCGGTCTGCAATTGATTGGTCCTAAGTACTCAGAAGAAACCATTTACCAAGTTGCTGCTGCTTTTGAAGCAACAACAGACTACCACAAACAACAACCCGTGATTTTTGGAGGTGACAACTAATGAACTTTGAAACAGTCATTGGACTTGAAGTCCACGTAGAGCTCAACACCAATTCAAAAATCTTCTCACCTACTTCTGCCCACTTTGGAAATGACCAAAATGCCAACACTAACGTGATTGACTGGTCTTTCCCAGGCGTACTACCCGTTCTCAATAAAGGTGTTGTCGATGCCGGTATCAAGGCAGCTCTTGCCCTCAATATGGACATCCACAAAAAGATGCACTTTGACCGCAAAAACTACTTCTACCCTGATAATCCCAAAGCCTACCAAATTTCTCAGTTTGATGAGCCAATCGGATATAACGGTTGGATTGAAGTCGAGCTAGAAGATGGTACAACTAAGAAAATCGGTATCGAACGCGCTCACCTAGAGGAAGACGCTGGTAAAAACACCCACGGTACAGATGGCTACTCCTATGTTGACCTCAACCGCCAAGGGGTGCCATTGATTGAGATTGTATCTGAAGCCGACATGCGCTCGCCAGAAGAAGCCTATGCTTATCTAACCGCCCTCAAGGAAGTTATCCAGTATGCTGGCATTTCTGACGTTAAGATGGAAGAAGGTTCGATGCGTGTGGATGCCAACATCTCCCTTCGTCCTTATGGTCAAGAAAAATTCGGTACCAAGACTGAGTTGAAGAACCTTAACTCTTTCTCTAACGTCCGTAAAGGTCTTGAATACGAAGTCCAACGCCAGGCTGAAATCCTTCGCTCAGGTGGTCAAATTCGCCAAGAAACACGCCGTTACGATGAAGCCAACAAAGCAACCATCCTCATGCGTGTTAAGGAAGGCGCTGCTGACTACCGCTACTTCCCAGAACCAGACCTACCACTCTTTGAAATCTCAGACGAGTGGATTGAGGAAATGCGTACTGAATTGCCAGAATTTCCAAAAGAACGCCGTACGCGCTACGTCTCTGACCTTGGCTTGTCAGATTACGATGCTAGCCAATTGACTGCAAACAAAGTCACTTCTGACTTCTTTGAGAAAGCTGTTGCCCTCGGTGGCGATGCTAAACAAGTCTCTAACTGGCTCCAAGGTGAAGTCGCTCAGTTCTTGAACGCTGAAGGCAAGACACTGGAACAAATCGAATTGACACCAGAAAACTTGGTTGAAATGATTGCCATCATCGAAGACGGTACTATTTCATCTAAGATTGCCAAGAAAGTCTTTGTCCACCTGGCTAAAAATGGTGGTGGCGCGCGTGAATACGTTGAAAAAGCAGGCATGGTTCAAATCTCAGATCCAGATATCTTGATTCCAATCATCCACCAAGTATTTGCGGATAACGAAGCCGCCGTTGCCGACTTCAAGTCAGGCAAACGCAACGCAGACAAGGCCTTCACAGGCTTCCTCATGAAAGCAACAAAAGGCCAAGCCAACCCACAAGTCGCCCTTAAACTACTTGCCCAAGAATTGGCGAAGTTGAAAGAAGAGTAATATGTAAAAGAAACCAGCCCTGAGGTTGGTTTTTTCTTGATAAATAAATAGAAAGCGTTTACAATATTGCATGTAAAGTTTCCAAAAAAGAAAACTAAAAATCGCAACAATAAGGAGTTATTCATATGGCTACAATGAAAGCAGCTCGCTGGCATGCAGCGAAAGATGTTCGTATTCAAGAAGTAGAAGTTCCTGAAGTACTTCCGCACCAAGTAAAAGTTGCAGTTAAGTTCACAGGAATTTGTGGTACCGACCTCCACGAATTTTTAGATGGTCCTATCTTCATCCCAACAGATGAGCACGTCTATTCTGGTCAAAAAGCACCGGTAACACTGGGACATGAATTTTCTGGTGAAATCGTAGAAGTTGGAAGTGATGTTACTCGTGTTAAAGTGGGTGATCGTGTTGCTGTAGAACCAATTCTAGCTAAGAATAACTTAGTTGGTGATTATAACTTGGATCCAAACCTTAACTTTGTTGGTTTGGCTGCAGACGGTGGATTTGCCAAATATTGTGTTTTAGATGGCGACTTAGTACATGTTATTCCAGATAGCTTGAGCTATGAGCAAGCTGCCCTCACCGAGCCCGCTGCTGTTGCAGTCTATGCTGTTCGTCAATCTTCTTTGAAAGCTGGCGATACAGCCGTTGTCTTTGGTTTAGGCCCAATTGGTCTGTTAATTGTAGAAGCTCTTCGTGCAGCTGGTGCTTCTAAGATTTATGCCGTTGAATTATCACCAGAACGCCAAGCCAAAGCAGAGGAATTAGGAGCTATCGTTGTACGTCCACAGGATGGAGAAACAGTTGTTGAAGCTGTACACCGTTTGACAAATGGTGGTACAGACGTTTCTTATGAAGTAACTGGTGTACCAGTAGTTTTGGGACAGGCTCTAGCTGCTGTACATAAGGCAGGTGAGTGTATGGTTGTCTCTATCTGGGAACGAGAAGCAAATATCAATCCAAATGAATTTGCTATCCAAGAAAAGACGCTTAAAGGAATTATAGCTTATCGTCATATCTTACCTAAAGTATTAGATTTGATGGAACAGGGCTACTTCTCTGCTGAAAAATTGGTTACTAAGAAAATTAAATTGGAAAATATCGTGGAAGAAGGCTTTATCGAATTAACTCAAGACAAGTCACAAATCAAGATTTTGGTAGAACCAGAATAAAAAATCAATCTTTTTAAGAAAATACAATCAGGTCGAAGTAAGGTCACTTCGGCCTTTTGAATATAATAAAAATGTGATGGATGCTCTTTCACATTAGGTACTCCACCTGACTATGCAATATTCTTTTTCTCCCCTACCATGACCTAATAACTATTTTGGCTTTATTTCCAGAACATTTTATGGTAAAATGAAGAGTAATAATATTTATTAAAGAGGTAAAAACATGATTGAAGCAAGCAAATTGAAAGCTGGTATGACATTTGAAACTGCAGACGGAAAATTGATCCGCGTTTTGGAAGCTAGCCACCACAAACCAGGTAAAGGGAACACAATCATGCGTATGAAATTGCGTGATGTCCGTACTGGTTCTACATTTGACACAAGCTACCGTCCAGAAGAAAAATTCGAACAAGCTATTATCGAGACTGTTCCAGCTCAATACTTGTACAAAATGGATGAAACTGCCTACTTCATGAACACTGAAACTTACGACCAATACGAAATTCCAGTCGTAAACGTTGAAAATGAATTGCTTTACATCCTTGAAAACTCTGATGTTAAAATCCAATTCTACGGAACTGAAGTAATCGGTGTAACCGTACCAACTACTGTTGAATTGACAGTTGCTGAAACACAACCATCTATCAAAGGTGCTACTGTTACAGGTTCTGGTAAACCAGCAACTATGGAAACTGGACTTGTTGTCAACGTTCCTGACTTCATCGAAGCTGGACAAAAATTGATCATCAACACTGCAGAAGGAACTTACGTTTCTCGTGCCTAATCTCTAGAAAGAGGTCATTCTATGGGAATTGAAGAACAATTTGGCGAAATCGTTATCGCTCCACGTGTACTTGAAAAAATCATTGCCATCGCAACTGCAAAAGTTGATGGTGTCCACTCATTTTCAAATAAATCCGTATCTGATACCCTATCAAAACTCTCTCTTGGTCGTGGCGTCTACTTAAAAGAAAACAATGAAGAGTTAACTGCTGACATCTATCTCTACCTTGAGTACGGTGTGAAAGTACCGAAAGTAGCTCTTGCTATTCAAAAAGCAGTAAAAGATGCTGTCCGTGATATGGCTGATGTGGAACTTGCTGCTGTCAACATCCATGTTGCAGGAATCGTTCCAGACAAGACACCAAAACCTGAGTTGAAAGATCTATTTAACGAGGACTTCCTCAATGACTAGTCCATTATTAGAATCTAGACGCGAACTTCGTAAATGCGCTTTTCAAGCGCTCATGAGCCTTGAATTCGGCACAGATATGGAAACAGCTTGTCGATTTGCCTACACACATGACCGTGAAGATGAAGATGTGCAAATCCCTGCCTTTCTTCTGAACTTGGTTTCTGGTGTGCAAGCTCAAAAAGACGAGTTGGATCAACAAATCAACCAGCATCTCAAGTCAGGCTGGACAGTTGAACGCTTGACCTTGGTCGAAAAAAACTTACTACGCTTGGGTATCTTTGAAATCACATCATTTGATACACCTCAGCTGGTAGCAGTCAATGAAGCCATTGAACTTGCCAAGAATTTTTCAGATCAAAAATCAGCCCGCTTTATCAACGGACTGCTTAGTCAATTCGTAACTGAAGAAAATGAATAATCGAAAAGGTGTTTGGTCTTCCCAAGCACCTTTTGTTGTGTCCTCGACACAGAGAACCACATAAAAACTAGAACTAACTGCCAGTTCTAGTTTTTTGCATATTCTAAAGAATTAGTATTTTCTAAATCGTTGATAACGCTCTTCCAACAACTCTTCTAGCGGTTTTTGTGAAAGTAGGGCTAGCTCCGTTTGGAGTTCTTTCTTTACACTCTTAATCAGTTCTTTACTAGAAAGTCCTGCTTCAGAAATCACCTTATCCACCACGTCCATTTCTAACAGCTCATGAGAAGTGATTTTCATCAGTTCTGCTGCTTCCATGGCACGACTGCCGTCCTTCCATAGAATGGAAGCAAAGCCTTCTGGACTGAGAATGGCATAGATAGAATTTTCCAGCATCCAGACACGGTCTGCGACTGCTAGAGCTAGAGCCCCACCTGAACCGCCTTCACCAATAATGATGGCAATAATAGGAACTTTTAGATCACTCATTTCCATGAGATTGCGAGCGATAGCTTCTCCCTGTCCACGTTCTTCCGCTCCCACACCAGGATAGGCACCTGCAGTATTGATAAAGGTCACAACTGGACGACCAAACTTTTCAGCCTGTTTCATCAAACGCAAGGCCTTGCGGTAGCCTTCTGGATGCGGTTGGCCAAAATTCCGTTTGAGGTTGTCTTGTAAACTCTTGCCTTTTTGGATACCAACCACTGTTACAGCTTGTTCTCCAAGCCAGCCGATACCACCCACAACTGCACCATCATCTCGGAAAGAACGGTCACCATGTAACTGGATAAATTCATCAAAAATGCCTGTCGCAAAGTCCAAGGTTGTCAAGCGACTCTGCTCACGCGCTTCTCTGACTATTTTTGCAATATTCATCTAGGACTCCCTCCATGCAATCTAACTAGGCTAGCAATGGTATCTGGCAAGTCTCTTCTTTTGACAATAGCATCCACAAAGCCATGTTCCAATAGGAATTCTGCCTTTTGGAAATCCTCAGGCAAGCTTTCACGAACCGTATTTTCAATGACACGACGCCCAGCAAAACCAACCAAACTCTGTGGTTCAGCCAGAATGATATCGCCTTCCATAGCGAAGGAAGCTGTCACACCACCAGTCGTTGGATCTGTCAAAATAGTCAGGTAAAAGAGGCCTGCATTTGAATGACGTTTAACCGCTGCAGAAATCTTAGCCATCTGCATGAGACTCATGATTCCTTCCTGCATACGGGCGCCACCAGAGGCTGTGAAGAGAACAACTGGCAATTTTTCGACAGTCGCATACTCAAACAAACGAGTGATTTTTTCACCTACAACCGTACCCATAGAAGCCATGATAAAGTTGGAATCCATAATCCCAAGAGCCACAGTCTGACCTTTAATAAGAGCTGTTCCTGTCACAACGGCTTCATCCAGACCTGTTTTTTCCCGCATGGTTGCTAGTTTCTTTTGATAACCAGGGAAATGCAAAGGATCCTTGCTTTCAATCCCTGTAAACAATTCCTTGAAGGTTCCCATATCAATCGTCAGAGCCAAGCGTTCTTGGGCAGAAATACGAAAGGTATAGCTACAGTGCGGACAAATACGCTCACTTCCCAGATCCTTCTGATAGATGGTATGCTTACAACCCGGACACTGGGAGAATAATTCATCTGGAACCTCTGGCTTGGCTTGAGGTTTTTCCCTAACCGAACGATTGGGATTAATTCGAATATACTTATCTTTTTTACTAAATAGAGCCATTGATTCCCCTTTTCGGTTTAAACTCTTAAAGTCATTTTATTCTTTTTCTTGATATTTAGGTAAGAAGGTTTCCATCAAGAAGGAAGTATCATAATCTCCAGCAATGACATTGCGATCTGAAATGAGGTCAAGCTGGAAATCCGCATTGGTCTGCACCCCTTCAATTTCTAATTCATAGAGGGCACGTTGCATTTTCATCAAGGCATCAAAACGATTTTCACCGTGAACTATGATTTTAGCGATCATACTATCATAATAAGGCGGAATGGTATAGCCTGGATAAACTGCTGAATCCACGCGCAAGCCAACTCCTCCACTTGGCAGATAGAGATTGGTAATCTTACCTGGACTTGGAGCAAAGTTGAAGGCTGGATTTTCTGCATTGATACGACACTCGATAGCATGACCACGTAGGACAATATCTTCTTGCTTAACAGACAAAGGCTGACCTGCTGCAATGCGAATCTGTTCCTTAACGATATCAACACCTGAAACAAACTCTGTTACCGGATGTTCCACCTGAACACGAGTATTCATTTCCATGAAATAGAATTTGCCACTGGCTTCATCAAGAAGAAACTCAATGGTCCCTGCATTCTCATAGCCCACAGACTCCGCAGCTCGAACAGCAGCAGCACCAATTTCATTACGTAGCGTTTTTCCGATTGCAATCGAAGGGCTTTCTTCTAAAACCTTTTGGTTATTCCGTTGTAGTGAACAATCCCGTTCTCCCAAGTGGATTACATTTCCGTGTTCATCTCCTAGGATTTGAACCTCGATGTGACGAGCTGGATAGATAACCCGTTCTATGTACATAGCACCATTGCCATAATTGGCTCTAGCTTCACTAGAGGCTGTTTCAAAGGCTGCAACAAGGTCTTCTGGTTTTTCAACCTTACGAATCCCTTTACCACCACCACCTGCTGAAGCCTTTAGCATAACAGGATAGCCAATTTTTTCAGCAACAATCAAGGCTTCCTCAGAGTTATGCACTTCTCCATCCGAACCTGGAATGACAGGTACACCTGCTTTGATCATCTGAGCACGTGCATTAATCTTATCCCCCATCATATCCATGACATGACCAGATGGACCGATAAATTTGATGCCCACTTCTTCACACATGGTTGCAAATTTGGAATTTTCACTGAGAAATCCAAAACCTGGGTGAATGGCTTCTGCTTCAGTCAAGACTGCAGCTGATAGAACCGCATTAATGTTAAGATAAGACTCAGTTGCCTTGCCAGGGCCGATACAAACCGCTTCATCTGCCAAAAGCGTATGAAGGGCTTCCTTATCAGCAGTTGAATAAACCGCTACCGTCGCAATCCCCAATTCACGAGCCGCACGGATAATACGGACCGCAATTTCACCACGATTGGCAATTAAAATTTTTCGAAACATGGAGAACCTCCTTAGTTCCCAATTGCAAAGGTAAGAGTACCACTAGCTGCAAGCTTGCCATCCACTTCAGCCTTTGCTTCAACCACGGCAATGGTACCACGGCGTTTTACAAAAGTCGCCGTCATAACCAATTGGTCTCCTGGTACAACTTGCTTCTTAAACTTAACCTTGTCCATACCAGCGTAAAAGACTAGTTTCCCTTTATTTTCAGGCTTAGACAACTCCAAAACACCAGCTGTTTGCGCCAAGGCTTCCATGATCAGAACACCTGGCATGACTGGATATTGAGGAAAATGACCGTTAAAGAAAGGCTCGTTGATGGTCACATTTTTGATGGCAACAATGGTATCCTCGCTCACTTCCAAGACACGGTCCACTAGGAGCATGGGATAACGGTGGGGCAGAGCTTCTTTGATTCCTTGAATATCGATCATTTGATGCGTACCAATCCTTTACCAAACTCAACCATTTCTTCGTTAGAAACGAGAATTTCCGTTACCACACCATCCTTAGGAGCTGGGATTTCATTCATGACTTTCATGGCTTCGATAATCACCAATGTTTGGCCTTTTTTAACACTATCACCAACTGAAACAAAGGCAGGTTTATCTGGACCAGCAGCCAAGTAAGCCACCCCAACAAGTGGGCTTTCCACAACATCTCCCTCAGTAGCCACACTTGCTTCAGCTGAAGCTGGAACTTCTTCTGCTACAGTCTCTGCTGGAGCAGATGTAGGAGTCGCTGGACTTGGTGTTGCTAGAACGGGCGATGGTGCAACTTGAGCTGCAACTTCAGGTACAAGTCTAGCTTCATTCTTACTAAACTGTAACTCATCCGTCCCATTTTTATAAGAAAATTCTCTCAAACTTGACTGGTCAAATTGAGCCATCAAGTCTTTAATATCGTTTAAATTCATACTTATTTATTCTCCCAACGTTTGAAAGCAAGAACTGCATTATGGCCACCAAAACCAAAGGTATTTGAAATAGCGTATGGAATTTCTTGCTCCAAGCCTTGTCCATAAACGACATTGGCTTCGATATAATCTGATACTTCACTTGTTCCAGCTGTCATTGGTACAAAGTTATGACGCATGGCTTCGATTGTGACGATAGCTTCTACAGCACCTGCAGCTCCCAACAAATGTCCTGTGAAAGACTTAGTTGATGATACAGGTACTTCCTTACCAAGAACAGCCACGATAGCACCACTTTCTCCTTTTTCATTAGCAGGAGTTGACGTTCCGTGAGCATTGACATAGGCTACCTGCTCTGGAGAAATCTCAGCTTCTTCCAAAGCGAGTTTGATGGCCTTGATAGCTCCCTGACCTTCTGGATGTGGTGAAGTCATATGGTAGGCATCACAGGTATTTCCGTAACCAACCACTTCAGCAAGGATCGTTGCCCCACGTTTTTCAGCGTGTTCAAGACTTTCAAGAACCAACATCCCTGAACCTTCACCCATGACAAAACCATTACGATCCTTATCAAATGGAATAGAAGCACGAGTAGGATCCTCTGTAGTAGAGAGAGCTGTTAGGGCTTGGAAACCAGCAATAGCAAAAGGTGTAATAGAAGCTTCTGAACCACCTACCAACATAACATCTTGGAAACCAAACTTAATCGAGCGGAAAGCATCCCCAATCGCATCATTTGATGAAGCGCAGGCAGTATTGATGGATTTACAAACACCGTTTGCTCCAAAACGCATGGCAACATTTCCTGAAGCCATGTTTGGTAAGGCTTTTGGAAGGGTCAATGGTTTCACACGTTTTGGCCCTTTTTCGTTGAGACGAAGCACTTGATCTTCAATTTCCTTGATTCCACCAATACCAGAGGCAACGATAACACCAAAACGATCCTTGTCAATAGCCTCTACATCTAGATTGGCATGATTGACAGCCTCTTGGGCTGCGTACAAGGCATACAAAGAATAGTTATCAAAACGATTGGTATCTTTCTTCACAAAGTATTTATCAAAAGGAAAATCTTGAATTTCTGCCGCATTATGCACATCAAAGTCACTGTGATCAAATTTTGTAATTGGACCAATTCCGATTTTTCCAGTTGTCAAACTATTCCAAAATTCTTCTGGTGTATTTCCGATTGGAGATGTTACTCCATAACCTGTTACTACTACACGATTTAGTTTCATCTTTTTTACCTCTAGCTTCTGCTACATACTTAAGCCACCATCAATGGCAACCACTTGACCAGTTAGATAATCTTGGCCTGCTAAAAATACTGTTAAATCTGCAACCTGCTCTGCCTGCCCAAATTCTTTCATAGGAATTTGCGCCAGCATGGCATCTTTTACCTTGTCTGATAGGACAGCTGTCATATCGGACTCAATCATTCCAGGTGCAATAGCATTAACCCTGATATTGCGATTGGCCACTTCACGCGCCACAGACTTGGTAAAACCAATCAAGCCAGCCTTAGAAGCAGCATAGTTAGCTTGACCGATATTCCCCATCAAACCAACAACACTAGACATATTAATGATAGCACCTTCTCTGGCTTTCATCATCGGTTTCAAGACTGATTGTGTCATATTAAAGGCCCCAGTCAGGTTAACCTTGAGCACTTTTTCAAAATCTGCTTCTGTCATCTTGAGCATGAGGGTATCTTGGGTGATTCCTGCATTGTTGACCAAAACATCTACTGAACCCAGCTCTGCAATAGCGTCCTCAACCATACGCTTAGCGTCTGCAAAATCAGACACGTCCCCTGAAATAGGAACCACCTTGACACCATAGTTTGCAAACTCAGCGAGCAATTCTTCTGGGATAGCCCCACGACTGTTTAAGACAATATTGGCTCCTGCTTTAGCAAACTTGTGGGCAATGGCAAGACCAATTCCACGACTCGAACCTGTAATAAAGATATTTTTATTTTTTAGTTGCATTCTTTTCTCCTGTTGCCTCCTGTATTTATGGGAGAAGGGATTACTAGTTTCCTAGAAGAGCTTCCAAGCTCGCCTGATCTTCAACAGTGGATAGTTTAGCCGTCTTATCAATTTTTTTGACAAAACCTGACAAGACTTTCCCCGGTCCAATCTCGATAAAGTTGGTTACGCCTGCTTCTTGCATAACCGCAATACTTTCATAGAAACGAACCGGTTCCTTTACCTGACGTGTCAAAAGTTGAGCAATGTCTTCTTTTTGCATGACAGCAGCTTCTGTATTACCAACTAGGGGACAAGTAAAATCTGAAAAACTTACTTGAGCTAGAGTTTCAGCTAGTTTTTGGCTAGCAGACTCAAGGAGAGCGGTATGAAAGGGACCTGACACCTTGAGAGGAATCAAGCGTTTAGCACCTGCTTCCTGCAAGAGTTCGATAGCTCGGTCAACTGCAACCACTTCTCCACCAATCACGATTTGTGCAGGTGTATTATAGTTGGCTGGGGTGACCACTCCAAGTTCAGAAGCTTTTCGACAGGCTTCCTCAATGACCTCTACTGGCGTATTGAGAACTGCTACCATCTTACCAGAACCAGCAGGAGCTGCTTCTTCCATATAAGCTCCACGCTTAGCTACCAAGGCTACCGCATCTTCAAAATCCAAGGCGCCACTGGCCACCAAGGCTGAGTATTCTCCAAGGGACAAACCAGCAACCATATCAGGCTGATAGCCCTTTTCTTGCAATAAACGGTAGATAGCAACCGAAGTCGCTAGAATGGCTGGTTGCGTATAGCGGGTCTGATTAAGTTTTTCTTCTTCCGTATCGATGAGATGACGCAAATCATAACCGAGCACCTGACTCGCTCGATCAATCGTTTCTTTGACAATTGGATACTGATCATAGAGATCCCGTCCCATCCCTAAATACTGGGCACCTTGACCAGCAAATAAAAAGGCTGTTTTAGTCATTTCTTACAACTCCTGCCCAACGAGAGGCTTCTTCTTGAATTTTCTTAGCAGCTCCGTAGTACAAATCTTTTAGGATTTCTTCAGCTGTTTCTTCTTTGGAAACAAGCCCTGCAATTTGACCCGCCATGACAGATCCGCCATCCACATCTCCGTGAACAACTGCTTTGGCTAGGGCACCTGCTCCCATTTGTTCAAAAATTTCTAAATCAGGATTTTCCTGTTTAAAGGCATCTTTCTCAGCTTTTTCAAAATCACGAGTCAATTGATTCTTAATAGCACGAACAGCATGCCCAAAGTGTTGGGCTGAAATCGTAGTATCAATATCTCTAGCTTTTAAAATCTTAGCCTTATAATTTGGATGGGCATTAGATTCTTTTGCAACGACAAAACGCGTTCCAACCTGAACAGCCTCTGCACCTAGCATAAAGCCAGCAGCAGCACCTTCACCATCCGCAATCCCTCCTGCAGCAATAACAGGAATAGATACAGCTGCAGCTACCTGGCGCACCAAGGTCATGGTTGTTAATTTACCGATATGCCCCCCAGCTTCCATTCCTTCTGCAATAACAGCGTCCGCACCGATTTTTTCCATGCGTTTAGCTAAAGCAACACTTGGTACAACAGGAATAACAGTGATCCCAGCTTCGTGGAAGCGTTCCATGTATTTACCAGGATTTCCTGCGCCTGTTGTCACTACTTTAACACCTTCCTCGATAACGAGATCTACAATATCTTCCACAAAGGGAGACAAGAGCATGATGTTGACACCAAAGGGTTTATCCGTCAATGATTTGATCTTATCAATATTAGCCTTGACAACTTCTTTAGGGGCATTTCCCCCACCGATAATACCTAGTCCTCCAGCCTTGGAAACAGCTCCTGCCAAATCACCATCAGCAACCCAAGCCATTCCTCCTTGAAAAATAGGATAATCAATGTTCAATAATTCTGTAATACGCGTTTTCATAGTGCCTCCATCATTTCTTGCTTACGTAATAGTTCGATACTGTCATAATTTGAAAATCAAACTATTGCCTAAACAAGAGGGAGCGGGTTTCCCTACTCCTTCTATTTGTATTCTGCTTATTTTGTTTGCTCTTCAACGTAGGCAACCAAGTCACCAACTGTTTTCAAGTCATCTTCTGCTTCGATTTGGATATCAAAAGCATCTTCAATTTCTGAGATTACTTGGAACAAGTCCAATGAATCTGCGTCCAAGTCATCAAAAGTTGATTCAAGTGTTACTTCTGATGCGTCTTTTCCAAGTTCTTCAACGATAATTTCTTGTACTTTTTCAAATACTGCCATGATAGGACTCCTTTAAAATAAATAGTTTTTTATAACAATGTGTTCACCACATGATTACCTAAATTGTAAGAATGAGCGTGCCCCAGGTCAAGCCTCCACCGAAGCCTGATAGAAGAACAGTCTGGCTACAGTCTAAACGGATGAGGCCTTGTTCAACACACTCTGAAAGTAAAATCGGGATACTTGCTGCACTGGTATTGCCATACTCCATCATATTAGCTGGAAGTTTAGCTCGGTCGACACCGATTTTTCTAGCCATCTTATCCAAGATACGGTCATTGGCCTGATGAAGTAGCAGATAATCTAAGTCTATCGCCTCTATAGGGGATTCGTCAATAGTCTGCTTGATAGACTTGGCTACATCTCGAATGGCAAAATCAAAGACCGCGCGCCCATCCATCTTCAAAAATGAATCTGCACTCTCTTGATCTGAAAATGGAGAATGTAAGCCTGAATGTCCATAGGTCAGACACTCGCTGCGACTTCCATCGCTATTGAGACTCTCAGCTAAGAAATGCTCTTGCTCGCTAGCTTCTAGCAAGACTCCGCCAGCACCATCTCCAAACAAAACAGCTGTTGATCGATCTGACCAATCGACTGCCTTAGAGAGGGTTTCACTACCAATCACCAAGCCTTTTTGAAAGTGACCAGAAGCGATAAACTTTTCAGCAGTTGACAAGGCAAATACAAATCCACTGCATGCAGCTGTTAGGTCAAAAGCAAAGGCCTTATTAGCACCAATATTGGCTTGAACTCGAGCAGCTGTAGAGGGCATCATCGAATCTGGAGTAATGGTAGCTAGAATGATAAAATCCAGCTCTTTCCCTGCGATTCCAGCTTTTGTCATCAGTTTTTTCGCAACTTCTGTAGCCAAATCACTGGTAGATTCTGTTCTTGAAATATGCCTTTGTCGTATTCCCGTCCGACTTGAAATCCACTCATCATTGGTATCCATAATCTGAGCCAAATCATGATTTGTAACCACTTGCTCTGGCACATAATGAGCAACCTGGCTTATTTTTGCAAAAGCCATTATTTCAAATCCTCCAAAAATTGATAAAGTTTAGTCAAACCTTTGCTCATAACTTCAGTTTCTTCCTTGCTCATACCGTCAATAATATTTTCGACCATAGCCTTATGGAAGCGTTTATGAAGTCTATGAACCAAGCGACCTTTCTTTGTCAAATGCAGATGCACCACACGACGATCCTGCTCTGAGCGAATGCGTTCAATGTAACCCTTGCGTTCAAGATTATTCAAACTAGTCGTAACCGTCCCAAGAGTCACCATCAACTCTTTCGACACTTGACTTGGCGTCACGTCTGGGAATTTTCCAATTACATCGATTGTATGGACTTCTTTGATGGAGATATCTTTGAAACGACTACCCCTCAAGCTAACTTCCTCGATGACGAGGACATTGTTAAATATAGATGTTAAATATTCATTAATTCGTTGGTAGTCCAATCTCTTTTCCCTCCTTTTCAAAAAAACTTTCACAATCAAAACATTTGACAAAAGAATTATATCAAACTTCAAAGAATGGTGCAAGTATTTTTTTATTTTCCAGTAAATTTCGGTCTTCTTCTCTCCGAATGAGCCCGAACTCCCTCTTTGAAATCCTCTGTTTGGGCTAAGGATTCCTGTAGATGCAGTTCTAAAGCAGCATAATCTTGCCAATCTTTAAATTGGCTCTCCCAAACCAACTTCTTGATGGCTGCATAGGAATTAGCTGCCCCGCGTCTCAATTTTTTAAGAAGCTGTTCTCTCGTCTTTTCAAGTTTATCAGCTTCACAGACGCGGTAAACCAGCCCCCACTCTAAAGCTTTTCCTGCAGTCAAAGCCTCACCTGTCATAGCAAGTTGAGCAGCACGCGTCACACCAATACTACGACTCAAGAGATGAATCCCACCTGCATCCGGAGCCAAACCAACACCAACAAAGGCTTGAATAAACTTAGCCTTATCCGTTGCCAGACAAAAATCTGCAGCAACAGCCATATTGGCTGCGGCACCTGCAACGGCACCGTCAACTTCTATCAAGACAGGTTTAGCAATTTGCTTGATTTTATAAGAAATAGTATTGACCAATTCTGCTATTTTCGTTAATGATGGAATATCATCCTCATCCACTGCCCGCTTCATCTCTACCAAATCTCCCCCAACGGAGAAGACTTTCCCATTGGCGTTGATCAAGATAAAATGCACAGCCGGATCCTCTTCTGCCAGAGTCAAGGCTTCTAAAATCTCCTCACACATGGGGATATGGAAACCATTAGCGACCTCAGGACGGTTTAAGGTAAGGATTGCCAAATCCTCTTCAAGCTGATAAATAATGTGTTCCATCAGGACTCCTTTTTATTTTATAAGTATTTAAAATTATTTTATTATCAAAGTATATATTTTTTAAAACTCGAAAGCAAGGAAAAATCAGCTGAAAGTGTCTCGGCCGATAAGAAAGGCTCACTTTGTCCTAGAAAGCATCTCATTTTCTTCATTGAAAAAAGGCTTTCTTTCTGCTATAATCGTATAAAATACTTACTTTAGGAGTTCTTATGAAAGTTGTTAAATTTGGAGGTAGCTCACTTGCCTCTGCTGGTCAATTAGAAAAAGTTTTAAACATCGTTAAAAGCGATCCAGAGCGCCGTTTTGTAGTTGTTTCTGCGCCTGGTAAACGCAATGCTGAAGATACTAAGGTGACGGATGCCTTGATTAAATACTACCGCGACTATGTTGCTGGTAACGATATTAGCAAGAGCCAAAGCTGGATTATCGACCGCTATGCTGCTATGGTTAGCGAATTGGGACTGAAACCAGCTGTTTTAGAAAAAATCTCTAAAAGTATTCGTGCTTTAGCCACTCTTCCTATCGAAGAAAATGAATTTCTCTATGATACCTTCCTAGCAGCCGGTGAAAATAACAATGCTAAATTGATCGCTGCCTACTTTAACCAAAATGGTATCGATGCACGCTATGTTCACCCTAGAGAAGCTGGTATTGTGGTCACAAGTGAACCTGGTCACGCTCGCATCATTCCATCAAGTTATGACAAGATTGAGGAATTGACAAATGCCAATGAAGTTCTTGTCATTCCTGGTTTCTTTGGTGTTACCAAGGAAAATCAAATCTGTACCTTCTCTCGTGGAGGCTCAGACATTACAGGTTCTATCATTGCTGCAGGTGTCAAAGCTGACCTTTATGAAAACTTTACAGACGTTGATGGTATCTTTGCAGCCCACCCTGGTATTATCCACCAACCACACTCTATCCCTGAGTTGACCTACCGTGAAATGCGTGAATTGGCCTATGCAGGGTTCTCAGTTCTTCATGACGAAGCCCTTCTACCTGCCTACCGTGGAAAAATTCCTCTTGTTATCAAGAATACCAACAACCCTGACCACCCAGGTACTCGTATCGTTTTAAAACATAGTAGTGATAAATTCCCAGTTGTGGGAATTGCTGGTGACTCTGGCTTTGTCAGCATCAACATGTCTAAATACCTCATGAACCGCGAAGTTGGATTTGGACGCAAGGTTCTGCAAATTCTGGAAGATCTCAACATCGGTTGGGAACATATGCCAACAGGTATCGACGATCTTTCAATTATTCTTCGTTCTCGCGAACTAACTCCTATCAAGGAAGAAGAAATCCTGCGTCAGTTGGTTCAAAAGGCTGAAGTAGACCATGCAGAAATCGAACACGACCTTTCAATCATTATGATTGTTGGAGAAAAGATGAAGAGTCACATTGGAGTAACTGCTACTGCTACACGCGCTCTATCTGAAAACAAGATCAATATCCAGATGATGTCTCAAGGTTCTAGTGAAGTTTCTATCATGTTTGTTGTCCATAAAGACCAAGAAAAATCAGCTATCAAAGCCCTCTACAATGCCTTTTTCGGTGAAAGTAAGGAAGACTAAGCATGGCTCAATCTCTTAACAAAACAGTGCTCCTCAATACAACAGGCACCTCCTACCTCTCTATAGCTGGGAAAGTGGGAAAATTCCTGGTCGGGGATCAGGCTCTGGAATTTTACCCAGATGTCAATGTTGAACAATTTATCCAGATCCCTTGGAGCCATATCAACCAAATTGGAGCCAATGTCTCTGGTCGCAAAGTCAGTCGCCACTTCGAAGTCTTTACAGACAGAGGAAAATTCCTCTTTGCTTCAAAAGACTCAGGTGCCATTCTCAAAATTGCACGCGAAAAACTGGGCAATGACAAGGTCGTCAAACTTCCGACCCTGATTCAGACAATTAGCCAAAAATTTAAAAATCTATTTGCAAAAAAGTAGAAACTTTAGTATAATCATAGCAACGGATAAGTAGCTTATCTTCTTCTTTCAGAAAGTCTGCGGGTGCTGCGAGCAGATAGGAGGGATAGGTGAAATTCTACCGTTAGTAACAATTACATACACAATCAAGTGCACACCTGTGAAGTTGGATGGAACCGTGGCCCTGCCACTCCAACGCTTTGTCAGGTGTGCTTTTTTCATAAAGGAGTTCTTATGTTAGATATCAAACGTATTCGTACAGACTTTGATGCTGTCGCAGAAAAATTGGCTACACGTGGTGTAGATGCTGCTATCTTGAATGAGATGAAAGAAATCGATGCGAAACGTCGTGACATCTTGGTCAAGGTTGAAACTCTCAAGGCAGAACGTAACACAGTTTCTGCTGAGATTGCCCAAGCTAAGCGCAACAAGGAAAATGCAGATGACAAGATTGCTGCCATGCAAACCCTATCTGCTGAAGTCAAAGCCTTGGATGCTGAATTGGCAGAAATCGATGCTAAATTGACAGAATTTACCACTACTCTTCCAAATATTCCAGCTGACAGTGTTCCTGTTGGGGCTGATGAAGATGACAATGTGGAAGTTCGCCGTTGGGGTACTCCACGCGAGTTTGACTTCGAACCGAAAGCTCACTGGGATCTCGGTGAAGACTTGGGGATCCTTGACTGGGAACGCGGTGGTAAGGTAACGGGTGCTCGCTTCCTCTTCTATAAAGGTCTCGGTGCTCGTTTGGAACGTGCTATCTACAACTTTATGTTGGATGAGCATGGTAAAGAAGGCTATACTGAAGTCATCACGCCTTACATGGTTAACCATGACTCTATGTTTGGTACGGGTCAATATCCAAAATTCAAGGAAGATACTTTTGAACTCAGCGACAGCAATTATGTCCTTATCCCTACAGCTGAAGTTCCTCTAACAAACTACTACCGTGATGAAATCCTTGATGGTAAAGACCTCCCAATCTACTTCACTGCTATGAGTCCTTCATTCCGTTCTGAGGCTGGTTCTGCTGGTCGTGATACACGTGGCTTGATTCGTCTGCACCAATTCCACAAGGTTGAAATGGTTAAATTTGCCAAACCAGAGGAATCTTACGAAGAATTGGAAAAAATGACTGCCAACGCTGAAAACATCCTTCAAAAACTCAACCTTCCATACCGTGTCGTTGCCCTCTCTACTGGAGATATGGGATTCTCAGCTGCTAAAACTTACGACTTGGAAGTTTGGATTCCAGCGCAAAATACTTATCGTGAAATCTCAAGCTGTTCAAACACAGAAGATTTCCAAGCCCGTCGTGCCCAAATCCGTTATCGTGATGAAGCAGATGGCAAGGTGAAACTTCTTCACACCTTGAACGGTTCTGGACTTGCAGTTGGACGTACAGTGGCTGCTATTCTTGAAAACTACCAAAACGTAGATGGTTCTGTAACCATTCCAGAAGCACTTCGTCCATATATGGATGGCGCTGAAGTTATCAAACCATAAAAAAATACCTCATTGTCAACTGTAGTGGGTTGAAGTCAACTAAGATCGAGAAAGGACAAATTTCGTCCTTTCTTTTTTGATGTTCAGAGCGATGAAAATCCGTTTTTTGAAGTTTTCAAAATTCCGAAAACCAAAGGCATTTCGTTTGATGAGTTTAATGAGATTATTAGTCGCCTCTAATTTTGCGTTGGAATAGCGTAGTTGAAGGGCGTTGACGATTTTCTCTTTGCCCTTGAGGAAGGTTTTAAAGACAGTCTGAAAAAGAGGATGAACCTGCTTTAGATTGTCCTCAATGAGTCCGATGAATTTGTCAGGTTCCTTATTCTGAAAGTGAAAAAGCAAGAGTTAATAGAGATTATAGGCACTATAATATTTGTAGTGGGTAAATCCCTTATGGATATTGTGGAGCCTTTTTCTGTCCACCTGCGTCCTCTAAAACGTAAGAATAAGAATACTTCTTTAGCTACACTTGCGCGTTTCAGCTTGCATATGAAACAATAATCTACTATATAGATTATTGAAAAGAGGAATATTATGTTTCTTGGGTATTTCTAACATTAGATGTTTCGATTCTTCCATATTCATTTCATCCATTTTATCAATAATCTAAATAGTCAGTATCTTTATCTTCTTCACACATAATTGATTTTTATTCACTGTTTAAGTTTCTATTCTATCAAATAGTTTAATAATCTCAGAATTCGAAAATCCTAAGGCATATAGTTTTTCAAACAATATTTTTATAAGCCTGTTCAAATGCTGATTTCTTAACTCAATTATTTTCTTCTCACTTTCAGTAACAAAATATCCTTTACTTCCACGACTAACAATCAACCCCTGTTTCTCAAGAACTTTTAATACTTTTTGGACGGTTGCAGGATTGCATTCTTCCCTCTCTGCTAAAGTCCTTATGGGAGGTAGCTGTTGCCCCGGTACATACTTACCTCTTAAAATAGTTGCTCTTATCACAGATGCTATTTGTAAATATGGATACATATTCACTTAACCTTTTTATTTTTCCTTCCTCGTATAAATTTCCAATAAGCAGAATACGGAATAACCGTAGCAAACAGAAGATAATATTTATTAGCAAGCATATCTGCAACTCCTTTTGAATTGAAATGAACAGGAATTTTCTCTGGGAGAAATATGCAAATAATAAATATTACAACAATCATTAATATCAACACCAAGACATCTTTTAACAGTCCATCTTTCATACCATTTTCCCTCCTTGAACTAAATAAAATTCAACTTGCTAACTTTTATATAAACTTCGCTTGAAATAACAAGTAAAGTAACTGATATTATCTGCAAAACTGGTGTTATCGAAAGATTTAAAAACCAATTAAGAAGAATTGGTGTAATGAGTGCAATTATCCCGACAAGTCCAGACACAATAACAGGCATGCTCTGCTTTACAACCATCATCTCGCTTTCCCATTCATAATTTGGATACTTTTTATTTAGGGAAATTCCTATCACTGTTATAAAGATCGAATAGCATATAGGAACAATTGTTAGGTTAATAACTTGAATAAAGTTCATATCAAGTTTTAGCGTAAATGCAAATATGGAAATCATATACCCAATCAAATGAAGTGTAAGGTTTACAGCTATCTTAGAATTTAAGATCATTTTTACCTTAACAGGAGAGCTTTGCAAAATCCAAATGTTTTTTCCTTCTAAAGATATCGCTGAAGCTGCTGGGCAACTGAGTGAGAGCATAGATGCAATAAATAATGGAGCAAAATTTGAGAGATATTCATTTATATTTTCTATCCCTGAAGACTCTCCTATTTGTTCTACAGAATTAAAAAGCAAAAAAATACTAAAAACACATAAAAGTATTACACCAAGGCCTGCATTCAAGACCGCCATGTACGAACTTAAAAAGCGGCCCATTTCTTTTTTATACAAGGCAAGAAATATCGATTTTCTATTATAAGATTTTTTGTTATCAGAATATCTTGATGTTGTTTTAGCAAGAGTATTAAGCAATCCATACTTCATCGCAACAATTTTTACAAATATATAAAAAACTGCTGTTGAAAAAGCAATAAATAATCCCATTCCAATATACATTGGAAAATTTGTGTGCCGCACGAATAACCCGGATATTGGGTACAGTTCTGTAATTTGCTTAGAAAGCATGATCTCAATGCTGTCTTCATTACCTGATTTCATAGCTGACACTGCAATATATCCAATTATGCCTATCATTGCAAATGAAAAGATTAGAGCAATAACATTTTTCCTCTTAAAATAAGATGAAATAGTCACAACAATGATTCCCATACATGCTGCTATACACATAGGTATCAAGGGAGCAAAGATGATAGAAGTAAAATACAGTACAATTTGTAAGACGTTTAAACTTCCATTCAAGATACATACAATTCCACCTGGGAGCATAAACATCAATCCTATTAAAAAATTTAATAAGTATATAAACATGAACTTGCTGGTGATAATATCCGAACTTTTAACAGGTAAAGATAGGATAATTTCCATATCTCGACTTCCAAATAAAATGCCATTCGAATAAAATACTGTTAAAAATAGTATTGAAAAACTTGAGACAGAGACCATATATGCTGGTATCAAATCATACTGTCCGACTTGTACCAATGTTTTAGCGGTTAGTATATTATAAACAAAGCAAAATAACGCAAGAGTTATTATGCCAAAACTCGCAATAGCCATTGAACTTTGCTTTTTATTTCTCGGCTCTCTAATTTCGTTGATTGGAAAAAAATTTATCAATTGGGCTCTAATTAGTATCCAAATTTTGCTCATTATCTTGTACCTCCATGAAAAAAGTTTCCAAAGTTTTATCACCTTTGACTTCTTCTGTATTTCCGCTTGCGATTAACTTTCCATTTTTGATAATGGCAATCTTATTACATAATTTTTCTGCAACGTCCAATACATGGGTTGAAAAGAAAATAGCGCCTCCATCTGAAACACACTCATGCATAATTTTCTTTAGTAGGAAAGTTGCTTTGGGATCCAGCCCAACAAAGGGTTCATCTAAAATCAACAGTTTAGGAGAATGTACCAGTGCAGAAATAATAGCTGTTCGTTGCTTCATACCATGTGAATACGAAGAAATAATCCCCGAAAGATGCTCAGTCATATCAAATAAATCACCATATTTTTGGATTCTTTCCCTGCGTATTTTTGTAGGAATTTCAAACAAGTCAGCAATAAAATTAATATATTGAAGTCCTGTCATATGTTCATACAAATCTGGATTATCTGGAATATACGCCATCATTTTTTTACAAGTGACAGGCTCCTCTTTAATAGAATGACCGTTAATATCTATACTTCCATATCCAAAATCATGGATACCGACAACTGCCTTTATCGTTGTCGTTTTTCCTGCACCATTTGCCCCAATAAAACCATAAATATCTCCAGGTTGTACTGAAATAGATAGGTTATCCACAACCTTTTTATCCCCATAACATTTACTAAAATTCTTTATCTCTAACATATTTTCACCTCTATTGACAATTTGTCAGTTATATTTTGAAATAATACCGATAGCTTATCTTTATTTAGCTATCGGCACATAGTTCTCTTTACAGAAATTCCATCTCTTTTTAATGGCTAAAGAGTTCCTCTGTATTTAGGTTTTGTTCTAGCATTATCTTAAATGCATCCAAGTAATCTTTGACAGGTTCTTTCTTTGAAGTTTTTATACCTATGTTATTGGAAACAAAAACATAGGCTGTCATCAGGAATTCTGCTGTTTCTGATGGATATTTTACAAAAAATACTTTTTCTAATATACCTTGATTTATTATCCTCTCAAAATATATGGTCAGTTTTTCGATGAGCTTATGGGATAACTTATCTAACATATAACGATTTTCTTCAAGATCAACCGTCTTTTGTAACTCAGTTCCCTCTGCTGAAATATTTTCCGAAGATATAATTGTGGCATCTATAAAAGCTCTAATTTTTTCAATGGCAGTTTTATCTTCATCATAAACAATAGCATGAATATCCTTCAATAGTTTATCTGAATATTGTTCTACCAGACAATATAAAATATCTTCTTTATTCTTAAAGTGATAGTACAGCAAGCCTCTTGATATATTTACTTTGTCAACAATATCCTGAGTTGTTGTATTAGTATATCCTTGTTCTATAAAGAGTAGCATTGCAGCATCCATAATTTCAGCACGTCGTATTTCCGGTTCTTTTACATCTCGCATTTTATCACCCCTATTGTACATCATACTACTTTACTGACAATTTGTCAATCGCGTTTTCTCATTTCTCTTGAATTTTATGGTATAATATATTTACAATTTTAGAAAAATGCTTACTTCACTTTTGTAGTAAGCACAGTAAGTGTACGGACACTTACGAAAAAAGGTTTAGCTATTTCTAGCTAGACCTTTTTTCGTAACCAAATCAGATAAGCGCCTAATACAAAGAATAAAATAGTTAGGCATATAACGGTTTCAGCCACTACCAGATAATCCAGAAATGGAAGTTTCAAGATTCCCTGAGCCATCTTGAGCGAGGTAGCCGTGATGATTGTTGGGAAAGTGAGGGCTGAGAAAGCTGGTTGAAAGCCTTGTTTTAAAATATTGGGCAGACGAGTTAAAACAAAGAAAAAGAAAGTTTGAGAAGCCAAAATCATGGCAATCAAGAGCCAAGTCGGTAGGCTGGCTCCTCCAACTCGAACCAGGGAAGCCAAGAGTAGAGAGAAGGGAGCACAGTAGATTCCTTCCTGTCCAAGCATAGCTACAGGGAGTGGATGTTTCTTTAAATCACTATAAATAAGAGGATAAAGATAGAAGGTCAAGAGAAAACCAAAACTCAGGGTCGCATAGGCAATCTCGATAATGCCTACAAGAGGATAGGTCAAGGCAGCCACCGCTATCCCCACATAGAGAACCGTCCAGCTTGGAGTCGCATTGACTCTCTTACCTGGACAGGCAAATTTGATGGTGAATCCAGCAATCAGGGCCCAATCCAAAAGAAATGAAAACCACCAGAGACCTTGCGCTACTATAGGAAAATGAGGAAACAAGCGAAAGACATAGGTCGATAAAATCATTCCAGCCATAGGAAAAGTGGCCATTCCTGACAAAAGAGGAGGCTTGGTCAATTCTTGCTTGGTTTCTTTCCAATTAAGCAGATGAAAGATAAAAAAGTAAATCCACAAAATCAAACCTGACATACTCAGTAGATGTGACAGAACTGGCAACATATCTAAAACGAGATTTCCAGCTCCTGCCAAACCTAGCAAACAACCTGAAAATACTAAGGGGAGTTTTTTCATCCTAACCTCCAATAATCTGTTAATTTCAGTATAGCATAAAAGCGCTTAAATGAGGACTTAAAAAAACGAAGTCCGTTGATTTCAGACTTCATTTTGTGATCAGATATGAATTAAGCATAAGGTTGCAATTCTGGATTAATTGGTGTATTGGCTAGGTTGTTGGCATAGTTACAGAGGCTTGCTAGGCTGACACCAAGAACCACATCCAAAGCATTTTGTTGGCTATAACCAGCTTCTAGAAACTCGGCCAAAGCTTCATCTCCAACACGACCCTTGGTATTGATAACCGCCAAGGTAAACTTAGCTAGGGTGTCTAATTTAGGATCTGTTTCAATCGGAGTGCGATTACGAAGGGCTTGAAGCAGGTCATCATTCATCTGGATTTGTTTGATGGAAAAGGCTGTGTGACCTGCGACGCAGAAAGCACAACCATTTGTCACAGCTGCCGTGATTTGTACCACTTCACGCTCAACAGGTGTCAGGCTGTTGCGACGGTTAATAGCTCCGACAGTTCTGTAGGCTTCTAGGGCAGTAGGTGCATTAGCCAAGAGACCGATTAGGTTGGGAATATAGCCATTGTTATCTTTTTCTACTGTTTCAAGAACTTCTTTCACTTCTGCTGGTGCTGATTCTACTGTATGGATTGTAAATGTTGTCATCATAAAACCTCTTTTCATTTTGTTGAAACCTAGTCTATCACAGATTCTATACCGTGTATAATATATATTTTAAATTGCACTGATAAAAATTCTTTATGAAAGTAAAAAAATCACACGCGGTGTGTGATTTCATTATTTATCAAAATACTTTTTAGTCTCAGCAATGACGACTGGCGACAAGACTAAGAGGGCAATCAAGTTTGGCAGAGCCATCAAGGCGTTAACGATATCTGCGATAATCCAAACCATATCCAACTCGATAAAACCTCCCAACAAGACCATGAGCACAAAGACCACACGATAGAGCCAGATAAAGCGAACTCCAAAGAGAAACTCAAAACAACGTTCCCCGTAATAGTTCCAACCTAGAATTGTCGTAAAGGCAAAGAGTACAAGGAAGATGGTCAAAAGGGCAGGTCCAAAGTGTGAAAAGACCGTTGAGAAGGCTGACTGAGTCAAAGCAACTCCATTCAAATCACCACTCCAAACCCCAGTTACCAAGATGGTCAAACCAGTCAACGTACAGATAATGAGGGTGTCAATAAAGGTTCCTGTCATGGAAATCAAACCTTGCTCTACCGGTTCATTTGTCTTAGCCGCAGCAGCTGCAATAGGAGCAGAACCCAGACCAGATTCGTTTGAGAAGACACCACGCGCCACACCATTTTGAATAGCCATTCGAATGCTGGCACCAGCAAAACCACCCACCGCAGCAACAGGACTAAAAGCTGATGTCAAGATTAAAGCGATTGTGGCAGGGAGTTTGCCAATATTGAAGAAAATAACTGTAAGTGTCCCTAAAATATAGATGATGGCCATAAAAGGAACAACAGTAGTTGAAACCTTTGAAATAGACTTGAGTCCGCCAAAGACTGCAATTGCTACTAATACAGACAAAACGAGAGCCGTGATAGCTGGCGAAATAGTCGTTGTATTTTGGATCGATTCTGTAATCGAGTTGACTTGGGTGAAGGTTCCGATCCCCAATAAAGCTACTAGCACACCTGCCAGGGCAAAGAAGATAGCAAGTGGTCGCCACTTTTCTCCCATCCCTAGAAGAATATAGTGCATGGGACCTCCCGCTACTGCACCATGATCATCCTTGGTGCGGTATTTAATCGCCAAGAGTCCTTCCGCATACTTGGTAGCCATTCCAAAGAAAGCAGCCATCCACATCCAAAAGAGGGCTCCTGGTCCACCAACCTTGATAGCAGTAGCCACCCCGATAATATTTCCCGTACCAACTGTCGCTGCGAGGGCTGTACACAAGGCCGCAAAGCTGGACACATCGCCATGCCCCTTATCCTTGGTAAAAATAAGCTGGAAGGCCTTAGGCAAACGCAAAACCTGCAAAAGTCCTAGACGAGCAGTGAGATAAATCCCTGTTCCGACCAATAAAATCAAGAGGGGAGGACCCCAAGCAAAAGCATCGATTGATTTAAGCAATTCTAACATTCTATTCTCCTATCTTTTCAACCCCAAAAGAAAGAGCACATGTAAGATACATGTACTCTGGAATGCTTAGATAAATGCTAAAAAGCTGTCTATCCTAGCTCTGTCCTTTTACCTGAGAGTTTGAGCAGTTGCCTGCCTTGCCCCTTCGGTGCCTTTACGGTCTCTCCAGAGTTCCGTCCATTTACAGTCATGGAAAATCAAACGATTTACCACTTCTATTAAACTTCATTCGGTGTTGGTATTTAATTGATTCTTATTTTACAAAAAATGTTGGCCTTTGTCAATGTGTTTTGGGAAATTCTTATTTGACTCTGTAGAAGAAAGATTGAGCATTTCCATGTGCGTGGGGTGCTATTAGTTATTTAATCAATCTGTTTCACTCTTATTCTACACGATATAAGAATTGTTCTGGATCCCCATGTAACGGAAATGCAGCATGGAAGATGATTCTATCTTTACTAATATCCGAAGCATCCGTAACTACCTTACCCATAGATGTCCCATCCGGTATTCTAACACCTGCTGGTACAAACTTAATAAAGACTCCAAAATCTTTGGCCGAATAGCGAGCTATCAACAAACCATTTACCAATTCTGATTCTGTAAGGTCAACTTTAAATTTCTCTGGTTCTATCAGCCCATCTTTACTAAAGACTAAATCTTCTCCTCCGTGACCATTACTCCATCTTCCTTCAATACTAGAGAAATCTCCATTTTTTATGGCGTTTATATCCATTTTTTTAGAAGCAGTTTTGCTAGTTGAAGATGCTGTTGTAGCAAATTTTTCTGTTACAGATTTCCAAGTCAGACTAGAGAGATTCATTCGAGCACCTGGACTGACTTCATCCTCTGTCTTGGCTTCTTTAACCTTCTCTAATTTGTCCCCACTACTATTCAATTTCCAAATGGTATGAATAGTTTGTGGATCTCCTGCGAACGGATTCCACTGGGTATAAAGCTTGCCATCTTCTAGGAGATAGGCCTTAAAGCGTGTTCCAAGCATCTGCATTTTATTTTCAGCATTGGTGAGGCGAATGACTTTCTGATCTTTGAGTGTAAAAATATCTAAAATCTCACTACCATTTTTCGAAGAAACAATCAATTCATCAATGCCATTTTTATCCATATCAACCATTGCATAGGTAAAGGCTTGACTGCGTTCTGCCATCCCTGCATAGACATTAGCAGTTAGATTGATATTATCCTTAACCTCTGACTTATGGTCTAAAATAAATTCATAATCCTTCAAAATGCTGTTATAAGGACTGTAATCTACGCTTGGTTTAGTTTCATCTGTCCCCTTATCTGCACTGCTTCCGCCAGGAATCTTATCTGAAACAGACTTCCAGCTTAAAGTCTCTAGAGAAATGGGCGAACCGACACCAAGATCTGCTAGCTCTTGAGCCTCCTTGCCCTTCACCAAGGACTGACCGTCCTCACTAAATTGATAGTGGGCATAGATGTGACTCGTTGCTGTACCAGCTCCACGATAGAGCAGAGAATTATCTGGCAAGATACCGACTGTCATTCTCTCACCAATCTGGTCTAAACGATTTTCTTGATTGGTCAGACGGATCACCTTTCCATCTTTCAAAGTACGGATATCAAGTAAACTCTTTTCGCCACTCTTCATTTCAAGAGCAAGCAAGAGTTCATCCACTCCGTCGTTATTCAAATCTGTCTTGTGGTAAACTACATCTGTGTAAAAACCTTGAGAAGACTTCACTTGACTAGCCAGAGGATTGACCTCCATACCGGTCGGCAAGGTGCCTTTGGTTACTTTTTCATAGTCATCGAGAACCTTGTTATATTGGCTGTAATCTATCTCTGGACTTGCTACTTCCTCGGATGTTGTTTCTGCGCTTTTGTTCCAAGGTAGATACTGACAGCCTCCTAAAACCAGTGTCAGTAAAAGCGTTGTGGCTAATAAAAACTTTTTCATATTACTCCCTTATCTAAGAGAAAGGAACCAGCCTGTGCTAATTCCTTTTCATTCTCTATACTATTGTTGTACTTTATACTCTTTGAAGCCTTCAGTTGAAAGTTGAGCTTTAAGTCCTTCTAAATCTTCTGAACGACTACCATAAACTTTAGATGCTGTGTCTAAATCAAGTTTTCCATCATTTAATACGTAAGAATTGTATCCATATACATTATAGTACACTGATTTGTGATCACTTGTTCCTGTCTCGGTAATTTTATAGATTGTCACTAATGAAAGTTGTCCATTTGAATTACGGTTATTACCTGAAGGCAATACCTTAAGATAAGAACCTTGTGCTTCTAATGTATAAGTGTACCAAGAACTGTTTTTATTTTCAGATTTACTTAAATCTTCGATTTTCTTCGTAAGCTCTGCCATATTCTTCACATCTGACAATTCTTTCAATCCTTCAACAGTAACTTCTACTTTCTTATCAGAGACAGTTTTCCCTTTTGATCGCAAGTTATTGATATAGTGCTCATTTACTTTGAGTGTCAATTTATCGCCATTTTTTAGGTTTTCTAGACGGTTATTGCCTTCGAACTGGAACACAGCATCACCATTAGAATTCTCCTTGATTTCGACTTTACCATAGCCGTTAAATCCAGAAAACGTTACAGGCGCTTCTTTCAGCAAGTCGTCTGTTGTCACTTTTTCGTATTCTTTTAGATTCTCAACTTTAAATGTCTTTTTCTCAGGCTTAATAGGTGATTTTGCAGACGTTGTTGTCACTGTGAAAGTAACCTCATCTCCATTTTTAAGACCAGACATTTTATCAAATTCATAATGAATACTGTTAATCATAGCCTTAGCTAGAGTTGCTTTAGAAGCAAACTGAGCATTTGTTGCTACAGCAGAGAGGGCAACTGGGTCATTTTTTGCTAGAGCAACAGATTGTTCCTTATTAAAGCCAGCTCTCTGATAAGCTAATTCACTCACCATTGCAGACAGCGCTTCATCATTGTATGTAAGCGTTCCTGATTCATCATATCCTGTAAATTCTACTTTAAGCTCACTTACCAAGCTCTTTGGTTGTGATTGGTAAAAATTATACCCTACAAAACCAACTAAAGCAATTGCTATAATAACCAGTACTCCAATTGACTCCTTACGCTTCGTCTCAAATAAGTTTTTGGCTTTTGAAACTAAATTATCCATAATAATGTCTCCTTTTCTTTTAATACATTTATTCTATCAAAAATTTGTATATTATTAAAGTATTTTCTATTTTGGCAGTTATTTTCATTTCAACAAATTTCAACTGCACTTGAGAGACGGATTATAGATTTTAACGTACCCACTTACCAGATCCATCTACTTGATAGCCATCTGGTGTACGTTCATTGACTGCCATCTTACCATTTGACTTGAGATAGTAATCGCCTACCCATGTGTTTCGAGCATAGCTTCCTTCTGATGTTAGATAATAGTAAGATTGGTAGCTACTATCATAGATCCACTCACTCTTAGCCATTTTACCATCTGATTTGAGGTAGTAACTTCCAGCCCAAGCATTACGTGCATAGTTACCCTCTGCTGTCAAGTAATAGTATGATTTATAGTTATTGTCATAAATCCACTCGCTTTTAGCCATGTATCCACCTGACTTAAGGTAGTAATTACCTGACCAAGCATTTTGAACAAAGGTACCTAAAGAATTTAGGTAGAAGTAAGAATTGTACTGAACATCAAAAATCCATTGATTGACCACTTTCACACCAGCTTTGTAGTAAGAAGAACCTGACCAGCCAGTCTGACCTGAGGTAGAGCTAGTAGTTGGTTTTGGAGTTTCAGGTGCTTTTGGTTTTTCTGTTTCTTTAGGAGTTGAAGAGTCTAGAGGATTGACATATTTTTCATCCTTAACAGTAAATGTCGCTGATCTACCGCTATACTTATGCAAGATAGTATCTACTCCTTTCTCCCCATGAAATTGTAAGTAATATTCACCGTCTGGAACATTATAAAGATTATTCCAACTTTGTTGAGTGATTGGAACAGACGATTTATAAAACATTGAACTGATATGATTTTTTTTAGTAATTTGTCCTGTCTTTGCATTTACAAGGTCTGCATATATATCTACATAAGTATTTACAGGTACCTTCTCAACAGTCATATCAACATGTATAATTGTTCCCTCTCCTGGTATAACCTTATTGTCCACCTTATGATTTTCAATTTTGGTAATTTCAGCCTGCACTGTTTGTGCTGAAAAAGGGAGAACTCCTGCTGTATCAATTGTTGACAATACTCCGACTGTTGAAAGTGCCAAAGCACATACTAATAATTTCTTTTTGTTCATGTTATTAATTTCCTTTATTTTAATATTTATTTGTTTAAAACCTAACATTCATTTATCCGACAAAACGATGATTCTTTACACGAAAGACAACCGATTGTCCATCGTATACCTTGCCATCTTGTCCTTTTCCTTTGATAACAAAGCGATAACTTCCATCTGGAGTTGCACTAAAGAAGTGACGAGTTTGAAAGACACGTAGACTTGGATTGTAGGTCACAGTAAACTGAGTTTGTGTAGAAACTGAACCTGTATTTGCATCAACTAAGGCAAAATCATAGTCTACTTTATAAGATGAAGATGGAGCGCTAGGTAGAGCAATATCGATATAGGTCATAGCATCATTGACATGGTAAAGGCTTATTCCTAATGATGTTGCTTGTGAACTGCTTGCTGTATGAGTTCCCTCAGAACTAATCCACTTGCCTGAGCCATCAACTTGATAACCATCTGGTGTACGCTCATTCACTGCCATCTTACCGTTTGACTTGAGATAATAATCACCTACCCAAGTCCCATGAGCATAACTTCCTTCTGATGTTAAGTAATAGTATGAGCTGTAGTTATTGTCATAAATCCACTCACCTTTAGCCATCTTCCCATTTGACTTAAGATAATAGTCTCCTACCCATGTATTACGAGCATAGCTTCCTTCTGATGTTAGGTAATAGTACGAATCATAGTTCTTATCATAGATCCACTCGCTTTTAGCCATATATCCGCCTGACTTGAGGTAGTAGTTTCCAATCCATGTATTTTGGACGTAATTTCCAGAAGCATCTAGATAGAAGTAGGAATTATAATCCTTATCGAAAATCCACTTACTGATAACCTTACTACCATTTTGGTAATAGGATGAACCTGACCAGCCATCTCTTTGATTCGGTGTTGATTGGCTAGAAGTTTTGGGAGTTGAAGCAGCCGTTGTTTTACCAGTCAGCTTCTTCACAGCCTCTTTAAACTCTTCTACAGTCCCCTTCCACTCTATGTAATTGGCACCAGACTTATTTTCAAGAGCTATATAATTTCGAGCAGTTTCTTCGAAATAAGATAATTCTGGAGTGGTTTTTGTAGCCCAAATAATGGGACGATTGGCAGTTCCCTTCCATCCTTTAAATACTTCTGAACCTTTTGGAACAAGAATATAGTATTTTGCAGATGGATTAATCGTCTGGGTGTCAGCTCTAACTGTTGACACAAAGAAATGATTTGTATCACTTGTTGTAGTTGCAAGACCCACCGCTAAAACAGCTGAAGCGAGTAAAATGTATTTTTTCATCAAAAATCTCCTTTAAATTTTTATTGTTTACGCTTACAGTATAGCATGCTATTTACCTTATTTACGAAAAGCGTATCTATATTTACCTTTATTGAACAAATACCCCCCCCCCCCCCCCGAAAAAGCGTAACTATAATTACTTTTTTCTTAAAATCACCTTAAAAATTGGTAGAATTATGATAGAATGGAAAAAAGGACTCGAGGAGATTTAGGATGCAAGATGAAAGTGTTTATGGATTAGTCTATAAGGCTATTCGTGAGGAAAGAGGGTTTACTCAGAAGGAAGCTGCTGGGACTACAGTGACTCCTCATTTTTTACGTCAGTTTGAGCAAGGGAAATCTCGGATAACCATTCAAAAATTTGAAGAGATTCTTTCTAATATTGGAATTGATAAAGAGACCTTTGATAGTCTCAAAACGCAGATGTTTCCAACTGAATTTCATAAATTACAGGCTCAAGTTGCTGATTTGGCCTATAAGCGTGAATTTAAAAAGATCATTAGTCTGATTAATCAACCCATGGAAAATCCTGGGATCGCTGAACACTATGTGATTGCCAACCGTGTAGTCAATAAATTTGCTATCGCAAACATCATCGGCGATTCTTTTCTGACTCCAAAAGATTATCAAGAACTAGAATATATCAAGAACTATCTTAGTGAATTGGACGACTGGAATAAAATTGAGGTTAATATCTTTTCATCTATCCTTCCTCACTTTTCAATCGAATTTTTAGATTACAGACTCTACCACTTATTAGATACTCTAAAAAAACAGACTGAATACCATTCAATCCGTACTGCTGACTACTATATTGCCTGCTTAAGAACTGCTATCAAGCATTACTCTGTCAATGGCTACTATGATAAGGCTGAGAATTTAGCTGTGAAAACCTTGGAAGTGATTAATACTTTCCCTCTACTGAGTACCAAGATGACAGAGATGATTAGCATTTCCATGGAACGGGCTAATAATTTTCTCAGACAGGATGATATCAGAGGTCTAGAGCTTGCAAAACACATTTTTGCTAGTCTCGATAATTTTGAAAAAATTTATCCTAATCAACTTCTGACACGAATGAGAGAGGACTTCTTTGCTACTGTTACACAACTCAATCATACAGGACAACCTTTAGACATCTAGTCTAGAAAAAAAGAAAAAAGCTTGAGGAATCATGTATTTCCTCAGGCTTTTCTTATCCTCTAAAGGTGACAATAGTTGCACCACTGCCTCCAGCATTTTGTGGGGCATAGCCGAAACTCTTGACATGTTTATTTCTTTGTAAGTATTTGGTAACACCTTCACGGATGACACCTGTTCCAATACCATGAATGATATCGACTTGGGCCATATTATTGAGCAAGGCTTGGTCGATAAAGGCATCTAGCTCATTCATGGCTTCTTCATAACGCTTCCCTCGAAGGTCCAGTCTTGCTTGCGGTCCTCTGCCAGAAGTCCGTTTCACGACATTGACCTGTTTCTTCTTGACTTGCTTTTCTTGCTGGGCTTGAACAAGGTCAAATTCTTTCTCTTCCAAGGTCATCTTGATCAAGCCAACTTGGGCTTCCCAGCGGCCGTCCTTGAGTTGACTGGTCAAGGTACCACGCTGTCCATAACTGAGAACTACGATATCATCTCCCACCTTTGGAGCTCGTTTTTTCTTGGCCTTTTGAAGGACCTTGTTTTTAGACAAGTCCACTTTTTCAGGAGCCAATTTTTTCAACTTGGCCTTGGCTTCAATGATTTCGTGGGGCTTGAGTTGAGATTTACTATGGAGATTTTTGAGAATCTGGTCACTTTCACTGAGGGCCATGTCCACAATCTCAGCAGCCTGTTCACGCGCCTTATTAAGCTCGGTTTCCTTTTCACGATTGAGCTCATTGTAGAGTTTTTTGAGAGCTCGGTTCATCTTGAGATTTTCTTGCTCCACCTCACGGATATTGTCCAAGCGTTTGCGACTCTCTAGCGTCTGCTCTTCCAGTTGCTCAATGATACGATTGACATCATTGTCCTGATCAACCTGCTGGCTAGCATCCCCTACGATAACTTCAGATAGACCTAGACGTTTGGCAATTTCAAAGGCGTTGCTTCGGCCAGGCACCCCCTGCATAAAGCGATAAGTCGGGCGAAGAGTCGCAGTATCAAACTCCATGCTGGCATTTTGCACAAAGGCTGTCTCAATACCGTAGGCCTTGAGTTCTGGATAGTGGGTGGTCGCCATGGTCTTGACTTGACGCAGGCGAAGGTCCTCCAGAATAGCCATGGCAAGGGCGGCTCCCTCTTGAGGGTCTGTACCAGCCCCCAACTCATCCAAAAGCAAGAGTGAATGTTGATTGACCTTTCCAAGAATATCCACAATATTGGTCATGTGGCTAGAGAAGGTAGACAAGCTCTGCTCAATAGACTGCTCATCGCCAATATCGGCAAAGATTTCTTCAAAAATACCCACACGACTTCCCTTGTCTGCTAAAATCGGCAAACCAGACTGGGCCATAACCTGTGTCAAACCCAGAGTTTTGAGCATGATGGTCTTACCGCCAGTATTGGGACCTGTGATAACAATGGCTGTTAAATCTTGACCAAAATGGACATCATTTGCGACGGCATTTTTGACCAAAGGATGGCAGACATGGAGCAGTTGAATCTCCTGATTTTCTGACAGCTGAGGAACGACTGCTTGCCTTTCTTGGATAAAGCGGACCTTGGCACGAATCAAGTCTAGATGACCGATAATCCAAGCGTCGTTGGCAATTTCAGCCGCATGAGGGCGAACACGCTCAGAAATTTCTTGGAGAATTCGAAGCATTTCATAGCGCTCATCTGCTCGCAGACTAGCAATTTCTTCGCTCAGTTTGACCACCTCACGGGGTTCGATGTAGACGGTATTTCCACTAGCAGAAATATCATGAACGACACCTGCAATCTTGTTGCGGTAGGTGTTTTTGACTGGTAAAACCTGACGGCCATTTCTGCTGGCAACAATTCCTTCCGTCAACATCTGCGCTTTTTGCTTAAGCAGGTCCTGCAAGACATCGCGGACCTGACTTTCGCTATCATGGATTTTTCGACGGATTCGCGCCAATTCTTCACTGGCGAAATTTTCAATGAAACCTGCATCATTAAAGGCCTGAAGATTTCCTTGTAATTGAGGAAAATCATGTAATTTCTCAAACCAAAGGGCTAATTCTTCCAAGCTGACATTTTCCAGATTGGCATAAAAACTTTGCAGTTCTCGGCTGGCAAGAAGCACGCGCTTCAAGAGTAGGAACTCCTCGATATTGAGGTCTGCTCCCATCTCCAATCGCTTGCAAACTCCTGCGATTTCCTTGGTTGCAAGAATGGTAAAATGCGGTTGCTCGACAAAGAGAGCCTGCATTTCCTTCATCTCAGCAAAAGCCTGTTTGATTTTATCTGCTTTGGCAGTCGGAGCCAGCTGTCTCAATTGCTCCAAGCCCTGCTCGGTCAACAAATGGGGTTCAAACAAGGCCTTGACCTTATTGAACTCTAATGTTTCTAATATTTTCTTATTCATCTTTATTTCCTTGTCTTTGAATGTCTAGGTGGGTTAGCTTTATACATTCTGATAGATTCTAGTCAAATCTGTAAACAAAGGGCTAGGAAAATTCCTGCCCTTTTTATCCGATTAAATTTGTCACCCAGATTTGTTTGAGCCAACTAGTTGTTACTGGTATGCTCTGGATGATGTGTTTTGCGACGATACTTTTTTCAAGAGGATTTTGTATAGCTGCCATGGGAATCGTTGCTAGTATAGTTAAGGCCATTTGCAAGACAAATAAGGTCACCAACATCGACAAGATACCTGCTGAAACTTGGAACAACTTGCCACCCAATTTTTTACTAGGAATCAAGTGTAACAAGAGACCAAGCAAACGACCGATGCTATAGACAATCCCAAATACCAACAAGTAGCCGATACCTGCGTAAAAGACCTTATCCAACTGAAAGAGTTGATCCGATGGGAAGAAGAAAGTCCCCTGACCTTCCTGCGGATTTGCATAAGGGAGCAGTAAATGGAATTGTTCTCCAAGCCCCTTGTAAAACTGGCCAGCCACAAAAGCCGAAGCCATGGCTGAAATCAGGTAATAAACTTGTAAGAGCAGGCCTCTCCGATAGCCGATATAAAATCCCCAAGCCAAGACCAATAGAAGAAGGAGTGAAATCATAAGGAATCCTCAATCTTGCTCTGCTCTTGCTTACAAGTCACAAGTTTGTGACGGAGTTCTTCTAATTCTTGCTCCTTATCGTCAAATTCAATCTCACGGCTGAGCTGAGTTGACAAACAGTTGACTGCCAACAAAAGAGCAATTGTTTCATCGTCTGCACTAGGCATTTGTTCTTTGATTGCTTGGTATTTTTCTGTCGCAACCTTAGCGATTTCCTCCATAAAAAGGTTATCATGCTCGGTTGTCAAGGTTAATGATTTTTTCCCGAATGTAAATTTGAATCGATTTAGATTTGCCATAAAATTCACCTCACGATATTATACCAAAATTCGCTAACTTTGTCAGTTTTTACAAATTTGCCTGCTTTTATGGTACAATAGAAACTATGGCAAGTATAACACTCACACCAAGCGAAAAGGAGATTCAGGCTTTTCTTGAACACTATCAAACCAGTCTGGCTCCCAGTAAGAACCCCTATATCCGCTACTTTTTGAAACTGCCTCAGGCAACGGCTTCTATCTATACTTCTGGAAAGGTCTTGCTTCAGGGTGAAGGGGCTGAGCAATACGCCAGTTTCTTTGGCTATCAGGTTCTAGGGAAAACCAGCGGACAAAATCTCCCTTTGATTGGGACAGATGAGGTGGGAAATGGTTCCTACTTTGGTGGGCTTGCAGTTGTGGCTTCCTTTGTCACACCTGACCAGCATGACTTCTTGCGAAAACTCGGTGTGGGGGATTCCAAGACTCTGACCGACCAAAAGATCCGTCAAATTGCCCCTATCCTCAAAGAAAAAATCCAGCACCAGGCACTGCTTCTCTCACCAAGCAAGTACAACGAGGTCATCGGAGACCGCTACAATGCTGTTTCGGTTAAGGTAGCCCTCCATAATCAGGCTATCTATCTCCTCCTTCAAAAAGGCATTCAGCCTGAGAAAATTGTGATTGATGCCTTTACCAGTGCTAAAAATTATGACAAGTACTTGGCACAAGAGGCCAATCGTTTCAGCAATCCTATTAGCCTAGAAGAAAAGGCCGAGGGCAAATACTTGGCTGTCGCAGTTTCTTCTATCATTGCGCGTGATCTCTTTCTGGAAAATCTTGAAAATCTGGGACGAGAATTGGGCTATCAACTTCCAAGTGGAGCTGGAACGGCTTCTGACAAGGTGGCTAGCCAGATTTTGCAAGCCTATGGTATGCAGGGACTCAACTTCTGCGCCAAACTGCACTTTAAAAATACTGAAAAAGCGAAAAAACGCTTAGAAAGGTAAATTATGAATTCATTTAAAAATTTCCTAAAAGAGTGGGGATTGTTCCTCCTGATTCTGTCATTACTAGCTTTGAGCCGTATCTTTTTTTGGAGTAATGTCCGCGTAGAAGGACATTCCATGGATCCGACCCTAGCGGATGGCGAAATCCTCTTTGTTGTTAAGCACCTTCCTATTGACCGTTTTGATATCGTGGTAGCTCATGAGGAAGATGGCAATAAGGACATCGTCAAGCGCGTTATTGGAATGCCTGGCGATACCATCCGTTACGAAAACGATAAACTTTACATCAATGATAAAGAGACGGACGAGCCTTACCTAGCTGACTACATCAAACGTTTCAAGGATGATAAACTCCAAAGCACATACTCAGGCAAGGGATTTGAAGGAAATAAAGGAACTTTCTTTAGAAGCATCGCTCAAAAAGCTCAAGCCTTCACAGTTGATGTCAACTACAACACCAACTTTAGCTTTACTGTTCCAGAAGGAGAATACCTTCTCCTTGGAGATGACCGCTTGGTTTCGAGCGACAGCCGCCACGTAGGTACTTTTAAAGCAAAAGATATCACAGGGGAAGCTAAATTCCGCTTCTGGCCAATCACCCGTATCGGAACATTTTAAGAAATCGAAGAGGCCGAGAATCAATAATCTCAGCCTCTTCTTCTATCGTGAGAAGTGATCGTTTATTGACTATAATCCCCCCAACTCTCACCTATTCATGCAAAGGAATTTTATGGAAGTTTATTTTTCAGGAACCATTGAACGGATTATTTTTGAAAATCCCAGCAATTTTTACCGCATTCTCCTCCTAGAAATCGAAGATACGGACGCAGAAGATTTTGATGATTTTGAAATCATTGTCACCGGCACCATGGCTGATGTAATTGAGGGCGAAGACTACACTTTTTGGGGGCAAATTGTCCAGCACTCCAAGTATGGGGAACAACTGCAAATCAGCCGGTATGAACGCGCAAAACCAACTAGCAAGGGATTGGTTAAGTACTTTTCAAGTAGCCATTTCAAGGGAATCGGTCTCAAGACAGCTCAGAAAATCGTGGATACCTATGGCGACAATACCATTGATGAAATTTTACAACACCCGGAAAAGCTAGAAGGTATCGCAGGACTCTCTGCCAAAAATCGCGAGGCTTTCGTGTCCACTCTTCGTCTCAACTACGGAACAGAGATGGTTTTAGCCAAACTAGCCAACTACGGTATTCCCAATAAACTGGCCTTTCAGATTCAAGACTTTTACAAAGAAGAAACCCTCGATGTGGTTGAAAATTATCCCTACCAGCTGGTTGAGGATATCAAGGGCTTGGGCTTTACTATTGCTGACCAATTAGCGGAGGAACTAGGCATCGAAAGCCAGGCTCCTGAACGCTTCCGCGCCGGTCTAGTTCACAGTCTTTTTCAGGCCTGTATGGAAACAGGGGATACCTATGTTGAAGCACGGGATTTGCTGGAACAAACTCTTACTCTCCTTGAGTCTTCCCGTCCCGTGGAACTGGACCCCAGCCAAGTGGCCCAAGAGCTCTCCTACCTGATCGAAGAAGACAAGGTTCAGCAGATTGATACCAAAATCTTTGATAATAGCCTCTTTTTCGCTGAGGAAGGCATCCGCAGTCACTTGGTTCGTATCCTTGAAAAAGGAAAACAGAAGAGCCTGGATTTAGAAACTATTCAAAAACATATCACTACTGTCGAGCAAGAACTGGGGATTGAGTATGATAGTATTCAAAAACAAGCGATCTGCGACGCTATCCAGAACAAGGTCTTTATCCTGACAGGTGGGCCTGGTACTGGTAAGACGACTGTTATCAATGGGATTATCGCTGTTTATGCCCTCTTAGAAGGACTTGACCTCAAGAAAAAAAGCAACTTGCCAATTCTTCTGGCTGCTCCAACCGGTCGAGCCGCTCGGCGCATGAATGAATTGACAGGTTTGCCTAGCGCGACCATACACCGTCATTTGGGAATGACAGGGGACGATGATACCAGTCATCTGGAAGATTATCTGGATGCCGACTTTATCATCGTGGATGAATTCTCCATGGTGGACACTTGGCTGGCCAACCAACTCTTCTCCAACATCTCTTCTAACAGTAAAATTCTCATCGTGGGTGACAGCGACCAGCTACCTTCTGTCAGTCCTGGCCAAGTTCTAGCTGATCTGCTTCATATCCCTTTGATTCCTCAGACTCGCTTGGAAAAAATTTACCGACAAAGCGAAGAATCAACTATCGTTACCTTAGCTAGTCAGATTAGACAGGGTATCTTGCCAGCTGATTTCACCCAGAAAAAAGCAGACCGCTCCTACTTTGAAATTGCTAGCGGCCATATTCCTGCCACCATTGAAAAGATCTTAGGTGCCGCCCTCAGAAGCGGTATCCCTGGCCGTGATATCCAAGTTCTTGCTCCCATGTACCGAGGGACAGCAGGGATCGATGCCATCAACCAGCTCATGCAAGACCTCCTGAACCCACCACAAAAAGACCAACTTAGTTTTGAGGCTCCCCAGTGTCACTATCGTAAGGGCGACAAGGTCATTCACCTAGTCAACGATGCTGAAATCAATGTCTTTAATGGGGATTTGGGAGCTATCACAGACCTGATTCCCGGCAAATATACTGAGTCGAAACAAGATGAGATTGTCATTGATTTTGATGGCAACGAGGTCTCTTACCCACGTAACGAATGGTACAAGATTCGCCTAGCCTATGCCATGAGTATCCATAAATCTCAGGGAAGTGAGTTCCCTGTTGTCATCCTACCGATTACCAGTGCTAGCCGACGTATGCTGGAGCGCAATCTCATCTACACAGCCATTACACGCGCCAAAAGCAAACTCATCTTACTAGGCGAATTACAGGCCTTTGACTATGCTACCCAGCATATCGGAACTGCCCGAAAAACCTATCTGATTGAACGATTCAGCGATTTAATTGAAAATGTTGAAGAAAAGCAACCAGCTGTTTCCGAAACTGCCACATTAACTGATTCTGAACAATCCTACATCCTAACCGAAGAAAACTGGGATAGCATCCCAGCCATGATTGGGATTACAGACGCAGATCTCAAAGAGATTTTTGGAAAATAGTGCACAAGAAAACCCACCAATTCAGGTGGGATTTTTGTTTATGAATACTCAATGAAAATCAAAGAGCAAACTAGGAAGCTAGCCGCAAGCTGTACTTGAGTACGGTAAGGTGACGCTGACGTGGTTTGAATTTGATTTTCGAAGAGTATAAGATTATTTAACTGTTGCTGTGCTTGTAATCAATTCAACAGCTTTTTTGATTGTGATATCGTGTTTCAACATATCAGCTGAAAGCAAGCTTTGTACTTGAGCAACTTCCATGTTGTAGTCTGTTGCCAATTGCTCGATTTCTTTTTGGATTTCTTCTTCTGAAGCGTCAAAACCTTCAGCTTTAGCAACTGCTTCGATAACAAGGTTAGTCTTAGTACGTGACTCAGCTTCTGCTTGGTATTGGTTGTGAAGGTCTTCTTGAGTAGTTCCAGTGATTTGGAAGTACATGTCAGGGTTGATACCTTGACGTTGCAAGTTTCCAAGGAATTCATTTACTGAGCGGTGAACTTCTTCGTGAATCATTTCTTCTGGAAGTTCTACGATTTCAGCGTTTTCTACAGCTTTATCAATTGCTGCACCTTCAACTGCATCTTTGTATGCTTCTTCTTTAGCAGCAGTCAATTCCTTGCGGTATTTTTCTTTCAATTCAGCAAGTGTTTCAACTTCTTCGTCGATGTCTTTTGCAAGTTCATCGTCAAGAGCTGGAACTTCTTTAGCTTTTACTTCGTGGATAGTTGTCACGAATTTAGCTTCTTTACCTGCAAGGTCTTCTGCTTGATAGTCTTCTGGGAATGTTACGATAACGTCAACAGTTTCACCAGCTGAGTGACCTACCAATTGGTCTTCGAAACCAGGGATGAATTGACCTGAACCAAGTCCAAGTGAGAAGTTTTCACCTTTTCCACCGTCAAATTCAACACCGTCGATAGAACCAACGAAGTCGATAACAACAGTATCACCATTTTCAGCAGCAGCTTCTTTGATAACCAATTCAGCCAAGTTGTTGCGTTCACGTTCGATACGCTCTTCAACATCAGCGTCAGTTACTTCTTTTTCTACATCAACTGATACTTCAAGGTTTTTGTAGTCACCCAATTTTACTTCAGGTTTTGTAACAACTTCAGCAGTGATAACCCAGTCTTGACCTTTTTCCATTGAAGTTACGTCAATTTTTGGTTGAGCAACCACTTCAAGACCAGCTTCTTTTACAGCTGCTTCATAAGCGTTTGGCAAAAGAGCGTTCATAACGTCTTGGTAAAGTGACTCTTCACCAAATTTTTTGTCGAAGATAGGACGTGGAAGGTGACCTTTACGGAAACCTGGAACATTAAGAGATTTCTTCACTGAGTTGAAGACACGGTCCAATTCTGGTTTGATTTGGTCTTGAGAGATAGTGAAAGTCAAGACACCACGGTTTGTTTCTTTGTTTTCAAATGATACAGACATTCTGTCATTTCTCCTTAAAATTTTTTAAATACAGTCTATTATAACATAAACGAGCGACTTTTTTCAAGTAACGAATGCGCTTTTCAATGATGCTAGAGGTACTTGCTCGCTTCTTTAATACTAAGTTCAGCCATTCTTTCCTTGTTTTTCTCAATGAAGCATGCTACCCAAGCTGGATTCGTTTTGGAGTAGTCTCTCAGAACCCAGCCAATGGATTTATTAATAAAGAATTCTGTTTGGTTCAAATTATGAAGCAGAATCTTTTCCATTAATTGAACATTGGTCTTCTCTTTTCTTAACAACTGGTGGTCAATAGCGACTCGTCTCAACCAGATATTGTCTGACAGGCTCCATTGGAGGATTAGTTTTTCCATTTCCGGCTTATTGTATACCAAACTCCCTACTACGCGATCTAGGATATCCACCGTATCCCACCAAGACTTGGTAACAACCAACTGCTCTAGCTTAGGCAAATCGCTGTCCTTTAGATAAGACTGCATTGCTTTCAAATAATTGGCAGCCACATACTGGTATTCTCTAGACTCTTTTTCCCAGCAAGTATCTACAAAATCCCAATCGATAATCTTTGTTTTTTTCGCTTCTGGAAAGTATTTTTTATAAAGTTTATTTCTTTCTGGCGCCGCAACGCCTAGAAAGGGAAATTGATGGCGCATATAGGCCTCCATGGGCCCTGCTTTTTTAGGATCTTTTGCTGCTTCTAGCTCCTCAAGTAAATCAGTTAAACTCATCTAAAACTCCTCATGACCCACCAAGTGGTGCTGAAAGGCATAGACCGCTGCCTGGGTGCGGTCGCTGACCTCAAGTTTGGCAAGAATGTTAGACACGTGAGTCTTGACCGTCTTGAGAGAGATAAAAAGTTCATCTGCGATGCGCTGATTTTCATAACCCTTGGCGATGAGTTGGAGCACATCTCGCTCCCGCGCAGTCAGGTCTTCATGAAGTTCCATATGATTGCGGTGGTATTCGACCTTCTTGCTGACCTCTTGCTCAATGGCCAACTCGCCAGCAGCCACCTTGCGGACAGCATGGAGCAATTCATCTGCACTAGAAGTCTTGAGCATATAGCCCCGAGCACCTGCATTTAAGACAGGCATGATTTTTTCATTGTCCAAGTAAGAGGTCACAATCAAAATCTTGGCTTCAGGCCATTCTTTGAGAATGGCCAAGGTTGCGTCAATCCCATTCATCTCAGGCATGACAATATCCATGACAATGACATCTGGACGCAATTCCAAGGCCAAGTCAATGCCTTGAGCCCCATTGGCCGCTTCCCCTACAACTTCCACATCATCTTGGAGGTCAAAGTAGCTTTTCAAGCCCAATCGGACCATTTCATGGTCATCTACTAGTAAAATTTTCATCTTTACTCCTTATAATTCCTTATCTAACAAGGGAATACGGATATCAACTGCCAAACCTTGCTTGGGAGCTGTTAATAACTGAACCGTCCCTGCCATATCTTCGACCCGCTCCTTGATATTACGGAGTCCATAACTCAAGTCATCGAAACTCCCCAACTGAAAACCAATCCCATTGTCGACTACCTTCAGTTGCAATTCAATATCCGTCTGATAGAGATAGACATCCAAACAAGAGGCCTGAGCATGGCGGAGGGTATTGCTGATTAACTCTTGCAGGATACGGAAGATATGCTCCTCGATTTTCTTAGGCAATCTAGACACGTTTTGCTTAAGACTAACCTTGAGATCACTCTTATCCTCAAGCTCCTTTAAGAGGATTTGAATCCCTTCTATCAAGCTCTTTTGTTCCAATTCAACTGGTCGCAAGTGCAGGAGCAAGACCCGCAAATCCTTCTGGGCTGTTTCAAGGATGGCTGTGACACTCTGCAACTGAGTCTGCATCTTTTCTCTATCCAGTTTCAAAGTCTGCTGACTGACGCCTGATAAAATCATGTGAGCCGCAAACAACTCCTGACTGACTGTATCGTGCAAATCCCGAGCAATCCGCTTTCGTTCTTTCTCGATGATTTCCTCTTCCTGAGCAAGACTGTGATTTTCAGCTTTTTGAAGAGCCTCTGTCAAAAGGTTAAGTTTGCCTGACAAGGACTTGAAACTGGCGTCCAAATCTGGATCTGAAACCTTAACCACTTCTTTCCCTGCCAACAAACGCTTGAGATTGGCCTGCATTTTTCTTAAAGAAATCTCTTCCACACCTCGCCAAAACAGGACTAAGAGACAGGTCATGGACATGCTGAATACCAACAACAAAAAGACAAATTTTTCTGTTTTTTCGACATCATGCAGGAAAAGAGACCAGTCAAAATCAAGGATTTCCAGCAAGCTGTGGGAGAGAAATAAGACAAATAGGACAGAGGTGAGGGCAATAATTACATAAGCTTGTTTTTTCATCCTCTGACCACCTCCACATCCCCAATCATAGTGGTCAAGAGAATCTTGACACTCTTGTTACTCTTGAGATAGTCTCTTGTTTCTTGATGATAGTGTTCATTGCGGAGGGCTCGCTTGGGCTGGTTGAAGAAAGTCAAATCCCCATAGAGACAGTTAACACTAAGACTGACTTCCACATCAACAGGCACAATGATTTTGGTCGTTCCTACCATCTTTCTGAGGATAATGACATTGTCATGATTGGTTAGAATCACCCTCTCCAGATGGATGGTGTCTTTACCCATAAGACGGAAAAGATTGATATCATCAAACTGGCAATTCTGGTAACTTGAAAAATGATGGAGATTACCAAACCAACGATTTTTCTCCTTCTTAACCGTCACCACCTCTTCAAACACCAAATTGGTCTGCTCTTTTTCCTGATTCATCATCGGATACAGAAGAAAGAGGCTGTATATAACCGCAACAAAAATAGCTAGAATCACAAAGGGATTGAGCATAACGATGAAAAAGAAGAGAATGCTTGCCACTACTAACAGAAGATTATTGCCCTCTTTACCAGTGTAATAGCGAATCAAAAGCAAAAAGAGGAATAAAATCAGCAGAAAACGTGAAAAATGCTCTGACACCATCAAAATCAGAGCTCCCGTCAAAAGACAGGCTTCGATAAATAAAAAGATTTTAAATTTTCTCATAGGTTCATCCTCTTCCTTCTATTTTATCACAATTCAAAAAAGTCACCTCGGTCTGAAGATGGAAAAAAGGCGATGGTTACGCCTTTTTCATCTGATCATTTGCTTCTTTTAGTTTTCCATAAAGAATGTAATCTACGTTTTGCAAATCTGCTATGGTAGCACAGTTCAGGGCACACATAATCAAACGCAGATCCTCTTTCCAGCCTTGGATAATGTCGATCACTTCTTCAACTGTGTAGGTTTCAACCAATTCCAGAACTGTTCGAGACAGTCCCACAGCCTTGGCACCAAAGACCAAGCACTTAATCATATCAAGCGGATTGCGAACGCCACCACTGACCAAGAGTTGAACCTTGTCTTTCCATTCTTGGGCATTGAGAAGGGCTTGCATAGTAGACTGACCCCATTGATTGAGGTAGTCACGCTGACCACTGCGACGATTTTCGATATAAGCAAAGCTGGTACCACCACGACCTGACAGATCAAAGATTCGAATCCCTAGTTCATAGGCTCTTTCGATGGTCTTCACATCCATTCCAAAGCCCACTTCCTTTAGGACAATAGGAACGGGGATTTGCTTGCTATAGTCTGCCAGATGCGATTGCCAGTTTCTGAACTTCCTTTCTCCTTCGGGCATGAGTAATTCCTGCATGACATTAACATGCACTTGAAGGAGAAGAGGATTCATCTCTTCTACAGTCTGAAGACCTAACTCGACAGGCTTGTCCAATCCAATATTGGTTCCAAGAAGGAGATTTGGATGACTAGACTTGACAGAAAATGAATCATCTGTAGGATCCTTGAGGGCTGCGCTATAAGAACCCGTTACAAATAAAATACCACAGGTTTCCGCCACCTGAGCTAGCTTTTGATTGATTTCTTTACCTTTATCACTTCCACCTGTCATGGCATTGATATAGAAAGGAAAGTCCCACTTTCGACCAGCAAACTCTGTCGACAGATCAATTTCATCTAAATCATAAAGAGGTAAGGAAGAATGAATCAACTCCACCTCATCAAAGCTATTATAGGAACTTTTATGCTCAAGGGCATAGCGGATATGCTCGTCCTTACGATTTGTCGTCATGTCCTATCCTTTCTTGGTATAAGAGCTCAATCCCCAGATCGGCCCAGCGATTTTTTATGGTTTCAGTTGATTGCACATCAAAACTCAAGGCAATGCCACAGTCACCACCACCAGCACCGCTACTCTTGGCAACAGCCTGCAAATCTTGACTGGCTTCTTTCAGTTGTCTGAGCGAAGGCGTGTAAATATCTACGCTCAAGCCTTCTAAAAGTTGACTGGCTACTTCTACTTGCTCGATAACTTTTTCGGCTTTCCCCTGCTCCAAGGTTTCTACCAAAGTAGCCACCATTTCTTTTGAGGAAGTTAAAAAATTCTGATTGATGTTTTGCTTGATTTGCTTGACCATATCACTAGACACGGCCACTTCCTTGGTCCATCCCACTAGGAAATCACATTCTAGGGCAGGTTGTACGTGTGAGATTGAAAAGCCCCAATCACGCTCTAAAACTGTCGCCAAGTTTTCCACTTCCAACCAAGCTGCCACCTTTTGGCGATCAAACGATTGGTAGAGAACCAAATCCTCTGCCACGATACAGGCAAGGTCTCCCATAGAGCCGTTGTCTCCTCTCTTGAGCAAGACGGCACTAGCCAGCTTGAACAAGAGTTCCGAATCAACCGTAATATCATATATAGCCAGCAAAGCCTTGATAACCAAAACAACGACGCTACCGCTAGAACCCAGACCAAACTTTTTCCCTTCCCGTTCCATTTTTCCTCGGATTTCTAGAGAAAAGGGTCTTAAATCCTGACCTCGATAAGTCAGGAAATCTTCCACTAAAGCAATCGTTTCTTGAATCAAGCTGTAGGCAGGATTTGGCGTCAAATCCACTGCGAAATCAAACATATCTGAATAGATACGGTAGCTGTCAGAAAAAGTAATTTCAGCTCTCATATAGATGGGAATAGCCTTTATCAAGGCTAACTGCCCTGGCTCTAAAATGGCATATTCCCCTGCCCAATAGAGTTTCCCGCAAGTTTTAACAGCAATCATCTTGGCTCAAATCCTTTGTTTTTGACACAATCAAGCGATAACGCTGACTAAAGATTTCAGATAAATGCTCCAAGTCTTTCTCTTGACAGAGGACCTTAACATTGGGACCGGCATCCATGGTAAAGTAGCAGGCCTCTCCTTGCTCACGGAGCTGGCGGACAAAGTCCATGGCTTCATAAGATGCATCGGTCAGATAAGAAAAGGCTGGTGATGCTGTTTTGGTCGTAGCGTGCATAGCAAGGGCATTTTTCTCCGTTAATTCCCCAACCTTGGCAAAATCATTTTCTTTGAGATAAACTAGCATATCCTGATAATCCTTCTCAGACTGGCGCACCCAGTCATCAAAGGTCGTCGAGGTTTCCACACAAAGTTTCATCCCATCACGACTAGAGATTGGTTTTTTCTTGTCCTCTAGCACCAACATAATCATAGCTAGTTTCAAGTCTGTCACTACCGGGTAAATCTCTCCGCTATCCTTATCCCAGGCACCTAGTGGTCCATAGAAACTCCGAGAAGAAGAGCCTGATGCAAACTTAGCCTCCTGTGCTAACTGACTTCTATCCAATCCAAGCTTGAAATAAGTATTGCAAGCCTTGACCAAGGCGGACAAACCACTAGAACTTGAGGACAAGCCCGCTGCGGTAGGCATATTGTTTTGAGTATCAATACGGACAAAACCTTCCCCAGCTGGACGATAGCGGTCAATAATCTTACTCATCTTAGCATGCTCAGCCTCATTTTGTAACTGACCATTGATATAAAATGCATCAGAAGTCGCATCCGTTGGTAAAGGCGACAAGGTCGTCTCCGTATACGTATTTTCTAAAGTCAGAGAGATACTGCTAGTGGCAGGTACCATCTCTTTTTCTTTTTTCTTTCCCCAATATTTGATAATAGCAATATTTGCGTAGGAACGTACTGTTACAGGCTCTCTATCCATGTCTGAACAGCTCCTTTCTCTTCTAATCTTTCTGCTAGTTCTTGTGCGTGTGTCAAATCGGCTGCCAAGGCTATGATACAGCCTCCTAGCCCACCACCGCTCATCTTGGCACCTAAAGCACCATTGTTAAGAGCCGTTTCAACCAACGAGTCTGCTTCAGAGCTACTGACACCAATTTCTTTTAAATGTAAATGCGCTTGACTGAGGATTTGTCCCAATCCGTCAGCATCTTTTCGTATAATTACCTCTTCTGCCTGCTGGGTCAATTCTCCCAAGGCATGCAAAAACGGTAGGGCATCTTTCCCTTTACTTTGAACCACTTGGATAGCTTCACGAGTGTGACCATAAACGCCCGTATCTGCAATCACCAAATGGGCGGATAGATCCATCTCAAGCTCTGTAAATCCTACGTTCTTGATAAAGCGAATAGGCTGGTCACTGAGACAGGTCTTGGCATCCAAACCACTTGGATTCATATGAGCAATCATCTCCGCCCGATTGACCAAGATTTCTAGTACATCATGAGGTAAATCAGCCTCATAGTAGTCAAATACCGCACGAATAGCCGCTATGCTGATAGCAGCTGACGAACCCATTCCCCGCTTCTCAGGGATAGCCGAGTCAATCTCACAGCGAATGCAGGATTCTTTGATATCCAAATACTCCAGCGAAGCATAAACTGCCATAGACAAGGTATCCTCCTCATAGAGACGCCAAGGACTCGCTGCAGGAACTACCTTACAAGTCACCTCCACCTCCAAAAGGGGCAGGGAAATGGCAGGATACCCGTAAACGACCGCATGCTCCCCTATTAAAATTATTTTACTATGTGCCTGACCGACACCCACTTTTTTTGTCATGTTTTCCTTTTGCTAGACGGAAAGACCGTCTTATTTTTCACACAAGTATTGATTCTTTCCTATCTATTTTATTATATTTTCACAAAAAAAGCGATTGTTTCCATTCACAATCGCCTCTTTCATTATTGAACCCATTCGCCATTATAGTTGACAGAATAGCCATCTACGGTCGTATTCACTGCCAAGACACCTGAACTATAAGCATAGTACCATTTACTACCGACCTGGAACCAACCAGTGACCATAGATCCTGATGAACGGAGATAGTACCACTTGTTACCGAGGTATTGCCAGCCAATTTTCATATCACCATTTGACTGGTCTAAATAATACCAAGTTGAGCCTTCCTGATACCAACCCGTCGCCATGGCTCCTGATGAACGAAGGTAGTACCACTTATTGCCAAGTTGTTTCCAACCAGTTTGCATTGCAGCACTTGTTGTATCGAGATAGTACCAAGTTGAGTTGTCATTGGTCCAACCACGCACTAGCTCCCCAACCGTCAAACTGTCGATACGAGCATCGAAGCCACTATCCTTCTGTAAATAATACCAGTGTCCCTCATCATGAACCCAACCAGTTTTTAAGGTGTGATAACTACGCTGATCTTCAAAATAATAGACTCGTTTCTCTGCTGGACTATCATATTGTTCCCCATGATGTTTGTTGGTATTTGTAGCAGTTTTTGCCTCTAAAACTTGCTTGCCAACAAATTCTTGTAAGACACCATCTTGTCCAAAGTAATACCATTCTGGCATTGGCATAGATTCTAATCTCAAACCATTTGGATAAGGACCAATTGTACTACCTTTAGATGGAAACGGGATATATTGCCAGCCGACAACCATTTCTCCTGATACATAATCAAAATAATAGGTCTTGCCATCAATCACTCGCCAGGCCTTTTCTTTGATGTCACCCTTCTTGTAGTAAGTTCTACCATTTTCTTGGACAAATTTCCAACCTTCTGAATCAGCATCATCCGCCAATACTGCACTTGTTGCTAGCAAACCAAAGAAAAAGAATGCTAATGCGATCTGCATCAATTTTTTTACTATTTTCATTAGACCTATCCTCCATAACTGATTGTAGCAAATACAAAATCGTATGTCAACATATATAAAAACTCATATAAAAAGCAGTTACACTGAACTGTACTGACCCCAAAAAGTTAGACAATTAATTTATCCGAAGGATTTAGTTCTGTATTGCACAGGACTGAGTCCTTTTAGTTTTACCTTAATTCGTTTATTGTTGTAGTAATCAATATAGTCTACAATGGCTTGTTCCAATTGGTTGAGCGACTCAAATGACTTCTCATAACCATAAAACATCTCCGATTTCAGAATGCCAAAGAAAGATTCCATCATGCCGTTGTCTGGGCTGTTACCCTTACGTGACATGGATGCTTGAATTCCCTTACCCTCTAGAAACTGATGATAAGAATCGTGTTGATATTGCCAGCCTTGGTCACTATGGAGAATCGTATTCTCGTAGCTCTTCTCTGTGAATGCTTGTTCCAACATTGTTTTTACTTGTTCTAAGTTGGGTGAAGTTGAAAGATTATAGGCGATAATTTCGCTATTAAAGCCATCTAAAACTGGTGATAAGTAAAGCTTTTGAGCGCTTGCTGGAATGGCAAATTCTGTCACGTCCGTATAACACTTTTCCATTGGTTTAGCTGCTTCAAATTGGCGTTGAATAAGGTTGTCTGCTTTCTTGCCAACATCTCCTTTATGAGAAGAATACTTGCGTTTCTTGCGGATTCTAGCTTGTAAATTGAGCACTTTCATCAAGCGTTGAACTCTTTTATGATTGACCACATAACCACGATTTCTTAATTCTAAATGGATTCGACGATATCCGTAATTTCCTTTTTGTTCGGTAAAAATAGCTTGAATTTCAGCTTTAAGCTTTTGATCCTTATCTGGTTTGTCTAGCTGTTTCAAATGATAGTAGTAGGTCGAACGAGCGAG
>CAJNDO010000001.1 GCA_905221545.1 bacterium | reverse complement strand
TGGAACTTTTTTTCTACAACAAAATAGGCTCCATAATATCTACAGGGGATTTACCCACTACAAATATTATAGAGCCTTTTTAGTGGTATAGATCACCTGATGTTTAAATGTGAAATTAGTAACATATGAGCAACTATACAAGTTTAGCTAATAAAAAATAATAATTTTTTAAGAAAACGATTGCATCTATAATATTTTTATGTTATACTCTTATTGTTTCAAGAAAGCGCATTCAAGAAATAATTCGTTCAAATATATATAGGAGTTTTGTATGTCTCAAAATAAACAAGATAAAGGATTTCGTTTTTCTATTCGTAAACGTAGCGTTGGAGTATGTGGCGTTGCCATTGCAACATTTTTACTAGGTTCTGGACTAATTTTCCAATCAAATGTAGTAAAAGCGACAGAGCCAAGCGTAGCTGCAGTTGCTGGTGAAAATATTGCTGCTCATAAACCTGCAAGTCAGAGTTCAATTGCTTATGGAGGAGATGCTTCTAGAGCAGTTGACGGCAATCGTGATAACGCATGGAGTCACCGTTCTGTTACCCATACAGATTTTCAAGATCATTCTTGGTGGAAAGTTGATTTAGAGAAAGAAGAATCAGTAGGAACTGTTCGTATTTACAATCGTGGAGATGGGGATGTAGCAAATCGTTTATCTAATTTTGATGTTATTTTATTGGATAAAGATGGAAATGAGGTAACTCGTCAACACATCGATAGCTTAAACAATCAACCAACAATTGATGTTCAATTCTCAGGAGTGAATGCACGATATGTTAAAGTGGAGCTAAATAATTCAAAAACACCACTTAGCTTAGCAGAGGTAGAAGTGTATCGCTCTGCAAAAGAAAAAGCAGCGACTAACACTAAATCTGAAAATAAAGCAAAAACAGACTTTACTGCAGAATTAAATAACTATCTATTTGGTTTAAATTATGATAAGTTAAATATTTTAACTAGAAAAGGCGAAGCGTTAGAAAATTACACTAATACAAGCACAAAACAACAAGGAAATGAATTTGTGGTTGTGGAAAAAGTGAAGAAGAACCTTTCTAATGGTTCTGCGGATGTTGCCATTAATGGTAACGGAGATATCTTCCTAGGTGCTTTGTTTAAAGCAAATCAAGACCTTCTAGAAAATAAACCACAACAAATTAGTTTAGATCGTAGCAAAGGTAGAATCAGTGTTGATTTACCAGGAATGGTAGGCGGAGATAGCTATGTAGATGCTAATCCAACTGTAAGTGGTATGCAGGAAGGTGTGAATACCTTGTTAAACCGTTGGCATGAAAAATATGCTGCGAAAAATCCTGCTCCAGCACGTATGCAGTACGAATCAACTTCTGCTTACAGCATGAATCAATTGAAAGCAAAATTCGGAAGTGATTTTGAAAAAGTCGGTGTTAATTTGAAAATTGACTTTGAGGCTGTAAACAAGGGTGAAAAACAAGTTGAAGTTGTTGATTTTAAACAAATTTACTATACTGCTAACTTTGATGCTCCAAAAAATCCATCAGATGTATTTGCGCCAGGAGTAACGGTTGATCAATTGAAAGCACGTGGAATTGATGATAAAACACCTCCTGTATACGTGTCAAGCGTTTCATACGGACGTCAAATGTATGTCAAATTTGAAACAACAAGCAAGAGTACAGAGTTGAAAGCAGCCATCAATGCTGTTATCAAAGGGGTGCCTATTAAACCAGAATCTGAATGGGCGCGTGTCTTGAAGAATACAACTGTAACCGTTTCAATCGTAGGTGGAAATGCTGATGGCGCTGCACGTGTTGTGACAGGTACAGTAGAAGATTTGAAGAAATTGATTCAAGAAGGAGCTACTTTCAGTACACAAAACCCTGCTGTTCCAATTTCTTATAAGACTGCATTCTTGAAAGATAATCAAGTAGCCACAATTCAAAGTAATACAGACTACATTGAAACTAAAGTGACTTCATACAAAAATGGTTATCTCAATTTACAACATAAGGGAGCTTATATTGCTCGTTACTATGTTTACTGGGATGAAGTAACTTATGATAAGGATGGAATTGAAAGTATTCGCTCACGTCAATGGGAAGATAATGGTAAAAACAGAACAGCTGGCTTCCAAACTGAACTTCAATTTAAAGGAAATGTACGTAATATACGCGTGAAGATTCAAGAAAAAACAGGTCTTGTTTGGGAACCATGGCGTACAGTTTATAATCGCACAGACCTTCCTCTTGTTCAAAAACGTACAATTATTAACTCAGGTACAACACTAAGACCAAAATACGATGAAAAAGTTGAAAATAACTAATTTTTCACTTGTAAAAGGAATCAGTTCGAAGAGCTGGTTCTTTTTATTGAAGAAATTTTCTGAAAATTACAAAATATACTTGCTATTTTAGAAAAAAAGTGTAGAATATAAGAAATAGGTTTTTAGAATAAGGAGTGGAATATGACAGTAATGATTGATTGGGAAAACCTTGGTTTCTCCTATATGAAATTACCTTATCGCTATATTGCTCATTTTAAAAATGGACAATGGGATCAAGGAGAGCTTACAGAGGATGCAACATTGCATATTTCAGAGTCTTCTCCAAGTCTTCACTATGGCCAACAAGCATTTGAAGGTTTGAAAGCTTATCGTACTAAGGATGGTAGTGTTCAGCTTTTCCGTCCTGACGAAAATGCTAAACGCCTGCAACGTACTTGTGATCGTCTCTTGATGCCACAAGTTCCGACAGACATGTTTGTAGAAGCTTGTAAGGCAGTTGTCCGCGCGAATGAAGAATACGTACCACCATATGGAACAGGTGGAACCCTTTATCTTCGTCCCCTTTTGATTGGTGTTGGAGATATTATTGGGGTAAAACCAGCGGAGGAATACATTTTCACTATCTTTGCTATGCCAGTTGGAAATTACTTTAAGGGTGGTTTGGTTCCAACCAACTTCTTGATTCAGGATGAATACGACCGTGCCGCTCCAAATGGTACAGGTGCCGCTAAGGTTGGTGGGAACTATGCTGCCAGTCTCTTGCCAGGGAAATTGGCTAAATCACGTCATTTCTCAGATGTTATCTACCTAGACCCATCAACACATACAAAGATTGAAGAAGTCGGCTCAGCTAACTTCTTTGGGATTACAGCTGATAATGAATTTGTAACACCATTGAGTCCATCTATCTTGCCATCTATTACTAAGTATTCTTTGCTTTATTTGGCAGAACACCGCTTGGGCTTGACACCTATTGAGGGTGATGTTCCAATTGATAAGCTGGATCGTTTTGTAGAGGCAGGTGCTTGTGGTACTGCGGCAGTTATTTCGCCAATTGGTGGAATTCAACACGGTGATGATTTCCATGTATTCTATAGTGAAACAGAAGTTGGTCCTGTGACTCGTAAACTTTATGATGAATTGACTGGTATTCAGTTTGGTGATATTAAAGCGCCAGAAGGTTGGATTGTAAAAGTAGATTAAAATAAACAAAAGGAGATTTTTGATGAAATCGAAAAAGTGGCTCTTAACAGCAGGAGTGGTCCTGAGCACAACAGCTCTTTTAGTGGCTTGTGGAAAAGCTGATAAAGAAGCAGATGCACCGACAACATTTTCATATGTCTATGCAGTAGATCCAGCATCTTTGGACTATAGTATAGCGACTCGTACATCGACAACAGATGTCATCGGGAACGTGGTTGATGGCTTGATGGAAAATGACCAATACGGGAATGTCATTCCTTCCTTGGCTGAAGATTGGTCTGTGTCAAAAGATGGGTTGACTTATACCTACAAACTTCGTAAAGGGGTTAAATGGTACACTTCTGAAGGTGAAGAATACGCAGAAGTAACAGCCCATGACTTTGTAACAGGATTGAAACACGTGGCTGACGGTAAGTCAGACGGTGTCTCTCTCATCCAAAATTCAATCAAGGGTTTGGATGCCTACATGACTGGTGAAACAAATGATTTCTCTACAGTTGGTGTTAAGGCCTTGGACGATTACACAGTCGAATATACCCTAAACAAACCAGAAAGCTTCTGGAACTCTAAAGTTACAACAGCGACGATGTTGCCTGTAAATGAAGAGTTTTTGAAGGCATCAGGTAAAGATTATGGAGCAGTTACTCCAGCAGGGATTCTCTACAATGGTCCTTATATCTTGAAGACCTTGACGTCTAAATCGTTGATCGAATACGAGAAAAATCCAAACTACTGGGATAAAGAAAAGGTAAAAATAGAGAAGATTAAATTGACTTACTACGATGGTTCAGATCAGGAATCCTTGATTCGTAGCTTCTCTTCTGGTGCTTATACGACAGCCCGTCTCTTCCCAAGTAGCTCAAACTTTGCTTCAACTTTGGAACAATATGGAGATAAAATTACTTATAGCCCACAGGACTCAAGTAGTTATTACTTCACCTTTAACGTAAATCGTCAATCATACAATAAAACTGCGAAAACAAGTGAAGAACAAAAGACTGCTACAAAAGAAGCTATGCTGAATAAGGACTTCCGTCAGGCTATCAACTTTGCCTTCAACCGCCATTCTTATGCTGCCCAGCTAAATGGTGAAGACGGTGCGGACAAGATTATTCGTAACAGTCTCGTTCCAGATAACTTTGTACAAGCAGGCGGTAAGAACTTTGGTCACATCGCTCAAGCTGAGTTGGTGAACTATGGTGACCAATGGAAAGGTGTTGAGTTAGTGGATGGTAAGGACTCTATCTACAACCCTGACAAGGCTAAAGCAGCATTTGAAAAAGCTAAGAAAGACTTGGAATCTAAAGGGGTAACCTTCCCAATTCACTTGGATGTCCCAGTTGAACAAACAGATACCATCGCCGTTCAACAAAGTAACTCTTTCAAACAGTCTATCGAATCAACTCTTGGTGCTGAAAATGTTGTCATTGATGTTCTTCAAATGACAGATAATGAAAAGGAAACAATCACTTCTCAAGCGCGTGTTCCTTCTCAAAAAGACTATGATTTGAACAGTACAGGATGGGCTCCAAGTTATCAAGACCCAGCATCTTACTTGAATATCATGGATCCTAAATCAGGTTCTGCTATGAAACACCTTGGTATTACGAAAGGAAAAGATAAGGATGTTGTAGCTAAACTTGGTTTGGACCAATATAAGAAATTATTGGATGATGCGGATTCAGAAACTACAAATCTTGAAGAACGCTATGAAAAATATGCTAAAGCTCAAGCTTGGTTGACAGATAGTTCATTATTGATGCCAACAGCCTCATCTGGTGGTTCTCCAGTTGTAAGTAATGTAGTGCCATTCTCAAAACCATACTCACAAGTTGGTATTAAGGGTGACCCATATATCTTTAAAGGAATGAAATTGCAAAAAGATATCGTTACTACAAAAGAATATGAAGAAGCACTGAAAAAATGGCAAAAAGAAAAATTGGAATCAAATGGTAAGTACCAAAAAGAACTAGAAAAACACATTAAATAAAGCAGAAAACTCTATATCAGACTTGGAATGATATAGAGTTTTTTCTTGCTAGTTTTAGGATTTTCTTGTAAAATAGAAAAAGTGAAGAGAGGTATGAAATGAGCAAGAAAGATAAAAAAATTGAAATTCAAGTAGCAGATGCTAAAGTTAATGTAGGAAAAGACAGTTTTGAAGGTTATACATTGACTATCGGTAAAAAAGTTATCGGAGAAATTGCCGAATTAGATGGACAATTTGCTATCATAAAGAATGGGAATGTCGATAGTTTTTATAAAAAATTGGAAAAAGCTGTGGAAATTTTGATTGAAAATTATAATTTAGCAAAATAAGTCTTGTTTTTTTGAAATTTTCATGATATAATAGTTCATGTTGATTGTAGGAGAGATAGCGAAGAGGCTAAACGCGGCGGACTGTAAATCCGCTCCTTCGGGTTCGGGGGTTCGAATCCCTCTCTCTCCATTTCATCAATGGGGTATAGCCAAGCGGTAAGGCAAGGGACTTTGACTCCCTCATGCGTTGGTTCGAATCCAGCTACCCCAGTTCTTAGGTAATAATCAAGATAAAAAGCAAAATATCTTAGGGTATTTTATTTTTATAATTGAAAGACGTGAACGATATGAACATGTCCTTGCGGGTGCTTAGGAAAAAAATTATAAGTATGTCAAGTTTAAGAAAAAACTTGATTGTTGGAGGATTTTTTAGATGAACGAATTTGAAGATTTGCTAAATAGCGTTAGCCAAGTTGAGACTGGTGATGTTGTTAGTGCTGAAGTATTGACAGTTGATGCGACTCAAGCTAACGTTGCAATCTCTGGAACTGGTGTTGAAGGTGTCTTGACTCTTCGCGAATTGACAAACGATCGCGATGCAGATATCAATGACTTTGTTAAAGTAGGAGAAGTATTGGATGTTCTTGTACTTCGTCAAGTAGTTGGTAAAGATACTGATACAGTTACATACCTTGTATCTAAAAAACGCCTTGAAGCTCGCAAAGCATGGGACAAACTTGTTGGTCGCGAAGAAGAAGTTGTTACTGTTAAAGGAACTCGTGCCGTTAAAGGTGGACTTTCAGTAGAATTTGAAGGTGTTCGTGGATTCATCCCAGCTTCAATGTTGGATACTCGTTTCGTACGTAACACTGAGCGTTTTGTAGGTCAAGAATTTGATGCTAAAATCAAAGAAGTTGACGCTAAAGAAAACCGCTTCATCCTTTCACGTCGTGAAGTTGTTGAAGCAGCTACAGCAGCAGCTCGTGCTGAAGTATTCGGTAAATTGGCTGTTGGTGATGTAGTAACTGGTAAAGTTGCACGTATCACAAGTTTCGGTGCTTTCATCGACCTTGGTGGTGTTGACGGATTGGTTCACTTGACTGAATTGTCACATGAACGTAACGTATCACCAAAATCAGTTGTAACTGTTGGTGAAGAAATTGAAGTGAAAATCCTTGATCTTAACGAAGAAGAAGGACGTGTATCACTTTCACTTAAGGCAACAACACCTGGACCATGGGATGGCGTTGAGCAAAAATTGGCTAAAGGTGATGTAGTAGAAGGAACAGTTAAACGTTTGACTGACTTCGGTGCATTTGTTGAAGTATTGCCAGGTATCGATGGACTTGTTCACGTATCACAAATTTCACACAAACGTATTGAAAATCCAAAAGAAGCTCTTAAAGTTGGTCAAGAAGTTCAAGTTAAAGTTCTTGAAGTTAACGCAGATGCAGAGCGCGTATCACTTTCTATCAAAGCTCTTGAAGAGCGTCCAGCTCAAGAAGAAGGACAAAAAGAAGAAAAACGTGCTGCTCGTCCACGTCGTCCAAAACGTCAAGAAAAACGTGATTTCGAACTTCCAGAAACACAAACAGGATTCTCAATGGCTGACTTGTTCGGTGATATCGAACTTTAATCAAATTGAAAATTCACAAAATCCTTTGTTTTCTAAACAAGGGATTTTTCTTTTGTCTGTAAGCCTTTTTTTGATATAATAGTTCTATGTTAGAATCAGAAAAACAATCACGTTATCAAATGTTAAATGAAGAACTCTCTTTTTTATTGGAAGGCGAAACCAATGTTTTGGCTAATCTTTCCAATGCCAGTGCTCTTCTAAAATCACGCTTTTCTAATACCGTATTTGCAGGCTTTTATTTGTTTGATGGAAAGGAATTGGTTTTAGGTCCCTTCCAAGGAGGTGTTTCCTGCATCCGTATCTCACTAGGCAAAGGTGTTTGTGGTGAGGCAGCCCACTTTCAGGAAACTGTTCTGGTTGGTGATGTAACAACTTATCCCAACTATATTGCTTGTGATAGTCGAGCTAAAAGTGAAATTGTTGTGCCGATGGTAAAGAATGGTCAATTACTTGGAGTTCTGGATTTGGATTCTTCAGAGATTGATGATTATGATGCTATGGATCGAGATTATTTGGAACAATTTGTCGCTATTTTGCTTGAAAAGACAGAATGGGACTTTACAATGTTTGGGGAGAAAGCCTAATGTATCAAGCACTTTATCGAAAATATAGAAGTCAAAACTTCTCCCAATTGGTTGGTCAAGAAGTTGTGGCTAAGACTCTTAAACAAGCGGTGGAGCAAGAGAAAATAAGTCATGCTTATCTTTTTTCTGGTCCTCGTGGAACGGGAAAAACCAGTGTGGCTAAGATCTTTGCAAAGGCTATGAACTGTCCCAATCAAGTGGGTGGTGAACCTTGCAATAACTGCTATATTTGTCAGGCAGTGACGGATGGTAGTTTAGAAGATGTCATCGAAATGGATGCGGCCTCTAATAATGGGGTTGATGAAATTCGCGAAATTCGTGATAAATCTACCTATGCTCCTAGTCTTGCCCGTTATAAGGTTTATATCATAGACGAGGTTCACATGCTGTCTACAGGGGCTTTTAATGCTCTCCTAAAGACGCTGGAAGAGCCGACACAGAATGTGGTCTTTATTTTAGCTACTACTGAATTGCACAAGATTCCTGCTACGATTCTATCCCGTGTCCAACGTTTTGAGTTTAAATCAATTAAGACACAGGATATTAAGGAACATATCCACTATATCTTAGAAAAAGAAAATATTAGTTCTGAACCAGAGGCTGTGGAAATTATTGCCAGACGAGCTGAAGGTGGGATGCGGGATGCCTTGTCTATTTTGGATCAAGCCCTGAGTTTGACACAGGGAAATGAGTTGACGACTGCCATTTCTGAAGAAATTACAGGTACTATTAGCCTGTCTGCCTTGGATGATTATGTGGCTGCCTTATCTCAACAGGATGTTCCCAAGGCCTTGTCTTGCTTAAATCTTCTCTTTGAGAATGGTAAGAGCATGACTCGTTTTGTGACCGATCTTTTGCACTATTTAAGAGACTTGTTAATTGTTCAAACAGGGGGAGAAAATACTCATCATAGTCCAGTCTTTGTAGAAAATTTGGCTCTTTCTCAGGAAAATCTGTTTGAAATGATTCGCTTGGCGACAGTGAGTTTAGCAGATATTAAGTCTAGTTTGCAGCCCAAGATTTATGCTGAGATGATGACTATCCGTTTGGCGGAGATTAAGACTGAACCAGTTCTTTCAGGGGCGGTTGAAAGTGAAATTTCTGCACTGAGACAGGAAATTGCCCGTCTCAAACAAGAACTCGCCAATGTAGGAACTGTGCCCAAGCCAACAAGTCCAGCTCCTAGTCGACCAGCTACGGGCAAAACAGTCTATCGTGTGGATCGCAATAAAGTACAATCTATCTTACAAGAGGCCGTCGAAAATCCTGATTTAGCACGTCAAAATCTGATTCGCTTACAGAATGCCTGGGGAGAGGTAATTGAAAGTCTAGGTGGTCCTGATAAGGCTTTGCTAGTTGGTTCTCAACCGGTTGCGGCCAATGAACACCATGCCATTCTTGCTTTTGAATCTAACTTCAATGCCGGTCAAACCATGAAACGAGACAATCTCAATACCATGTTTGGCAATATCCTCAGTCAGGCAGCAGGTTTTTCACCTGAGATATTAGCTATTTCCATGGAGGAATGGAAAGAAGTTCGCGCAGCCTTTTCTGCTAAAGCTAAATCTTCTCAAACTGAAAAAGAAGCAGAAGAAAGTCTGATTCCGGAAGGATTTGAATTTTTGGCTGATAAAGTGAAGGTAGAGGAAGACTAAAGAAAGATTTCATGATACAATAAGTTTATGAATAGACAACAATTTATTATCATCGCACTGTTTACAGCTGCTGAGACCTATTTTTTCAATGAAGCCTGGATGACTGGTCGCTATATTATGGCAGCCTTTTGGGCCATTTTGCTCTTTAGAAACTTTCGAGTGAGTTACTTGATGGGTAAAATAGTAGATGTCATTGACCAGCATTTAAAAGGGAAAGACTAGTCCACAGCTTCTAGACAAAATTAAAGCCTTTTAGGCTTTTTTTTGTTATACTATAAAAGTATATTTATTGACCTTTTACCGTATTTTCTAGGGAAATCAAGTATGTTTCTAGTAAGCACTGTAAAGGCTGTGAAAAAGAAAGGAACTATCATGTCAGTATTAGAGATCAAAGATCTTCACGTTGAGATTGAAGGAAAAGAAATTTTAAAAGGGGTTAACCTGACCCTTAAAACAGGAGAAATTGCCGCTATCATGGGACCAAATGGTACTGGTAAATCAACTCTTTCTGCCGCTATCATGGGAAATCCAAACTATGAAGTTACCAAAGGTGAAGTCTTGTTTGATGGCGTAAATATCCTTGAGTTGGAAGTGGACGAGCGTGCGCGTATGGGACTTTTCCTTGCTATGCAATACCCATCAGAAATTCCTGGAATTACCAATGCTGAGTTTCTTCGTGCAGCTATGAATGCTGGTAAAGAAGACGATGAGAAGATTTCAGTTCGTGAGTTTATCACTAAATTGGACGAGAAGATGGAATTGCTCAACATGAAAGAAGAAATGGCTGAGCGTTACCTCAACGAAGGTTTCTCTGGTGGTGAGAAAAAACGTAATGAGATTCTTCAACTTTTGATGTTAGAGCCAACATTTGCCCTTTTGGATGAGATTGACTCTGGTCTTGATATTGACGCTCTTAAAGTTGTTTCTAAAGGTGTGAATGCCATGCGTGGTGAAGGTTTTGGTGCTATGATTATCACTCACTACCAACGTCTTTTGAACTACATCACACCAGATGTGGTACACGTGATGATGGAAGGTCGTGTTGTCCTTTCTGGTGGTCCAGAATTGGCTGCGCGTTTGGAACGTGAAGGATACGCAAAACTAGCTGAAGAACTTGGCTACGACTACAAGGAAGAATTGTAATTTCCTCGTGTCTTTTAGGAGAAGTAAATGACTAAAGAAAATATTAAACTTTTTTCAGAAATGCACGCTGAACCAAGCTGGTTGGCTGACCTCCGTCAAAAAGCTTTTGATAGGATTGAGAGTTTAGAATTACCAGTTATTGAGCGTGTCAAATTCCACCGTTGGAATCTGGGTGATGGAACAATTACAGAAAGTGAGCCATCAGCAAATGTTCCAGATTTCACTGCACTAGATAATCACTTGAAGTTGGTGCAAGTAGGTACTCAAACTGTTTTTGAGCAAATTCCAGTTGAGTTGGCTGAACAGGGTGTTGTCTTCACAGATTTCCATTCAGCTTTAGAAGAAATTCCAGAGCTGATTGAGGAATTATTCATGTCATCTGTTAAGTATGACGATGATAAATTAGCAGCCTACCATACAGCTTATTTCAATAGTGGTGCTGTTCTCTATATTCCTGATAATATTGAAATTAAAGAGCCAATTGAAGGTATTTTCTACCAAGACAGCGATAGCGATGTACCATTTAACAAGCATATCCTTATTATTGCTGGTAAAAATAGTAAAATAAGCTATCTTGAACGTCTAGAGTCACGTGGTGAGGGTAGTGCCAAAGCAACTGCCAATATCACAGTCGAAGTGATTGCACGTTCTGGTGCGCAAGTGAAGTTTGCGGCTATCGATCGTCTAGGTGAAAACGTCACTGCTTACATTAGCCGTCGTGGTAAATTAGGCAACGATGCAAGCATTGATTGGGCGATTGGTGTTATGAACGAAGGAAACGTCGTTGCTGACTTTGATAGCGACTTGATTGGTAACGGTAGCCATGCGGATCTCAAGGTTGTAGCTCTTTCAAGTGGCCGTCAGGTACAAGGGATTGATACGCGAGTGACTAACTATGGTTGCAACTCAATCGGAAATATCCTTCAACATGGGGTTATTCTTGAAAAAGCAACCTTAACCTTCAATGGTATTGGCCACATTATCAAGGGTGCCAAGGGAGCAGATGCGCAACAAGAAAGTCGTGTTCTCATGCTTTCAGACCAAGCGCGTTCAGATGCCAATCCAATTCTTTTGATTGATGAAAATGATGTTACTGCAGGACACGCGGCTTCTATCGGTCAGGTAGATCCAGAAGATATGTACTACCTCATGAGCCGTGGTCTGGATAAGGCAACTGCAGAGCGTTTGGTTGTTCGCGGTTTCCTTGGATCCGTCATCGTTGAGATTCCAGTCAAGGAAGTTCGTGATGAAATGATTGCAACTATCGAAGAAAAATTGTCAAAACGCTAAGGGGAAGCCTATGTTAGATGTAGAAGCGATTCGCAAAGATTTTCCAATTTTAGACCAGATTGTTAATGATGAACCTTTGGTCTATCTGGACAATGCCGCGACGACACAAAAACCACTAGCAGTTCTGGAAACGATTAACCGCTATTATGAGCAGGACAATGCCAATGTTCACCGTGGTGTCCATACCTTGGCAGAACGGGCGACAGCTTCTTATGAAGCGGCTCGTGAAACCATTCGTAAGTTTATCAACGCAGGTTCGACAAAGGAAGTTCTCTTTACTAGAGGAACGACAACCAGTCTTAACTGGGTGGCACGCTTTGCTGAGGAAATTCTGACTGAGGGAGACCGGGTCTTGATTTCTGTCATGGAACACCATTCCAATATCATTCCTTGGCAGGAGGCCTGTCGCAAGACTGGGGCTGAGCTTGTCTATGTCTATCTCAAGGATGGAGCCTTGGATATGGATGATCTGCGAGCTAAATTGACTGATAGAGTCAAGTTTGTCTCCCTAGCTCATGCCTCTAATGTCCTTGGTGTGGTCAATCCGATCGAGAAAATCACGCAAATGGCACATAAAGTTGGTGCTATTATGGTGGTGGATGGAGCTCAATCTACACCTCATATGAAGATTGATGTCCAGGACTTGGATGTGGACTTCTTCGCCTTTTCAGGTCACAAGATGGCTGGTCCGACTGGTATAGGTGTCCTTTATGGCAAAGAGAAGTATCTGGAACAAATGTCTCCAGTAGAATTTGGCGGCGAGATGATTGATTTCGTCTATGAGCAAACTGCTAGTTGGAAGGAATTGCCTTGGAAATTTGAGGCTGGAACTCCTAATATGGCAGGCGCTATTGGACTTGCAGCAGCAGTGGATTATCTGGAAAAGATTGGTATGGATGCCATTGAAGCCCATGAACAGGAACTGATTGAATACGTCTATCCAAAACTGCAGGCGATTGAAGGACTGACCATTTATGGTTCACAGGACTTGGCTCAACGTTCAGGTGTCATTGCCTTTAACCTAGGTGACCTTCATCCGCACGACCTTGCGACTGCTTTGGATTATGAAGGAGTGGCTGTTCGTGCGGGTCACCACTGTGCGCAACCCTTGCTCCAGTATTTGGATGTTCCAGCAACAGCTCGTGCAAGTTTTTATATCTACAATACCAAGGCAGATTGCGACAAACTAGTCGATGCCTTACAAAAGACAAAGGAGTTTTTCAATGGCACTTTCTAAACTAGATAGCCTTTATATGGCAGTGGTAGCGGACCATTCGAAAAATCCCCATCACCAAGGGAAGTTGGATGATGCTGAACAAATCAGTCTCAACAATCCGACCTGTGGAGATGTCATCAACCTCTCTGTCAAGTTTGATGCAGAAGACCGCTTGAAGGATATTGCTTTTCTAAACTCAGGTTGTACTATCTCAACTGCCTCTGCTAGCATGATGACAGATGCAGTTTTAGGAAAAACCAAGCAAGAAATTTTAGAACTTGCGACTATTTTTTCTGAAATGGTTCAAGGACAAAAAGATGACCGCCAAGATAAACTAGGTGATGCAGCCTTTTTATCAGGCGTTGCCAAATTCCCGCAACGGATCAAGTGTGCAACCCTAGCTTGGAACGCCCTGAAGAAAACAATTGAAAATCAAGAAAAACAGTAAGACAAGTTTCTTTTGTCTTATGAATCAGTAGAAATGAAGAATGAAAGAAAGGATATTATGGCTGAAGAAAGAGTAGAACCAAAACCAATTGACCTTGGTGAATATAAATTTGGTTTCCATGATGATGTAGAGCCTGTCCTATCGACAGGAAAAGGATTGAACGAAGATGTCATTCGCGAATTATCAGCTGCTAAGGGAGAACCTGAGTGGATGCTAGAATTCCGTTTGAAGTCTTATGAAACCTTCAAAAAAATGCCCATGCAAACTTGGGGAGCAGACTTGTCAGAGATTGACTTTGATGACTTGATTTATTACCAAAAACCATCTGATAAGCCTGCCCGTTCTTGGGATGATGTTCCTGAAAAAATCAAGGAAACCTTTGAGCGTATCGGGATTCCTGAAGCTGAGCGTGCTTATCTAGCTGGTGCCTCTGCCCAGTATGAGTCAGAAGTGGTTTACCACAACATGAAGGAAGAGTTCCAGAAATTGGGGATTATCTTTACAGATACGGATTCTGCCCTCAAGGAATACCCTGACTTGTTTAAACAATACTTTGCCAAGTTGGTACCGCCAACAGATAACAAGTTGGCTGCTCTCAACTCAGCAGTATGGTCAGGTGGAACCTTTATCTACGTACCAAAAGGGGTCAAAGTGGATATTCCACTTCAAACCTACTTCCGTATCAACAACGAAAATACTGGTCAGTTTGAACGTACCTTGATTATCGTTGATGAGGGAGCAAGCGTCCACTACGTAGAGGGCTGTACAGCACCAACTTATTCAAGCAATAGCTTGCATGCTGCCATCGTAGAAATTTTTGCCTTGGACGGAGCTTATATGCGTTATACGACTATTCAAAACTGGTCTGACAACGTTTATAACTTGGTAACGAAACGTGCCAAAGCCTTGAAAGATGCGACAGTTGAGTGGATTGATGGAAACTTGGGTGCTAAAACAACTATGAAATACCCATCTGTTTACCTAGATGGAGAAGGGGCGCGTGGTACCATGCTCTCGATTGCCTTTGCCAATGCTGGGCAACACCAGGATACTGGTGCTAAGATGATCCACAACGCTCCACATACAAGCTCGTCTATCGTGTCTAAATCCATCGCTAAAGGCGGCGGAAAGGTTGACTACCGTGGACAAGTAACCTTTAACAAAAACTCTAAGAAATCTGTTTCTCACATCGAGTGTGATACCATTATCATGGATGACTTGTCAGCATCAGATACCATTCCGTTTAATGAAATTCACAACTCACAAGTTGCTTTGGAGCACGAAGCCAAGGTTTCTAAGATTTCAGAAGAACAACTCTATTACCTCATGAGTCGTGGTTTGTCAGAATCAGAAGCGACAGAGATGATTGTCATGGGATTTGTAGAGCCCTTCACAAAAGAACTTCCAATGGAATATGCAGTTGAGCTGAACCGCTTGATTAGCTATGAAATGGAAGGGTCAGTCGGATAAAATTTGATTTTAGATTTACTCAAAATCAAGGACTTTGAAGATGAACTTGTAACAAAAAAATCGCGGTTTAAATCGCGATTTTTTTTATAATTTTTCGTTGATAAATCGAATAAACTGATTCCACCAAACTTTTAAGAAGAAGGCTTTTTCAACTTTCTTTTCTGCGACCATTTCGAAACTAGGACGTTCTGTGGTAATGTAACCTTGACCAATCAAGTCCTTGTCTTCATAATTCAAATGGCCAACCACTGTTCCAGCTTCAAGTGGTGCTGGGATTTCTTTGGAATCAGGAGTGAATTGAACAGATTGGGAAGATTGATTCCCAACACGTTCAATTAGATAGATATCCTCTGGGGCCACTGCAGTGACCGTATCTTCTTTTCCATCTTGTACAGGGGCTTTGCTATCTTGGTAGGCATCGCCTTTTTGAACGATTTTGCGAAGTGTGAATGTAGAAGAAATATAATCCATTAGGGAAGATGTAGCTGTAAAACGAGAGTAAGGATTATTATCTTGATGATTTGCATTCAAAACAACTGTGATAACCCTCATGCCTTTTTCGACAGTAGTACCAACAAAAGATTCACCAGCTTTGTCTGTTGTTCCTGTCTTAAGTCCATCAAAACCACCGCGATGAGCAGGCATACCTTCTAACATGTAGTTGGTCGAAGTGATTGTCATCCCAGAAAAAGTAGAAGAAGGTTTTTTCGTTATTTCCAAAACTTGTGGGTATTTTTTGATGAGGTTACGAGCAACGATAGCAACATCATAAGCACTGAGCTTATTTTCATCATCTTTATTAGACCCTGGGTAAATGTTATCTCCGAGAGTTTCGTTGTTCAGACCAGTTGTATTGATAACCGTGGCATCTTTTATTCCCCATTCCAGGAGTTTGTCCCGCATCATATCAACGAAGTTTTTTTCAGAGCCAGCAATTTTCTCAGCTAAGGCAATAGCGGCACTGTTTGCACTAGATACCAGGGTTGCTTCAAGCAACTCTTCGACAGTATAATTACGGGCCTCCATAGGAACATTACTGGCTTCGGAATTTGTCGTTAATTGATAAGGATAATCAGAAATATCTACTGGGGTGGAGAGTGTGATACTTCCATTTTCTAGAGCCTCATAGACAAGATAAACTGTAAGTAGTTTTGTAATAGAAGCAATTTCGACAGGTTGAGTTGCATCCTTCTCATAGAGAATTTTACCAGTATTGGCCTCAACAGCAATCGCATGTTTAGCAGCAATATTAAAATCTTGGGCAGCAACAGTAGAAGTTGAGCCAATAACGGATAGGGCTAGTAGAGTTAAAATGATTTTTTTCATAGTAAGTTTATTCTAACATAAAGAAAAAAATATTCCCAGTTTCATGACAGAAGAAAGAAGCTTTTTTGAAAGTATGGTAAAATAGATGAATGGAGGTACCTCATGTTTCGTAAGAATAAATTATTTTTTTGGACCAGTGAGATTTTACTATTAACCATCATCTTTTACTTATGGAGAGAGATGGGAGCGATTATTACACCTTTTGTGAGCGTCGCAAACACCATCATGATTCCTTTTCTTCTAGGTGGCTTTTTATATTATTTGACCAATCCTATTGTAAATTTTTTACAAAAGTATTTCAAAATTAATCGTATCATTGGTATTCTACTAACCTTGTGTGCTTTGGTTTGGGGGCTTGTCATTGGGGTAGTCTATCTGTTACCGATTTTGGTCAATCAATTGACCAGCTTGATTGCGACTAGCCAGACTATCTATAGTCGTTTGCAAAATTTGATTGTAGATTTATCTACTTATCCAGCCTTTCAAAATTTGGATATTCAAGCGACAATTCAACAATTAAATCTGTCCTATGTAGATATTCTACAAAATATCCTAAATAGTGTTACAAATAGTGTCGGAAGTGTTATATCAGCTCTCTTTAGTACCGTTTTGATTATTATTATGACCCCTGTATTTTTGGTATATTTTTTGTTGGATGGACACAAATTTTTACCGATGCTTGAGCGCACTGTTTTAAAGAGAGATAAGTTGCATATTGCAGGTCTTTTAAAGAATTTGAATGCGACAATTGCTCGCTATATTAGTGGAGTCGCAATTGATGCCATTATTATCGGTTGTTTGGCCTTTATCGGATATAGCGTGATTGGTTTGAAATACGCTTTGGTCTTTGCCATCTTTTCAGGATTGGCCAATCTCATTCCTTATGTGGGACCAAGCATTGGCTTGATTCCGATGATTATTGCCAATGTCTTTACGGATCCTCATAGAATGCTAATTGCAGTTGTTTACATGCTAATCATTCAACAAGTGGATGGAAATATCCTCTACCCTCGAATCGTAGGTGGTGTGATGAAGGTCCATCCAATCACGATTTTGGTATTACTTTTGTTATCAAGTAATATCTATGGTGTCATTGGTATGATTGTCGCAGTACCAACCTATTCTATCTTGAAAGAAATTTCTAAGTTCTTATCTCGCTTGTATGAAAATCACAAAATAATGAAAGAACGAGAAAGAGAATTAGTCAAGTAAAAGTCAGGAAATTCCTGATTTTTCTTTTTATTTAGGCAAGTGATAGGAGTTGAAGTACCGTTTAGATTAGTAGATTAAGAATAATTCACAAAAACTTTGTAAAACACTTGCAATTTAGCTGAAATTTGATAAAATAGTAAGGAAAGTTAGACTGTATTGCCTACTGTCTATCTATAAAATATATTTTATTGGAGGCTTTTACTCAAATGGCAAAAGAAAAATACGATCGTAGTAAACCACACGTTAACATTGGTACTATCGGACACGTTGACCACGGTAAAACTACCCTAACTGCAGCTATCACAACTGTTTTGGCACGTCGCTTGCCTTCATCAGTTAACCAACCTAAAGACTATGCGTCTATCGATGCTGCTCCAGAAGAACGCGAACGCGGTATCACAATCAACACTGCGCACGTTGAGTACGAAACTGAAAAACGTCACTACGCTCACATCGACGCTCCAGGACACGCGGACTACGTTAAAAACATGATCACTGGTGCCGCTCAAATGGACGGAGCTATCCTTGTAGTAGCTTCAACTGACGGACCAATGCCACAAACTCGTGAGCACATCCTTCTTTCACGTCAGGTTGGTGTTAAACACCTTATCGTCTTCATGAACAAAGTTGACTTGGTTGACGACGAAGAATTGCTTGAATTGGTTGAAATGGAAATCCGTGACCTATTGTCAGAATACGACTTCCCAGGTGACGATCTTCCAGTTATCCAAGGTTCAGCTCTTAAAGCTCTTGAAGGTGACACTAAATACGAAGACATCGTTATGGAATTGATGAACACAGTTGATGAGTACATCCCAGAACCAGAACGTGACACTGACAAACCATTGCTTCTTCCAGTCGAAGATGTATTCTCAATCACTGGACGTGGTACAGTTGCTTCAGGACGTATCGACCGTGGTATCGTTAAAGTCAACGACGAAATCGAAATCGTTGGTATCAAAGAAGAAACTCAAAAAGCAGTTGTTACTGGTGTTGAAATGTTCCGTAAACAACTTGACGAAGGTCTTGCCGGAGATAACGTAGGTGTCCTTCTTCGTGGTGTTCAACGTGATGAAATCGAACGTGGACAAGTTATCGCTAAACCAGGTTCAATCAACCCACACACTAAATTCAAAGGTGAAGTTTACATCCTTACTAAAGAAGAAGGTGGACGTCACACTCCATTCTTCAACAACTACCGTCCACAATTCTACTTCCGTACTACTGACGTTACAGGTTCAATCGAACTTCCAGCAGGTACTGAAATGGTAATGCCTGGTGATAACGTGACAATCGACGTTGAGTTGATCCACCCAATCGCCGTAGAACAAGGTACTACATTCTCTATCCGTGAGGGTGGACGTACTGTTGGTTCAGGTATGGTTACAGAAATCGAAGCTTAATTCGATTTAGTTCCCAGAAGAACAATTATTTAAGTCAGACACTAAAAGAATCTTGCTTTGCAAGGTTCTTTTTTTCAAATATTGAACTTAAATTAAAGAATTGCTTATAAAAAAGCTCCATACACCTGATGTGTATAGAGCAATGGAGATTATTTGATATAGAGTTCTTGATTTTTCAAGACAATTTCACGTACGCTTGCAAACTTCTTGAGTTTTTTGATTTCTTCTGGATGAGTGACGAGAGTGATAACATAGCCTTCTTTACCCATGCGACCTGTACGGCCAGCACGGTGAGTGTAGGTTTCAATATCTCTAGGAACATCAAAGTTTACGACGCATTCTAGACTATCGATATCAATTCCACGAGCCAAAAGGTCAGTTGCAAGGAGTAGGGTTAGTTGCTTATCTTTAAACTTTTCTAAGATGACTTTTCTAAATTTGACATTAACATCACTAGCGAGGGAAACAGCCAAGATATCACGATATTGTAATTTTTCTTCCGCACTGCCAAGGTCTGATAGGCTGTTAAAAAAGACTAGTCCGCGGAAATCCTCAACATGAGCCAGTTTTCGTAGCATATCCACTCGGTGACGTTGGTCTACCTGCATATAGAAATGCTGGATATTGTCCAGTTTTTGATCAGAGAGATCAATAGTGCGTGTATTTGGCACAATCTTTTCTTTGTCAAACTTGGTCGTCGCACTCATGTAGATAAGTTGATGGTCACGAGGTGCGTAGTGAGTGATTTTCTCAACAAAGTGAATCTGAGAATCATCTAGCAATTGATCAAATTCATCCAAGATGATGGTTTCTACATTCATCATCTTAATTTTTTTCAATTTAATCAGTTCAAAGATACGACCAGGGGTTCCAATCAGAATTTCTGGTCCTTTTTTAAGGCGTTCAATCTGGCGTTTCTGACTTGAACCTGATAGGAAGAGTTGGGCTGTCAAGCCGATAGCCTCTGCCCACGTTTTACATACATCAAAAATCTGTCCAGCAAGTTCTGTATTTGGTGCTAGAATCAAGAGTTGCTGGGCTTTTTTCTTTTGTAGTCTGAGAAGACTTGGTAGGAGGTAAGCTAGGGTCTTACCAGTTCCTGTTGGGCTCACTCCTAGGAGATTTTCTCCAGCAAGGATAGGCTCAAATAGTTGAGTTTGAATGGGGGTAAATTCTTGGAAACCGAGTTGGTCACTCAGTTCTTGCCATTCAGTCGGTAGTTTAGTTTTCATTTTCTGCCTCAAATCTAATGCCAGCAGTCTGGCGCATGGTATATAGTAGCTCATGAACAGAGCCTGCATTGTCCAGCCAAGTCTGGTAAAGTGTCTGGTCTGGTTGCTGAATCATCTGTGCAAAGGCAGCGACTTCCTCAGTCATCGTATGAGGAGCCTGCTGGATAGGGAGTTGGACTTGATTTCCTTGGTGGTCGCTAAAAATAGTTGAGCGGACATGTTCGATTGTGTTGAGAGTCAAGGTTCCATCTGTCGTATAAATCTCGCAAGGAAGATTGGAAGTGATGTTTTTTCCAGCTTTGATGTGAACTTGAAAGTCAGGGTAGAAGAGGATACCGTCTCCATTTAGGTCAATGCTATTGTCAAGCTGTTGAGCATGGTAGGTCGCGTTCTGAGCTTTTCCAAACAGACTAACGGCAGCGTAGAGGGGATAAATCCCCAAATCCATAAGAGCTCCACCAGCAAAACTGCCTGAAAAGACATTAGGTGTCTTCCCAGCCAACAAATCTGGCATTTTGGAAGAATACTTGGCATAATTGAAATCAGCTCCTAAGATTTGCTTGTCTGCTAGAAATTTTTTGATAGTAGTAAAGGCTTTCTCGTGGTAATTACGAGCTGCTTCAAGGATAAAACAATTATTTTTCTCAGCTGTTTGAATCAAATTCAGCCATTCTTGTGGTTGAGTGACAGCTGGCTTTTCAAGAATGACGTGTTTACCAGCAGTCAAGGCAGCTTTTGCCTGAGCAAAATGTAAGGAGTTTGGACTGGCGATATAGACTACATCAAAGGAAGACCTGAAGAAGTCCTCTAATTGATCAAAGAGTTGGATATCCTGATAGTGAGAAGCAAAGGTTGCGGCAGTTTCTAGTTTTCTAGAGTAGACAGAGGTCAGTTGGTATTTTCCACTGGCATGGGCTGCTTCTATGAAGTGATGGCTGATAGCGCCAGTTCCGATGATACCTAATTTAAGCATAGATACTCCTTTTCCGATTTCAAATCCTTCTTTCATTATAACATAGATAGACGGGACTATCCAATAGAGGGGAAAAAATTTCAAATAAGCTACTAGGACTTTCCCAAAGAAAGTGGTACAATAATGAGATGAGTAAATGAAATGGGAGGAAAAATGAGGTTACTACCTATAAGAAAAATATCACGTCAGTCTAAGAGGCTAGCGCTTTTTTTGACTTTTTGTGCAGGATATGTAGATGCCTATACTTTTATTGTGAGAGGGAATACTCTTGTAGCTGGACAAACTGGGAATGTCGTCTTTCTATCAGTGGGTCTCATTCAACACAATGTGTCAGATGCTAGTGCTAAAGTAATGACCTTGCTAGCTTTTATGATGGGGGTCTTTTTACTAACGATTTATAAGGAAAAATTGAGAATTGTAAGAAAACCTATTTTATCATTGATTCCTTTGGCAATCCTATCAATCATTATTGGATTTGTACCACAAACTGTAGAGAATATCTATCTAGTACCGCCCTTGGCCTTTTGTATGGGGTTGGTGACAACCGCTTTTGGAGAAGTATCGGGTATTGCTTATAACAATGCATTTATGACTGGAAATATAAAACGTACTATGCTGGCTTTTGGAGATTATTTCCGGACCAAGCACACTCCTTTTTTGCGTGAAGGTTTCATATTTGTTAGCCTGCTTACTAGTTTTGTCCTTGGAGTGGTTTTTTCAGCCTATTTGACGATTTTTTATCATGAAAAGACCATTCTTGGTATTCCTATTATGATGAGCATTTTTTACCTCAGTATGCTTTTTGCTTCATGGCAGAAAAAAGTAAAAGAAAAAGCTTGATTTTAGGTGTTATTACTTGTAAGAAAATAGGAGATATGCTATACTTGAAGAGTTGACTATGCACGTTCCTGTGCAACCGCACGAACATCGTTGCTTGATTATTCAAGTTTAAGTGGTTCGTCCCACGATGCTAGGCGAGTCTTCACAAAAAATTCGGGGAAACCCATAAAAATCATAGGAGGTGCATAATGAGCACATACGCAATTATCAAAACTGGCGGAAAACAAGTTAAAGTTGAAGTTGGTCAAGCAGTTTACGTTGAAAAATTGAACGTTGAAGCTGGTCAAGAAGTTACTTTTAACGAAGTTGTTCTTGTTGGTGGTGAAAACACTGTTGTCGGAACTCCACTTGTTGCTGGAGCTACTGTAGTAGGAACTGTTGAAAAACAAGGAAAACAAAAGAAAGTTGTTACTTACAAGTACAAACCTAAAAAAGGTAGCCACCGTAAACAAGGTCACCGTCAACCATATACAAAAGTTGTCATCAACGCAATCAACGCTTAATTTTAAGGAGAACACATGATACAAGCAGTCTTTGAGAGAGCCGAAGATGGCGAGCTGAGGAGTGCGGAAATTACTGGACACGCCGAGAGTGGCGAATACGGCTTAGATGTCGTGTGTGCATCGGTTTCTACGCTTGCCATTAACTTTATCAATTCTATTGAAAAATTTGCAGGCTATGAACCAATCCTAGAATTAAACGAAGATGAAGGTGGCTATCTGATGGTTGAAATTCCAAAAGATCTTCCTTCACACCAGAGAGAAATGACCCAGTTATTCTTTGAATCATTTTTCTTAGGTATGGCAAACTTATCGGAGAACTCTTCCGAGTTCGTCCAAACCAGAGTTATCACAGAAAACTAACACGGAGGAAAACATTATGTTAAAAATGACTCTTAACAACTTGCAACTTTTCGCCCACAAAAAAGGTGGAGGTTCTACATCAAACGGACGTGATTCACAAGCGAAACGTCTTGGAGCTAAAGCAGCTGACGGACAAACCGTAACAGGTGGATCAATCCTTTACCGTCAACGTGGTACACATATCTACCCAGGTGTAAACGTTGGTCGTGGTGGAGACGATACTTTGTTCGCTAAAGTTGAAGGCGTAGTACGCTTTGAACGTAAAGGACGCGATAAAAAGCAGGTTTCTGTTTACCCAATCGCTAAATAAAAAGGTCCAGTGAGCCTTTTTATCTCGAGCCTTGAAATGTAAAGGCGAGGAAGCTAGAAATAGCATTAAATAAGGCTTTCCGAGATTTCGGAGAGCCTATTTTTTGGTTTGGTACCCATTTTGGTACCCATATCTAAAATCCTATGTACGAGGCGAACTTAGTTGTAAAATTATAAATGTGAAACTTTTACAGTAATGAATTTAATAAGGTAATAAGATATTGTAAAAATTGCTAAGCTTTGATATTATAATTGTATCTAAAAGAAGAAGTAAGAAGAATGAAAGGATGTGACCCTGTATGAAAAAGATATTCATCATAATAGTCTGTTCAATCTCTTTTCTTGTTCTATCTGCTTGTGACAATAACAAAAAAATCATTCTTCCTGAATCTGAAAGGATTTCTGTAATTTCCCTGCAGAAAAGTATCTCTGGAGAAATTAAAACAATAAGTAAGAGAGAAGAAATTTCAGAATTGATTAAGGAGATACACAAACAATCAAAATCTACAACTTTAGAGAGTGTAAATGATCAACCGACAAATGTTAAAGATTACATTATTATCAAATTCACTCATCAGAATGAAGAAAATGATAGTATAGCCTATCTATATACTATGAAGGAAAAACAGTATATTGAACAACCTTATGCTGGTATTTGGGAAGTAAATCCAGATATAGCTTATAGGATTGAAGAGGCTTTTTCTAGTTGATTTATATAGCAAAAGAAAATGTTAGAGGATTCTCTTGCATCATATTTTAAACGGTAAATCAAAAAGATTTGCTGTTTTTATTTTCTCGAAATCAAATGAGAAAAAAAGACATTATTTTAATTCTTGCATTGGGATGTTAGAGTCTTCATTGAGACTTGAAAATTTCCAGACTTTTTTCCTTTTTGGAAAACTTCTAAAATATGGTATAATGAAAAGATAAAGAAGTTGGGGGTAGAAGATGAACATTCAACAATTACGCTATGTTGTTGCCATTGCCAATAGTGGTACTTTCCGTGAAGCTGCTGAAAAGATGTATGTTAGTCAGCCGAGTCTGTCTATTTCTGTTCGTGATTTGGAAAAAGAGTTGGGTTTTAAGATTTTCCGTCGGACCAGCTCAGGGACTTTCTTGACTCGTCGCGGTATGGAATTTTATGAAAAAGCGCAAGAATTGGTCAAGGGATTTGATATTTTTCAAAATCAGTATGCCAATCCTGAGGAAGAAAAGGATGAATTTTCCATTGCTAGCCAGCACTATGACTTCTTGCCACCAACTATTACGGCTTTTTCAGAGAGTTGTCCTGATTATAAGAACTTCCGTATTTTTGAATCAACTACTGTTCAAATCTTAGATGAAGTAGCGCAAGGACATAGTGAGATTGGGATTATCTACCTCAATAATCAAAATAAAAAAGGTATCATGCAACGCGTTGAAAAGCTGGGCCTTGAGGTCATTGAATTGATTCCCTTCCATACCCACATTTATCTTCGTGAGGGGCATCCTTTAGCCCAGAAAGATGAATTGGTCATGGAGGATTTAGCGGATCTACCAACGGTTCGTTTCACTCAAGAGAAAGACGAGTACCTTTATTATTCAGAGAACTTTGTCGATACCAGCGCTAGCTCGCAGATGTTCAATGTGACAGACCGTGCTACTTTGAATGGTATTTTGGAGCGGACGGACGCCTATGCGACAGGTTCTGGATTTTTAGATAGTGACAGTGTCAATGGCATCACAGTTATTCGTCTCAAGGATAATTTGGATAATCGCATGGTCTATGTTAAACGTGAGGAAGTGGAGCTTAGTCAGGCTGGAACTCTTTTCGTCGAAGTCATGCAAGAATATTTTGATCAGAAGAGGAAATCATGAAAAAAAGAGGAATAGTGGCAGTCATTGTACTGCTTTTGATTGCGCTGGATCAGTTAGTCAAATCCTATATCGTATGGCAGATTCCACTGGGTGAAGTTCGCTCTTGGATTCCCAATCTTGTTAGCTTGACCTACCTGCAAAATCGAGGGGCAGCCTTTTCTATCTTACAAGACCAGCAGTGGTTATTTGCTATTATTACATTGGTAGTTATGGTAGGTGCCATTTGGTATCTACATAAACACATGGAGGACTCACTCTGGATGGTCTTGGGGTTGACCTTGATTATTGCAGGTGGTCTTGGAAACTTTATTGACAGGGTGAGTCAGGGTTTTGTTGTGGATATGTTTCACTTAGACTTTATTAATTTTGCAATTTTCAATGTAGCAGATAGCTATCTGACAGTTGGAGTGATTATTTTATTGATTGCAATGCTAAAAGAGGAAACAAATGGAAATTAAAATTGAAACTGGTGGCCTGCGTTTGGATAAGGCTTTGTCGGATTTGACAGAATTATCACGCAGTCTCGCGAATGAACAAATTAAATCAGGCCAGGTCTTGGTCAATGGCCAAGTCAAGAAAGCTAAATACACTGTCCAAGAGGGCGATATCGTCACTTACCATGTGCCAGAACCAGAGGTCTTAGAGTATGTGGCTGAGGATATTCCGCTAGAGATCATCTACCAAGATGAGGATGTGGCCGTCGTTAACAAACCTCAGGGGATGGTGGTGCATCCGAGTGCTGGTCATACTAGTGGGACCCTGGTAAATGCCCTTATGTATCATATTAAGGACTTGTCGGGTATCAATGGTGTTCTGCGTCCAGGAATTGTTCACCGTATTGACAAGGACACGTCAGGTCTTCTCATGATTGCTAAAAATGATGAGGCCCACTTAGCACTTGCCCAAGAACTCAAGGATAAAAAGTCTCTCCGCAAATATTGGGCGATTGTTCATGGAAATCTACCAAATGATCGTGGTGTGATTGAAGCGCCGATTGGCCGGAGTGAAAAAGACCGTAAGAAACAGGCTGTGACTGCGAAAGGGAAACCTGCAGTTACCCGTTTCCACGTTTTGGAACGTTTTGGTGATTATAGCTTAGTGGAGTTGCAGTTGGAGACAGGGCGTACCCATCAAATCCGTGTCCATATGGCTTATATTGGCCATCCAGTCGCTGGTGATGAAGTCTATGGTCCTCGTAAGACACTTAAGGGGCATGGACAATTTCTTCATGCCAAGACCCTAGGTTTTACTCATCCGAGAACAGGTGAGACCTTGGAATTTACAGCAGATATCCCAGAGATTTTTAAAGAAACTTTGGAGAGATTAAGGAAGTAAGAATGAAAAAGAAATTGATTAGTTTAGCACTTGCAGGCGCTTTTTTAGGTTTGTCATGGTATGGAAATGTTCAAGCTCAAGAAAGTTCAGGAAATAAAATCCACTTTATCAATGTTCAAGAAAGTGGCAGTGATGCGATTATTCTTGAAAGCAATGGACATTTTGCCATGGTGGATACAGGAGAAGATTATGACTTCCCAGACGGTAGTGATTCTCGCTATCCATGGAGAGAAGGAATTGAAACGTCTTATAAGCATGTTCTAACAGACCGTGTCTTTCGTCATTTGAAGGAATTGGGTGTTCAAAAACTTGATTTTATTTTGGTGACCCATACCCACAGTGATCATATTGGAAATGTTGATGAATTACTGTCTACCTATCCAGTTGACCGAGTCTATCTTAAAAAATATAGTGATAGTCGTATTACTAATTCTGAACGTCTATGGGATAATCTGTACGGTTATGATAAGGTTTTACAGACTGCTTCAGAAAAAGGTGTTTCAGTGATTCAAAACATCACACAGGAAGATGCTCATTTTCAGTTTGGGGACATGGATATTCAGCTCTATAATTATGAAAATGAAACTGATTCCTCAGGTGAGTTAAAGAAAATTTGGGATGACAATTCCAATTCCCTGATTAGTGTAGTGAAAGTCAATGGCAAGAAAATTTACCTTGGGGGCGACTTAGATAATGTGCATGGAGCGGAAGATAAGTATGGACCTCTTATTGGAAAAGTTGATTTGATGAAGTTTAATCATCACCATGATACCAACAAATCAAATACCAAGGATTTCATTAAAAATTTGAGTCCGAGTTTGATTGTTCAAACTTCGGATAGTCTACCTTGGAAAAATGGTGTTGATAGTGAGTATGTTAATTGGCTCAAAGAACGAGGAATTGAGAGAATCAACGCAGCCAGCAAAGACTATGATGCGACAGTTTTTGATATTCGACAAGATGGTTTAGTAAACATTTCAACATCCTACAAGCCGATTCCAAGTTTTCAAGCTGGTTGGCATAAGAGTGCATATGGGAATTGGTGGTATCAAGCACCTGATTCTACAGGAGAGTATGCTGTCGGTTGGAATGAAATTGAAAGTGAATGGTACTATTTTAATCAGAGGGGAATCCTGTTATATAATCAATGGAAAAAATGGAACAATCGTTGGTTTTATTTGACAGACTCTGGTGTTGCTGCTAAAAATTGGAAGAAAATCGCTGGAATCTGGTATTATTTCAACAAAGAAAATCAGATGGAAATTGGTTGGGTAAATACTGGAGGTCAGAATTATTATTTATCCAAGGATGGTTCGCTGCAAACAGGTTGGCTTCAATATAAGGGCCAATGGTATTACTTTGCTCAATCAGGGGAAATGAAAACGGGCTGGGTAAAAGATAAAGAAACCTGGTACTATATGGATTCTGCTGGTATCATGAAGACAGGTGAGATAGAAGTTGCTGGTCATCATTACTATCTAGAAGATTCAGGAGCTATGAAGCAAGGTTGGCTTAAAAAGGCAAACGATTGGTATTTCTACAAGGAAGATGGTTCACGAGCTGTGGGTTGGATCAAAGACAAGGATAAATGGTACTTCTTGAAAGAAAATGGTCAATTACTTGTGAATGGTAAGACACCAGAAGGCTATACTGTTGACTCAAGTGGTGCCTGGTTAGTGGATGTTCCGGTCGAGAAATCTGCTACAACTAGAGATACAAGTAACTCAGAAATAAAAGAATCGAAAGAAGTAGTGAAAAAAGATCTTGAAAATAAAGAAACGAGTCAACACGAAAGTGTTACAAGTTCTTCAACTAGTCAAGATTTGACATCATCAACTTCACAAAGCTCTGAGACGACTGCAAACAAATCGGAATCAGAACAGTAGTAGAAAAGAAGGTTTTAGGGCCTTCTTTTTCCTATCAACCCTTTTCTATTTCCTGATATTCATGTTATAATGGATAAATATGAAGAATCGGAGTGAGACTATGAAATACAAACGGATTGTCTTTAAGGTGGGGACTTCTTCTCTGACAAATGAGGATGGAAGTTTATCACGTAGTAAGGTAAAGGCTATCACCCAGCAGTTGGCTATGTTACACGAGGCTGGTCATGAATTGATTTTGGTGTCGTCAGGTGCCATTGCGGCTGGTTTTGGGGCCTTAGGATTTAAAAAACGTCCGACTAAGATTGCTGATAAACAGGCTTCAGCAGCAGTAGGACAAGGGCTTTTATTGGAAGAATACACGACCAATCTTCTCTTGCGCCAAATCGTTTCTGCACAAATTTTACTGACCCAGGACGACTTTGTGGATAAGCGTCGTTATAAAAATGCCCATCAGGCTTTGTCAGTTCTACTTAGCCGTGGGGCGATTCCTATCATCAACGAGAATGACAGTGTCGTCATTGATGAGCTCAAGGTTGGGGACAATGATACTCTGAGTGCCCAGGTAGCGGCCATGGTCCAAGCAGACCTTTTGGTTCTCTTGACAGATGTGGACGGTCTCTATACTGGAAATCCTAATTCAGATCCAAGAGCCAAACGCTTGGAGAAAATCGAGACCATCAATCGTGAGATTATCGATATGGCCGGTGGAGCAGGTTCTTCAAACGGAACAGGTGGCATGTTAACCAAAATCAAAGCTGCAACTATTGCGACAGAATCAGGAGTTCCTGTTTATATCTGCTCATCCTTGAAGGCGGATGCCATGATGGAGGCAGCTGAGGAGACCAAGGATGGTTCCTACTTTGTTGCGCAAGAGAAGGGACTTCGTACCCAAAAACAATGGCTTGCATTCTATGCTCAGAGTCAGGGTTCTATTTGGGTTGATAAAGGGGCTGCAGAAGCTCTCTCTCAACATGGAAAGAGTCTTCTCTTATCTGGTATCGTTGAAGCAGAAGGAGCCTTTTCTTACGGTGATATCGTGACAGTATTTGACAAGGAAAGTGGAAATTCGCTTGGAAAAGGACGCGTGCAATTTGGAGCATCTGCTTTGGAGGATATGTTGCGTTCTCAAAAAGCCAAGGGTGTCTTGATTCACCGTGATGACTGGATTTCCATTACTCCTGAAATCCAACTACTCTTTACAGAATTTTAGAGGTAAACTATGGTAAGTACACAAGAACAATTTGAACAGGTACAGGCCGTTAAAAAATCGATCAACACAGCTAGTGAAGAGGTGAAAAACCAAGCCTTGCTAGCCATGGCTGATCACTTAGTGGCTGCTACTGAGGAGATTTTAGCAGCCAATGCCCTCGATATGGCAGCGGCCAAGGGGAAAATCTCAGATGTGATGCTGGATCGTCTTTATTTGGATGCAGGGCGTATAGAAGCAATGGCAAGAGGGATTCGTGAAGTGGTTGCTTTACCAGATCCAATCGGTGAAGTTTTAGAAACAAGTCAGCTTGAAAATGGCTTGGTTATTACCAAGAAACGGGTGGCTATGGGGGTCATCGGTATTATCTATGAAAGCCGTCCAAATGTGACGTCTGACGCGGTTGCTTTGGCTCTCAAGAGTGGAAATGCAGTTGTTCTTCGTAGTGGGAAGGATGCCTACCAAACAGCTCATGCTATTGTTAAAGCCTTGAAAAAAGGCTTGGAGACAACGACCATTCACCCGGATGTGATTCAACTGGTGGAAGATACTAGCCGTGAAAGTAGCTATGCTATGATGAAGGCCAAGGGATATCTAGACCTTCTCATTCCTCGTGGAGGGGCTGGTTTGATCAATGCCGTGGTTGAAAATGCTATTGTACCAGTTATCGAGACAGGAACAGGCATTGTCCATGTTTATGTGGATAAGGATGCCGATGAGGACAAGGCACTGTCTATCATCAACAATGCTAAAACCAGTCGTCCTTCTGTCTGTAATGCCATGGAGGTTCTCCTCGTTCATGAAGACAAGGCAGCAATTTTCCTTCCTCGCTTGGAGCAAGTGCTGGTTGTAGATCGTAAGGAAGCTGGACTGGAACCAATTCAATTCCGCCTTGATAGCAAAGCAAGCCAGTTTATTTCAGGTCAAGCAGCTGAAGAACAAGATTTTGATACCGAGTTTTTAGACTATGTCCTAGCGGTTAAAGTTGTGAGTAGTTTAGAAGAAGCGGTTGCGCATATTGAAATCCACAGTACTCATCATTCGGATGCCATTGTGACGGAAAATGCTGAAGCTGCAGCTTACTTTACAGATCAAGTGGACTCTGCAGCAGTCTATATTAATGCCTCAACGCGTTTCACCGATGGTGGTCAATTTGGTCTTGGCTGTGAAATGGGGATTTCTACTCAAAAACTGCACGCGCGTGGTCCAATGGGCTTGAAAGAGTTGACCAGCTACAAGTATGTGGTTACTGGTGACGGACAGATAAGGGAGTAAGAGATGAAGATTGGATTTATCGGTTTGGGGAATATGGGTGCTAGTTTGGCCAAGGCTGTTTTGCAGGCAAAGACGGGTGATGACATTCTCCTTGCCAATCGCAGTCAAGCCAAGGTGGATGCTTTCATCGCTAACTTCGGTGGTCAGGCTTCCAATAATGAAGAAATCTTCGCAGATGCAGATGTGATTTTTCTAGGAGTTAAGCCAGCTCAGTTTTCTGAACTGCTTTCTCAATACCAGACCATCCTTGAAAAACGAGAGAGTCTTCTTTTGATTTCTATGGCAGCTGGATTGACTTTAGAAAAACTAGCAAGTCTTATCCCAAGTCAACACCGAATTATTCGTATGATGCCGAATACCCCTGCTTCTATCGGGCAAGGAGTGATTAGTTATGCCTTGTCTTCTAATTGCAGGGCTGCGGATAGTGAGCTCTTTTGTCAGTTATTAGCAAATGCTGGCCTCTTGGTTGAACTAGGAGAAGGCTTAATCGATGCAGCGACAGGTCTTGCGGGTTGTGGTCCAGCCTTTGTCTATCTCTTTATTGAGGCCTTAGCAGATGCGGGTGTTCAGACGGGATTGCCACGAGAAACGGCCTTGAAAATGGCGGCTCAAACTGTGGTAGGAGCTGGGCAATTGGTCCTTGAAAGTCAGCAACATCCTGGGGTCTTGAAAGATCAAGTTTGTAGCCCAGGTGGTTCGACTATCGCTGGTGTAGCAAGCCTAGAAGCGCATGCTTTTCGAGGGACAGTCATGGAGGCAGTTGGTCAAGCCTACAAGCGAACACAAGAACTAGGTAAATAAGAGGTGGATTTGTCTGCCTCTTTTATGGTGGTTGATACTCTTCGAAAATCAAATTCAAACTGCGTCAGCTTCACCTTGCCGTACTCAAGTACAGCCTGCGGCTAGCTTCCTAGTTTGCTCTTTGATTTTCATTGAGTATGAAATGAGAAGACAAAAAGATTGTCACAAACCCCTATTTTTTTGATAGAATAGAAGTAATAAAAAAGAAATGAGTTAGACATGTCAAAAGGATTTTTAGTCTCTCTTGAGGGACCAGAGGGAGCAGGCAAGACCAGTGTTTTAGAGGCTCTACTCCCAATTTTAGAGGAAAAAGGAGTAGAGGTGCTGACGACCCGTGAGCCAGGCGGAGTCTTGATTGGGGAGAAGATTCGTCAAGTGATTTTGGATCCAAGTCATACTCAGATGGATGCGAAGACAGAACTCCTTCTCTATATTGCCAGTCGTAGACAGCATTTGGTGGAAAAGGTATTACCAGCCCTTGAAGTCGGCAAGTTGGTCATTATGGACCGTTTTATCGATAGTTCTGTTGCCTATCAGGGATTTGGTCGTGGTTTGGACATTGAAGCCATTGACTGGCTCAATCAGTTTGCGACAGATGGCCTCAAACCTGATTTGACCCTCTATTTTGACATTGAGGTGGAAGAAGGACTGGCTCGCATTGCTGCTAATAGTGACCGTGAGGTCAATCGTTTGGACTTGGAAGGTTTGGACTTGCATAAAAAAGTTCGTCAAGGCTACCTTTCTCTTCTGGAAAAAGAAGGAAATCGCATTGTCAAGATTGATGCCAGTCTTCCTTTGGAGCAAGTTGTGGAAGCTACCAAGGCTGTCTTATTTGACAGAATGGGCTTGGATAAATGAAACAAGAAGAATTAAAGGCTTGGCAACCAGACCAGTTTGACCGCTTTGTCCGTATCCTAGAACAAGACCAGCTCAATCACGCCTATCTTTTTTCAGGATTCTTTGGAAGTTTGGAAATGGCGCAATTTTTAGCTAAGAGCCTCTTTTGTACGGATAAAGTAGGCGTTTCACCATGTGAGAAATGCCGAAATTGCAAGCTGATTGAACAGGAAGAGTTTCCAGATGTTACCTTGATTAAGCCAGTCAATCAGGTCATCAAGACAGAACGTATTCGTGAATTGGTGGGACAATTTTCTCAAGCAGGGATTGAAAGCCAACAACAGGTCTTTATTATCGAGCAAGCTGAGAAAATGCATCCCAACGCAGCTAATTCTCTGCTCAAGGTCATCGAAGAACCCCAGAGTGAGGTTTATATTTTCTTCTTGACCAGCGATGAGGAAAAGATGTTGCCGACCATCCGTAGTCGGACCCAGATTTTCCACTTTAAAAAGCAGGAAGAAAAACTCATCTTACTCTTAGAACAAATGGGACTGGTTAAGAAAAAAGCAACTCTCTTAGCCCAGTTTTGTCAGTCACGAGCTGAAGCAGAAAAGTTGGCAAATCAGGCAAGTTTTTGGACCTTAGTGGATGAAAGTGAACGCCTGCTGACCTGGTTATTAGTTAAGAAAAAAGAAAGTTATCTGCAGGTTGCTAAATTAGCCAACTTGGCAGATGACAAGGAAAAACAGGATCAGGTTTTACGGATTCTTGAAGTCCTCTGTGGACAGGACCTCCTGCAAGCAAGACTTCGGGTAATTCTACAAGATTTGTTAGAAGCTAGAAAAATGTGGCAAGCCAATGTAAGCTTTCAAAATGCCACAGAATATCTGGTCTTGAAAGAAATGTAAACACAAAATGAAGGATAAAGAAAGGAAAGGGCTGTTTTATGGATAAAAAAGAATTATTTGACGCGCTAGATGATTTTTCCCAACAATTATTGGTGACCTTGGCCGATGTGGAAGCCATCAAGAAAAATCTCAAGAGCCTAGTAGAGGAAAATACAGCTCTTCGCTTGGAAAATTCTAAGTTGCGGGAACGCTTGGGTGAGGTGGAAGCAGACGCTCCCGTCAAGGCCAAGCATGTTCGCGAAAGTGTCCGTCGAATCTATAAAGACGGATTTCACGTATGTAATGATTTTTATGGGCAACGTCGGGAGCAGGACGAAGAATGTATGTTCTGTGACGAGTTGTTATACAGGGAGTAAGCATGCAGATTCAAAAAAGTTTTAAGGGGCAGTCTCCCTATGGCAAGCTGTATCTAGTGGCAACGCCGATTGGCAATCTAGATGATATGACCTTTCGTGCCATCCAGACCTTGAAAGAAGTGGACTGGATTGCTGCTGAGGACACGCGTAATACAGGTCTTTTGCTTAAGCATTTTGATATTTCCACCAAGCAGATTAGTTTTCATGAGCACAATGCCAAGGAAAAAATTCCTGATTTGATTGGTTTTCTGAAAGCAGGTCAAAGTATTGCTCAGGTATCCGACGCGGGTCTGCCTAGCATCTCAGATCCTGGTCATGATTTAGTTAAGGCAGCCATTGAGGAAGAAATTGCGGTTGTCACTGTTCCAGGTGCCTCTGCAGGAATTTCTGCTTTGATTGCCAGTGGTTTAGCGCCACAGCCACATATCTTTTACGGCTTTTTACCGAGAAAATCAGGCCAGCAAAAGCAATTTTTCGACTCGAAAAAAGACTATCCTGAAACTCAGATTTTCTATGAATCACCTCATCGTGTGGCAGATACATTGGAAAATATGTTAGAAGTCTACGGTAACCGCTCGGTCGTCTTGGTCAGAGAATTGACCAAAATCTATGAAGAGTACCAACGAGGTACTATCTCTGAGTTATTAGAAAGCATTGCTGAAACACCGCTCAAGGGTGAGTGTCTACTCATCGTTGAAGGTGCCAGCCAAGATGTGGAGGAAAAAGACGAGGAAGACTTGTTCTTAGAAATCCAATCTCGCATCCAGCAAGGCATGAAGAAAAATCAAGCCATTAAGGAAGTCGCTAAGATTTACCAGTGGAATAAAAGCCAGCTCTACGCTGCCTACCATGACTGGGAAGAAAATGACTAAACAGGGAAGTTTGCCTTCTTCCCTTTTTTTGTTATACTAGTAGAAGAAAAAAATAGAAAGATTTGTGGGTGTCAAACAGTCTAGTAGCTTGTTTTGATAGGGACTTAGGTCCCACCCAAAGAGGTATTAGTGTCGTGTCTCAATCTTATATCAATGTTATCGGTGCTGGTTTGGCAGGTTCTGAAGCAGCCTACCAAATCGCAGAACGTGGTATTCCAGTTAAACTATATGAAATGCGTGGGGTCAAGTCAACACCCCAGCACAAAACAGACAATTTTGCTGAATTAGTTTGTTCCAATTCCTTGCGTGGGGATGCTTTGACCAATGCTGTTGGTCTTCTCAAGGAAGAAATGCGTCGCTTGGGTTCTGTTATCTTGGAATCTGCTGAGGCTACACGTGTTCCTGCGGGTGGCGCCCTTGCGGTGGACCGTGATGGTTTCTCCCAAATGGTGACTGAAAAAGTGGCCAACCATCCCTTGATTGAAGTGGTTCGTGATGAAATTACAGAATTGCCAACGGATGTTATTACGGTTGTCGCTACTGGTCCTTTGACTAGCGATGCCCTGGCTGAGAAGATTCATGCCCTTAATGACGGCGATGGCTTCTATTTCTACGATGCGGCAGCGCCTATTATCGATGTCAACACTATCGATATGAGCAAGGTTTATCTCAAGTCTCGATATGACAAGGGAGAGGCGGCCTACCTCAATGCCCCTATGACCAAACAAGAATTTATGGATTTCCATGAAGCCTTGGTCAATGCGGAAGAAGCGCCGCTGAATTCTTTTGAAAAAGAAAAGTACTTTGAAGGTTGTATGCCTATTGAAGTCATGGCTAAACGTGGCATTAAAACTATGCTTTATGGTCCTATGAAACCAGTCGGTCTGGAGTATCCAGACGACTATACTGGACCTCGTGATGGCGAATTCAAAACACCGTACGCTGTTGTTCAACTTCGTCAGGACAATGCAGCTGGTAGCCTCTACAATATCGTCGGTTTCCAGACCCACCTCAAATGGGGAGAACAAAAGCGTGTCTTCCAAATGATTCCAGGTCTTGAAAATGCGGAGTTTGTTCGCTATGGTGTTATGCACCGCAATTCTTACATGGATTCACCAAATCTTCTGGAGCAGACCTACCGTTCTAAGAAGCAACCAAATCTCTTCTTTGCTGGTCAAATGACGGGTGTGGAAGGCTATGTTGAGTCAGCAGCTTCAGGATTAGTTGCGGGGATTAACGCTGCTCGTCTCTTCAAGGGAGAAAGCGAGGCTATTTTCCCAGAGACAACAGCGATTGGAAGTCTAGCTCATTACATCACCCATGCAGACAGCAAACATTTCCAACCAATGAATGTCAATTTTGGGATCATCAAGGAGTTGGAAGGCGAACGTATCCGTGATAAGAAGGCTCGTTATGAAAAAATTGCAGAGCGTGCCCTTGCCGACTTAGAGGAATTTTTAACGGTCTAATTTTTTTCAAAGAATTGCTCATGATACTATAAAAATCTTAGAAATTGTGATAAAATAGGTAGGATAAAAAAAGGAGAGTGAAAATGGCGAATCCCAAGTATAAACGTATTTTAATCAAGTTATCAGGTGAAGCCCTTGCCGGTGAACGTGGCGTAGGGATTGATATCCAAACAGTTCAAACAATCGCAAAAGAGATTCAAGAAGTTCATAGCTTAGGTATCGAAATTGCCCTTGTTATTGGTGGAGGAAATCTCTGGCGTGGAGAACCTGCTGCAGAAGCAGGAATGGACCGCGTTCAGGCAGATTACACAGGAATGCTTGGGACTGTTATGAATGCTCTTGTGATGGCAGATTCATTGCAACAAGTTGGTGTCGATACGCGTGTTCAAACAGCTATTGCCATGCAACAAGTGGCAGAGCCTTACGTCCGTGGACGTGCTCTTCGTCACCTTGAAAAAGGTCGTATCGTTATCTTTGGTGCTGGAATTGGTTCACCATACTTCTCAACAGATACAACAGCGGCCCTTCGTGCAGCTGAAATCGAAGCAGATGCCATTCTTATGGCTAAAAATGGCGTTGACGGTGTTTACAATGCCGATCCTAAGAAAGACAAGACAGCTGTTAAGTTTGAAGAATTGACCCACCGTGATGTTATCAACAAAGGTCTTCGTATCATGGACTCAACAGCTTCAACCCTCTCAATGGACAACGACATTGACTTGGTTGTCTTTAACATGAACCAACCAGGTAACATCAAACGTGTCGTATTTGGTGAAAATATCGGAACAACAGTTTCAAATAATATCGAAGAAAAGGAATAAGAAAGATTATGGCTAACGCAATTATTGAAAAAGCTAAAGAGAGAATGACTCAGTCTCACCAATCACTTGCTCGTGAATTTGGTGGTATCCGTGCTGGACGTGCCAATGCAAGCTTGCTTGACCGTATACATGTAGAATACTATGGAGTAGAGACTCCTCTTAACCAAATCGCTTCAATTACGATTCCAGAAGCGCGTGTTTTGTTGGTAACACCATTTGATAAGTCTTCATTGAAAGACATCGAACGTGCCTTGAACGCTTCTGATCTTGGTATCACACCAGCTAATGACGGTTCTGTTATTCGTTTGGTTATCCCTGCTCTCACAGAAGAAACTCGTCGTGACCTTGCTAAAGAAGTGAAGAAGGTCGGTGAAAATGCTAAAGTGGCTGTTCGCAATATCCGTCGCGATGCTATGGACGAAGCTAAGAAACAAGAAAAAGCAAAAGAAATCACTGAAGATGAATTGAAGACTCTTGAAAAAGACATTCAAAAAGTAACAGACGATGCTGTTAAACACATCGACGACATGACTGCCAACAAAGAAAAAGAACTCTTGGAAGTCTAAAAATAAACAGAAAAACTCAGTTGGCATTGCTGGCTGAGTTTTATTCGAAAGAAGGAAATATGAATACAAATCTTGCAAGTTTTATCGTTGGACTCATCATCGATGAAAATGACCGTTTTTACTTTGTGCAAAAGGATGGCCAAACCTATGCGCTTGCCAAGGAAGAAGGTCAGCATACAGTAGGGGATACGGTCAAAGGTTTTGCCTATACAGATATGAAGCAAAAGCTCCGCTTGACAACTCTAGAAGTCACTGCCACTCAGGATCAGTTTGGATGGGGACGTGTCACAGAAGTTCGTAAAGACTTGGGTGTCTTTGTGGATACAGGCCTTCCTGACAAGGAAATCGTTGTGTCACTCGATATTCTTCCTGAGCTCAAGGAACTCTGGCCTAAGAAAGGCGACCAACTCTACATCCGCCTTGAAGTGGACAAGAAAGACCGTATCTGGGGACTCTTGGCCTATCAAGAAGACTTCCAACGTCTGGCTCGTCCTGCCTACAACAACATGCAGAATCAAAACTGGCCAGCCATTGTATACCGTCTCAAGCTGTCAGGAACCTTTGTCTACCTACCAGAGAATAACATGCTTGGATTTATCCATCCTAGCGAACGTTACGCAGAGCCACGTTTGGGCCAAGTTTTAGATGCGCGTGTTATTGGTTTCCGTGAGGTGGACCGTACCTTGAACCTCTCCCTCAAACCACGTTCCTTTGAAATGTTGGAAAATGATGCCCAGATGATTTTGACCTACTTGGAAAGCAATGGCGGTTTCATGACCTTAAATGATAAGTCATCTCCAGACGACATCAAGGTAACCTTTGGAATTTCTAAAGGTCAGTTCAAGAAAGCACTTGGTGGCTTGATGAAGGCTGGTAAAATCAAGCAAGACCAGTTTGGGACAGAGTTGATTTAGGGTAGCTTATGAGAAAATCATTTTACACTTGGCTCATGACCGAGCGCAATCCTAAAAGTAACAGTCCTAAAGCCATCTTGGCAGATCTAGCATTTGAAGAGTCAGCCTTCCCAAAACACACAGATGATTTTGATGAGGTAAGTCGCTTTTTGGAAGAACATGCCAGTTTCTCTTTCAATCTAGGAGACTTTGATGCTATCTGGCAAGAATACTTAGAACACTAGACTTTATTCATTGGGTTTGGGCTAGTAATTTATCGATCCCTTTGCTATAATAAAAAGAAATAAAAGGATTAGAGAGGTTCTTTATTTGAAGGAACATTCAATAGACATTCAACTGAGTCATCCAGATGACCTGTTTCATCTTTTTGGTTCCAATGAGCGCCATCTTCGTTTAATGGAAGAAGAGCTTGATGTGGTGATTCATGCCCGTACGGAGATTGTCCAGGTTTTGGGAGAAGAATCTGCCTGTGAGGAAGCCCGTCAGGTTATTCAAGCTCTCATGGTCTTGGTAAATCGTGGGATGACTGTCGGTACGCCAGATGTGGTAACTGCGATTAGCATGGTCAAAAATGATGAAATTGACAAGTTTGTTGCCCTTTACGAAGAAGAAATCATCAAGGACAATACTGGTAAACCGATTCGCGTCAAAACATTGGGTCAAAAGCTTTATGTGGATAGTGTTAAACAGCACGATGTGACCTTTGGGATTGGGCCGGCAGGGACAGGGAAGACCTTTCTCGCAGTGACCTTGGCAGTGACAGCCCTTAAACGTGGGCAAGTCAAGCGGATTATCCTAACTCGTCCAGCAGTTGAGGCAGGAGAGAGTCTTGGATTTCTTCCGGGTGATCTCAAGGAGAAGGTGGATCCTTACCTTCGACCTGTTTACGATGCCTTGTATCAGATTCTGGGGAAAGACCAAACGACTCGTCTTATGGAGCGTGAAATTATCGAGATTGCGCCCCTTGCCTATATGCGTGGACGGACCTTGGATGATGCCTTTGTCATTCTCGATGAGGCGCAAAATACAACCATCATGCAGATGAAGATGTTCTTGACGCGTTTAGGCTTTAATTCTAAGATGATTGTCAATGGAGATATTAGTCAGATTGACTTGCCACGTAATGTCAAGTCCGGTTTGATTGATGCTCAAGAGAAACTCAAGAATATACATCAAATTGACTTTGTTCATTTTTCAGCCAAGGATGTGGTTCGCCATCCAGTTGTTGCTCAGATTATCCGAGCTTATGAACCAGCTCCAGTGAAAAAGGCAGAGAGTGAAGAATTAGATCCTCAACCTCTATCTGAAGGGTAGTTCTTTTGTACTTAAAGTTATCTCAATACTAAGTATAAATTTGCTTTTTAAATATTTCATTCAATATCTTTATATTAGTTAGAAACTTTTCAAGTGGTGGAAACCTATGGAATCAATTTTTGTAAAATTTTCCCAGTATCTGTATATAGAAACGGAGCATTTATTGCTTAGACCTGTAACCTTGGATGATGCGGAAGCGATGTTTGAGTATGCCTCGGACAGAGAAAATACACGCTACACTTTTCCAACAAATCAAAGTTTGGAAGAAACCAAGAATAACATTGCTCAGTTCTACTTGGCCAATCCCTTGGGACGCTGGGGAATAGAACTAAAAAGCAATGGTCAGTTTATCGGAACTATTGACTTACACAAGATTGATCCTGTTCTTAAGAAGGCAGCTATTGGTTACATTATCAATAAAAAGTATTGGAATCAGGGTTTGACGACAGAAGCCAATCGCGCCGTAATTGAGCTAGCTTTTGAGAATATTGGAATGAACAAGTTGACCGCCCTTCACGATAAGGATAATCCTGCATCTGGCAAGGTCATGGAGAAATCAGGCATGCGTTTTTCCCATACAGAACCCTATGCTTGTATGGACCAGCATGAAGAAGGCCGAATCGTTACAAGAGTTCATTATGTATTGACCAAGGAAGACTATTTTGCAAATAAATAAGCAGTTGAAAAGAAATTTTCGACTGTTTTTTCTTCCTCTTACGAATAAACTAAGAGAGGAGAAAATATGGAAGTAATTATCGAGAAAATCAAAGAGTATAAAATCATTGTCATCTGTACTGGTCTGGGCTTGCTTGTAGGAGGATTTTTCCTGCTAAAACCAGCTCCACAAATACCTGTTAAAGAGACGAATTTGCAGGCTGAAGTCGCAGCTGTTTCCAAGGATTCATCGACCGAAAAGGAAGTGAACAAGGAAGAGAAGGACGAATCGGTTGAACAAGATTTGATCACAGTAGATGTGAAGGGGGCTGTTAAAGCACCTGGGATTTATGATTTACCGGTAGGTAGTCGGATCAATGATGCCGTTCAGAAGGCTGGTGGCTTGACAGAGCAAGCAGACAGCAAGTCGCTCAATCTAGCTCAGAAAGTTAGTGATGAGGCTCTGGTTTACGTTCCAACTAAGGTCGAAGAATTAGCTAGTCAACAGGCAGGTTCTGGAGCGCCTTCTTCAACGAACAAGGAAAAGAAAATCAATCTTAATAAGGCCAGTCTGGAAGAGCTCAAGCAGGTCAAGGGATTGGGTGGTAAACGTGCTCAGGATATTATCGACCATCGTGAGGCAAATGGGAAGTTCAAGTCGGTTGATGAACTCAAGAAGGTTTCTGGCATTGGTGCTAAAACGATAGAAAAGCTAAAAGACTATGTTACAGTGGATTAAGACTTTCCCTATTCCCCTAATCTACCTGAGTTTTCTATTGCTCTGGCTTTACTACGCAATTTTCTCGGCGTCCTATCTCGCACTGCTGGGCTTTGTTTTTCTGCTAGTCTGTCTCTTTATCCAATTTCCGTGGAAGTCTGCTGGAAAAATTCTAGCAATTTGCGGAATCTTTGGATTTTGGTTTGTTTTTCAAAATTGGCAACAGAGTCAAGCGAGTCAAAATCTGGCGGATTCTGTTGAGAGGGTGCGGATTTTGCCTGACACTATTAAGGTCAATGGTGATAGCCTATCCTTTCGTGGTAAGTCTAGCGGTCGTACTTTTCAAGTCTATTATAAACTCCAGTCCGAGAATGAAAAAGAACAATTCCAAGCTTTAACATCCCTTCATGACTTGGAACTAGAAGGAAAACTTTCGGAGCCAGAAGGGAAGAGAAATTTTGGTGGCTTTGACTACCAAGCCTATCTGAAGACTCAGGGAATTTACCAGACTCTCAATATCAAAAAAATCCATTCACTTCAAAAGGTTGGAAGTTGGGATATAGGTGAAAACCTGTCCAGCTTACGTCGAAAGGCTGTAGTTTGGATTAAGACGCACTTTCCAGACCCTATGCGCAACTACATGACGGGGCTCTTGCTAGGACATCTGGATACGGACTTTGAGGAGATGAATGAGCTTTATTCCAGTCTAGGAATTATCCACCTTTTTGCCTTGTCCGGCATGCAGGTAGGTTTTTTCATGGACGGATTTAAGAAACTTCTCTTGCGATTGGGCTTTACCCAAGAAAAGTTGAAATGGATGACTTATCCCTTTTCCCTTATCTATGCGGGCCTGACTGGATTTTCAGCATCGGTCATTCGCAGTCTTTTGCAAAAGTTACTGGCTCAACATGGTATTAAGGGCTTGGATAATTTTGCCCTGACTGTGCTTGTCCTCTTTATCGTCATGCCCAACTTTTTCTTGACAGCAGGAGGAGTCTTGTCCTGCGCCTATGCTTTTATCTTGACCATGACCAGCAAAGAAGGGGAGGGGCTCAAGGCTGTTGCTAGAGAAAGTCTAGTCATTTCCTTGGGAATATTGCCCATTTTATCTTTCTATTTTGCAGAATTTCAGCCTTGGTCTATCCTCTTGACATTTGTCTTTTCCTTTCTATTTGACTTGGTCTTCTTACCGCTCTTGTCTATCTTATTTGCCCTTTCCTTTCTCTATCTAGTTATTCAGCTTAATTTTCTCTTTGAGTGGTTGGAGGGGATTATTCGCTTGGTATCGCAGGTGGCAAGTAGGCCTCTGGTCTTTGGACAACCCAATGCATGGTTATTGATAATACTATTAATTTCTTTGGCTTTGGTCTATGATTTGAGGAAAAACATTAAAAGTCTAACAGTATTGAGCTTATTGATTGCAAGTCTCTTTTGCTTGACCAAGCATCCACTGGAAAATGAAGTTACTATACTGGATGTGGGGCAAGGCGAGAGTCTTTTCCTACGGGATGTAACTGGGAAAACCATTCTCATAGATGTGGGCGGTAAGGCAGAGTCTAGCAAGAAAATTGAGGATTGGCAAGAAAAGGTGACGATCAGCAATGCCCAGAGAACCTTGATACCCTATCTCAAAAGTCGAGGAGTAGCCAAGATTGATCAGCTAGTTTTGACCAATACAGACAAGGAGCATATTGGAGACTTGTTGGAGGTGACCAAGGCTTTCCATGTAGGCGAAATTTTAGTGTCAAAAGGTAGTTTGAAACAGAAGGAGTTTGTATCCGAACTACAGGCGACTCAAACCAAGGTGCGTAGTGTGACAGTAGGAGAGAACTTGCCAATTTTTGGAAGTCAGTTAGAAGTCTTATCTCCAAGGAAAATTGGAGATGGAGGTCATGAAGATTCCCTGGTTTTGTATGGAAAACTCTTGGATAAGCACTTTCTCTTCACGGGAAATTTGGAGGAGAAAGGAGAGAAGGAATTGCTGAGGCAATATCCTGACCTAGAAGTGGATGTTTTGAAAGCTGGCCAACATGGATCTAAAAAATCATCAAGTCCAGCTTTTCTAGAACAGTTCAAACCTGAGATTACTCTTATCTCAGTTGGAAAGAACAATCGAACGAAACTCCCCCATCAGGAAACCTTGACACGACTGGATGGTATCAATAGCAAAGTTTATCGAACTGACCAGCAGGGAGCTATACGATTTAAAGGGTGGAATGGTTGGAAGATTGAAACGGTTGGTTAATGAGCAGAAACTTTTCAAAAAAATAACTTTTTATCTTGACAAGGACTAGAAAACTTGGTATCATATAAAAGTTGAGAAAAGCAGAAGTGAGAGCTTCTCGCCTTGTGACATTAAGTTGCCTGGCCCTACGGATGAAAAGTTTCTAAGAAACGCTATCATAACGTGCGGGCTTGTATATTTACGAGTCCGCTATTGTTTTTCTCTAATAAAACAAAAGAGGTGAAAACCATAGCAAAGCAAGACTTATTCATCAATGATGAGATTCGTGTACGTGAAGTTCGCTTGATTGGTCTTGAAGGAGAACAGCTAGGTATCAAGCCACTCAGTGAAGCGCAAGCTTTGGCTGATAACGCTAATGTTGACCTAGTATTGATTCAACCCCAAGCCAAACCGCCTGTTGCAAAAATTATGGACTACGGTAAGTTCAAATTTGAGTACCAGAAGAAGCAAAAAGAACAACGTAAAAAACAAAGTGTTGTTACTGTGAAAGAAGTTCGTCTAAGTCCAACGATTGACAAGGGTGACTTTGATACAAAACTTCGCAATGCACGCAAATTCCTTGAAAAAGGAAATAAAGTTAAGGTATCTATTCGCTTTAAGGGTCGTATGATTACCCATAAAGAGATTGGTGCAAAAGTTTTAGCCGAGTTTGCTGAAGCAACTCAAGATATTGCAATCATCGAACAACGTGCTAAAATGGATGGACGTCAAATGTTCATGCAATTGGCGCCAGCGACTGACAAAAAATAATTGTCAGAAAGTTAAATAAAGGAGAAAAAATCATGCCAAAACAAAAAACACACCGCGCATCAGCTAAACGTTTCAAACGTACAGGTTCTGGTGGACTTAAACGTTTCCGTGCTTACACTTCTCACCGTTTCCACGGAAAAACTAAGAAACAACGTCGTCATCTTCGTAAAGCATCTATGGTGCATTCAGGAGACTACAAACGTATCAAAGCAATGCTTACTCGCTTGAAATAATAGCCTAACAGTAAGTAAACAATTCTAGGAAATATTTGGAGGAAATAAAACATGGCACGTGTTAAAGGTGGCGTTGTATCACGCAAACGTCGTAAACGTATTCTTAAATTAGCAAAAGGTTACTATGGAGCTAAACACATCTTGTTCCGTACTGCAAAAGAACAAGTAATGAACTCTTACTACTATGCATACCGTGACCGTCGTCAGAAAAAACGTGACTTCCGCAAATTGTGGATCACTCGTATCAATGCGGCAGCTCGTATGAACGGACTTTCATACTCACAATTGATGCATGGTTTGAAATTAGCTGAGATCGAAGTTAACCGTAAAATGCTTGCTGACTTGGCTGTTAACGATGCAGTAGCTTTCACAGCTCTTGCAGATGCAGCTAAAGCAAAACTTGGTAAATAATAACTGATAAGACTGGAACAGGATTGTCCCAGTCTTTTTGAAAATAAAGGAGAAAAATATGGCTTCAAAAATGCTACACACTTGCTTGCGAGTAGAAAATCTTGAAAAATCAATCGCATTTTATCAAGATGCTTTTGGTTTTAAAGAATTGCGCCGCAGAGATTTTCCAGATCATGCATTCACGATTGTCTATTTAGGACTTGAAGGTGACGACTATGAGTTGGAGTTGACTTATAACTACGATCACGGCCCTTATGTGGTAGGAGATGGGTTTGCTCATATCGCCCTCAGTACACCTGATCTTGAAGCTCTTCATCAAGAGCACAGTGCAAAAGGCTATGAAGTGACTGAACCAAATGGTCTACCAGGAACTGCACCAAACTATTATTTTGTCAAAGACCCTGATGGCTACAAGGTCGAAGTCATTCGTGAAAAATAATCTCGTGAGTCCAAGTAGAATGTTCGTTTTCTATTTGACTTTTTTTAGCTGAAAGAGTATACTAGTAAAAATTTAACCTTTAAGGGGAGTCCAGAGAGACTCACAAGGTGTCAGATAAAAGAATAGTACAATTTTCTAGAGGAGACTTTTTGAGTATGCTCTCTTGTCTTGTACGATTTTAACTGAGGCCTTGCACTAGCAAGGTCTTTTCTTTGTCTGATCCCCTTAAAATTTAAGGAGGAAAAGTCATGAATCCCACATGTAAGAAACGTTTGGGTGCCATTCGTTTGGAAACCATGAAGGTGGTTGCACAGGAGGAAATCGCGCCAGCAATCTTTGAATTAGTTCTAGAAGGAGAAATGGTTGAAGCTATGCGAGCAGGCCAATTTCTTCATCTGCGTGTGCCTGATGATGCCCATCTCTTGCGTCGCCCTATTTCGATTTCGTCTATTGATAAGGTAAACAAGCAGTGTCATCTCATTTATCGGATTGAGGGGGCCGGGACTGCCATTTTTTCAACCTTAAGTCAGGGAGATACTCTTGATGTGATGGGGCCTCAGGGAAATGGTTTTGACTTGTCTGATTTAGATGAGCAGAGCCAAGTTCTCCTTGTTGGTGGTGGGATTGGTGTTCCACCCTTGCTTGAGGTGGCCAAGGAATTGTATGCGCGTGGGGTGAAAGTAGTGACAGTTCTCGGTTTTGCTAATAAGGATGCTGTTATTTTAGAGACGGAATTAGCTCAATATGGGCAGGTTTTTGTAACGACAGATGATGGTTCTTATGGAATTAAGGGGAATGTTTCTGTTGTCATCAATGATTTAGACAGTCAAATTGATGCTGTTTACTCATGTGGGGCGCCTGGAATGATGAAGTATATCAATCAAACCTTTTATGACCACCCAAGAGCCTATCTATCTTTGGAATCTCGTATGGCTTGTGGGATGGGGGCTTGCTATGCCTGCGTCCTAAAAGTCCCAGATAGTGAAACCGTCAGTCAACGTGTCTGTGAAGATGGCCCTGTTTTCCGTACTGGAACAGTTGTATTATAAGGAGAAAATCATGACTACAAATCGTTTACAAGTTTCTCTCCCTGGTTTGGATTTGAAAAATCCCATCATTCCAGCATCAGGCTGTTTTGGTTTTGGCCAAGAGTATGCCAAGTACTATGATTTAGACCTTTTAGGATCTATTATGATCAAGGCGACGACCCTTGAACCACGTTTTGGGAATCCAACTCCAAGGGTAGCAGAAACACCTGCTGGTATGCTCAATGCAATCGGCCTGCAAAATCCTGGTTTGGAGGTTGTTTTGGCTGAAAAACTTCCTTGGCTGGAAAGAGAATATCCAAATCTTCCCATTATTGCCAATGTAGCTGGTTTTTCAAAACAAGAGTATGCGGCCGTTTCTCGTGGTATTTCCAAGGCAGCTAATGTGAAGGCTATTGAGCTTAATATTTCTTGCCCCAATGTAGATCACTGTAATCATGGGCTCTTGATTGGTCAAGATCCAGATTTAGCTTATGATGTGGTGAAAGCAGCTGTGGAAGCCTCTGATGTACCAGTTTATGTCAAATTAACCCCTAGTGTGACCGATATCGTTACTGTCGCAAAGGCAGCAGAGGATGCAGGAGCAAGTGGCTTAACCATGATCAATACTCTAGTCGGTATGCGCTTTGACCTCAAAACTCGCAAACCAATCTTGGCTAATGGAACAGGTGGGATGTCAGGTCCAGCAGTCTTTCCAGTAGCCCTTAAACTCATCCGCCAAGTAGCCCAAACAACAGACCTGCCTATCATTGGAATGGGAGGAGTAGATTCGGCTGAATCTGCACTAGAAATGTATCTAGCTGGGGCATCTGCCATCGGAGTTGGAACAGCCAACTTTACCAATCCCTATGCCTGCCCTGATATCATCGAAAATTTACCAAAAGTCATGGATAAATACGGCATTAGTAGTCTAGAAGATCTACGCAAAGAAGTAAAAGAGTCTTTGAGGTAAACTGCAATCAATCTGTTCTTGATTTTTTATTAGTTTGTAATGTTGATTATAGAGAATTTTGATACAATGAAATGAGTAAGAACAGAGGAAGAAAGTTAATGAAGAAATTGAGATTTATTTTTTTAGCCCTGCTATTTTTCTTAGCCAGACCAGAGAGTGCAATGGCTAGCGATGGCACTTGGCAAGGTAAACAGTATCTGAAAGCAGATGGTAGTCAAGTAGCTAATGAGTGGGTTTTTGATGCTCAGTATCAGTCTTGGTTTTATATAAAAGAAGATGCCAACTATGCTGAAAATGAATGGCTGAAGCAAGGTGACGACTATTTTTACCTCAAATCTGGTGGCTATATGGCCAAGTCAGAATGGATAGAAGACAAGGGAGCCTTCTACTATCTTGACCAAAATGGAAAGATGAAAAGAAATGCTTGGGTAGGAACTTCCTATGTTGGTGAAACAGGTGCCAAAGTAATAGAAGATTGGGTCTTTGATTCTCAATACGATGCTTGGTTTTATATCAAAGCAGATGGACAGCATGCAGAGAAAGAATGGCTCCAAATTAAAGGGAAGGACTATTATTTCAAATCCGGTGGTTATTTACTGACAAGTCAGTGGATTGACCAGGCTTATGTGAATGCTAGTGGTGCCAAAGTACAGAAAGGTTGGCTTTTTGACAAACAATACCAATCTTGGTTTTACATTAAAGAAAATGGAAATCATGCTGATAAAGAATGGATTTTCGAAAATGGTCACTATTATTATCTAAAATCCGGAGGCTATATGGCAGCCAATGAATGGATTTTGGATAAAGAATCATGGTTTTACCTCAAATCTGATGGCAAAATGGCTGAAAAAGAATGGGTCTATGATTCTCATAGTCAAGCCTGGTACTACTTCAAATCTGCTGGCTACATGGCAAAAAATGAGACTATTGATGGTCATCAGCTAGGAAACGATGGAAAATGGCATAAGGAGTCCAAGACTAGCTCTGATTATTATCAGGTCCTTCCTGTCACAGCAAATGTTTATGATGCAGATGGTGAAAAGCTCTCCTATATATCGCAAGGTAGTGTCGTCTGGCTAGACAAGGATAGAAAGAGTGATGATAAGCGCCTGGCTATTACTATTTCTGGTTTGTCAGGCTATATGAAAACAGAAGATTTACAAGCACTAGATGCTAGTAAGGATTTTATCCCTTATTATGAAAGTGATGGCCACCGTTTTTATCACTATGTGGCTCAGAATGCTAGTATCCCAGTAGCTTCTCATCTTTCTGATATGGAAGTAGGCAAGAAATATTATTCGGCAGATGGCCTGCATTTTGATGGTTTTAATCTTGAAAATCCCTTCCTTTTCAAAGATTTGACAGAGACTACAAACTATAGTGCTGAAGACTTGGATAAGGTATTTAGTCTGCTAAACATTAACAATAGCCTTTTGGAGAACAAGGGCGCTACTTTTAAGGAAGCCGAAGAACATTACCATATCAATGCCCTCTATCTCCTTGCCCATAGTGCCTTAGAAAGTGACTGGGGACGAAGTAAGATTGCCAAAGATAAGAATAATTTCTTTGGAATTACAGCCTATGATACGACTCCATACCTTTCTGCCAAGACATTTGACGATGTGGATAAGGGAATTTTAGGTGCAACCAAGTGGATTAAGGAAAATTATATCGATAGGGGCAGAACCTTCCTTGGAAACAAGGCGTCTGGTATGAATGTAGAATATGCCTCAGACCCTTATTGGGGCGAAAAAATTGCTAGTGTGATGATGAAAATCAATGAAAAACTAGGTGGCAAAGATTAGTCCTATAATTGGATATGATTTGAGTATAATACTCAATGAAAATCAAAGAGCAAACTAGGAAACTAGCCGCAGGTTGCTCAAAACAGTGTTTTGAGGTTGTAGATAAGACTGACGAAGTCAGTCACATATATACGGCAAGGCGACGTTGACGTGGTTTGAAGAGATTTTCGAAGAGTATAAGCTAAAAATCCTGATTTCAAGTCGAATCAGGATTTTTTCATGGATGCGATTTTTTCGGGGTCTGGTGTGACACGGAGGGTCTTTTGTCCTGTGTAAGTGACAAAGCCAGGTTTTCCACCAGTTGGTTTGTTGAGTTTCTTGACTTCAATCATATCTACCTGGACCAGATTTGACAGGCGACCTTGAGAGAAGTAGGCTGCAAGTTCTGCTGCGTCTGTCTTGACTTCATCAGATGGGTCAAGATTGCCTGAGATGACAACATGGCTTCCAGGAATATCCTTGGCATGGAACCAAAGTTCCTCCTTGCGGGCCATTTTAAAGGTTAGTTCCTCGTTTTGTAGGTTGTTTCGGCCAACATAGATGATGGTTTTGCCATCGCTTGCTAGATATTGTTCTGGTTTTTTGCGTTTCTGGATTTTCTCCCGCTGTCTTCTACGGATAAAGCCGGTTTGAATCAATTCTTCACGTATTTCAGCGATTTCTTCCAGCCCAGCTTGGTTGAGGACGGTCTCCACACTTTCCAGATAGAGAATGGTTGCCTTTGTTTCTTCAATCAGATCAGTCAAGTATTTGACAGCTTCTTTTAGTTTCTGGTAACGTTTAAAATAGCGTTGGGCATTCTGGTTGGGAGTCAAGGCTTTATCAAGAGCAATTGTGATAGGTTGATTAGTGTAGTAGTTGTCTAGGATAACCTGGTCTTGGTCGTTAGGAACTTGATGGAGGAAGGTTGTTAGCAATTCACCCTTTTGGCGAAATTCCTCCGCATCGTCTGTCGCCAGTAACTCTTTTTCTTGTTTTTTGAGTTTGTGGCGGTTTTTTTGAAGTTCATTTTCAACACGACGAATCAGTTCACTGGCTTGCTGTTTGACGCGGTCGCGTTCAGCCTTGTCCTTATAGTAAGTGTCCAGCAAATCAGAAAGACTGGTAAAAAGCTCTCCCACCTGATTTGCAAAAGGAACTGGACTGAAGGAAGTCTCAGTCAAGCATGGCTTGGTTTCTTGATTGAAAAAGCTACGGAAAGTAGATAGTTTATCACTAACCAGAATGTTTTCCAATTCATTTGCCGTATCGCGTCCCAGACCTTGAAAGAGGCTTTGAAGATGTTTAGCTGTCGTTTCCTGTGTTTGCAGGATTTCAAAGAGTTTCTCGTCCTTGATCGTGAAAGGATTGAGCGAGTCCGTGCTTGGCGGAGCGATATAGGTTGATCCCGGAAGTAAAGTGCGGTAGCTGTTTTGTGAAAAGCCGACGTGTTTGATAACTTCGAGGATTTTATGGCTACTTTTATCGACTAGTAGAATATTACTGTGTTTACCCATGATTTCGATAATCAAGGTAGCCTGGATATGGTCTCCAATCTCGTTTTTATTGGAAACCGTGATTTCCACAATGCGGTCATTTTCCACTTGCTCAATCGACTCAATCAGAGCCCCCTGTAAATACTTTCTCAAAACCATGATAAAGGTAGAAGGCTGGGCTGGGTTTTCAAAAGTTGTTTGGGTCAGCTGAATGCGTCCAAAAACTGGATGGGCAGAAAGGAGCAGGCGATGACTTTGGCGATTGCTACGGATTTGCAAGACCAACTCTTGTTCAAAAGGTTGATTGATTTTCTGGATGCGACCGTTCACTAACTCTCTTCGCAATTCCTCAACCATGTGGTGTAAAAAAAATCCGTCAAATGACATCGTTCTCTCCTTGTGATTGTATTCCATAGTATTATATCAAAAAGGTAGAATAAAATCATGGAAATGTGGTATAATAAAGCCAAGTAAAGAGAAACGAGAAGCACATGTATATTGAAATGGTAGATGAAACTGGTCAAGTTTCAAAAGAAATGTTGCAACAAACCCAAGAAATTTTGGAATTTGCAGCCCAAAAATTAGGCAAAGAAGACAAGGAGATGGCAGTCACTTTTGTGACCAACGAGCGTAGTCATGAACTCAATCTGGAGTACCGTGACACAGACCGTCCGACAGATGTCATCAGCCTTGAGTATAAGCCAGAGTTGGAAATTGCCTTTGACGAAGAAGACTTGCTTGAAAATCCAGAATTAGCAGAGATGATGTCTGAGTTTGATGCCTATATTGGGGAATTGTTCATCTCAATCGATAAGGCTCATGAGCAGGCTGAGGAATATGGCCACAGCTTTGAGCGTGAGATGGGCTTCTTGGCAGTACACGGCTTTTTACATATCAACGGCTATGATCACTACACTCCGGAAGAAGAAGCGGAGATGTTCGGTTTACAAGAAGAAATTTTGACAGCCTATGGACTCACAAGACAATAAACGAAAATGGAAAAATCGTGACCTGATATCCAGTTTAGAATTTGCCCTCACAGGAATTTTTACTGCCATCAAGGAAGAACGCAATATGCGAAAACATGCAGTGACGGCTCTAGTGGTCATCCTTGCAGGTTTTATTTTTCAGGTGTCACGAATCGAATGGCTCTTTCTCCTATTGAGCATTTTCTTGGTAGTAGCCTTTGAAATTATCAACTCTGCCATTGAAAATGTGGTGGACTTGGCCAGTCACTATCACTTTTCCATGCTGGCTAAAAATGCTAAGGATATGGCAGCTGGAGCGGTATTAGTGGTCTCTCTTTTCGCAGCCTTAACAGGTGCATTGATTTTTCTCCCACGAATTTGGGATTTAATATTTTAAACAGTAAGAGGAAATTATGACTTTTAAATCAGGCTTTGTAGCCATTTTAGGACGTCCCAATGTTGGGAAGTCAACTTTTTTAAATCACGTTATGGGGCAAAAGATTGCCATCATGAGTGACAAGGCGCAGACAACGCGCAACAAAATCATGGGAATTTATACGACTGATAAGGAACAAATCGTCTTTATCGACACACCAGGGATTCACAAGCCTAAAACAGCTCTCGGAGATTTCATGGTCGAATCTGCCTATAGTACCCTTCGTGAAGTGGACACCGTTCTTTTCATGGTGCCTGCTGATGAAGCGCGTGGTAAGGGCGATGATATGATTATCGAGCGTCTCAAGGCCGCCAAGGTTCCTGTGATTTTGGTGGTAAACAAGATTGATAAGGTCCATCCAGACCAGCTTTTGTCTCAGATTGATGATTTCCGAAATCAGATGGACTTCAAAGAAATCGTTCCAATCTCAGCCCTTCAGGGAAATAACGTGTCTCGTCTAGTGGATATTTTGAGTGAAAATCTGGACGAAGGTTTCCAGTATTTCCCGTCTGATCAAATCACAGACCATCCAGAACGTTTCTTGGTTTCAGAAATGGTTCGCGAGAAAGTCTTGCACCTAACTCGTGAAGAGATTCCTCACTCAGTTGCTGTAGTGGTTGATTCTATGAAACGAGACGAAGAAACAGACAAGGTTCACATCCGTGCTACTATTATGGTCGAGCGCGATAGTCAGAAAGGGATTATCATCGGTAAAGGTGGTGCTATGCTTAAGAAAATCGGTAGCATGGCCCGTCGTGATATTGAACTCATGCTAGGAGACAAGGTCTTCCTAGAAACCTGGGTCAAGGTTAAGAAAAACTGGCGTGATAAAAAACTAGATTTGGCTGACTTTGGCTATAATGAAAAAGAATACTAAGTAGAGGTGGGCACATGCCTGCTTCTTGTTTTTACAGAAGGAGGACTTATGCCTGAATTACCTGAGGTTGAAACCGTTCGTCGTGGCTTAGAAAAATTGATTTTGGGAAAGAAGATTTCGAGTGTAGAAATTCATTATTCCAAGATGATTAAGACGGACTTGGACGAGTTCCAAAAGGAAGTGCCTGGCCAAGTTGTTGAGTCAATGGGGCGCCGTGGCAAATATTTGCTTTTTTACCTGACAGACAAGGTCTTGATTTCCCATTTGCGGATGGAGGGCAAGTATTTTTACTATCCGGACCAAGCACCTGAACGCAAGCATGCCCATGTTTTCTTCCAGTTTGAGGACGGTGGAACGCTTGTTTATGAGGATGTACGCAAGTTTGGTACTATGGAACTCTTGGCTCCAGATCTTTTGGAAGCCTACTTTATTTCTAAAAAACTAGGGCCTGAACCAAGAGAGCAGGATTTTGATTTGCAGGTCTTTCAAGCTGCCCTGGCCAAGTCCAAAAAGCCTATCAAATCCCACCTTTTAGACCAGACCTTGGTAGCTGGTCTTGGCAATATTTATGTGGATGAAGTCCTCTGGCGAGCTCAGGTTCATCCAGCTAGACCTTCCCACACTTTGACGACAGAAGAAGCGTCAGCCATTCATGACCAGACCATTGCTGTTTTGGGCCAGGCTGTTGAAAAAGGAGGCTCGACCATTCGGACCTATACCAATGCCTTTGGGGAAGATGGAACCATGCAGGATTTTCATCAGGTCTATGACAAGGCTGGTCAAGAATGTTCACGTTGTGGCACCATCATTGAGAAAATCCAACTAGGCGGACGAGGAACTCACTTTTGTCCTCAGTGCCAAAGGAGGAGCTGATGGGAAAAATCATTGGAATCACAGGAGGAATTGCCTCTGGTAAGTCAACTGTGACAAATTTTCTAAGAAAACAAGGCTTTCAAGTGGTGGATGCTGATGCAGTTGTTCACCAACTACAGAAACCAGGTGGTCGTCTATTTGAGGTTCTAGTACAGCACTTTGGTCAAAAAATCATCCTTGAAAATGGAGAACTTAATCGCCCTCTCCTAGCTAGTCACATCTTTTCAAATCCTGATGAGAAAGAATGGTCGAAGCGAACTCAAGGAGAGATAATCCGTGAAGAACTGGCTACATTAAGAGATCAGTTGTCTCAGACAGAAGTTGTTTTTTTCATGGATATTCCCTTGCTTTTTGAGCAGGACTATGCCTCTTGGTTTAATGAGACTTGGTTGGTCTATGTGGATCGAGATATCCAAGTAGAACGTTTAATGAAAAGAGACCAGTTGTCCAAAAATGAAGCTGAATCTCGTCTGGCAGCCCAGTGGCCTTTAGAGAAAAAGAAAGATTTGGCTAGTCATGTTTTAGATAACAATGGAAATCAGGATCAACTTCTTACTCAAGTGCGTATCCTTCTTGAGGGAGGTAGGCAAGATGACAGAGATTAACTGGAAGGATAATCTGCGCATTGCCTGGTTTGGTAATTTTCTGACAGGAGCCAGTATTTCTCTGGTTGTGCCTTTTATGCCCATCTTTGTGGAAAATCTAGGTGTAGGGAGTGAGCAAGCTGCTTTTTATGCAGGTTTAGCTATTTCTGTATCTGCTATTTCAGCGGCGCTCTTTTCTCCTATCTGGGGAATCCTTGCTGACAAATACGGACGAAAACCCATGATGATTCGGGCAGGTCTTGCCATGACTATCACTATGGGAGGCTTGGCCTTTGTGCCAAATATTTATTGGTTAATCTTTCTTCGTTTACTGAATGGTGTATTTGCAGGTTTTGTTCCCAATGCAACGGCCTTGATAGCCAGTCAGGTTCCCAAGGATAAATCAGGCTCTGCCTTAGGTACTTTGTCTACAGGTGTGGTTGCAGGTACTCTAACTGGTCCTTTTATTGGTGGCTTTATCGCAGAATTATTTGGAATTCGTACGGTTTTCTTACTGGTTGGTAGTTTTCTGTTCTTAGCTGCTATTTTGACTATTTGCTTTATCAAGGAAGATTTTAAACCAGTAGCCAAGGAAAAGGCTATTCCAACAAAGGAATTGTTTACCTCGGTTAAATATCCCTATCTTTTGGTCAATCTCTTTTTAACCAGTTTTGTCATCCAATTTTCAGCCCAATCGATTGGCCCTATTTTGGCTCTTTATGTGCGCGACTTAGGGCAGACAGAGAATCTTCTTTTTGTCTCTGGTTTGATTGTATCCAGTATGGGCTTTTCCAGCATGATGAGTGCAGGAGTCATGGGCAAGCTAGGTGACAAGGTGGGCAATCATCGTCTCTTGGTTGTCGCCCAGTTTTATTCAGTTATCATCTATCTTCTCTGTGCCAATGCCTCTAGCCCCCTTCAACTAGGACTCTATCGTTTCCTCTTTGGCTTGGGAACCGGTGCACTGATTCCTGGGGTTAATGCGCTACTCAGCAAAATGACTCCCAAAGCCGGCATTTCGAGGGTCTTTGCCTTCAATCAGGTATTCTTTTATCTGGGAGGTGTCGTTGGTCCCATGGCAGGTTCTGCAGTAGCAGGTCAATTTGGCTACCATGCAGTCTTTTATGCGACAAGCCTTTGTGTTGCCTTTAGTTGTTTCTTTAACCTGCTTCAATTTCGAACATTATTAAAAGTAAAGGAAATCTAGTGCGAGTAAAAATTAATCTCAAATGCTCCTCTTGTGGCAGTATTAATTACCTAACCAGTAAAAATTCAAAAACTCATCCAGACAAGATAGAGGTTTTAAAGTATTGTCCCAAGGAAAGAAAAGTAACCCTACATCTTGAATCTAAGTAGATTTTATGGTAAAATAATAAGGATTTTAAGGAGTTTGATATGTATAACCTATTATTAACCATTTTATTAGTATTATCTGTTGTGATTGTGATTGCGATTTTCATGCAACCAACTAAAAACCAATCCAGCAATGTATTTGATGCCAGCTCAGGTGATTTGTTTGAACGCAGTAAAGCACGTGGTTTTGAAGCTGTGATGCAGCGTTTGACAGGGATTTTAGTCTTTTTCTGGCTAGCCATTGCCTTAGCATTGACGGTATTATCAAGTAGATAAGAAAATAATGGGCAGGACTAGGTCTTTGCCTCTTTTTATTTTTAAAGGATGTTTGAGACGGTTTTACAGTAAAAGAAAATTAAAAATCTAGAAAGAAAATATGAAAGATAGAATAAAAGAATATTTGCAAGACAAGAGGCGAGTGACGGTCAATGACTTAGCTCAGGCTTTGGGAAAAGATGGGTCCAAGGATTTTCGTGAGTTGATTAAAACCTTGTCCCTAATGGAAAGAAAGCACCAGATTCGCTTTGAGGAAGATGGTAGTCTGACTTTAGAAGTTAAGAAAAAACATGAAATTACCCTCAAGGGGATTTTTCATGCCCATAAAAATGGCTTTGGTTTTGTTAGCCTAGAAGGGGAAGAGGACGACCTTTTTGTAGGAAAAAACGATGTCAATTATGCTATTGATGGTGATACCGTTGAGGTCGTGATCAAGAAAGTCGCTGACCGCAATAAGGGAACAGCAGCAGAAGCCAAAATTATCGATATCCTAGAACACAGCTTAACAACCGTTGTCGGACAAATAGTTCTGGATCAGGAAAAACCTAAGTATGCAGGTTATATTCGTTCAAAAAACCAGAAAATCAGCCAACCGATTTATGTTAAGAAACCTGCCCTTAAACTAGAAGGAACAGAAGTTCTCAAGGTCTTTATCGATAAATACCCAAGCAAGAAACATGATTTCTTTGTCGCGAGTGTTCTCGATGTGGTGGGACACTCAACAGATGTCGGAATTGATGTTCTTGAGGTTTTGGAGTCTATGGACATTGTCTCCGAGTTTCCAGAAGCTGTTGTCAAGGAAGCAGAAAGTGTGCCTGATGCTCCGTCTCATAAGGATATGGAAGACCGTCTGGACTTGAGAGATGAGATTACCTTTACCATTGACGGTGCGGATGCCAAGGACTTGGACGATGCGGTGCATATCAAGGCCTTGAAAAATGGCAATCTGGAGCTTGGTGTTCACATCGCAGATGTTTCTTACTATGTGACCGAGGGTTCTGCCCTCGACAAGGAAGCCCTTAATCGTGCGACTTCTGTCTATGTGACAGATCGTGTGGTGCCAATGCTGCCAGAACGATTGTCAAACGGCATCTGCTCCCTCAATCCTCAAGTTGACCGTCTGACCCAGTCTGCAATTATGGAGATTGATGAACATGGCCGTGTGGTCAATTACACCATTACACAAACGGTTATCAAGACAAGCTTTCGTATGACCTACAGCGATGTCAATGACATCCTAGCTGGCGACGAGGAAAAGAGGCAAGAATATAAGAAAATTGTCCCTAGTATCGAACTCATGGCCAAGCTTCATGAAAGGCTAGAAAACATGCGTGTGAAGCGTGGTGCCCTCAATTTCGATACCAATGAAGCCAAGATTTTAGTGGATAAACAAGGTAAGCCTGTTGATATCGTTCTTCGGCAGCGTGGTGTTGCCGAGCGCATGATTGAGTCCTTTATGCTGATGGCCAATGAAACAGTTGCCGAGCATTTTAGCAAGTTGGATTTGCCTTTCATCTATCGAATTCACGAGGAGCCTAAGGCTGAAAAGGTTCAGAAGTTTATTGATTATGCTTCGAGCTTTGGCTTGCGCATTTATGGGACTGCCAGTGAGATTAGCCAGGAGGCGCTTCAAGACATCATGCGTACTGTTGAGGGAGAACCCTATGCGGATGTGTTGTCCATGATGCTTCTTCGCTCCATGCAGCAGGCTCGCTATTCGGAGCACAATCACGGTCACTATGGTCTAGCGGCTGATTATTACACTCACTTTACCAGTCCGATTCGCCGTTATCCAGACCTTCTTGTTCACCGTATGATTCGTGATTACGGCCGTTCTAAGGAAATAGCAGAGCATTTTGAACAAGTGATTCCAGAGATTGCGACCCAGTCTTCCAACCGTGAGCGTCGTGCTATTGAGGCTGAGCGTGAAGTCGAAGCCATGAAAAAGGCTGAGTACATGGAAGAATACGTAGGTGAAGAGTACGATGCGGTTGTATCCAGCATCGTCAAATTTGGTCTCTTTGTTGAATTGCCAAACACAGTTGAGGGCTTGATTCACATCACCAATCTACCTGAATTTTATCATTTCAATGAGCGTGATTTGACTCTTCGTGGAGAAAAATCGGGTACAACCTTCCGTGTAGGTCAGCAGATTCGCATTCGGGTTGAAAGAGCGGACAAGATGACGGGCGAAATTGACTTCTCTTACATTCCAAGTGAATTTGATGTGATTGAAAAAGGCTTGAAAGAGTCTAGTCGAAATGACAGAGGGCGTGGTTCAAGTCGTCGTTCAGATAAGAAGGAAGACAAGAGAAAATCAGGACGCTCAAATGATAAGCGCAAGCATTCACAAAAAGACAAGAAGAAAAAGGGTAAGAAGCCTTTTTACAAGGAAGTAGCTAAGAAAGGAGCCAAGCATGGCAAAGGGCGAGGGAAAGGTCGTCGCACAAAATAAAAAGGCGCGCCACGACTATACAATCGTAGATACGCTAGAGGCAGGAATGGTCCTGACTGGGACTGAAATCAAGAGTGTGCGAGCAGCTCGAATCAATCTCAAGGACGGTTTTGCCCAAGTAAAAAATGGGGAAGTCTGGTTGAGCAATGTTCATATCGCTCCTTATGAAGAGGGCAATATCTGGAACCAGGAGCCTGAACGCCGTCGTAAACTCCTGCTCCATAAGAAGCAAATTCAAAAATTGGAACAAGAGACCAAAGGGACAGGAATGACTCTGGTTCCCCTTAAAGTCTATATCAAAGATGGCTATGCCAAGCTTCTTTTAGGCCTAGCTAAAGGGAAGCATGACTACGACAAACGGGAGTCTATCAAGCGACGGGAGCAAAATCGTGACATCGCGCGTGTCATGAAAGCTGTCAATCAGAGATAAGATAAAAAGAGGAATGAAAATGGAAAAACTAGTTGCCTACAAACGCATGCCACTGTGGACTAAAGAGACTATGCCAGAGGCGGTTCAGCAAAAGCACAATACCAAGGTCGGAGCTTGGGGTAAGATCACAGTTGTAAAAGGAGCTCTCAAGTTTATTGAATTGACCGAAGAAGGAGAAGTTCTAGCTGAACATCTCTTTGAAGCAGGAGCAGACAATCCAATGGCGCAACCGCAAGCCTGGCACCGAGTGGAGGCTGCTACAGACGATGTGGAATGGTATTTGGAATTTTATTGTAAACCTGAGGATTATTTTCCTAAGAAATACAATACCAATCCTGTTCATTCAGAGGTCCTAGAGGCAATGCAGACAGTAAAACCAGGGAAAGCCTTGGATTTGGGCTGTGGTCAGGGACGCAATTCTCTTTTTCTAGCCCAGCAAGGTTTTGACGTGACAGCTGTTGATCAAAATGAACTATCCCTTGAAATCTTGCAAAGCATTGTGGAACAGGAAGATTTGGATATGCCTGTTGGCCTTTACGATATCAATTCAGCCAGCATCGGGCAAGCCTATGATTTTATCGTATCAACAGTTGTTCTCATGTTTTTACAAGCGGAGCGTATTCCAGCTATTATCCGAAACATGCAGGAACACACCACGGTCGGTGGTTATAATCTTATCGTCTGTGCTATGGATACGGAGGATTATCCTTGCTCGGTTAACTTTCCATTCACTTTTAAAGAAGGGGAACTGGCAGACTACTACAAGGACTGGGAATTGGTTAAATACAATGAAAATCCAGGCCATTTGCACCGTCGTGATGAGAATGGTAATCGCATTCAACTACGCTTTGCGACCATGCTAGCTAAGAAAATCAAATAAGGATGAATGAAGATTAGGAGATTTCCTGATCTTTTTTCTTTTTTTACGAATAGATAAGATAGAAGAATTGACAAAAATACGCATTATAAGTATAATTTTAGCTAGAAAGGTGACCATAAATGCCAATCACAGGTAAGGAAATGGTAAAATTAGCTCTTGCAAATGGATGGATTGAAGTTCGTAAGAGAGGAAGTCATCATCATTTTAAGAAAGAAGGAGTTCCCTATCTTGTCACTATTCCAGTCCACGGTAATGAGGATTTAGGAAAAGGTTTAGAGAGAAAAATAGTAAAAGATTTGGGACTGTAGTTGATTTGGAAATTGTGGAGGTGTATTATGCTAAAATCTTATCCTGCTATTTTTCATAGAGAAGGCACTGGATACTGGATAGAATTTCCTGAATTTGGAGGCGGGACAGAGGGAGCAACGATTGAACTTGCAATGAAAAATGCTCGGGAAATGCTTGAGAGTGTTTTAGCTTCTTATATTGATGAAGGACTGGATTTGCCTACTCCTAGTGACATTTCTAAGTTGAAAGCTCCTGATGGATTTGTAACTTTGATTCAGGTCAATCCCTTGCCTTTCGTAAAGAATAATAAGGCGATTCGAAAAAATGTTACGGTTCCAGAGTGGCTAGTCAGACTTGCAGATCGTCAGAAAGTGAACTATTCTGAAGTGTTGACACAAGCTCTTGAAAGTCGCTTGCAACTCTAATTTTATAGAATGATTAAGATTAGGAATTTTCCTGATCTTTTTTCTTTTTTACGAATAATATAGAAAAAGGAGGGAAATCATGTTTGTTGCGAGAGATGCTAGGGGACAGCTGGTAAATGTGTTAGAGGATAGGCTCGAGAAACAAGCATATACCTGCCCCGCTTGTGGAGGTCAGCTCCGTTTGCGTCAAGGTTCAAGTGTACGGACGCATTTTGCCCATAAATCTTTAAAAGACTGTGATTATTCCTTTGAAAATGAAAGTCCAGAACACCTGGTCAATAAGGAAGTTCTTTATCACTGGTTGAAAAAAGAGACAGAGGTTCAATTAGAATACCCCCTTCCAGAGCTTAAACAGATTGCGGATGTGTTTGTAAATGGCAATTTAGCTCTAGAAGTTCAGTGTAGTCCTTTGACTCAAAAAGTTCTTAAAGAGCGCAGTGATGGATATCGTAGTCAGGGTTACCAAGTACTGTGGTTGCTGGGTCAAAAACTGTGGCTCAAAGACCGCTTGACTCGTCTGCAAGAAGGGTTTCTCTATTTCAGTCACAACATGGGCTTTTATGTTTGGGAATTAGACAAGGAAAAACAGCTTTTAAGGCTCAAATACCTGATTCACCAAGACCTCCGCGGGAAACTCCATTATCAAATCAAGGAATTTCCCTATGGCCAAGCTAGTTTACTGGAAATATTGCGTTTCCCCTATAAGAAACAAAAAATATCTCATTTTACAGTTTCTCAGGACAAGGACATCTGTCGCTATATCCGGCAACAACTGTACTATCAAAATCCCTTTTGGATGAAAGAACAAGCAGAAGCCTATCAAAAGGGAGAAAATCTCCTGACTTATGGACTAAAAGAATGGTATCCACAAATTCGACCACTAGTGGGCAAATTTTTCCAGATTGAACAAGACTTGAGTAGCTATTATCAGCACTTTTATACCTATTATCAAGAAAATCCTCAAAATGATTGGCAAAAGCTTTATCCACCAGCCTTTTATCAGCAATATTTCTTGAAAAATATGGTAGAATAGAAAGGATGGAGGAATCTAATGGTATTACAAAGACATGAAATAAATGAAAAAGATACATGGGATCTATCAACGATTTACCCAACTGACCAGGCTTGGGAAGAAGCCTTAAAAGAGTTAACAGAACAATTGGAGACAGTAGCCCAGTATGAAGGCCATCTCTTGGATAGTGAGGATAGCCTACTCGAAATTACTGAATTTTCTCTTGAGATGGAACGCCAAATGGAGAAGCTTTACGTTTATGCTCATATGAAAAATGACCAGGACACACGTGAAGCTAAGTATCAAGAGTACTATGCCAAGGCAATGACTCTATACAGCCAGCTGGACCAAGCCTTTTCATTCTATGAGCCTGAATTTATGGAAATTAGTGAAAAGCAGTATGCTGACTTTTTAGAGGCTCAACCAAAATTGCAGGTTTATCAACACTATTTTGACAAACTTTTACAAGGAAAAGACCACGTTTTATCACAACGTGAAGAAGAATTATTGGCTGGAGCTGGAGAAATCTTTGGTTCGGCGAGTGAAACCTTCGCTATCTTGGACAATGCGGATATTGTGTTCCCTTATGTTCTCGACGATGATGGTAAGGAAGTTCAGCTCTCTCATGGGACTTACACACGTTTGATGGAATCTAAAAATCGTGAGGTTCGCCGTGGTGCTTATCAAGCCCTTTATGCGACTTATGAACAATTCCAACATACCTATGCCAAAACCTTGCAAACCAATGTTAAGGTGCAAAACTACCGTGCCAAGGTTCGTAACTACAAGAGTGCTCGTCATGCAGCCCTAGCAGCGAATTTTGTTCCAGAGAGTGTTTATGACAATTTGGTAGCAGCAGTTCGCAAGCATTTGCCACTCTTGCATCGCTATCTTAACCTTCGTTCAAAAATCTTGGGAATTTCAGACCTTAAGATGTACGATGTCTACACACCGCTTTCATCTGTTGAATACAGTTTTACTTATGAAGAAGCCTTAAAAAAGGCAGAAGAGGCCTTAGCAGTCTTGGGTGAGGATTACTTGAGCCGTGTTAAACGTGCCTTTAGCGAGCGTTGGATTGATGTTTACGAAAATCAAGGCAAGCGTTCAGGTGCCTACTCTGGAGGTTCTTACGATACTAATGCCTTTATGCTCCTTAACTGGCAGGACAATCTAGATAATCTCTTTACCCTTGTCCATGAAACAGGTCACAGTATGCACTCAAGTTATACTCGTGAAACGCAGCCTTATGTTTACGGAGATTATTCTATCTTCTTGGCTGAGATTGCCTCAACTACCAATGAGAATATCTTGACGGAGAAATTGTTGGAAGAAGTGGAAGACGATGCAACACGCTTTGCTATTCTCAATAACTTCCTAGACGGTTTCCGTGGAACAGTTTTCCGCCAAACTCAATTTGCTGAGTTTGAACACGCGATTCACCAAGCAGACCAAAATGGAGAAGTTTTGACTAGCGATTTCCTAAATAAACTCTACGCAGATTTGAACCAGGAGTATTATGGTTTGAGTAAGGAAGACAATCCTGAAATCCAATACGAGTGGGCACGCATTCCACATTTCTACTATAACTACTATGTATATCAATATTCAACAGGCTTTGCAGCAGCCTCAGCCTTGGCTGAAAAAATTGTCCATGGTAGTCAAGAAGACCGTGACCGCTATATCGATTACCTCAAGGCAGGTAAGTCTGACTATCCACTCAATGTCATGAGAAAAGCTGGTGTTGATATGGAGAAGGAAGACTACCTCAACGATGCCTTTGCAGTCTTTGAACGCCGTTTAAATGAGTTTGAAGCCCTTGTTGAAAAATTGGGATTGGCATAAAATGGTTGAATCGTATAGTAAAAATGCCAACCATAACATGCGTCGTCCTGTCGTCAAAGAAGAAATTGTAGACTTGATGCGCCAGCGTCAAAAGCAAGTTACAGGCTCTTTGAAAGAATTGGAAGATTTTGCTCGCAAGGAAAATATTCCCATCATTCCCCATGAAACGGTTGCTTATTTCCGTTTTCTCATGGAAACCATACAACCTAGAAACATTTTGGAAATTGGGACAGCTATCGGTTTTTCCGCTCTTTTAATGGCAGAACATGCACCAAATGCCAAGATTACAACCATTGACCGAAATCCAGAGATGATTGGTTTTGCCAAGGAAAATTTTGCCCAGTTTGACAGTCGCAAGCAAATTACTCTCCTAGAAGGAGATGCGGTAGATGTCTTATCTACCTTGACAGAGTCCTATGATTTTGTTTTTATGGATTCTGCAAAGTCTAAATACATCGTCTTTCTACCAGAAATTCTCAAACATTTGGAAGTTGGTGGTGTGGTTGTCTTGGATGATATTTTCCAAGGTGGTGATGTTGCCAAGGATATTATGGAAGTCCGTCGTGGTCAGCGAACTATTTACAGAGGACTTCAAAGGCTATTTGATGCAACCTTAGACAATCCAGGACTCACCGCAACATTAGTCCCTCTGGGGGATGGCATTCTCATGCTTCGTAAAAATGTAGCAGATGTTCAATTGCCTAACAGCGAATGATTTTCAGAAAAATTTAAGAAAATATAGTAAAATAGATAGGGTAACACTTATCTCAAAGGAGTAGACATGAAGAAAAAACTATTGGCAGGTGCCATTACATTATTATCAGTAGCAACTTTAGCAGCTTGTTCGAAAGGTTCAGAAGGAGCAGACCTTATCAGCATGAAGGGGGATGTCATCACAGAACATCAATTTTATGAGCAAGTAAAAAGCAACCCTTCAGCCCAACAAGTTTTGTTGAACTTGACCATCCAAAAAGTATTTGAGAAACAATACGGTTCAGAAGTAGATGACAAAGAAGTCAATGACACGATTGCCGAAGAAGAGAAACAATATGGTGAAAACTACCAACGTGTCTTGTCACAAGCAGGCATGACTCTTGAAACACGTAAAGCTCAAATTCGTACAAGTAAATTAGTTGAGTTGGCAGTTAAGAAAGCAGCAGAAGCTGAATTGACAGATGATGCCTATAAGAAAGCCTTTGACGAGTACACTCCAGATGTAACAGCTCAAATCATCCGTTTGGACAATGAAGACAAGGCTAAAGAAATTCTTGAAAAAGCAAAAGCTAGCGATGCTGACTTTGCTCAATTAGCTAAAGATAACTCAACTGATGAGAAAACCAAAGCGAACGGTGGAGAAATCACCTTTGATTCTGCTTCAACAGAAGTGCCAGAACAAGTTAAGAAAGCGGCATTTGCTCTAGATGTAAACGGCGTTTCTGATGTGATTACAGCCGCTGGTACACAAGCCTACAGCAGCCAATATTACATTGTAAAACTCACTAAGAAAACAGAAAAATCATCTAATCTTGATGACTACAAAGAAAAATTAAAAACTGTTATCTTGACTCAAAAACAAAATGATTCAACATTTGTTCAAAGCATTATCGGAAAAGAATTGCAAGCAGCTAATATCAAGGTTAAAGATCAAGCCTTCCAAAATATCTTCACCCAATATATTGGTGGCGGAGATTCAAGCTCAAGTAGTTCATCAAAAGAATAAAACAGAAAAGGGCCAAGTGCTCTTTTTCTTATGACAAAAATGGTCTATCTGATGGATAAGAGTTTTTTTCTTTCGGGAAAAATGGTATAATAGCAATCAAAACTAGAAAACAAACGGAATTTGGGAAGCAATTGTGTTGTTCTCATTAGATTGGTGATACTATGAAGATTAGTAAAAGGCACCTATTAAATTATTCTATTCTAGTTCCTTACTTACTTTTATCTATTTTGGGCTTGATTGTGGTTTATTCGACAACCAGTGCTATTTTAATTCAAGAAGGCCAAAGTGCACTGCAATTGGTCCGAAGTCAGGGACTATTTTGGATATTTAGTTTGATACTGATTGCCTTGATATATAAGTTGAGACTGAATTTTTTAAGAAATGAACGTCTTTTATTTATTGTTATGTTTGTTGAGCTGATTCTCTTAGCTTTGGCTCGTTTGATTGGTATTCCTGTCAATGGAGCCTATGGCTGGATTTCTGTAGGACCTTTGACCATTCAGCCAGCTGAATATTTGAAAATTATTATTATTTGGTATCTAGCAAATAAATTTTCCAAACAACAAGAGGATATAGCTATTTATGATTTTCAAGTGTTGACACAGAATCAGTGGCTTCCTCGTGCGTTTAATGACTGGCGCTTTGTTCTATTTGTACTGATTGGGAGCCTTGCTATTTTCCCAGATTTGGGGAATGCTTCTATTTTAGCTTTGGTTGCCTTGATTATGTATACGATTAGTGGTATCGCTTATAGATGGTTTATTGCCTTTTTGGGAATTTTGGTGGGAGTTTCTGCCCTATCCTTATCACTGATTTCTTTTATAGGGGTTGATAAATTTTCAAAAATTCCAGTATTTGGTTATGTGGCCAAGCGTTTCAGTGCCTACTTTAATCCCTTTGCCGATTTGGCAGGAGCAGGCCACCAACTCGCAAATTCCTACTTTGCTATGGTGAATGGTGGTTGGTTTGGTCTAGGTTTAGGAAATTCAATTGAAAAACGTGGCTATTTACCAGAGGCCCATACAGATTTTGTATTTTCAATTGTCATCGAAGAATTTGGATTTGTGGGAGCTAGCTTGATTTTAGCCCTTGTCTTTTTCCTTATTTTACGAATCATCCTAGTAGGAATTCGTGCTAAGAATCCCTTTAATTCCATGATGGCGATTGGGGTTGGGGGTATGATGTTGATCCAGGTGTTTGTCAATATCGGTGGAATTTCTGGTATTATTCCTTCGACAGGAGTAACCTTCCCTTTCTTATCGCAAGGAGGGAATAGTCTTCTGGTCTTGTCTGTAGCCATCGCCTTTGTCTTAAATATTGATGCAAGTGAAAAGCGTGCTCAATTGTATGAGGAGTTAGAAGCTCGCTCATCAAACTATATGTAGAGCTGATAGTGGAAAGGATTACCTATGTCTCTTCAAAAATTAGAAAACTATAGTAATAAAGCTGTCGTGCAAGAAGAAGTATTGATTTTAACAGAATTGTTAGAAGATATCACTAAAAATATGCTTGCTCCAGAAACTTTTGAAAAAATCATGCAGTTGAAAGAATTGTCAACTCAAGAAGATTATCAAGGCTTGAACCAATTGGTTACTAGCCTGACAAATGATGAAATGGCTTATATTTCACGCTATTTCTCTATCTTGCCCCTCTTGATTAATATCTCAGAAGACGTGGATTTGGCCTATGAAATCAATCACCAAAATAATATCGATCAAGATTATCTTGGTAAGTTATCAGCAACAATCAAAATGGTTGCAGAAAAAGAAAATGCGGTAGAAATTCTAGAACACTTGAATGTTGTCCCTGTTTTGACTGCCCATCCAACACAAGTACAACGTAAGAGTATGTTGGATTTGACAAACCATATCCATACCCTTTTGCGTAAGTACCGTGATGTGAAATTAGGCTTGATTAATAAGGAAAAATGGCATAATGATCTCCGTCGTTACATTGAGATTATCATGCAGACAGATATGATTCGTGAAAAAAAATTGAAAGTAACCAATGAAATCACGAATGTTATGGAATACTACAATAGTTCATTTTTGAAAGCTGTTCCTCATTTGACTGCTGAGTACAAGCGCCTGGCTAAAAAACATGGCTTAGAGTTGAAACATCCTAAACCAATTACCATGGGAATGTGGATTGGTGGAGACCGTGATGGGAATCCCTTTGTTACAGCAGATACCTTGAAACAATCTGCCATGACCCAGTGTGAAGTCATCATGAACTACTATGATGAAAAGATTTACCAACTTTATCGTGAATTCTCCCTCTCAACCAGTATTGTTAATGTCAGCAAGCAAGTCAGAGAAATGGCTCGTCAATCCAAGGATAACTCGATTTATCGTGAAAAAGAGCTGTATCGTCGTGCCTTGTTTGATATTCAATCAAAAATCCAAGCAACAAAAGCCTATCTGATTGAGGATAAGGAAGTTGGGGCTCGATATGAAACAGCCAATGATTTTTATAAGGATTTAATTACCATCCGTGATTCCCTTTTGGAAAACAAGGGTGAAGCACTAATTTCTGGTGATTTTGTTGAATTGATTCAGGCAGTTGAAATTTTTGGTTTCTATTTGGCATCTATTGATATGCGTCAAGATTCAAGTGTTCATGAGGCCTGTGTAGCAGAACTTTTGAAATCAGCAGGAATTCATTCTCGTTATAGTGAACTCAGTGAAGAAGAAAAATGCCAGCTTCTCTTGAAAGAATTAGAAGAAGATCCACGCATTCTTTCTGCTACTCATGTTGAAAAATCAGAGTTACTTGAAAAAGAATTAGCAATCTTTAAGGCTGCTCGTAATTTGAAAGATAAGTTGGGTGATGATGTTATTCGTCAGACTATCATTTCACATGCAACCAGCGTATCAGACATGCTGGAATTGGCTATCTTGCTAAAAGAAGTAGGGCTAGTTGATAAAGAAAGAGCCCGTGTCCAAATCGTTCCTCTCTTTGAAACAATTGAGGACTTGGACCACTCAGAAGAAACTATGAGAGAATACCTTTCTCTTGCCCTTGCTAAGAAATGGATTGCTTCGCGCAATAACTACCAAGAAATCATGCTTGGCTACTCTGACAGTAATAAAGATGGTGGTTACCTTTCATCGTGTTGGACCCTCTACAAGGCTCAACAACAATTGACTGCTATTGGAGATGAATTTGGCGTTAAGGTTACCTTCTTCCATGGCCGTGGTGGTACTGTTGGTCGTGGTGGTGGACCAACTTATGAAGCTATCACATCTCAACCGCTTAAGTCTATCAAGGATCGTATCCGTTTGACGGAGCAGGGTGAAGTAATTGGCAATAAATACGGTAACAAAGATGCCGCCTACTATAACCTTGAAATGCTAGTATCTGCAGCTATTAACCGTATGATTACTCAGAAGAAGAGCGATACCAATACATCCAATCGTTATGAAGCGATTATGGATCAGGTAGTGGACCGTAGTTATGATATCTACCGTGATTTGGTCTTTGGTAATGACCATTTCTATGATTATTTCTTTGAGTCAAGTCCAATCAAGGCTATTTCAAGCTTTAATATTGGTTCTCGTCCAGCCGCTCGTAAGACGATTACTGAAATCGGTGGTTTGCGTGCTATCCCTTGGGTCTTCTCATGGTCACAAAGCCGTGTCATGTTCCCTGGCTGGTATGGTGTCGGATCAAGCTTCAAAGAATTTATTGATAAAAATCCAGAGAATATCGCTATTCTACGAGATATGTACCAAAATTGGCCTTTCTTCCAGTCACTTCTTTCAAATGTTGACATGGTCTTGTCAAAATCAAATATGAACATTGCTTTTGAGTATGCCAAACTGTGTGAAGATGATCAAGTAAAAGCAATCTATGAGACTATTCTAAATGAATGGCAAGTTACCAAGGAAGTTATCTTGGCTATCGAAGGTTATGATGAACTCTTGGCTGAAAATCCATATCTAAAAGCAAGTTTGGATTACCGTATGCCTTACTTTAATATCCTCAACTATATCCAGTTGGAGTTGATTAAACGTCAACGTCGTGGAGAATTATCAAGCGATCAAGAAAAATTAATCCATACAACCATCAACGGAATTGCAACAGGATTGCGTAATTCAGGCTGATACCCATCAAACTTCCTCTTTTCTATAGGGGAAGTTTTTGAATATTTCAAAAAAATTCTCAAAGAGTCTTGACAAGTAGTTGAAAAATGATATAATTTAACCATTCAGAAAAGTAATCATACAAACTTTTTAGAGAGTCTGTGGTAGCTGAAAACAGATAAGTGGTGATGATGAAAATTGGGCTGAATGTTATTTAGAATTTGAAATCATAAAAATTCGGTGAGCACACCTTACAGTGCATCTCGTTATTGCGAGACAGAGCGATAGGGAAATTCCCTATAATTGAGGTGGTACCGCGCATCGACGTCCTCACACAAGTTTTTTGTGTGAGGACTTTTTTGATGGAGGTTAGTATGGAAAGAAAACGATGGCGTCGCTTGTTCAGATAAGTGAAGTAGTTTAAAGGAATTAAAAAGGAGAAATAGAATGAAAAATAAACGTTTAATTGGAATTATCGCTGCATTAGCAGTCTTAGTAGCAGGAAGCTTGATTTACTCTTCAATGAATAAACCAGAAACTAAGAACGAAAAGAAAGTTGCCAAAGTTGGTGTCCTTCAGTTTGTGAGCCATCCATCTCTTGACTTGATTTATAAAGGGATTCAAGATGGACTGGCAGAAGAAGGTTATAAAGATGATCAGTTGAAGATTGACTTTATGAACTCAGAAGGTGACCAAAGTAAGGTTGCAACAATGAGTAAACAGTTGGTTGCAAACGGTAATGACTTGGTTGTTGGTATTGCAACACCAGCTGCTCAAGGGTTGGCTAGTGCAACAAAAGACCTACCTGTTATCATGGCTGCTATTACAGACCCAATCGGTGCTAACTTGGTTAAAGATTTGAAAAAACCAGGTGGAAATATTACAGGGGTATCTGACCACAACCCAGCTCAACAACAAGTTGAACTCATCAAGGCTTTGACACCAAATGTGAAAACTATCGGAGCTCTTTACTCAAGCAGCGAAGACAATTCAAAAACACAGGTCGAAGAATTTAAAGCTTATGCTGAAAAAGCAGGTTTGACAGTGGAAACATTTGCGGTTCCTTCAACAAACGAAATTGCTTCAACAGTTAACGTCATGACTAGCAAGGTCGATGCTATCTGGGTTCCAATTGATAACACTATTGCTTCAGCCTTCTCTACTGTTGTATCAAGCAACCAATCAGCTAAAAAACCAATCTACCCAAGTGCAACTGCCATGGTAGAAGCAGGTGGTTTGGCATCAGTTGTAGTTGACCAACATGATCTTGGTGTGGCAACTGGTAAAATGATTGCGCAAGTTTTGAAAGGTGCAAAACCAGCTGATACTCCAGTCAATGTCTTTTCAACTGGTAAATCAGTGATCAACAAAAAATTGGCACAAGAGTTAGGTATTACTATTCCTGAATCTGTTCTAAAAGAAGCAGGACAAGTGATTGAATAATCTACAATGGAGGAGTTGGGGACATCTCCTCCAATTTTTTACAATAGAAATCGTATAGAAAAGGTTAAGAAACAGATGATATTATCTATTATTTCTCAAGGATTTGTCTGGGCTATTCTAGGTCTGGGAATCTTTATGACATTTAGGATTTTAAACTTTCCAGATATGACGACAGAAGGTTCCTTCCCTCTTGGGGGAGCTGTTGCTGTCACTTTGATAACCAAAGGCGTGAACCCATTTTTAGCGACTCTTGTTGCTGTAGGAGCAGGTTGTTTGGCTGGAATGGCAGCAGGACTTCTTTATACAAAAGGGAAGATCCCAACCTTGCTCTCAGGGATTTTGGTGATGACTTCCTGTCACTCAATCATGCTCTTGATTATGGGACGTGCCAATTTAGGCTTGCTTGGAACTAAGCAAATCCAGGATGTCTTACCTTTTGATTCAGACTTGAACCAACTCTTGACAGGTCTTATCTTTGTTAGTCTTGTCATTGTTCTCATGCTCTTTTTCTTGGACACCAAACTAGGACAGGCCTATATTGCTACAGGCGACAATCCTGATATGGCTAGAAGTTTCGGGATTCATACTGGACGCATGGAGCTCATGGGCTTGGTCTTATCAAATGGTGTGATTGCCCTTGCAGGTGCTCTCATTGCCCAGCAAGAAGGCTATGCTGATGTTTCTCGAGGAATCGGGGTTATCGTTGTGGGGCTTGCAAGTTTGATTATTGGAGAAGTTATTTTCAAGAGTTTGAGTTTGGCAGAACGTCTGGTTACCATCGTTGTAGGTTCTATCGCCTATCAATTTTTAGTATGGGCAGTTATCGCGCTTGGCTTTAATACAAGTTACCTTCGTTTATACAGTGCCTTGATTTTAGCAGTCTGCCTCATGATTCCAACATTTAAGCAAACAATCTTGAAAGGAGCCAAGTTAAGTAAATGACAGCCATTGTAGAATTAAAAAATGCAACCAAAGTCGTTAAAAATGGCTTTGATGAAGAAAAGATTATTTTAAATGATGTTTCCTTAGAAATTTTTGAACAGGATTTTATCACGATTTTGGGTGGAAATGGTGCTGGTAAATCGACCCTCTTTAACACTATTGCGGGAACCTTGTCATTAACCAGTGGAACTATTCGTATTTTGGGTGAAGATGTAACCAAGTTTTCACCAGAGAAGCGAGCTAAGTATCTGGCTCGTGTTTTCCAAGATCCCAAGATGGGGACAGCTCCCCGTATGACAGTGGCTGAAAATCTCTTGATTGCTAAGTTTCGTGGCGAAAAGCGTGGATTGTTACCAAGACGTCTGTCTAGTTATAAGAATGAGTTTCAGGCAACTATTGAAAAAGTGGGAAACGGTCTTGAGAAACATTTGAATACACCTATTGAGTTCTTATCAGGTGGACAAAGACAGGCTCTGAGTCTCTTGATGGCAACCTTGAAGCGTCCTGAATTACTCTTGTTAGACGAGCACACTGCGGCCCTTGATCCAAAGACTAGTGTGGCACTCATGGAATTGACAGATGAATTTGTCAAGAAAGATCAGTTGACATCGCTTATGATTACCCATCATATGGAAGACGCTCTCAAATATGGCAATCGTTTAATTGTCATGAAAGAAGGTCGTATCATCCAAGATTTGAACCAAGAAGAAAAAGCAAAAATGAAAATCTCTGATTATTATCAACTCTTTGAATAAAGTAAGGAAAATGAGTGAAATGGTTTACTTTTTTTCTGAAATAAAGTATACTATATAAAGTAAACTATGATAACATGGAGGTATTGTGTATGGTTGACAAACAAGTCATTGAAGAAATCAAAAACAATGCCAACATTGTGGAAGTCATAGGAGATGTGATTTCTTTACAAAAGGCAGGACGGAACTATCTAGGGCTCTGTCCTTTTCATGGTGAAAAAACACCTTCTTTCAACGTTGTCGAGGACAAGCAGTTTTATCACTGTTTTGGTTGTGGGCGCTCAGGTGATGTCTTTAAGTTCATCGAGGAGTACCAAGGAGTTCCCTTTATGGAGGCTGTCCAAATCTTAGGTCAGCGTGCTGGGATAGAGGTGGAAAAACCGCTTTATAGTGAGCAGAAGCCCGCCTCCCCCCACCAAGCTCTTTATGATATGCACGAAGATGCAGCTAAATTTTATCATGCTATTCTCATGACAACGACCATGGGGGAAGAGGCCAGAAATTACCTCTATCAGCGTGGTTTGACAGATGAAGTCCTCAAACATTTTCGGATTGGTTTAGCACCTCCAGAACGAAACTATCTCTATCAACGTTTGTCTGGTCAGTATCGTGAAGAGGATTTTCTAGATTCAGGACTGTTTTATCTCTCGGATGCCAATCAATTTGTAGACACCTTTCACAATCGAATTATGTTTCCCTTGACCAATGATCAGGGAAAGGTCATTGCCTTCTCAGGTCGTATCTGGCAGAAAACGGATTCACAAACTTCTAAGTATAAAAATAGCCGATCGACTGCAATTTTTAACAAAAGTTACGAATTATATCATATGGATAGGGCAAAAAAATCTTCTGGCAAAACCAGTGAGATTTACCTGATGGAAGGGTTCATGGATGTCATTGCAGCCTATCGGGCTGGAATTGAAAATGCTGTGGCGTCTATGGGAACAGCTTTAAGTCGTGAGCATGTTGAGCATCTGAAAAGGTTAACCAAGAAGTTGGTTCTTGTTTACGATGGCGATAAGGCTGGTCAAGCGGCGACATTGAAAGCATTGGATGAAATTGGCGACATGCCTGTGCAGATCGTCAGTATGCCTGATAGCTTGGATCCAGATGAGTATCTACAAAAAAATGGACCAGAAGACTTGGCCTATCTATTAACGAAAACTCGTATTAGTCCGATTGAGTTTTACATTCTCCAGTACAAGCCTGAAAATAGTGAAAATCTGCAGGCTCAGATTGAGTTTATTGAAAAAATAGCTCCCTTGATTGTTCAAGAAAAGTCTATCACTGCTCAAAACAGCTATATTCATATTTTAGCTGATAGTCTGGCGTCCTTTGATTATGTCCAGATTGAGCAGATTGTTAATGAGAGTCGACAGGCACAAAGGCAGAATCGCATGGAAGGAATTTCCAGACCGACGCCAATCACCATGCCTGTTACCAAACAGTTATCGGCTATTATGAGGGCAGAAGCTCATCTACTTTATCGAATGATGGAATCTCCCCTTATTTTGAACGATTACCGTTTGCGAGAAGACTTTGCATTTGACACACCTGAATTTCAGGTTTTATATGACTTACTTGGCCAGTATGGCAATCTTCCTCCAGAAGTTTTAGCAGAACAGACTGAGGAAGTTGAAAGAGCTTGGTATCAAGTCTTAGCTCAGGATTTACCTGCTGAGATGTCACCGCAGGAACTTAGTGAAGTAGAGACGACTCGAAACAAGGCTCTCTTGAATCAGGACAATATGAGAATCAAAAAGAAGGTGCAGGAAGCTAGCCATGTAGGAGATACCGACACAGCCCTAGAGGAATTGGAACGTTTAATTTCCCAAAAGAGAAGAATGGAGTAATAATGGCAACAAAACAAAAAGAAGTAACAACATTTGACGTACAAGTAGCAGAATTTATCCGTAATCATAAACAAAAAGGGACAGCAACAGACGATGAAATCAATGCTAGTCTAGTTGTTCCTTTTACCTTGGATGCTGATGGGATTGAAGACCTTTTGCAACGAATCCAGGATGCAGGAATTTCAATCACAGATAACGAAGGAAATCCAAGTGCGCGTGTTCTTAGCAATGAAGAAGAACCAGAACTCAGCGATGAGGATTTGATTGGATCAACTTCGGCTAAGGTCAATGACCCTGTACGTATGTACTTGAAAGAAATCGGGGTCGTACCTCTCTTGACCAATGAAGAGGAAAAAGAATTGGCACTAGCTGTTGAAGCTGGTGATATCGAAGCCAAACAACGTCTTGCTGAAGCTAACCTTCGTTTGGTTGTTTCTATTGCCAAGCGTTATGTCGGCCGTGGTATGCAGTTCCTTGACTTGATTCAAGAAGGGAACATGGGCTTGATGAAGGCGGTTGACAAGTTTGACTATTCTAAAGGATTTAAGTTCTCAACTTATGCAACTTGGTGGATTCGTCAGGCCATCACTCGTGCTATTGCGGACCAAGCTCGTACCATCCGTATCCCTGTTCACATGGTTGAAACCATCAATAAATTGGTTCGTGAACAGCGTAATCTCCTTCAAGAATTGGGACAAGATCCAACGCCAGAACAAATCGCTGAACGTATGGATATGACTCCTGACAAGGTGCGTGAAATCTTGAAGATTGCCCAAGAACCAGTATCTCTTGAAACACCCATCGGTGAAGAGGACGATAGCCACCTTGGAGACTTTATTGAAGACGAAGTGATTGAAAATCCAGTAGACTATACAACTCGTATCGTTTTGCGTGAGCAGTTGGATGAGGTCTTGGATACTCTTACAGATCGTGAAGAAAATGTTCTACGCTTGCGCTTCGGACTAGATGATGGGAAAATGCGTACCCTTGAAGATGTTGGTAAAGTCTTTAACGTAACCCGTGAGCGTATCCGTCAGATTGAAGCCAAGGCTTTGAGAAAGCTACGTCAACCAAGTCGCAGCAAACCGCTTCGTGATTTTATTGAAGACTAAGAGTGAGGATAAATATGGCTTATACAGAAGAGCAAATCGAAAACATCAAAACACGCATTTTAACAGCCTTGGAAGAAGTCATCGACCCTGAGTTGGGAATCGATATTGTCAATCTTGGTTTGATCTATGAGATTCGTTTTGACGGTGACACAGGGCAAACAGAGATTGATATGACTTTGACAACTATGGGTTGTCCCCTGGCAGATCTTTTGACGGATCAGATTTATGATGCCATGACAGAGGTGCCAGAAGTAACTGATACTGAGGTCAAATTAGTCTGGTATCCAGCCTGGACAGTTGAAAAAATGAGTCGTTATGCCCGCATTGCCCTAGGCATTAAGTAATACTCTTCGAAAATCAAATTCAAACCACGTCAGCTTCACCTTGCCGTACTCAAGTACAGCCTGCGGCTAGCTTCCTAGTTTGCTCTTTGATTTTCATTGAGTATAAACAGATAAAAGCATGTGAGAGACCGTTGGAGAAGTGAGGAATTTTCCTCCTCTTTTCCCTGAGTCTCTCCTTTCTTTTGCTGATTTTATTCAAAGAAAATGATATAATAGTAGTTATGGAAAAAAAGAAATTACGCATCAATATGTTGAGTTCAAGTGAGAAAGTAGCAGGACAAGGAGTTTCAGGTGCCTACCGTGAATTAGTTCGTCTTCTTCACCGTGATGCCAAGGACCAATTGATTGTTACAGAAAATCTACCAATTGAGGCAGATGTGACTCACTTTCATACGATTGATTTTCCCTATTATTTATCAACCTTCCAAAAGAAACGCTCAGGGAGAAAAATTGGCTATGTGCATTTCTTGCCTGATACACTTGAGGGAAGTTTGAAAATTCCATTTTTCTTAAAGGGAATTGTCAAACGCTATGTATTTTCTTTTTACAACCGGATGGAGCACTTGGTTGTGGTCAATCCTATGTTTATTGAGGATTTGGTGGCAGCTGGTATTCCACGTGAAAAAGTGACCTATATTCCTAACTTTGTCAATAAGGAAAAATGGCATCCCCTTCCACAAGAAGAGGTAGTGAGACTGCGAACAGATCTAGGTCTTAGTGAAAATCAGTTTATCGTAGTAGGTGCTGGGCAAGTTCAGAAACGCAAAGGGATTGATGACTTTATCCGTCTGGCTGAGGAATTGCCGCAAATTACCTTTATTTGGGCGGGTGGTTTCTCTTTTGGTGGCATAACAGATGGTTATGAACGTTATAAGAAAATGATGGAAAATCCCCCTAAAAATTTGATTTTTCCAGGTATTGTACCGCCAGAGCGGATGCGCGAATTGTATGCCCTAGCGGACCTTTTCTTGTTGCCTAGTTATAATGAACTCTTTCCGATGACGATTTTAGAGGCTGCCAGTTGTGAAGCTCCTATTATGTTGCGTGATTTGGATCTCTATAAGGTAATTTTGGAGGGAAATTATCGGGCGACAGCAGATAGAGAAGAGATGAAAGAAGCTATTCTGGAATATCAAGCAAATCCTGCTGCCTTAAAAGATCTCAAAGAAAAAGCTATGAATATTTCTAGAGAGTATTCAGAAGAGCATCTGTTACAAATCTGGTTGGACTTTTATGAGAAACAAGCCGCTTTAGGGAGAAAGTAAAAAGTGAGGTAATCTATGCGAATTGGTTTATTTACAGATACCTATTTTCCTCAGGTTTCAGGTGTAGCGACCAGTATTCGAACCTTGAAAACAGAGCTTGAAAAGCAAGGGCACGCTGTTTTTATCTTTACGACGACAGATAAGGATGTCAATCGTTATGAAGATTGGCAAATTATCCGCATTCCAAGTGTTCCCTTCTTTGCATTTAAAGATCGCCGCTTTGCCTACCGAGGTTTCAGCAAGGCACTGGAAATTGCTAAACAGTATCAGCTGGATATTATCCATACTCAGACAGAATTTTCTCTTGGTTTGTTGGGGATTTGGATTGCGCGTGAATTGAAGATTCCAGTTATCCATACCTATCACACCCAGTATGAAGACTATGTGCATTATATTGCTAAGGGGATGCTGATTCGTCCGAGTATGGTCAAGTACCTAGTTAGAGGTTTCTTGCATGATGTGGATGGGGTTATTTGCCCGAGTGAGATTGTTCGTGACTTGCTATCTGACTATAAGGTCAAGGTTGAAAAACGGGTCATTCCAACTGGGATTGAATTAGCCAAGTTTGAGCGTCCGGAAATCAAACAGGAAAATTTGACAGAACTGCGTAGTAAACTAGGGATTCAAGATGATGAACAGATGTTGCTTAGTCTTTCCAGAATTTCCTATGAAAAAAATATTCAAGCAGTACTAGCAGCCTTTGCAGAAGTTCTGAAAGAAGAAGACAAGGTTAAACTGGTGGTAGCTGGGGATGGTCCTTATCTGGATGACCTCAAAGAGCAAGCCAAGAAACTAGAGATTCAAGACTCAGTCATCTTTACAGGGATGATTGCTCCTAGCGAGACCGCTCTTTATTATAAGGCAGCAGATTTCTTCATCTCAGCATCGACAAGTGAAACCCAAGGTTTGACCTACTTGGAAAGCTTGGCTAGTGGAACACCAGTCATCGCACATGGAAATCCTTATCTGGACAATCTTATCAGTGATAAAATGTTTGGAATCTTGTATTACGGTGAACATGATTTAGCTGGAGCTATTTTAGAAGCTCTGATTGCAACGCCAGACATGAATGAGCATACCTTATCAGAGAAATTATACGAGATTTCAGCTGAAAACTTTGGGAAACGAGTGCATGAGTTCTATCTGGATGCCATCATTTCAAATAACTTCCAGAAAGATTTAGCCAAAGATGATACGGTTAGTCAGCGTATTTTTAAGACAGTTTTGTATCTTCCGCAAAAGGTGGTCGCTGTACCGGTAAAAGGCTCTAGACGCATGCTGAAGGCTTCAAAAACACAGTTGATCAGCATAAGAGATTATTGGAAAGACCATGAAGAATAGAAAGAGGAACAGTTATGAAAAAACAATTAATGAGAAGTGGCCGTGATAAAAAGATTGCGGGTGTTTGTGCCGGAGTGGCCCATTATCTGGATATGGATCCAACTATCGTTCGAGTCATTTGGGGTGTCCTTGCTTGCTGTTACGGAGCAGGAATTGTAGCTTATATCATTTTATGGATTATTGCACCTGTAGCAGCTGACTATTGAAAACTAGCTCAATTCATGCTAAGATAATAGAAAATAGAATGTAACGAAGGAGAGAAAAATGGCATTTGGAGATAATGGAAATCGTAAAAAAACCTTGTTTGAGAAAATAACCTTGTTTATCGTGATTATCATGCTAGTAGCAAGTTTATTGGGAATTTTTGCAACTGCAATTGGTGCCCTCAGTAATCTATAAAATAGATTCAAGAAAATTTAGTGACTGGGATTTCCCAGCCCTTTTTTAAAGTGAGAAGAAATAATGAGTATGTTTTTAGATACAGCTAAGATTAAGGTCAAGGCTGGTAATGGTGGCGATGGCATGGTTGCCTTTCGCCGTGAAAAATATGTCCCTAATGGAGGTCCTTGGGGTGGTGATGGTGGTCGTGGAGGCAATGTGGTCTTCGTTGTAGACGAGGGACTACGTACCCTCATGGATTTCCGCTACAATCGCCATTTCAAGGCTGATTCCGGTGAAAAAGGAATGACCAAAGGGATGCATGGTCGTGGTGCCGAGGATCTTAGAGTTCGAGTGCCACAAGGTACAACTGTTCGTGATGCAGAGACTGGCAAGGTCTTGACAGATTTGATTGAACACGGGCAAGAATTTATCGTAGCCCATGGAGGTCGTGGTGGACGTGGGAATATCCGCTTTGCGACACCAAAAAATCCTGCACCTGAAATCTCTGAAAATGGAGAACCAGGTCAGGAACGTGAGTTACAATTGGAACTAAAAATCTTGGCAGATGTTGGTTTAGTTGGATTCCCATCAGTAGGGAAATCAACACTTCTAAGTGTTATCACCTCAGCTAAACCTAAAATTGGTGCCTACCACTTTACCACTATTGTGCCAAATCTAGGTATGGTTCGAACCCAATCAGGTGAATCTTTTGCAGTAGCCGATTTACCAGGTTTGATTGAAGGGGCTAGTCAAGGTGTTGGTTTGGGAACTCAGTTCCTCCGTCACATCGAGCGTACACGTGTCATCCTTCACATCATTGATATGTCAGCTAGCGAAGGACGTGATCCATATGAGGACTATCTAGCTATCAATAAAGAGCTGGAATCATACAATCTTCGCCTCATGGAGCGTCCACAGATTATTGTAGCTAATAAGATGGACATGCCTGAGAGTCAGGAAAATCTTGCAGAATTTAAGAAAAAATTGGCTGAAAACTACGATGAATTTGAAGAGTTACCAGCTATCTTTCCAATTTCTGGTTTGACCAAGCAAGGTCTGGCAACGCTTTTGGATGCTACAGCTGAATTGTTAGATAAAACACCAGAATTCTTGCTCTACGACGAGTCAGATATGGAAGAAGAAGCCTACTATGGCTTTGACGAGGAAGAAAAAGCCTTTGAAATTAGTCGTGATGACGATGCAACATGGGTACTTTCTGGTGAAAAACTCATGAAACTCTTTAATATGACCAACTTTGATCGTGACGAATCAGTCATGAAATTTGCCCGCCAACTTCGTGGTATGGGGGTTGATGAAGCTCTTCGTGCGCGTGGTGCTAAAGATGGTGATTTGGTCCGCATTGGTAAATTTGAGTTTGAATTTGTAGACTAGGAGACTGATATGGGAGATAAACCGATATCTTTCCGAGATGCGGATGGCAATTTTGTTTCTGCCGCAGACGTTTGGAATGAAAAGAAATTGGAAGAACTATTTAATCGTCTCAATCCAAATCGTGCCTTGAGGTTGTCACGAACTAAAAAAGAAAATCCATCTCAGTAAAATAGATAAAAAAATTCCGTGTCTCATCAGACACGGGATTTTGCTATTCACCAAAGAAAAATGGTGGGGCGAATTTTTTCAGATCTTCAAAGCATTTTTGAGCAGCTTCTGCATCTTCGCAGATAACGAGACAGACATCATCGCCACAGAGGGTAGCGATAGCGTCAGGGAAGCTCAAAGCATCAATAATAGAACCAAATGATTGAGCCAAACCAGGAAGAGTTTTCAAAAGTACTTGGTGTTGAACTGGGCGCATCAAGACAAGGGCGTCTTCCATGTAGATTTCGAGACGTTTCTCCCATTTTGAGATAGAACCTGTATTGAGCACGTAGTAAGAGTTATCCTCTTCGCGGACTTTTGACAGGTTCATATTTTTGATGTCGCGTGAGAGAGTTGCCTGAGTAACTTGAATGTCGTTATCAGCAAGAAGGGCTTGCAACTCAGCCTGTGTATGAATCTTGTTTTTTGCAACAAGAGCGCGTATGAGTTGGTGTCGGTGTTCAGATTTATTCATAATAATTTAACTCCTTGTACAAAGTACAGAAAGCGTGGACTGATCGAAATCGTCAGTCGAGTGGTAAGCGGTATTGTCACGTATAATGATTTCAAAGTCAGTAGTATAAAGAACTAGATGTAGAGCATCTCCCTCTTTTAACTTGTCACTAGTTGGGTGCAATTGAATTGGATATCTATCCGTTCATCTACATTGCTATTCTTTACTGACAGAGAATCAATTAATTATGGTAGCATTTTGTCACGGCTTGTTGTGAATGTACGCTAAACGGCAATTCACAGAAATTATCCAACATGTGGTGTGGTAGCGTGCATGAATAGAGGGTTACACATGTTGGTTAGGGGTGTTAGTATCATTTGTCCAAACTCCAGTTATGGGTTTATCATAAGCCCTTCTTTGAGAGTGGATTTGATACCAAGTTTCTGTTTCGTTAGACTATTCAAGTGGAAATTTTTCCATACTGAATGTCTATTACATTATACCTTTTAACAAGGTAAGATAAGTGTAGACTGTTCAAGATCAACAGTCAGGTGGTAATCAGTATTATCACGGATGGTGATTTCAAAGTCAGTAGTATAAAGGACTAGACGGAGAGTATCTCCTTCTTTTAACTTGTAAATAGTTGGCTGCAGTTCAAATTGCACATCCATCCATTCATCTGCAGTAATATCCTCTACTAACAGTAAATCATTTCTATTCTGTAAATTAAGGTAACCTTTTGTCACGACTCGTTGTGCCTCTGGTCTAAATGGCAATTCACAGAGATTTTCCAACATGTGGTAGCGTCCGTTGTCAATGGTTCTAGCACTTAAAACAGCTGGATAAGGTTGTAGGTATTTCTTCTGTCCAAATTCTAGCAGTTGGGCTGATAATAACCCTTTGTTTGTGCTGGATTTGATACGAAGATTGAGTTGAGCTCGACCGTTCAAGTGAATGTCTTTGGTCACAGGAAGGTCAATTGTAATTTGATTGACTTTTCCTTGATAAAGTTCCGTATTGAAGGTCTGGTAGGTCTTACCATAACGCTCAAAATCCTTATCTGGATACTGGTTTTGAATGACTTGCTCTTCTTGCCCAAGTGAGAAGGTTTCAAAGTTTTCTTGCTCACCGAAGTTATCAAGCGATAACCAAGACTGAGGTGCTGTATTGTCCTGCCAGATAACAGTAGGAAGTTGGTAATCCGTTTCCTGCACCAGTAATTTCTTAGTCAATAAGGCATTCACGGACTCACGGAAGTCAATGGATTGCCAGTTGTTCATGTAAACATGTGCGCCATTATGGAAAAAGAGATGCTTGTTTATATGATTAGGGAGAGCATGAAACATCTGGTAAACATGGAGTGGTTTGACATTCCAATCCTGAGAACCGTGGGTAAAGACAACCTCTGCCTTTACTTTATCAGCGTTGAGCAGATAGTTGCGATCATGCCAAAATTGATTGTAGTCGCCAGACTTGCGATCCAGTTGCTCTTTTACTTTTTCCAAGTCAGCTTGGTGAGCCACATTGCCACGGATATAGTCGCCAGCCATGAGATTACGAGAGTAGGTTAATTCAGCAAGAGAGTCAAAGTCCTCACCTGGATAACCACCTGGGCTAGTTACCAGACCGTTTTCACGGTAGTAGTTGTACCATGAGGAAATGCCAGCCTCGGCAATGATGACTTCTAAACCATCTACTCCTGTAGACGCAAGACCATTGGACATGGTACCTAGATAGGAAAGTCCAGTTGTTGCGACTTTTCCATTTGACCAGTCAGCCTTTACTTGACGCTGGCGCGTATGGTCGGTAAAGGCACGGCAACGGTCATTAAGCCAATCAATGACATTTTTATAAGCCTCGATTTGCTGGTAGTCGCCATTAGTCATGAAACCAGTAGAGTCTTTAGTACCAACACCTGACACATAGAGATTGGCGAAACCTCGTGGAAGGAAGTAATCGTTCAGTGTATAGCTAGAGTTGATGTGACTTAACTTTTCCTCAGCTTCTGACACAAGCTCAGCTTGGCCTTGAGGTTGGACAAGATTGACTTGAGGTTTTTCTAGTTCAATCTTGTGAGCAGGTTTTACTTCAAGCTCGCCCTCCATCTTGTAGAGAGCCTTATCGCTTGCCTTGTCATTTGTTCCTTGGTGATAAGGACTAGCTGTCATGATAGCAGGGATTTGTCCTTCATAATGAGGACGAATAATGCTAACCTTGACTAGGTCTGGTAGACCTTTTTGGTCAGTATCGACACGAGACTCAACGTAGACCACTTCTCGAATAACATCATGGCTGGAAAAAGTTGCTAAACTCTTGCCGTTAAAGTAGTGGTAGTCATTATCCTCTGGAATAAGACCATCGCTAACAAGTTGGTCGATAAGAGTATTTCCCTTTTTTGTGCGAGTATTGAGTAACTGATAGAGATTTTCAATCAAGTCACCATATATAATGGGAAATCCAGTTTCTTTACGAAAAACTTCACTGTCTTCGAAGTCAACCAAATAAGAAAAGCCTAAAAGTTGAAAAGCAACAGTATAAAAAATATCTGCTGTCAGTTCATCTTCTGATTGAAAAAATGTCAGCAAGTCTGTTTTTTTATCAGCTGCTAGGATGGAAAGTGGGTAGTTGGTGTCTTGATAAGTGAAAAAGAAACGACTTAGAAAAGACTCCAACATCTTTTTATATGTTGACTCAGATGGAAAATCAAATCCATACTTTTTTAATTCATATAAAATAGTATCTCTTGGAAGTGATAAATAGCTGAATTGATTAAAGCGCATAAAACCTCCTTATAAAATAACAATTAAATTTATTATATCAAAAAAAGGGGTGAAAAACAAATAGAAAGCCTAAAATAAAATAACATAAAATAATAGTTAGTATTCCAATTTATATATTAGCACTTTCACTTAAATAAAACTAAAAAAATAAAGCAAGAAAACCTGATAATGATTGACCAAATCGGGGGGGGGGTGGTATAATTGAAGTATGTGATTGTATTTAAAATGATTACAAATCAATAAAAAAAGAAAGTGATAACAAATGTATAAATCGAAAAGACAAAAAAATAAATCTTTTGATTGGTATGGATTGAGTCAGCGTTTCTCAATTCGTAAGTATCATTTTGGTGCTGCGAGTGTACTTTTGGGTACAGCCTTGATTTTGGGTGCTGCCCAATCTACTGCTAAGGCAGAAGAAGCAACTGCTGACAATAAAACAGAAGCCGTAACCTCTACTCCAAAAGATGGGGAGGGGGCAACTTCTCCGACGAATGTGACCTTGCCAGCTACTGGTACTACAACAGAAGCTCCTGTTTTAGAGAAACCAGAGTTGAGCGAGGAAGAAATCGCCAAGTTAGCAGCAGAACTCACTAATAAAGATGAGAAGGCTACCGATGTTGGATCAACTACTACAGGTGCAACTGAAAAAGAAACTGAATCTGTAGATAAAGCTGATAAAGCTACAGATAACAAAGAGAAGGCCACAGAAGAAAAATCTGATAAAAAAGCTGAAGATAAGACTGATAAAGACAAAAAGGAAGAAAAGAAAGCAGAAAACCCAATTACTGCTACAAAGACAATCCTTGAACAGTTAACATCTGAAGCAGAAGTTCTCAATACTACCGCAGCACACTTTGCTTCTAAAAAGGCTGAAGACCAAGCAGGGAAAGACGCTATTGCAGCTGCAGTAGCCTCTGCTAAGGTTCAAATCGAAGCTTCTAAGAAGGCGCTTCTTGCGGGTGAAATCACTAAAGAAGAACTAGATAACCAACTCCAACGTATCTCTTCAGCTATCGAAGCTGTTTACGGAGAAATGAAACGTGCTGGTCATATCGGAAAAGTTGAGGCTGTATTAGATGAATCAAATGCTGCAAATGCCGGCGGAAGAGATAGTGCACCACAAGAGTTAACACCAGTACTTAATGCGGAAGACTTGACTGATTCTGAAGTTGCAGCGATTATTAAACAAATTCGTACATCGAACCCAGGGTTAACAAACGAAGATGTTATTACAGTTAACAAAACAAGAGGGGCTCAAGCGGCTGGTTTCACAACGATTACTTATGCGGATGGTTCAGGTTCAACAACATTTGAACCAGGGCAAGTAATGGTTGCATCTGCAGGGATTAAGAACCTTGAACAATTATCGAGTTCTATTAACTGGTTCAACTTTGCATCAGCAACAATTACATACACAGACGGAACAGTAGCAACTCCAGTAAGATATTATGAAAATACAACAGCTACACCAGATGGACGACTATATAAAGAATTAGATGCCAATAAAGGGTCAACAGGTCGTACATTTGAAGGTTACTTCTCAATGTATCGTGATGTCACTTTAGGAAGAGATTATACGGTTGATGGAGTTCTTTATGCCAAAGGAACTAAAATGAAATCAACAGATGATGCATTCCTGAAAATGGGGATTGCAAAGTATGAGCAACATATCTACTATAGTGGTGGTAAGCAAGGGGAAACGAATGTAAAAGTTCCGAATGCTAGTAATCCTACAACATATACAACTAAGAAATTAGGGGAAATCTACGAAGTATTACAAGTAGGAATGAAATTCGATGTACCTACTCGTGTAGAAGGATATCGTTTAAGTGCCACTGTTTCTAAATTAGCACCTAAAGAAGTAGCAACAGATCCTCAAAAAGGACAAGGAAATAGATTAAGATATTATAAAAATGGTGTGAATGGTAAAAACACTACAGATACAACTGCTGTCTACGATATTGTTGATGCGCCAAATGGTGGTGGACGTGGTGTTGATGTCCTATTAACAACACAAGATAAGACAAACAGTTATCTTCGTAAAGCTGGGATTGAAACAACTTACCGTGAAAGAAGAGAAGGAGACTCTGAAACGAACCCAACAGGAACGAAACGTGAAGGTTTAACAGCGTTCAGTTCATCTCGTGACCATTCAAACTTCGGGGTATCATTATACTTACAAGCAACATATAATGGACAACTTGTTCCAGTAAATGCCGTTGTGGCGGATGCCGATGAATCAGGTCTTCGTGAGTATTCTCAATTCGAAACTGATGGTGGCGCATGGGAAAAACTGATGGAAGTTCATTGGGACAACCGTAGACTAGATAATAACGGAGATGCTATTGTTGATGGCAATGGAACATCAATCTTAGTAGATAAGCATGGAAAAGCCTATGTTGATAATGCAGGAAATCCAATGTTCATTAATAAATATTGGAAAACTACTAGAGAAGATGTTGTAACAAACGGCATAACTGAGGCTAAATATTACTTAACAACTGCATCAGGAGCGAAAGTTCTTGTATCAGAAAAAGATAATCTTCCGATATTGGATGCAGATGGAAATCCTACCATTTTAGATTCTACTGGAACACGAATGACTACCACAAAAGATGGAATGTTCCAAAATGGTTACATGGATAAAGTTAAAGATGAAAATAATAAAGACATAAATGTTTTTAAAATAGGTAGTACTAATGGTATCAAAGTTCGTCAAGTGTTAGATGCTGAAGGACGTCCAATCTTACGAGGTGGGTCAATGCCTGGTTTAGCAGCGTTTATCTTACCAAGTGGTGTTAAAACAACTTCATTAGAAACTGTTGATGGTAAGAAGAAACTTTTCGATACTACAGATGGAAAACACGAAGAAATCACACGAGATTTCTATGGTAACTCTATCTTATGGACTGATGGTTCGGTAGATGCAAGGGTTTCTGCTACAGATACATTAAAATTCACAAACCCTAATAAAAAACCTATTAAATTAACAACAGCAGGTGATATTGGAGATTTTAAAGATGCAGGTTATGAACCATCTGAATGGGTAAGTCCATCAGCTTATGGTAATAAAACATTTGGTTCATTCTCTACAGCTGTTGGAGATGGATACAGATTACCAATCGGACTAACAGAAGGTGTAAGTAACTTATCATTCTACGGTAACTCAACAAGTTCTGTTTCTGGATTTATTGGATTTGTCGTAACAGATGGTGGAGATGCTCCAAGTTCTTATGGTAGTGCAAAACATGTAATCGGTAACTTTAATAAATTAGAAAATAATCAAGAGATTACAGCAACACAGCCATATTTAGGAGACCAACCAGGGGATCCAGACTTCCGTTCAACTGTAAATGAAAAATCAGGGGACTGGGTACTAGATGACCTTGTAATGACGAATAAATATATTGAGAAAGACCTTGGTGCTGGAGAAACTGATCCAACTAAACAAGTACAAGTAACGAACCAAAAAGGGGAAACAGGTACATTCTTAATTACAGCTAATGGTAATGCAGTAATTAGAAAAGAAGATGGTACACAAGTAGCTGTCAACCAAGGTGATGTTCTTACAACTCCAGATCCAAAAACTGGCTTACCAATGATTGGGATTTACAATTCAACTACTAAAAAACTTGGTGTTGGAGCAATCCCTGATGAAGGTGAAGCACAATTATTAGATCCAGATGCAGTAGATAATACTGGTAAGAAAATCAAAGGTGAATATACACTTCGTCAAGCAAGTGACACAGAATATGTTTTATATGGTGTGAAAGCTAACCCAGGAGTAAATAATAAAGAAGCATATTTACGTGGATGGGTTGACTTCAATGGAAATGGTAAATTCGATGTGGATGAAGCATCAGAATTAATCAAAGTAACACCAGGACAAAAAACATATGATGTTAAATTCAAAAATGTAGCACAATTATTAGATACTTCGATTGATAAAGCCGGAGTACGTTTACGTATTGCGTTAGAAGAACAAGATATCCGTGAATCAACAGGACTTGCTGGTTCAGGGGAAGTAGAAGATTTCCAAACATTCGTAACTCACTTCCCTCGTGGTACAAGACATGAAACTAAAGATTACCAAGGACAAGAACAAGGGATTAAATTCCCAACAAATGCTATGTTCATCGCAAATGGTAAATCAAAAGATTCAGGATACAAAAACTGGGCTCAAATCAATAACGTTGAAGTATCACCCAAAATTGTATTAACAGATAAAGTGGTTGATACAACTAAAGTGACAACATTAGATCCGAATGCTGAAAAAGATAAAACAGATTTAGGAACAAAAGGTATTGTATCGCGACTACGTAAAAATTCTGATGGAACTATCTACATGAAAGACGGCAAAGTATTCATTGATAAAAATGATTCAACCGTTTTAACAGGTAGATTAGTAGAAGTTAAAGATAAAAACAATAAAGTATTAGGAACAGCATTAGAAGTTGTCAACCCTAATAACAAAAAAACAGAATACTTAATGTCTGAGTATACGGAATACGATAGCGTTGGTAACAAAGTCGGAACATATAAGATTAATCCAGCTACAACAGGGGATAACAAAGAAATTACAGGCGGATTCTATGAAACAACTGTAACGTTTAAACCTGAATTAGGATTTGTTGGTACAGCTAAAGGGATTGCAATCCGTGCATGGGATGACAACGGCAACTCAACTGGTTGGGAAGCATCAACTGCAACAATTGAAACCTCTAGAAACTCTACAACATTAGCCGATAAAGATAAGATTAATGGTAATGTGAACAATGGTGTGAACAATTACAAATCCATGGATACAACTTATATTCCAACGGTAATTGATATCAAACCAGTCGGTAAAGACGAGACTACGATTGATGAACAAGGTAAGAAACAATCAGCGACTCCGAAAATCCCAGATCACGGTACAGTAGAATCTATTAATAATGAACATATCGATGAAGCAAAAATCGATAAAGCTCACGTATTAATTGATAAGACAAAACCTATTAAATTTGCGATTACAGAAACTACTGGAGAAAAAATATACACTGAAGATACAAAAGTAACTGAAGAAACATTAGTGACATATGAAGATGGTGGAACAGAAACATTCAAACCAGTAGATAAAATCGCAGCTGGGACAGCAGTTTTTGATCAAAACAGACCATATACAGTAACTGGAACAGGTAATATAACAGTAAATAAAGTGAACTATGGTGGAGGAAGTGTTCCGAAAGGAGCTATTCTAACAGGTGCAGAACCAACGGCGCCAGTGCCTGTAACAGTTCTTCGTAATGGAACCGAAGTTATTGTACCAACTGGAGAAAAACTGAAAAAAGGTGATCAATTAGTTACACCTTTACCAGTTCATGGTGGAGCACAGCGTACAGAATGGACAATCACTTATCAAAAAGGTGAAACAATTCCTGGTAAGAGAACCAGTACGGATCTGACTTTAGCTAATGAGATTACTGTTGATCAATTATTAGGTAATAAAGGTGATTCTATTACATTTGCTGGGAAAACTTACACTAATAATAATGACACTATTCCTAAAGGAACAAAAGTCCAAGGAACTTCAGTAAATCTTTTAAATAAGAAACTTCCGAAAGCAACACACGTTAACCCTACAACCGGAGAAGTGACGACTGTAGAACGTCGTTACACTAAAGTAACTGAAAATGAAATTGAAATTGAAAACGAAGGAACATATACATTAGTTCCGAAGACATCTACAAATGAAAAAGGTGAAACAGTTTACGAAGATGCAGAAATTGTCTTCACTCCACACCCAAGTTTCGTAGGTGTAGGTACAGGTGTAACAATTAAGCAACCTGACGTTGACTATGATAATCCGGATGCAACAGATAGTGTAAGAAGACGTTATGGAACTGACTACGGTTATGCTAAATACACACCAACCGTAACTCCGAACTTAACAGCGACTATCACACGTAAGATTCACTATGTTTACGAAGGTGATAAATCTACAGCTGCTAAAGATAAAACACCAATCTTAACAATCGACGGTAAACCAGTTACAAACGAACAAACATTAACTTATAATCGTGACTATGTTGTTATGTCTCAAGATGGCCAAACTGAAAAAGACATCACAGTAGCAACAGAAATGACTCTAGAAAGTCCAATTACTGTAGATCGTTATGTTCGTAAAGCAACTGGAGAAGTAGTAAAAGAGGCAACTCAAGTTACAGTATTAAAACCAGGTGACGTTGTTAAAGCTGGAACACAATTACCAGCAGGAACAGTGATCGTAGGAGCATGGAAATCTATTAACCCGGAAAATGATCACTTTACAAATATCATTTCTCCAACATTAAAAGGTTATACTGCAGAAGTACAATTACCAGAAGGCGAATATACGAAGAGTGAGAAAAATGGAGTACAATCTCATGTACGTTCATCAAACCAAACTCCAGTAGGGGTATACACACCAACTATTAAAGATGGTAAAGTGAATAATATAGACGTAGGTTCGTATGAACCAATGGTATCAGCAGTACGTGCAGATAACAAAGATGATTTTGATGTTTATGTATACTATAAAGCTGATAAACAAGTGGCTCGTGTTGTATATATCGATATGGATGCTGCAAACAATGCAAACAAAGGGGTACTAGAAACTCATACAGGTTCTGATAAAGAAGCTGAAAAATCAACTACAGATACAATCACGAAAGATGAAACACTTTTAGGTGATTCAGCAACTCGTATCAAGTACTCAACAGCAGCAACAATTGCGAAATATGAAGCAATGGGATACGAACTGAAACGTGATGGCTTCACAAATGATGATGACGGAAATCGTATCGTTGGTGGACGTAAATTCGATGAAGAATCAGTAGCTGATTCAGAAAATGCAGGTGAAAAACCACAAAACCAAACATTCTATGTATTCTTAGGACACAAACGTGACACAGGTGCTAAGACTGAAACAGCCGATGTAACACGTACAATCAACTACAAATACAAAGAAGGTGGAGCTAAAGCAGCAGAATCTGTAACAGAAACATTGAACTTCAAACGTAATATCACAATCGATATGGCGTTAGCAGCTGCAGCCTTCCCAGAAGATACAGCTACATTCAATGCAGAAAATACAAAAGCTACTCCTGAAGAAAAAGAATCAGCAAAAGCCAAGTATGATGCAGTAGTCGCTAAGTACAACGCAGCTGCAGAAAAAGCTAAAGAAGATCCAACAACTTCAGAAGCATTGAGAAATGCTGATAAGAATGTTACAGCAACTGAAAAAACATTAGCAGATGCTAAAAAAGCAAATAATGCGCTAGTTATTACAAGTGAATCTACACAAGCTCAAAAAGATGCGAAAGCAGCGACAGAAGCAGCTTTACAAGCAGCACAAGAAGCATACAACAATGCCCTAACCGCTCGTGATACAGCTAGAACAAACTACTTAGCAGCGTCTAATTCAGATTTAGCTAAAGCAGTAGTTAATACACAAAAAGCTCTAGAAGCAGAAAATGCGAAAGTAGCGGCAGCTAAAGCAGAATATGAAGCTAAAGTGAAAGATAACAACGCTTCAGATGCTGATAAAGAAGCAGCTCTTACTAAGTTCACAGATGCATTAGCAGTAGCGAAAACAGCAGCAGCAAATGCAACAGCAGCTAAAACTGCCTTTGAAGATGCTAGAGACGATGAAGAAACATTAAAAGACGCAAAAGTAGCAGAAGCCGTTAAGAACAAAGCCGTTCAAGACCGTGAAAACACTACTCAAGCAGCTAAAGATGCAGCTCGTCATGCATACTATGATGCAATCATTGCGAAAGTGAAAGAGGAAGCTAAGAAAGAAACTCCTGATAAAAACAAAGTTGCAGCTGTAAGCTTTGGAGAGTGGAAAGCCCTAGGAAGTTCAGCAACGAACTTACCAGCAGGCGAACAATTATCTGAAGCTGAGAAGCAATCTGATAATGCCTTTAACCATGTAACTTCACCAACTATCGCTGGTTACTTAGCAGATAAAGTAGCTATCGATAAAACAGATGCGATTGATCCATTAGCAGACGACTACGAAGTAGATGTCTTCTATGAAAAAGGTGAGCAACGTGCAACAGTTAAGTTTGTGGAAGTAGATGCTAACAATCCAGATACTGTCATCACACCAGGTGTAGCTGAAGACTTAGTTGAAATCGGTAAGACAGGTGATAACTTTGCAACTCTTAACACAGCAGCAGTAAAAGCAGCTATTAAGAAATTACAAGATAAAGGTTACACATTAGTATCTGATGGATTCGAAAATCCAGGAACTGGCGTAAGCAATACAACATTCGATAACGATCCTAAGAAAGATCAAGAATTCGTTGTTAAGGTTAAAGCTACAGTAGTGGATATTCCATCATTCGATCCAACTAAACCGGAAAGTAACGATAATCCAAAACCTACTCCAGGTGTAACACCAATTGATCCAAATAATCCTTCAGGACCAAAATGGACGGAAGACTTAATCAAAGCTGTAAAAGTTCAAGAAGAAGTAACTCGTACAATTAAGTATGTATACGAAGATGGAACAGAAGTATCAGCTGAAAAACTTACAGATGTAGCGGATAAGAAAGTGAAGACACTTAAATTCACTCGTCCAGGTAAGATTAATGTAGTTACAGGAGAAATTACTTACGGAGATTGGTCAGAAAACCAAAAATTCGAAGAAGTAAAATCACCAACTATCGAAAACTACACAGCAGCAGTTGCAGGAGTAACTCCAACAACTGATACTGTACCGGATAAGACTGTAGCAGCTATAGATAAAGACTTTGAAGAAGTTGTAGTGTACAAAAAAGCTAAACCAGTAACGATTACACCAACTGATGAAGTACCAAATGATGATCCAAATACACCAGTAAATCCTAACAATCCAATTCAACCAGGTAAACCAATTGATCCAAGTAATCCAGATGGACCAAAATGGACGAAAGACTTGATTGGTAAGTTAAGAGATGCTCGTAAAGAGGAAGTAACACGTACAATCACCTACAAATACTCTGATAAAGCAACTGACTTGAAAGATGCTGATGCAGCTAAAGCAGGAGCAGATGTAAAAGAAAACGTTACTGTTACAAATACTGTAAGATTCAAACGTCCAGTAACAATCGATCCAATTACGAAAGAATTCACTTACGGAGATTGGGTAGCTGATAATAACGATACTACATTAGAAGGTAAAACTGATCTTCCTAAAGTAGACGGATATATCGCAACAGGAGATGTAGATGCTTCTAAGAAAGATGTAACGGATGTTAAAGCAACTGATAAAGATATTACGGATAAAGTAGTGTATAAAGCTTTAGGTAAATACGTACCAGTAGTACCAGCAGGATTTAATCCTCCAACAATTGAAAATCCACAATATCCAAACTCAGAAGATCCATCAAAACCAGGTGATCCAACAACTACAACTAAGATTCCATATGTACCAGGTTTAACACCGTTAAATCCAACTACAGGACAACCGTTAGAACCAGTAACACCAGGAAATCCAAAAGATGGATACAAAGTACCAGAATTACCAGCAGATCCAACTCAAAACACTACAATTACGTATGTTAAAGACGGATCACAAGTAGCAGTAGTTCACTTCGTAGATGAAAAAGGTAAAGCAGTTAACGAATCAGTCATCGAAACTGGAGATACAGGTGGAACTATTAGCACAACTAAAGTAGATGCGGTTAAAGCTGCGTTAGCTAAAGATTACGAAATAATCGCTCCAACAGATGCAACAGTATACACAGCAGATAAAGAAGGATTCTACAAAGAAGCAGATCGTACATTTGACGCTGTAAGTGATAAAGCTACAGGAGCAGCTGGTGAGAAAGTACCTAGCCAACAATACTATGTAATTGTTAAAGCGAAGGAACTTCCAGTAGTACCAACGAAACCAGTAAATAAAAACAATGAACCAGTAGATCCAACAGATCCAACAAATCCAAACAAACCACGTGATCCACAAACTACGGTAACACCAAAACCAACCGATCCAGTACCAAATGATCCTAAAGGACGTACTTATGGAGAATTAGGATTAGTTGAAACAGTTACACGTACAATTGATTACGTATATGACAATGGAACAAAAGTTGAAGAAGACAAACTTGGAACTGCAAAAGATGAAAGAACTAAGACTTTAACATTTACACGTAATGCGAAAATTAATGCTGTAACTGGAGAAGTGACTTACTTAGACGCTAATGGAAATGCTACTACGAAAGAATTAGCACCATGGACTCCAGCAACAACAGATACATTCAATACTGTGAACTCTCCAGTGATTGATACTTACGTATTGTTAGATTCTAACCAAAAAACAATTACAGGTGAAACAGTAGCAGCAACTGATAAAGACATCGCTCATAAAGTTGTTTATAAGAAAGCAGGAAGCATTAAACCGCAAATCCCTGCAGGAGTTACACCATTAACACCAGCAACTGATACACCATATCCAAATAATCCACAAGATCCAAGTGGAGTATTAAAACCAGATCCAACAAAACCAACGGATCCAACTCAACCTAATGGACCAACAACTCCAGTGATTCCTGAAGTAACAGGATACACACCATATGGACCAAACGGTAAACCATTAGAAAAAGATCCAAATGGCGGATATAAAGTTCCAGATCTTCCAACAGATCCAACTCAAGATACACCAATCGTGTATGTTAAGAATGGTGAACAATTAGCAATTACGAAATTCGTAGATGTTAATGGAAATGGATTAGCACCATCTGTAGTGGATTCAGGTGATGAAGGAACAAACTTCACGAAAGATGCAGATGTAACAGCAACAATCAACGCTATCCTAGCTCGTGGATATGAAAAAGTAGCGAACGTAAATGCAACGGAAAAAGAATATCCAACAGAAGCAACAGATAAAGTGTTCGATAAAGATGCATCAACGAACCAAGAATTTACTGTAACGTTCAAAGCTAAAGAACTTCCAGTAGATCCTACTAAACCAGTAGATAAAGGCAATAACCCAGTTGATCCAACAGATCCAACAACTCCAAACAAACCACGTGATCCTGAAACAGCAGTAACACCAAAACCTGAGGATAAAGTACCAAACGATCCAAAAGGACGTACTTATGGAGAATTAGGGTTAGTAGAAGAAGTTACACGTACAATCAACTACGTGAAGAATGACGGTTCTAAAGCTGCAGATCCAGTGAAAGAAACATTAACATTCACACGTAAAGCGAAAATCAATGCTGTAACTGGAGAAGTAACTTACTTAGCAGCAGATGGAGTGACTCCAGTAGCTTCTAAAGATGATGCTCCATGGACAGCGACGAATGGTACTGAATTTAGAGCAGTAACATCTCCAACTGGAACTGAAAAACCAGAACTAGCTAATTACACACCAACTAAAGCTGTAGTAGAAGCTAAGACAGGTGTTAATGCAACAGATGAAGATATCGTTGAAACAGTAGTGTACAACCCTTCAACTACAGACGTTGATCCAAATCCAGTAAATCCAGGTGAAAATCCAGATCCAAATAAAGTAGTAGAAAACGATCCTAAGAAACGTACATTGAAAGAATTAGGATTAATCGAAGAAGTAACTCACACAGTTCACTACAAACTTGAAGATGGATCAGATGCAGGTATTGCAGACAACGTACAAACAGTGACATTTACACGTACGGCTAAGATTGATGCAGTAACAGGAGCAATCCTTGAATACGGTAACTGGACACCAGATACGAAAGCATTCACTGCAGTAGACACACCTGCTAAAGAAGGATACATTGCTTCAGCGAAAACATCTACAGCAAATGATAATGTAGGAGCGACAGATAAAGATACAGAAGAAACAATTATCTACCGCAAACTTGGTAAGTATATTCCAGTAGTACCAAACGGTGTAACAGTACCACCAGGAACAACTGTAGAAAATAAACCATATCCAAATGCAACTAAAGAAGATCCAACTAAACCAGGAACTCAAACTGATAAACCAGTAGTACCTTATATCCCAGGAACTACACCAGTAGGACCAAATGGACAACCACTTGAGCCAGTAACTCCAGGTAACCCAGAAGGTGGATATAAAGTTCCAGATCTTCCAGCAGATCCAACTGAAGATACTACAATTACGTATGTTAAAGATGGATCACAAGTAGCTGTAGTTCACTTCATCGAAGTAAACAGCGAAACTGATAAGACTGAAAAAGGTGCAGTAGCAACATCAATCGTTGATACAGGAGATGCAGGAAAAGCCTTCACGAAAGCTGCTGACGTAACAACAACAATCAACGCATTGAAAGCTAAAGGATACACTGTAGTAGAAAATGGATATCCAGAAAATGGAACATTTGATGCTGATGCAACTACAACTCAAGAGTACAAAGTGTTAGTAACTGTTAAACCAGTAACAATTACACCAACTGATGAAGTTCCAAATGATGATCCATCTACACCAGTAGATCCTAACAACCCAATTCAACCAGGTAAACCAATCGATCCAAATAATTCAACAGGACCAAAATGGACTAAAGACTTGATTGATAAGTTAAGAGACGCTCGTAAAGAAGAAGTAACACGTACAATCACGTACAAATACTCAACTGAAACAAGCGAACTAAAAGCTGAAGATGCAGCTAAAGCAGGTCAAACAGCAGCTGACACATTTGAAAACACAGTAACATTCAAACGTTCAGTGACAATCGATCCAGTTACGAAAGTATTTACTTATGGTGATTGGGTAGCTGATAATAACGATACTACATTAGAAGGTAAAGCTGATTTACCAGTAGTAGCAGGATATGTTGCAACTGGTGATGTAGAAGCTTCTAAGAAAGATGTAACTGACGTTAAAGCAACTGATAAAGATATTACTCAAAATGTAGTCTACAAAACTGTTGGTAAATATGTACCAGTAATTCCAGAAGGAATCACACCTCCTGCAAATACAAACGTAGATCCAAAACCTTATACAAACGATCCACAAGATGGTTCAAAAGTAAAAGATCCAGATCCAACGAACCCAGTGGTACCAGGAACAACAACACCAATCGTTCCACAAATCCCAGGAACTACACCAGTAGGACCAGATGGAAAACCATTGAAACCAGTTGATCCAGCAGATCCAAGTAAAGGATACGTACCACCAACACCAACAGATCCAACGAAAGATACATCAATTATCTACGTTAAAGACGGAACACAAGTAGCGGTAGTACACTTTGTAGATGAAAAAGGTAGAGCAGTTAATGAATCAGTAGTCGAAACTGGAGATACAGGAAACACTATTAGCAAAACGAATGTAGATGCAGTTAAAGATAAATTAGAACGTAAAGGATACGTTGTAGTTGAACCAACAGATGCACTTTACACAACAGATAAAGAAGGATTCTACAAAGAAGAAACTCGTACATTTGATGCTGTAAGTGATAAATCTACAGGAACAGCTGGAGAGAAAGTACCTAGCCAACAATACTATGTCATTGTGAAAGCTAAAGAAATCCCAGCAGACCCAACGAAACCAGGAACACCTGAAAATGGTACTCCAACTCCAGGAACTGATACACCAGCTAAACCAGGAGACAAGATTCCAGGAGATCCATTGAACCGTACTTACGGAGATCTAGGATTAGTAGAAGAAGTTACACGTACAATCAACTACGTGAAGAATGATGGTTCTAAAGCTGCAGACCCAGTTAAAGAAACATTGACATTCACACGTAAAGCGAAAATTAACGCTGTAACAGGTGAAGTAACTTACTTAGCAGCTGACGGAGTAACTCCAGTAGCTTCTAAAGACGATGCTCCATGGACAGCAACAAATGGTACTGAATTTAGAGCAGTAACATCTCCAACTGGAGCTGAAAAACCAGAATTAGCAAACTACACACCAAGTAAAGCTGAAGTAGAAGCTAAGACTGGCGTAACAGCTACAGATGAAGATATCGTTGAAACAGTAGTGTACAACCCAACAACAGAAACAGTAGATCCTAAAGATCCAAACTTCGATCCAGAAAAACCATTAGATCCAAATAATCCAAATGGACCTAAATATAAAGATCTAAAACTTACTGAAGAAGTTGCACGTACAATTACGTATACTTATGCAGATGATGTAGCAGATACAACGAAACGTGGAACTGTAGCAGCACCTGAATTCAAAACTACTGTATCATTCACTCGTACAGCAACAATCAACAAAGTAACAGGTGAAGTAACATACAGTGATTGGACTGCGAAAGATAATGACACTACATTAGAAAAAGATACAAAAGATCTTCCAGTAATTACAGGATATGTAGCTACAGGAGCTCTAGATAAGATTAAAGAAGATGTTACAAACGTTAATGCAACTGACAAAGACATCACTGATAATGTTGTGTATAAAGACTTGGGTAAATATGTACCGGTAGTACCAGAAGGAACAACTCCTCCAACTATTAAAGATCCTAAGTATCCAAACAACCCAACGGATCCAACGAAACCAGGTGAACCAACAACAACGATTCCAAACGTTCCAGGTTTGACACCATTAGATCCTTCAACTGGCAAACCATTAGAACCAGTAACACCAGGAAAACCTGAAGATGGATTTAAACCACCAGTACCACAAGATCCAACGAAAGACACAAACATCGTTTATGTTAAAGATGGATCACAAGTAGCGGTAGTTCACTTTGTAGATGAAGACGGTAAAGCAGTTCATACTTCATTCGTAGAAGCAGGAAATGCAGGTTCTAAATTCACTAAAGCGGGTGAAGTAACAAAAGTTGTTGATGAACTTAAAGCAGCTGGATATGTAGTTGTACCGAATAAAGCAGGTCAAGCCGAATATCCAGGCAATAACGGAGAATTTGATACTGTGGATGATAAAGGTGAAAACGGAGTGTCTCAAGTTTACTATGTAACGGTAGCTAAGACAGTTCCAGTAACACCAACAACTCCACAAAACTCTAACGAAGAACCGAAGAACCCTAACCCAGGAGATCCAATCGATCCAAATAACCCAACAGGACCAAAATGGACGAAAGAAGCTCTTGATAAATTGAACAACATTAAGTCAGTAACTCGTACAATTACTTACATTAAAGACGGTACTGACGAAGAAGTATCTACAACTGAAGCACCGAAAGTAACTAATAAAGTAAGCTTCACACGTACAGCAGTTGTAAATACAAAAGACGGTTCAGTAGTAGGATACGACACAACAGGTGACGGTGTAGCAGACGTACCGGCAACAGACACTACAAGTGGATGGAATCCTGCAGGTGCAGCTAAATTTGCTGAAGTTAAATCACCAGTTGTTAAAGGATATGTTGTAAAACCTAACCAAGATACACAAGGTGACTTAGTTGAAGCTGATGGATCTAAAGTTAAAGCATCTGCAACAGACTTAACAGTAGATTCACCTAACCAAGATCTGAAAGTTAGATATGTAGCAGTTGGGACATGGATTCCGAACGTACCAGATGGTGAAACACCAGTTAATCCAATTCCATATCCAAACGATCCAAAAGATCCAGGAAAAGTTGTAGATCCAAATGATCCAACAAATCCAAACGATCCAAATAAACCAAGTGTACCGGTGATTCCACATATCCCAGGAACAACACCAAAAGATCCAGATGGAAACCCACTGAAACCAGTTGATCCAAAAGATCCAACGAAAGGATATGTACCACCAACACCTAAGACACCAACAGAAAATACTGTAATTGAGTACGTAAAAGATACTCAAAAAGCAACAGTGAAGTATGTTGTTGAAGGAACAAGCACAGTTCTTCATACTGATGAACTAGAAGGTAAATCTGGAGAAGCAATCAATTACTCTACAGCAGATAAACTTGCAGACTTGAGAAAACTTGGATATGAATTAGTAACTGACGGATTCACATCATCGGCAGATAAGAACTTCGATAAAGATACAAAAGTTGATCAAAACTTCGTAGTAACAGTGAAACCAAAAGTTGTAGATGTTCCACCGTTTGATCCAACAAATCCGAACGATCCAAATACTCCAAAACCAGGAAAACCAATTGATCCAGAAAATCCAAATGGACCAAAATGGACTGAAGAGTTAATCAAGTCATTAGACACAACTAAACATGTAACTCGTACGATTTCATATGTGGATAAAGATGGAAATAAAGTTGAGTACTTAGACAAAGATGGAAACAAATCAACAGCTGATGTAACTGACAAAGTAACATTTACTCGTGATTTGAAAGTCAATGTCGTAACAGGTAAGATTGTTGATCCTAATGTAGCTTGGACATCTAAAGACACTACATTCGATGCAGTGAAATCACCAGTAGCTCCAGGATACGTTCTGAAAGATGCGAAACAAAAAGTAGTAGCAGAAACTACAGGATTAACTGTAAACTCTAAAGATGAAAACATCAAAGTAGTTTACGTACCAGTAGGTAAAATCATACCGAATATTCCTACAGGAGAAACACCATCAACTCCAGCAACGGAAACTCCTTACGGTAACGATCCACAAGATCCAGGTAAAGTTGTGACACCAGATCCAACGAAACCAACAGATCCACAAGATCCAAACAGTCCGAAAGTACCGGTGGTTCCTCACGTACCAGGATATACACCAAAAGATCCAAATGGAAATCCACTGAAACCAGTAGATCCAGAAGATCCAACGAAAGGATATGTACCACCAACACCTACGACACCAACAGAAAATACTGTGATCAACTATGAAAAAGCTGATCAAAAAGCAGTAACGAAATTCGTAGATCCAAGTGGAAATCCAATTCCAGGTGTTAATAACATTGAAGAAACTGGTAAATCAGGTGCGCCATTAACAAAAGCAACTGAAGTAACTACAGAAATTGCTAAGTTAATCGCTAAAGGATATGATCTAGTAAGTAACAACTACGGTAAAGATAACAACGGAAACTTCGATAAAGATTCTGGAAAAGATCAAGAATATACTGTAGTGTTAACACCACACGTTGAGCCAATTAAACCATTTGACCCAACGAACCCGAACGATCCAAACAAACCAGAACCTGGTAAACCAATCGATCCAAATAATCCAGAAGGACCAAAATGGACGAAAGAATTAATCGATAAACTTCAAACAACTAAACATGTAAATCGTACGATTTCATATGTTGACGAAAAAGGTAATAAACTTGAGTACACAGATAAAGCTGGAAACAAATCAACAGCTGATGTAACTGATAAAGCAACATTTACTCGTGAAGCTAAGATTAATCTTGTAACAGGTGAAATCACTTATGGTAAATGGACAGAGGTTAATGGTGTTAACAAGTTTGATGAAGTAGCATCACCAGTAATTAAAGGATATGTTCTAAAAGATGCGAAACAAAAAGTAGTATCAGCTAAGGATGTAAACGAAAATTCTGAAGATGAAAACATCAAAGTAGTTTATGCTAAACTTGGTTCATGGGTACCGAAACTACCAGAGGGACAAGATCAAATCCCACCAAAACAATACGAAAACGATCCGAAAGATCCAACGAAACCAGGAACAGATAAACCAAAAGTACCTTATGTACCAGGATTTATCCCTGTAGGCCCAGATGGAACTCCATTGAAACCAGTTGATCCGACAGATCCAACAAAAGGATATGAAGTACCGGACGTACCGGCGGATCCAACTAAGGATACTCCAATCAACTACATCCCTGTTCCTAAACCAAATAATGGTGGTGGCAACAATGGAGGCGGAGGTGGTAATATACCAACTCCACAACCTCAACCAAATCCAACTCCACAACCAGAACCTAGTCCTGCACCAACTCCTGTTCCAGTGACACCTGAGACTCCTGAACAACCAGTGGTCCCAGTAACTCCAGAACAGCCAACTCAACCAGATACACCTCAGTATGTAGATGGTCAAGGAGAACTTCCAAATACAGGTACGGAAGCGAACTCTAGCTTAGCAGCACTTGGACTTCTAGGAGCCTTGAGTGGATTCGGATTGATTGCTCGTAAGAAAAGAAAAGACGAAGAATAATTCAGACTTTCTTTTAATCGGTGATTGATTCAACCTAAGAAAGAACTTGAGATTTAACATCTCAGGTTCTTTTCTTATTTTGAAAATGGTATAATATAGTGAGAAGGATAGAGGAGAAGTGTAAATTGATCGCACAACTAGATACAAAAACAGTCTATAGTTTTATGGAGAGCGTCATTTCGATCGACAAGTATGTGAGAGCAGCTAAAGAATTCGGCTACACACATTTGGCTATGATGGATATTGATAATCTTTATGGTGCTTTTGACTTTCTAGAAGTTACAAAAAAATACGGCATTCATCCTTTGCTAGGGCTTGAGATGACTGTGTTTGTAGATAATCAGGAAGTGAATTTACGCTTTTTAGCTCTATCTAGTATAGGCTATCAGCAGTTGATGAAGCTTTCAACAGCCAAGATGCAGGGGGAGAAAGATTGGTCAGTTTTATCTCAGTACCTAGAGGATATTGTGGTAATTGTGCCTTATTTTGATGGATTGGAGTCATTAGAACTAGGCCGTGATTATTATATTGGAGTTTATCCAGAAACACTGGCAAGCGAATTTCATCATCCTATTTTGCCACTGTATCGGGTCAATGCTTTTGAAAGCAGGGATAGAGAAGTTCTGCAAGTGTTAACAGCAATTAAAGAAAATCTACCGCTCAGAGAAGTTCCCTTGCGTTCACGACAAGATGTCTTTATATCGGCAAGTTCTTTAGAAAAACTATTCCAAGAACGATTTCCGCAAGCCTTGGACAATTTAGAAAAGCTTATTTCAGGTATTTCTTATGACTTGGATACTAGTCTGAAACTGCCTCGTTTTAACCCAGCGAGACCAGCCGTAGAAGAGTTGAGAGAGCGTGCTGAACTGGGTCTTGCTCAGAAGAGGTTGTCTAGTAAAGAATATCAAGACAGACTAGACCAAGAATTGGCTGTTATTCATGATATGGGCTTTGATGATTATTTCTTGGTTGTCTGGGATTTGCTGCGTTTCGGACGTTCGAATGCCTACTACATGGGAATGGGACGGGGTTCTGCAGTAGGTAGCTTGGTTTCCTATGCCTTGGACATCACAGGGATTGACCCAGTAGATAAAAATCTGATTTTTGAACGTTTCCTCAATCGTGAACGCTATACCATGCCTGATATTGATATTGATATTCCTGATATTTATCGTCCGGATTTTATCAGGTACGTTGGTAATAAATATGGCAGTAAACATGCGGCTCAAATCGTTACTTTTTCAACCTTTGGAGCCAAGCAGGCTCTACGTGATGTCTTGAAACGCTTTGGTGTGCCTGAGTATGAATTATCCGCAATTACTAAGAAAATCAGTTTTCGCGACAATCTCAAGTCAGCCTATGAGGGCAATCTCCAGTTTCGTCAGCAAATCAATAGTAAGTTAGAATACCAAAAAGCCTTTGAAATTGCCTGCAAGATTGAGGGCTATCCAAGACAAACCTCTGTCCATGCGGCTGGTGTTGTAATCAGTGACCAAGATTTGACCAACTACATCCCTCTAAAGCATGGTGACGAAATTCCACTGACTCAGTATGATGCTCATGGAGTCGAAGCAAGTGGGCTTTTGAAGATGGATTTTCTGGGACTGCGAAATTTGACCTTTGTCCAGAAAATGCAAGAGTTGCTTGCTGAAACAGAAGGCATTCACTTGAAAATAGAAGAAATCGATTTGGAAGACAAAGAAACGTTAGCTTTATTTGCTTCTGGCAATACAAAAGGTATCTTTCAATTTGAACAACCAGGTGCTATTCGCCTGCTCAAGCGAGTTCAGCCTCTCTGCTTTGAAGATGTCGTAGCGACTACTTCTCTAAATCGACCAGGTGCTAGTGATTACATAAATAATTTTGTGGCAAGAAAGCATGGGCAGGAAGAAGTGACTGTTCTGGATCCAGTACTGGAGGATATTTTAGCTCCAACCTATGGTATCATGCTTTATCAGGAGCAGGTTATGCAGGTTGCTCAGCGTTTTGCTGGATTTAGTCTTGGGAAAGCCGATATTTTGCGTCGTGCTATGGGGAAAAAGGATGCCTCTGCCATGCATGAGATGAGGGAATCCTTTATTAAAGGGGCATTAGAAGCTGGTCATACGGCGGAAAAAGCAGAGCAGGTCTTTGACGTTATGGAGAAGTTTGCAGGTTATGGTTTTAACCGTTCTCATGCCTATGCATACTCAGCCTTGGCTTTCCAGTTGGCCTATTTCAAAACGCATTATCCAGCCATTTTTTATCAGGTCATGTTGAATTCTGCCAACAGTGATTACTTAACAGATGCCCTAGAAGCAGGCTTTGAAGTAGCCCCACTGTCCATCAACACCATTCCCTATCACGATAAAATTACAAACAGGACCATCTATCTAGGTTTGAAATCGATTAAGGGAGTCAGCAAGGATTTGGCACTTTGGATTCTTGAAAATAGACCTTATTCTAACATTGAAGATTTTATAGCTAAATTACCTGATAATTATCTGAAACTTCCTCTGCTAGAACCTTTGGTAAAAGTTGGTCTTTTCGATTCATTTGAAAAAAACCGTCAAAAAGTATTCAATAATTTAGCTAATCTATTTGAATTTGTGAAAGAGTTAGGAAGCTTGTTTGGTGATACAATTTACAGCTGGCAGGAATCGGAAGATTGGACCGAGCAAGAAAAATTCTATATGGAACAAGAGCTTCTAGGAGTAGGAGTTAGCAAACATCCACTACAAGCTATTGCAAGTAAGGCTATTTATCCGATTACTCCAATTGGGAATTTGTCAGAAAATAGCTATGCTATTATTTTGGTTGAAGTTCAGAAAATAAAAGTAATTCGTACCAAAAAGGGCGAAAACATGGCTTTCTTACAGGTAGATGACAGTAAGAAAAAATTGGATGTTACCCTCTTTTCAGATTTATATCGACAGGTTGGACAGGAAGTAAGAGAAGGAGCCTTCTATTATATTAAAGGGAAAATCCAATCACGTGATGGCCGTCTGCAAATGATTGCACAAGAAATAAGAGAAGCAGTAGCTGAACGCTTTTGGATTCAGGTGAAAAATCATGACTCGGATCAAGAAATTTCACGTGTTTTAGACCAATATAAAGGCCCGATCCCAGTCATCATCAGGTATGAAGAGGAACAGAAAACCATCGTTTCTCCTCATCATTTTGTAGCTAAATCCAATGAATTAGAAGCGAAATTGAATGAAATAGTTATGAAAACGATTTATCGCTAAAATTACGGAAAATAGAAGAATTTTCAACGTAAATGTGGTATAATCAGTAAGAATGTTAAAAGAAAAAGGAGCATAACCAATATGAAACGTATTGCTGTTTTGACTAGTGGTGGAGACGCCCCTGGTATGAACGCTGCCATCCGTGCAGTTGTTCGTCAAGCAATTTCAGAAGGAATGGAAGTATTTGGTATCTATGATGGATATGCTGGTATGGTTGCTGGTGAAATTCATCCCCTAGATGCAGCTTCAGTAGGAGACATCATTTCTCGTGGTGGTACTTTCCTTCACTCAGCTCGCTACCCAGAGTTCGCTCAACTTGAGGGGCAACTTAAAGGGATTGAGCAATTGAAAAAACACGGGATTGAAGGTGTAGTTGTTATCGGTGGTGACGGATCTTACCACGGTGCTATGCGTTTGACTGAACATGGCTTCCCAGCTATCGGTCTTCCAGGTACAATCGATAACGATATCGTTGGTACTGACTTTACAATCGGTTTTGACACAGCGGTTACGACTGCTATGGACGCTATCGATAAGATTCGTGATACATCATCAAGTCACCGTCGTACTTTTGTTATCGAAGTTATGGGACGTAACGCTGGTGATATTGCTCTTTGGGCAGGTATCGCAACTGGTGCTGATGAAATCATCATTCCTGAAGAAGGATTCAAGATTGAAGATATCGTAGAAAGCATTAAATGTGGTTATGAGTGTGGTAAAAAACACAACATCATCGTCTTGGCAGAAGGTGTGATGTCAGCAGCTGAATTTGGTAAAAAACTAAAAGAAGCTGGGGATACAAGCGACCTTCGTGTAACAGAACTTGGACATATCCAACGTGGTGGTTCTCCAACTGCGCGTGACCGTGTTTTGGCATCACGTATGGGTGCTCATGCTGTTAAACTTCTTAAAGAAGGTATCGGTGGTGTTGCGGTTGGTATCCGTAACGAGAAAATGGTTGAAAACCCAATTCTTGGAACTGCAGAAGAAGGAGCATTGTTTAGCTTGACTGCAGATGGTAAGATTGTGGTTAACAACCCACATAAGGCTGACCTTGAGCTATCTAGCTTGAATAAGAGCTTGTCATAATTTACAATTTAGTTAATAAGACCAAAAAGGTCATATATATAAAGGAGTCACAAAAATCATGAATAAACGTGTAAAAATCGTTGCAACTTTGGGTCCTGCGGTAGAAATCCGTGGTGGTAAAAAATTTGGTGATGACGGATACTGGGGTGAAAAACTTGATGTTGAAGCTTCAGCTAAAAACATTGCTAAATTGATTGAAGCTGGTGCTAACACATTCCGTTTCAACTTCTCACACGGTGACCACCAAGAACAAGGTGAGCGTATGGCAACTGTTAAACTTGCAGAAAAACTTGCAGGTAAAAAAGTTGGTTTCCTTCTTGATACAAAAGGACCAGAAATCCGTACAGAATTGTTCGAAGGTGAAGCTAAAGAGTATTCATACAAAACTGGTGAAAAAATCCGTGTTGCAACTAAACAAGGAATCAAATCAACTCGTGAAGTGATTGCGTTGAACGTTGCTGGTGCTCTTGATATCTATGATGATGTTGAAGTTGGTCGTCAAGTTTTGGTTGACGATGGTAAACTTGGTCTTCGTGTGGTTGCTAAAGATGATGCAACTCGTGAATTTGAAGTTGAAGTTGAAAACGATGGTATCATCGCTAAACAAAAAGGTGTGAACATCCCTAACACTAAAATTCCTTTCCCAGCTCTTGCTGAACGCGATAACGACGATATCCGTTTCGGTCTTGAACAAGGTATCAACTTCATCGCGATTTCATTCGTACGTACTGCAAAAGACGTTAACGAAGTTCGTGCAATCTGTGAAGAAACTGGAAATGGACACGTTCAATTGTTCGCTAAAATCGAAAACCAACAAGGTATCGATAACTTGGATGAAATCATCGAAGCTGCTGATGGTATCATGATCGCTCGTGGTGACATGGGTATCGAAGTACCATTCGAAATGGTTCCAGTTTACCAAAAAATGATTATCACTAAAGTCAATGCTGCAGGTAAAGTTGTTATCACTGCAACAAACATGCTTGAAACAATGACTGAAAAACCACGTGCAACTCGTTCAGAAGTATCAGACGTATTTAACGCTGTTATCGACGGAACTGACGCAACAATGCTTTCAGGTGAGTCTGCAAACGGTAAATATCCACTTGAGTCTGTAACTACAATGGCTACAATCGATAAGAACGCTCAAACTCTTCTTAACGAATACGGACGTTTGAACTCAGATTCATTCGAACGTAACTCTAAGACAGAAGTAATGGCTTCAGCTGTTAAAGATGCTACTAACTCAATGGACATTAAATTGGTTGTAACTCTTACTAAGACAGGTCACACTGCACGTTTGATCTCTAAATACCGTCCAAATGCTGATATCTTGGCATTGACATTCGACGAATTGACAGAACGTGGATTGATGTTGAACTGGGGTGTTATCCCAATGTTGACAGATGCTCCATCATCAACTGACGATATGTTCGAAATCGCTGAACGTAAAGCAGTTGAAGCAGGTCTTGTACAATCTGGTGACGATATCGTTATCGTAGCTGGTGTACCACTTGGAGAAGCTGTTCGTACAAATACAATGCGTATCCGTACAGTACGTTAATTAATAGAAAATAGCCTATCATATCAAGCTTTCTAGCCTGTATGATGGGCTCTTTTTTGTCTATGGGGCAAAATTTTTTGCTTGAGATTTAATGCGACGGTATCAAGTGCGTTAACCGCGATTTGATGCATGCTCGCTGTGACGTGAGTATAAATTTGATTTGTTGCTTTGGCGGCTTTATGAGCTACACACACCATGATAGTTTTAAGAAGAAGCAAGCAAACTTAATAAGATATTGAATTTAAACATAAAAAAATAACCCCTTGAGGATTCAAGGAGTTATTTAGACTTTAATTAGTTTTTAGAAGCTTCTTGGAATTCAGGGTTTTTCCATGCTTCGTCAATGATAGCTTGCAATTCTTTAGCAGATGCTTGCATTTTTTGAGTTTCTGCGTCGTTCAATGGGATATTTACTGGACGAACGATACCATGTGCACCAACAACAGCTGGTTGACCGATAAAGACGTTCTCAACTCCGTATTGGCCTTCTTGGAATACTGAAAGTGGAAGTACTGCGTTTTCATCGTCAAGGATTGCTTTAGTGATACGAGCAAGTGCTACTGCGATACCGTAGTATGTTGCACCTTTTTTGTTGATGATTGTGTAGGCCGCATCACGAACACCTTCGAACAATTCAATCAATTCAGCTTCTTGAACATTTTGAGTGTCTTTAAGGAATTCTTCAAGGTTTACACCAGCGATGTTTGCGTGTGACCAAACAGCGAACTCAGAGTCACCGTGTTCACCCATGATGTAAGCGTGAACTGAACGAGCATCAACGTCAAGTTTTTCAGCAAGTGCTTGACGGAAACGAGCTGAGTCAAGTGAAGTACCTGAACCGATAACACGTTCTTTAGGGAAACCAGAGAATTTCCAAGTTGAGTAAGTCAAAACATCAACTGGGTTAGCAGCAACAAGGAAGATACCTTTGAAACCTGATTCAACAACTTGAGTTACGATTGATTTGTTGATAGCAAGGTTTTTACCTACAAGGTCAAGACGAGTTTCACCTGGTTTTTGAGGAGCACCTGCAGTGATTACAACAAGGTCAGCGTCTGCACAGTCAGAGTATTGAGCTGCATAGATTTTTTTAGGTGAAGTGAAGGCAAGGGCGTGACTAAGGTCAAGCGCGTCACCAACAGCTTTTTCATGCAATTGTGGAATTTCGATAATTCCAAGCTCTTGTGCAATTCCTTGGTTAACAAGTGCAAAAGCGTAAGATGAACCTACAGCACCATCTCCGACAAGGATAACTTTTTTGTGTTGTTTAGTTGAAGTCATTGTTCTAAACATCTCCTTAATTTTATTCAGGGATTTCCCCAGTTATTTTAATTCTATCACTTTTAAAAAACTTTGTCACGAATATGCCTTGGAGTTCTTGATGTAAACGTTTTAGCTAATTTGGATACCTGAAATATGGCGGACATTATGGTATAATATTATTAATTACTAATAGTGAAATGAGGCATTTATTAATGCAGGATAGAAATTTAGTGAATGTCAATCTGACAAAGGAGATGAAGACGAGCTTTATCGATTACGCCATGAGTGTTATCGTAGCGCGGGCTCTTCCTGATGTTCGAGATGGCTTGAAACCTGTTCACCGTCGGATTCTCTATGGAATGAATGAATTGGGTGTTACTCCAGACAAACCTCATAAAAAATCTGCTCGTATTACAGGGGATGTCATGGGTAAATACCACCCACACGGGGACTCCTCTATCTATGAAGCTATGGTTCGTATGGCTCAATGGTGGAGTTACCGTTACATGCTTGTAGATGGGCATGGAAACTTTGGTTCCATGGATGGCGATGGTGCTGCCGCCCAGCGTTATACTGAGGCACGTATGAGCAAGATTGCTCTGGAAATGCTTCGTGATATCAATAAGAATACGGTTGATTTTGTTGATAACTATGATGCCAATGAGCGTGAACCCTTGGTCTTGCCAGCTCGTTTTCCAAACCTTTTGGTCAATGGAGCAACTGGTATTGCCGTTGGGATGGCGACCAATATTCCCCCTCATAACTTGGGTGAAACCATTGATGCAGTGAAGTTGGTTATGGATAATCCTGAAGTGACCACTAAGGACTTGATGGAAGTCTTGCCTGGTCCAGATTTTCCAACTGGTGCCCTTGTCATGGGGAAATCAGGCATTCATAAGGCTTATGAAACAGGTAAAGGTTCTATTGTTCTTCGTTCTCGTACTGAAATTGAAGAAACTAAGACCGGCCGTGAGCGCATAGTTGTAACGGAATTTCCTTACATGGTTAATAAAACCAAGGTGCATGAGCATATTGTTCGTTTGGTTCAGGAAAAACGTATTGAGGGGATTACAGCAGTCCGTGATGAATCAAACCGTGAAGGTGTTCGATTTGTTATTGAAGTTAAGCGCGATGCTTCAGCAAATGTTATCCTCAATAACCTCTTCAAGATGACCCAGATGCAAACCAACTTTGGTTTTAATATGTTGGCGATTCAAAATGGTGTACCAAAGATTTTGTCCCTTCGTCAGATTTTGGATGCTTATATCGAGCACCAAAAAGAAGTGGTTGTTCGTCGTACTCGTTTTGATAAGGAAAAAGCAGAAGCGCGTGCTCATATCTTAGAAGGTCTCTTGATTGCGCTAGACCATATCGACGAAGTGATTCGTATTATCCGTGCTAGTGAAACGGATGCGGAAGCTCAAGCTGAATTGATGAGTAAGTTCAAGCTTTCTGAACGTCAAAGTCAGGCTATCCTAGACATGCGCCTCCGTCGTTTGACAGGCTTGGAACGTGATAAGATTCAGTCTGAGTATGATGACCTCTTGGCTCTGATTGCGGATTTGGCAGATATTCTTGCTAAGCCAGAACGTGTTTCTCAAATCATCAAAGAAGAATTAGACGAAGTCAAGCGTAAGTTTGGCGATAAACGTCGTACGGAATTGATGGTCGGTGAAGTCTTGAGTCTTGAAGATGAAGACTTGATTGAAGAATCAGATGTCTTGATTACACTGTCAAACAAAGGCTACATCAAACGTCTGGACCAAGCTGAATTTACCGCTCAAAAACGTGGTGGTCGTGGTGTCCAAGGAACCGGCGTTAAGGATGATGATTTTGTTCGTGAGTTAGTGTCGACTAGCACCCATGATCACCTACTCTTCTTTACAAATAAAGGACGTGTCTATCGCCTGAAAGGATATGAAATTCCTGAGTATGGCCGTACAGCTAAGGGCTTGCCAATCGTCAATCTTTTGAAATTAGATGAAGGTGAAAGTATCCAGACCATCATCAATGTTGAGTCTGAACGCAGTGATGATGCTTACCTCTTCTTCACAACCCGTCATGGTATTGTGAAGCGAACCAGCGTCAAGGAATTTGCTAACATTCGTCAGAATGGTCTCAAGGCTTTAAACCTCAAGGATGAAGATGAGTTGATTAATGTCTTGTTGACGGAAGAAGATACGGATATTATCATTGGTACCAAGTTTGGTTATGCAGTTCGATTTAATCAATCGGCCGTTCGTGGCATGAGCCGTATCGCCACTGGTGTGAAAGGTGTTAACCTTCGTGACGGAGACACAGTTGTTGGTGCTAGTGTGATCACAGACCAGGACGAGGTTCTTATCATCACAGAAAAAGGATTTGGTAAGCGCACAGTTGCGACTGAATATCCAACAAAAGGTCGTGGCGGTAAAGGGATGCAAACCGCTAAAATTACAGATAAGAATGGTTCTCTTGCTGGTCTTATGACCGTTAAAGGTGATGAAGACTTGATGATTATCACTGATACAGGTGTCATGATTCGAACCAATGTTGCCAATATTTCACAAACAGGACGCTCAACTATGGGAGTTAAAGTAATGCGTCTGGATCAAGATGCTAAAATTGTGACCTTTACTACGGTTGCAGCGGCAGAAAAAGAAGAAGTTGGGACAGAAAACGAAACAGAAGGTGAAGCATAATGTCTCAAAAAAATAATAAGAAGAAAAATAAACGAAAAAATCTGCTGACAAATATCCTAGCAGGATTTCTGATACTACTATCAATTGCTTTGATTTTTAATGCTAAAATTCGTGATATTTTCATAGTTTGGAATACCAATAAATACCAAGTCAGTCAGGTATCAAAAGAAAAAATAGAAGAAAATCAGGATACAGAAGGAAATTTTGATTTTGATTCTGTCAATGCTATCTCTTCGGAAGCTGTTCTAGCTTCTCAATGGGATGCTCAAAAATTACCAGTTATCGGTGGAATTGCAGTTCCTGAATTAGAAATGAATCTGCCAATTTTTAAAGGGCTTGATAATGTCAATCTCTTCTATGGTGCTGGTACGATGAAACGCGATCAAGTGATGGGGAAAGGAAATTATAGTCTAGCTAGTCATCATATTTTTGGTGTCAATAATGCTAATAAAATGTTATTTTCTCCTTTAGATAACGCTAAAAATGGTATGAAGATTTATCTAACCGATAAAAATAAAGTTTATACTTATGAAATACGTGAAGTCAAACGTGTTACACCGGATCGTGTTGATGAAGTTGATGATAGAGATGGGGTAAATGAGATTACATTAGTAACCTGTGAAGACCTTGCCGCTACAGAACGTATTATTGTAAAAGGCGATTTGAAAGAAACAAAAGATTATTCACAAACATCTGATGAAATCCTAACAGCTTTCAATCAACCATATAAACAATTTTATTAATACAAATCAGTGAAATCCTGGATTTCACTGATTTTTTAAGCTTTTCATAAAAATAAACTTTTATGAAATACAGAAAACGCTTCCTAAATTCAAGAGTTTGTGATATAATTATCAGGTAAAAAATTTTTAGGAGTTTATTATGGTTTCTTCAGAATTTATCTCAAAGATTGAATTTGCTTGCAAGAAGAAAGAAAGTCTTTATAGCCAAAGCAAATTTAAGTATGCGATTCGTTCTATGTTTGCAGGTGCTTTTTTAACCTTCAGTACAGCTGCTGGTGCAGTTGGGGCTGACTTGATTAATAAAATCGCGCCAGGTAGTGGACGCTTCCTCTTCCCATTTGTCTTCGCTTGGGGCTTGGCCTACATTGTTTTCTTGAATGCCGAATTGGTAACATCAAACATGATGTTCTTGACTGCTGGTAGTTTCTTGAAAAAAATCTCTTGGAGAAAAACAGCTGAGATTTTACTTTACTGTACCTTGTTCAACCTTATCGGAGCTTTGATAGCAGGTTGGGGCTTTGCTCACTCAGCAGCCTATGCACATCTGACTCACGATAGTTTCATCTCAGGAGTTGTTGAGATGAAGTTAGGCCGTTCAAATGAGTTAGTCTTACTTGAAGGTATTTTAGCCAATATCTTTGTAAACATTGCCATTCTTTCATTTGTTTTGGTCAAAGATGGTGGTGCCAAACTTTGGCTTGTGTTGTCAGCGATTTACATGTTTGTATTCTTAACAAACGAGCACATTGCTGCGAACTTTGCTTCTTTCGCGATTGTGAAATTCAGTGTTGCTGCGGATTCAATTGCTAACTTCGGTGTTGGAAATATGCTCCGTCATTGGGGAGTAACCTTCATCGGAAACTTTATCGGAGGAGGCCTCTTGATGGGTCTTCCATATGCCTTCCTCAATAAAAACGAAGATACTTATGTAGATTAAGGAAATGAGCACGATTGAGTCGTGCTTTTTTTGTTTTGTAAGAAGTAATAGTCGCTCCTTATATCAAAATATAGAAAAGAGATATTAGTCAAGATAGGTCGATAGTGCTACAATATCCTTAATCAAACTATTTGGAGGTCGCCTTATGACTCGTGATTTTAAATTTGAAACTCTACAACTACATGCTGGACAAGTTGTGGATCCAGCTACCAAGTCTCGTGCAGTGCCGATTTATCAAACAACATCCTTCGTTTTTGATGATACGCAGGAAGGTGCTGATCTGTTTGCCTTGAGAAAACCAGGGAATATCTATACTCGTATTACCAACCCTACAACAGCTGCTTTTGAAGAAAGAATCGCTGCCCTTGAAGGTGGTGTCGGAGCACTTGCAACAGCATCAGGTATGGCCGCAGTGACTTATACGATTTTGGCGCTTGCCCACGCTGGTGACCACGTGGTGGCAGCCTCAACTATTTACGGTGGGACCTTCAATCTTTTGAAAGAAACCCTTCCTCGTTATGGTATCACAACAACCTTTGTCGATGTGGATAATTTGGAGGAAGTAGAAGCAGCTATCAATGACAATACCAAGCTTGTCTTGATTGAAACCTTGGGGAATCCCTTGATTAACATTCCTGACTTGGAACAATTGGCTGAGATTGCGCATAAACACCAGATTCCACTTGTTTCGGATAATACCTTTGCAACACCTTACTTGATTAATGTCTTTTCTCACGGTGTAGATATTGCCATTCACTCTGCAACTAAGTTTATCGGTGGGCATGGTACGACTATTGGAGGAGTGATTGTCGATAGTGGTCGTTTTGACTGGGCGGCGTCAGGGAAATTCCCTCAATTTGTTGAGGAAGACCCAAGTTACCACAATTTGAGCTATACTCGTGATGTGGGTGCAGCAGCCTTTATTATCGCTGTTCGTGTTCAATTACTTCGTGATACAGGCGCAGCCTTGTCTCCATTTAATGCCTTTCTCTTGCTCCAAGGGCTTGAAACTCTTTCACTTCGTGTGGAACGCCATGTGGAAAATGCTGAGAAAATTGTTGATTTCCTTGTCAACCATCCTAAGGTAGAAAAGGTAAACTATCCAAAACTAGCAGACAGTCCTTACCATGCCTTGGCTGAGAAATATTTGCCAAAAGGTGTGGGTTCAATCTTTACCTTCCATGTCAAAGGTGGGGAGGCAGAAGCCCGCAAGGTGATTGATAATTTAGAAATCTTTTCTGACCTAGCAAACGTGGCAGATGCTAAATCGCTTGTTGTTCATCCAGCTACAACTACTCACGGTCAATTGTCAGAAAAAGACCTAGAAGCAGCAGGTGTCACTCCAAACCAAATCCGCTTGTCTATTGGTCTTGAAAATGTAGAGGATTTGATTGAAGATTTGCGTTTGGCCTTGGAAAAAATTTAAAGTAAAAGAAGATAAACAGTGGGTTTCGACTCACTGTTTTTGATTTTCCCTCAGGCATGATATAATGGTTACAGAAGTCTAGAAAGAGGAACGATATGAACGAAATCAAATGCCCTAACTGTGGGGAAGTCTTTACAGTAAACGAAAGTCAGTATGCCGAACTTTTGTCCCAAGTGAGAACTGCTGAGTTTGATAAGGAATTGCACGATCGAATGAAGCAGGAACTGGCCTTGGCTGAGCAAAAGGCCATGAATGAACAACAGTCTAAACTAGCTCAAAAAGACCAAGAAATCGCACAATTGCAGAGTCAAATTCAAAACTTTGATACAGAGAAAGAGTTGGCCAAGAAAGAGGTTGAACAGACCAGCCATCAGGCTCTCTTGGCTAAGGACAAGGAAGTACAGGCCTTGGAAAACCAATTGGCCACCTTGCGTTTGGAGCATGAAAATCAACTGCAAAAGACCCTTTCTGATCTAGAAAAAGAACGGGATCAGGTCAAAAATCAGCTCCTCTTGCAAGAAAAGGAAAATGAGCTTTCTCTTGCTTCAGTTAAGAAAAACTACGAAGCCCAGCTTAAAGCAGCCAGTGAACAAGTCGAATTTTACAAGAATTTCAAGGCTCAACAATCTACAAAAGCAATCGGGGAAAGTCTGGAACAGTATGCAGAGAGTGAGTTTAACAAGGTCCGCAGTTTTGCCTTTCCAAATGCTTACTTTGAGAAGGATAACAAGGTCTCTGCGCGTGGTTCCAAAGGAGACTTTATCTTCCGTGAGAGTGATGAAAATGGAGTAGAAATCATTTCCATCATGTTTGAGATGAAAAATGAAGCGGATGGGACTGAGAAGAAGCACAAGAATGCGGATTTTTACAAGGAATTGGACAAGGACCGTCGTGAAAAGAATTGCGAATATGCCGTTCTGGTGACTATGCTTGAGGCAGATAACGACTACTTTAACACAGGGATTGTTGACGTCAGCCACGAGTATGAAAAGATGTATGTTGTTCGCCCTCAATTCTTTATCCAGTTGATTGGTCTTTTGCGAAATGCGGCTCTTAATTCTTTGAAATACAAGCAAGAGTTGGCCTTGGTTCGGGAGCAAAATATTGATATTACGCATTTTGAGGAAGACTTGGATGCCTTTAAATTAGCTTTTGCCAAGAACTACAATTCAGCTTCGACTAACTTTGGTAAAGCTATCGATGAAATCGACAAGGCCATCAAACGCATGGAAGAGGTCAAGAAATTCCTAACCACATCTGAAAACCAACTTCGTCTTGCAAATAACAAGTTGGAAGACGTTTCAGTAAAAAAATTAACTCGAAAAAATCCTACCATGAAAGCGAAATTTGAAGCACTGAAGGGAGAGTGAAAAAGCAGTGGAAAATGAATTATTAGTATTGGGTACTGAAGAAGTAGATGAGTCTAAAAATATAAACTATGACGAATTAGAAGAACTATTGGATCAGCAATTTACAATGGAGTTTTCTAATCTCGAAAAATTAGAACTAGAATGTAAAGAAATTAGTTCACCAGATAAATTAGGAGATGTTATTTTAGATGAAATCTGGGATCAATTTGCGAATCAAATTGGTTTAGATATGACAAGTGACACGCTTCTTAAGCAGTATAACGATAAACATCCTAATGGTTATACAAAAGAAGAGGGTGCTAAAATAATGAAAGATAAAAGGTATACTGATGCAAAGAATCCTATGAAAGAAAAGCAAAAATCTGGAAATTTAAAGGATGAATGTACTGGAAAAACTTTAAAATTAAATGAAAACGCAAATTTGGATCACGTTGTAGCACGTAAACAAATTTTTGAAAATTCTTGGAGAAAGATTGCTGATATAGATACTGCAGATTTAGCAAACAAAAAGGAAAATTTAGCAGCAACTAATGAATCGCTTAATAAAAGTAAAGGTGCAAAATCTAACAGCGAGTATATAAAGGATAGAGAAGTAAGAGAAAAAAATCTAAAAGAACAAGTTGAAAGAGCTAATAAAAAAATTGACAAGAAGGATATTTCAGATTCCGAAAAACGAAATCTTAAAGCTATAAACGAAAAAAAATTAAATGATAAATACATTTTGCATGATTCTGCAAAAGAAACATTAAAAAAATATTTAGAATTACATAGTAACAATCCTGAAAATAAAAATGCAAATGGGCGATTTGTAAGAAATGTATTTGATAGGATAGCACGTTCTAGCGCACGTGTAAAAAAATGCTACAAAGTCAAATTGAGCAATTGCGCGATGATTTTGAGCGTGAACGTACTCAACTAGTGGATCAAATCGATCAAAAAGACAAGCAGATTGCTGACATGATCGGAATCTATCATTTAGAGGTAAAAGTAATGGAGGGAATTTAAATGGGATTTAGGATATTCATGCTAATCGTAGTTTTACTTATTCCGTTAACTATGCTTTTATTTGGCTGGCTATTTTTCAGGAGAACACCGAAAGAAATCAATTATGTATTCGGATACCGAACAAAAAGGTCCATGAGGAATGAAGAAACATGGAAGTTTGCGAATCAATATTTTGGGAAAGTATGGTATCTTTGCGGACTACTTTCAGCACCTCTCTCCGTGATTGCCATGGCCATTGTTTTTGAAAAGGGAACGGAGACAATGAGTACTGTTGGCTTTATTATCACGATGATTCAGACAATCCCTTTAGTTGGCGCGATGATTTCAACAGAGATTGCATTGAAGAAAAACTTTGATGAAAACGGGAGAAGGAAATAAACGAGGTATATCCATCACTAGAAGAAAAGCAGCAAATCTTTTGTTACAAAAGATAATTACATTACAATTCTTGAAGAAGATATTTCATGAATGAAATCAGAAAGCAACACATGAACGGTATTATTAACTTAAAAAAAGAAGCGGGGATGACCTCGCATGATGCGGTTTTTAAACTGCGTAAGATTTTAGGAACTAAGAAAATTGGACATGGTGGGACCTTGGATCCGGATGTAGTGGGAGTTCTGCCTATTGCGGTTGGCAAGGCGACACGCATGGTCGAGTTTATGCAGGACGAGGGTAAGGTCTATGAGGGGGAAATCACTCTGGGCTATTCCACGACGACTGAGGATGCCAGTGGGGAAGTGGTCGCAGAGACACCTGTTTTATCGCACTTGGATGAAAAGCTTGTTGATGAAGCAATCGCTAGTCTGACAGGACCTATTATTCAGATTCCGCCTATGTATTCGGCAGTCAAGGTCAATGGTCGTAAGCTCTATGAGTATGCGCGTGCTGGTCAGGAAGTGGAACGTCCAGAACGTCAGGTGACCATTTATCAATTTGAGCGAACAAGTCCGATTTCTTATGATGGCGAACTTGCACGCTTTACTTTTCGTGTTAAATGTAGTAAGGGGACTTACATCCGTACCTTGTCAGTTGACTTGGGAGAGAAGCTTGGTTATGCTGCCCATATGTCACATCTGACACGGACCAGTGCGGCAGGTTTAAAACTGGAGGATGCTCTTACCTTGGAAGAAATTGCTGCAAAAGTGGAGGATGGTCAGCTTGACTTTCTCCATCCTCTAGAGATTGGGACAGGGGACCTCGTCAAGGTTTTCCTAAGTCCAGAAGAGGCTACAGAAGTGCGCTTTGGTCGCTTTATCGAGCTAGACCAAACAGACAAAGAACTGGCTGCCTTTGAAGGCGATACATTGCTAGCAATTTTAGAAAAACGGGATAATCTCTATAAGCCAAGGAAGGTTTTTAGCTAGTCTAACTGGGTGTAGGGATTGGAAATGTTTCCCTTAAACTATCCAAATCAGACTATAAATTTTGCAAAAAATGTGATAGAATAGACGACGGATAAAAAAACGGAGGATAGCATGCAAAATAGACCAATCATTATCGGAGTGACAGGTGGTTCTGGTGGAGGAAAGACCAGTGTTTCAAGAGCCATTTTATCGCATTTCCCTGATGAAAAGATTTCCATGATTGAGCATGATTCGTACTACAAGGATCAGTCTCATTTGACCTTTGAAGAGCGTGTCAAAACCAACTATGACCATCCTTTTGCCTTTGATACAGACTTGATGATCGAGCAGATTAAGGAATTGTTGGCAGGGCGTCCAGTGGACATTCCGACTTATGACTATACAGAGCATACACGAAGCAGCAAGACCTATCGTCAGGAGCCTCAAGATGTCTTTATCGTTGAGGGGATTTTGGTCTTAGAGGATAAGCGCCTGCGCGATTTGATGGATATCAAGATTTTTGTGGATACGGATGATGATGTGCGCATTATTCGTCGGATCAAGCGTGATATGGAAGAGCGTGGCCGTAGTCTTGATAGCGTTATTGACCAGTACTTAGGCGTGGTTAAACCCATGTACCACCAGTTTATCGAACCAACCAAGCGTTATGCTGATATCGTCATTCCTGAAGGGGTTAGCAATACCGTTGCTATCGACCTGTTGACCACCAAGATCGAAAAGATTTTGGAGGAAGCTCGAGACAGTAAATAATCAAATGTGGAGGCCTTGCCTCCTTTTTCTATTTTTCCCTTATAATGGTACATAAATGAAGATTTTTAGGCATATTTTTGGTATAATAATACCCATGAAAGAGCAAGGAAATGAATAGTAGGTGGAGATGGAAAAGTATTTATCGGTAACAACTTTGACCAAGTATCTGAAAATGAAATTCGATAAAGACCCTTACTTGGAACGGGTCTATTTAACTGGCCAAGTTTCCAACTTTCGTAAAAGACCTACTCACCAATATTTCTCCCTAAAGGATGACCATGCAGTCATTCAAGCGACCATCTGGTCTGGGATTTATCAGAAATTAGGCTTTGACCTGGAAGAAGGAATGAAGATCAATGTGATTGGGCGCGTGCAGGTTTATGAGCCGAGTGGTAGCTACTCCATCATCATTGAAAAGGCTGAGCCTGATGGGGTTGGGGTGCTTGCGATTCAGTTTGAACAACTCAAGAAAAAATTGACAGAAGAAGGCCTGTTTCAAGAACGGTTCAAGCAACCTCTTCCCCAATTTTCTAAGAGGATTGGTGTGGTGACCAGCCGTAGTGGAGCCGTTATTCGAGATATTATCACGACCGTCAGCAGGCGCTTTCCGGGTGTCGACATTCTTCTCTATCCGACCAAGGTACAAGGTGAGGGTTCTGCGGAGGAAATTGCTCGAAATATTGCGCGTGCCAATCAACGTGACGATTTGGACTTGCTCATTATTGGTCGTGGTGGTGGTTCCATCGAGGATCTCTGGGCCTTTAACGAAGAAATTGTGGTACGAGCTATTTTTGAATCTCGTTTGCCAATTATTTCTAGTGTGGGGCATGAGACAGATGTGACCTTGGCGGATTTTGTGGCAGATAGACGGGCTGCAACGCCAACAGCTGCTGCTGAACTAGCAACACCTGTGACCAAGTTGGATCTATTAGCTCATTTGCAAAATCAGGAAAAACGGATGGCAACGGCAGTCCGAAATGTCTTATCTAAGAAACAAGAAGCTTTGAAAAAATGCAGTCAGTCTGTTATCTTTAGACAACCAGAGCGCTTGTATGACGGTTATTTGCAACGCTTGGATCAATTGCAACTGCGTTTAAAACAAAGTTTGCGAACACAGATTTCCGATAACAAACAACTAGTACAAGTAAGAACACATCAACTGGTGCAATTATCACCTGTGACCAAAATCCAACGCTATCAAGACCACCTGGGTCAGTTGGATAAGCTCCTACGTAGCCAAATGGCACTAGTTTATGATACCAAGGTTGCGGAGGTCAAGAGATTATCAGAAGCCTTACTGATGTTGGATACCAGTCGTATCGTGGCGCGTGGCTATGCAATTGTTAAAAAAGAAGAGTCAGTGATCGATTCTGTTGAGAATTTGAAGAAGAAAGACCAAGTAACGATTTTGATGCGAGATGGTCAAGTAGAATTAGAGGTTAAAGATGTCAAAACAAAAGAAATTTGAGGAAAATCTAGCAGAACTGGAGACCATTGTCCAAAGTTTGGAAAATGGTGAAATTGCTTTAGAAGATGCGATTGCGGCCTTTCAAAAGGGCATGCTCTTGTCAAAAGAGCTTCAAGCGACGCTGGACAAGGCTGAAAAGACCTTGGTCAAGGTCATGCAAGAAGACGGAACAGAAAGTGATTTTGAATGAAGAAGCAAGAAAAATTAGCTCTTGTCGAGTCGGCTTTGGAAAATTTTTATGGAGACCAGCAGTTTGCTTCTAGTTTGCGAGAGTCTGTTCTCTATTCCATTCATGCTGGTGGCAAGCGTATTCGGCCTTTTCTCTTGTTAGAAGTTCTGGAAGCCTTGCAGGTCGCTATTAAACCTGCTCACGCGCAGGTGGCTGCGGCCTTGGAAATGATTCATACAGGAAGCTTGATTCATGATGATCTTCCTGCCATGGATGATGATGATTATCGTAGAGGGCGTTTGACCAATCATAAGAAATTTGGCGAAGCAATGGCCATTTTGGCAGGAGATGCTTTATTCCTTGATCCCTATGCCTTGATAGCGCAGGCAGATTTGCCAAGTCAGATCAAGGTGGACTTAATTGCCAACTTATCTCTTGCTTCAGGAAGTCTGGGCATGGTAGCAGGGCAGGTTTTGGACATGGAAGGCGAACACCAGCATCTGTCCTTGAAAGAACTCCAGACTATTCATGCTAATAAAACTGGGAAGTTACTAGCCTATCCCTTCCAGGCAGCTGCTATTATAGCTGAATTGGCTCCTGAAATGCAGGCAAAACTGAAAAATGTTGGCGAATTGATTGGACTTGCCTTTCAAGTCAGAGACGATGTGCTTGATGTGACAGCTAGTTTTGAGGAAATCGGCAAGACACCGCAAAAGGACTTGCAGGCAGAAAAGTCAACCTACCCTGCTTTGTTAGGCTTGGAAGAGGCTGTTGCCTTTTGTAACCAAACTCTGGATCAAGCTAATGCAAAACTAGAAGAAATTGCCCAGCAGGTTCCTTTTGAGATAGAATCGATTGTAAGTGTAGTAGAAAGTTTGAGAATCAATGGCTAAGGAAAGAGTGGATGTACTAGCTTATAAACAGGGCTTGTTTGAAACGCGAGAACAGGCCAAGCGCGGTGTCATGGCTGGTCTAGTCGTAGCAGTCCTGAATGGAGAACGTTTTGACAAACCAGGAGAGAAAATCCCAGACGACACCGAATTAAAACTCAAGGGTGAGAAACTCAAGTATGTTAGCCGTGGTGGCTTGAAATTGGAAAAAGCCTTGCAGGTCTTTGAGTTGTCAGTGGACGGGGCGACAACGATTGATATCGGTGCCTCTACCGGGGGATTTACCGACGTCATGTTGCAAAATGGTGCTGAGTTAGTCTTTGCAGTTGATGTTGGTACCAATCAGTTGGCTTGGAAACTACGCCAAGACCCACGTGTTGTCAGCATGGAGCAGTTCAATTTCCGCTATGCTGAAAAGACTGATTTTGAAAAGGAACCGAGCTTTGCCAGTATTGATGTGAGTTTCATTTCCCTCAGTCTGATTTTGCCTGCCTTGCACCGAGTCTTGGCAGATCAAGGTCAGGTCGTGGCTCTAGTTAAGCCCCAGTTTGAGGCAGGGCGTGAGCAAATCGGGAAAAATGGTATTATTAGAGATGCCAAGGTCCATCAGAATGTCCTTGAATCTATCACAGCTATGGCAGTAGAGGAAGGCTTTTCAGTCCTTGGTCTAGATTTTTCTCCTATCCAAGGTGGTCATGGAAATATTGAGTTTTTAGCTTATTTGAAAAAAGAAGAGTCAGCAAGCAATCAGGTTCTTGCTGAGATTGAAGAAGTAGTAGAGAGGGCGCATAGTCAATTTAAAAATGAATAAAAAAGAGAGACTTGAAAAAATTAGACGATTTGTGACAGATTATCAAATCGGTACGCAAGAAGAAATTGTAGAACATTTGAAAGAAGCAGGTATCACTGCTACTCAAGCAACGGTATCACGAGATATCAAAGAGCTAGGTATTGTCAAAATTCCTTTGAGAGACAACACCTATGTCTATGAATTGCCAAAATCAATCGTAAAAAGTTTGCAACTGGCTGAAGACAATATCGAATCGGCAGAATTGATGGATAAGATGATCAATCTCCAAGTTATTCCAGGAAATACGGCTTTTGTAAAAGCTCAGTTAACAGAGACTTTTGCGGACAAGATTTTTAGCTGTTTGGCTGATGATAGTTCGATTTTAGTTATTGCCAGAAGTGAAAGTCTAGCCGAGGAAATCTTTGAACAAGTAAAAAATTGGTAGGTCTATATGTTACTTGAAATTTCGATAAAAAACTTTGCCATTATTGAGGCTATTTCCCTCAATTTTGAAAAGGGAATGACTGTCCTGACTGGTGAAACAGGTGCAGGGAAGTCGATTATCATTGATGCCATGAATATGATGTTGGGAGCTCGTGCGACGACAGATGTTATTCGTCATGGTGCACCAAAGGCAGAGATTGAGGGGCTTTTCTCAGTTGAAAATAGTCGTCTTTTGCAGGAAATTTTTGATGAGCAAGGTTTGGAATTGGGTGATGAAATTATCATCCGTCGGGAAATTCTGCAAAATGGTCGTAGTATTAGCCGTGTAAATGGCCAGATGGTCAATCTGTCTGTTTTACGTGCTATTGGGCAACATCTTGTGGACATTCATGGTCAGCATGACCAGGAAGAGTTAATGCGTCCTCAACTGCACATCCAGATGCTGGATGAATTTGGCGACGCAGCTTTTTGGGACTTGAAAGAAACCTATCAGACGAGTTTTGATGCCTATCGAAAAATGCGCAAGCAGGTTTTGGAAGTAAAGAAAAACCAACAGGAACACAAGGCTCGTATCGAAATGTTGGAATTTCAAATGGCAGAGATTGAGGCTGCAAACTTGCAGGCTGGAGAAGACCTGGCTCTCAACCAAGAACGAGAGAAACTTCTCAACTACAAAAATATTGCGGATACGCTGACCAATGCCTACAGCATGTTGGACAATGAAGACTTTTCAAGTCTGGCCAATGTTCGTTCGGCCATGAATGACATGGAAAGTGTTGAAGAGTATGACCCTGAGTACCGTGAAATTTCAAGCTCTCTGTCTGAGACCTACTATGTCTTAGAAGATATTAGCAAGCGTCTGGAAGCTATTATTGAGAACCTTGATTTTGACGGTAATCGTCTCATGCAGGTTGAGAATCGTTTGGACCTCCTTCATACTATTACTCGTAAGTACGGTGGGACTGTAGACGATGTCTTGCTTTATTTTGCTAAGATTACAGAAGAATACAATCTCTTGACAGGCAATAACCTTTCGTCTGAGGACATGGAAACAGAGCTTAAGAAGTTGGAAGTGAATCTTGTCGATTTGGCTGGTCAACTTGCATCTGCTCGTCATGATTTGGCCCAGCAGCTCGAAGCTGAGATTAAACAAGAACTTCAAGACCTTTATATGGAAAAAGCCCAGTTTCAGGTTCGTTTTAGTAAGGGCAAATTCAGTCGTGAGGGCAATGAAATGGTCGAATTTTACATTTCAACTAACCCTGGCGAAGACTTTAAACCCTTGGTCAAGGTTGCGTCTGGTGGGGAATTATCCCGTCTCATGCTAGCTATCAAGTCTGCCTTTTCACGTAAAGAAGGTAAGACCAGCATTGTCTTTGATGAAGTGGATACGGGAGTTTCAGGTCGTGTTGCCCAAGCTATTGCACAAAAGATTCACAAGATTGGTCAGCATGGTCAGGTTTTGGCTATTTCCCATTTGCCACAAGTGATTGCGATTGCGGATTATCAATTCTTTATTGAGAAGATTAGCAATGAGCATTCAACAGTTTCGACTGTTCGTCTTTTGACGGTTGAAGAGCGAGTGGAGGAAGTTGCCAAGATGTTGGCAGGTGATGATGTGACGGAAGCAGCCCTGACGCAAGCCAGAGAATTGTTGAGAAATAGGGAGAAATAAGATGACAAACTATTATGTAATTGGAGACGTTCACGGAAAAGCTGGGATGCTAGAAGACCTTCTCAAAACTTGGGATGGTCAAACCCAGTTGCTCTTTCTAGGAGATTTGATTGATCGCGGTGAGGATAGTCGTCGTGTCCTAGAGATAGTTAAGGAATTGGTGGATAATCAAGGGGCTATCTCTTTGTCAGGAAACCACGAGTATATGTTTTTGACTTGGCTCGATGACCCAGAAGAAAGCTATGATCACTATCGTCGCAATGGTGGAGATACAACCATTAACTCAATCCTAGGTCGTCCCTTGGATGCTCCTGTTGACGGAGTAGAAGATGCCAAGCGTGTTGCTACTGAAGCAGCAGATTTGGTCAAGTTTATTCGTCAAATGCCATTTGTAGTAGAGACAGACAAGTATATCTTTGTTCATGCGGGTATTGATTTGACCTTGGATGACTGGCATGAAACCACAGATTATAAAAAAGTCTGGCTTAGAAAACCATTCCACGAAGCCGAAAATCATACTGGAAAAACCATTGTCTTTGGTCATACACCGGTTTATGGTTTGCTGAAGCAAGAGCGTGGTACAGCTGAGATTTGGACTACAGAAGATGGCAAGATTGGAATGGATGGAGGAGCTGTTTATGGTGGTGTCCTTCATGGGATTGTTTTTACAGACCAAGGAATGACAGAACACCACTTTATCGAAAATGACGGCTTTGTCGCTGAAGATTAGTACTCCTAGCAGGGTATGGTCTTGTCAAAATATCAAAAACAATTTATAATAAATAGATACCCTGAAAGGAAGAGAATCATGAACTTAGAAGAATTGAAAAAACGACAGGAGAAGATTCGTAACTTCTCTATTATCGCCCATATTGACCATGGGAAATCGACTCTAGCAGATCGCATTTTGGAAAAGACTGAGACAGTTTCAAGTCGTGAAATGCAGGCCCAGCTTTTGGATAGCATGGATCTAGAACGGGAACGTGGGATCACCATTAAGTTGAATGCCATCGAGCTGAATTATACTGCTAAAGATGAGGAAACTTATATTTTCCACTTGATTGATACGCCGGGGCACGTAGACTTTACCTATGAAGTTTCGCGTTCGCTCGCTGCCTGTGAGGGGGCTATTTTGGTGGTCGATGCTGCCCAAGGGATTGAAGCTCAAACCCTTGCCAATGTTTATCTTGCCTTGGACAATGATTTGGAAATCATGCCAGTCATTAACAAAATTGACCTGCCAGCTGCAGATCCAGAGCGCGTGCGTACAGAAATTGAAGATGTCATTGGTTTGGATGCCAGCGAAGCAGTCTTAGCATCAGCAAAAGCTGGTATCGGTATCGAAGAAATCCTCGAGCAAATCGTAGAAAAAGTGCCAGCACCAACAGGTGATGTTACAGCACCACTGAAGGCCTTAATTTTTGACTCTGTTTACGATGCTTACCGTGGGGTTATTCTCCAAGTTCGCGTTATGGACGGAGTGGTCAAACCTGGCGATAAGATTCAGCTAATGAGCAATGGCAAGACCTTTGATGTTACAGAAGTCGGTATTTTTACACCCAAAGCAGTTGGTCGTGATTTCCTTGCTACTGGTGACGTTGGTTATATTGCGGCTTCTATCAAGACGGTTCAGGACACTCGTGTCGGGGACACCGTTACCTTGGCAACTAATCCTGCTGCAGAGCCATTACATGGCTACAAGCAGATGAATCCTATGGTTTTTGCGGGCCTCTACCCAATCGAATCAAACAAGTATAATGACCTTCGTGAAGCCCTTGAAAAATTGCAACTGAATGATGCCAGCTTGCAGTTTGAACCAGAAACATCTCAGGCACTTGGATTTGGTTTCCGTTGTGGATTCCTTGGACTTCTTCATATGGATGTTATCCAAGAACGTCTGGAGCGCGAGTTCAATATCGACCTCATCATGACAGCTCCATCTGTTATCTATAAGGTTAACTTGACTGATGGGGAGTCTATGGATGTGTCAAACCCGTCTGAATTCCCTGACCCAACCAAGATTGCGACTATTGAAGAGCCCTATGTTAAAGCGCAAATCATGGTACCGCAAGAGTTTGTCGGAGCAGTAATGGAATTGGCTCAGCGCAAGCGTGGTGACTTTGTGACTATGGACTATATTGATGATAACCGTGTTAATGTTATCTATCAAATTCCGCTTGCTGAAATCGTCTTTGACTTCTTTGATAAGCTCAAGTCTTCGACGCGTGGATATGCAAGCTTTGACTATGAATTGTCAGAGTACCGCCCATCTAAGCTAGTCAAAATGGATATCCTTCTCAATGGAGACAAGGTGGATGCCCTCAGCTTTATCGTTCACAAGGACTTTGCCTACGAACGTGGGAAACTCATCGTTGATAAGCTCAAGAAAATCATTCCTCGTCAACAATTTGAGGTACCAATCCAAGCAGCAATTGGACACAAGATTGTGGCTCGTACAGATATCAAGGCCCTTCGTAAGAACGTACTTGCCAAGTGTTATGGTGGTGACGTTTCTCGTAAACGTAAACTCCTTGAAAAACAAAAAGCTGGTAAGAAACGTATGAAAGCTATCGGATCAGTAGAAGTTCCGCAAGAAGCTTTCCTCAGCGTCTTGAGCATGGATGAAGAGTAGATTTTCAAAATAGTTTTTATTATATATAAGACGTTAATATAATGAAAAATGATAAACAGGCTGAAAAGGCCTGTTTTTTTGCATTTAGAATAGAATTAAATCGTTCAAATTGTTTGTTTTAATTGTTTGTTTTGGTTATAAAGATAAAAAATAAACAAAAAAATCAAAAAAAGGACAAAAAACAACAGAAAAATATTGACAACGATTTCATATAGTGTTATACTTATAGCATAAAGTTAATGGAAAGAAGGGAAAACCTTATGGGATTAGATCATTTCTTTGACAAAAACCTTGTGTTTTGCTTAGAAGCGGATAATCAAGAACATCTCTTTGATCAGGTTGCAACTTTATTGGAAGAACGAGAAATCGTAACTCCTACTTATCGTGAAGCCTTGATCACGCGTGAAAAGTCATTTCCAACCGGCTTAGATATGGAATTTTTAGGTAAGGATTTGCCGAATGTGGCTATTCCTCATACTGATATTGTTCATAATCTAGCTGAAAAAGTTGTGGTGGTTCGATTAGAAAAACCAGTGACTTTCCACAATATGATTGCGCCAGATAAGGAAGTAGAAGTATCCTTGCTCTTCTTTATCATTAATAACTCAAGTTCAAGTCAAACCAATATTCTTGCTCAGTTGATGGACTTCTTTACTGGAAATGGTCATCTTGAAGACCTATCAAAAATTTCTGAACCAGAAGCCCTCTATGCTTATATTGCTGAAGCAATCGCTTAATCTTGTCTATTAAAAATATTAAATCGGAGGAAATCCATATGATTAAAATTCTTGCTGCCTGCGGTGCAGGTGTTAACTCAAGCCACCAAATTAAAAGCGCTCTTGAAGAAGAACTTTCAAACCGCGGTTTTGATGTTCACTGTGATGCGGTTATGGTAAAAGACGTTAACGAAGACCTTATCAAAGGTTATGACATCTTTACACCAATTGCTGCGACAGATCTTGGTTTTGAACCAGGTATTCCAGTTATAGAAGCTGGACCAATCTTATTCCGTATCCCAGCTATGAGTGCTCCAGTATTTGACAATATTGAAGCAGCTATCAAAGAACACGGATTAAGCTAATTTTAATTTGTTAACATTCATAAATAAAAAAGGGAGGAACTGTTATGGATGCAATCTTTGACCTAATCAAAGACTTTTTCAAACCCATCTTAGATATGGGTGGACCTGTCATCATGTTAATCATTTTGACAGCTTTGGCTTTACTTTTTGGAGTGAAATTCTCCAAAGCGCTTGAAGGTGGTATCAAACTTGCCATCGCCCTTACTGGTATCGGTGCTATCATCGGTATGCTAAACACCGCTTTCTCAGCGTCGCTTGCAAAATTCGTTGAAAATACTGGTATTCAATTGAGTATTACCGACGTTGGTTGGGCACCACTTGCTACAATCACTTGGGGTTCTGCTTGGACACTTTACTTCTTGCTCATCATGTTGATTGTCAACATAGTGATGCTTGCTATGAAGAAAACAGATACACTTGACGTTGATATCTTCGATATCTGGCACTTGTCTATCACAGGTCTTTTGATTAAATGGTATGCAGACAACAACGGTGTGAGCCAAGGGGTTTCACTATTGATTGCTACAGCAGCTATTGTACTTGTTGGGGTTCTTAAAATCATCAACTCTGACTTGATGAAACCTACATTTGATGACCTTCTTAATGCACCAAGTTCATCTCCAATGACTTCAACTCACATGAACTACATGATGAACCCAGTTATCATGATTTTGGATAAGATTTTTGAAAAATTCTTCCCAGGTCTTGATAAATATGACTTTGATGCTGCTAAATTGAACAAGAAAATCGGTTTCTGGGGATCTAAATTCTTCATCGGTTTCATTCTTGGTATCGTTATCGGTATTATGGGAACTCCACATCCAATTGAAGGTGTTGTCGATGCAGATAAATGGCGTCTCGTTATCAAAGGATGGTTGTCTCTTGGTTTGACTGCCGGTGTATCTTTGGAGCTCTTCTCACTTATTGGTTCATGGTTTATCGCCGCTGTAGAACCTCTTTCACAAGGTATTACAAATGTTGCTACTAAACGTCTTCAAGGACGTAAATTCAATATCGGTCTTGACTGGCCATTCATCGCTGGCCGTGCTGAAATCTGGGCTTGTGCCAACGTACTTGCACCAATCATGTTGATTGAAGCAGTGCTTCTTTCAAAAGTCGGAAATGGTATCTTGCCACTTGCAGGTATCATTGCTATGGGTGTTACTCCAGCTCTCTTGGTTGTAACACGTGGTAAATTGCTCCGTATGATTATCTTCGGAACACTCTTGTTGCCACTCTTCCTTCTTTCAGGTACCCTTATCGCACCATTTGCAACAGAACTTGCTAAAGGTGTAGGTGCCTTCCCAGCAGGTGTGAGCGAAACTCAATTGATCACTCACTCAACTCTTGAAGGACCAATCGAAAAACTTCTTGGTTGGACAATTGGTAACACTACAACAGGTGATATCAAAGCAATTCTTGGTGCTGTAGTCTTCGTTGTATTCTATATCGGTATCTTTGCTTGGTACAGAAAACAAATGATCAAACGTAACGAAGAGTACGCAGCAAAAGCAAAATAATGCGCTCCTATAAAATGTAAATTGTTAAAACTAGGTTGTCGACATCCTTTAGGAGTGACAGCCTAGTTTTTTATAAACTATCAAGAAATCGGAGAAAATAATGGTAATTGAATTAAAATCAGAACAATTAAGTGTTCAATTTAACAGTTTTGGTGGGGCTCTGTCTTCTATAAAAGATGCTGAAGGTCTTGAGTATTTGTGGCAAGGAGATGCTACTTATTGGAGTGGACAAGCTCCTGTTCTCTTCCCTATTTGTGGTTCTTTGAGAGATGATACAGCCTTCTATATAGATGAGAAAGGGCAAGAAAGCAAAGGAAAGATTCCTCGTCATGGTCTGGTCCGCAAGAAAGAATTTGACTTAGTTGAACAAACGGAAAACAGTGTAACTTTTGCAATTGAAGACGATGAGAATAGCTATCAAAACTACCCTTATCATTTCTGCCTAGAAATCACTTATATCCTTACTGGAAAGACAGTACGGACTCAATACAAGATTTTCAATAAAGAAACTAGTAAGCTCATGCCTTACTTTATTGGTGGGCATCCAGGCTTTAATTGTCCTCTACTGGATGGCGAAACTTATGAAGATTACTATTTAGAGTTTGAGAAAGAAGAGACTTGCTCTGTTCCACGTCCTTTCCCAGAAACGGGTATGTTGGATTTCCAAGATAGAAGTCCATGGCTAGAAGGTCAAAAAGAAGTAGACCTCAGCTATGATTTGTTTAGCACAGATGCAGTTACCTTAGATGAATTACAATCTAGAACAATTGCCCTTCGTTCTCGTAAACATGATAAAGGATTGAAAGTGCACTTTGAAGAGTTCCCAAACCTCATCATCTGGTCAACTTTAAATAAGGGACCTTTCATTGCTTTTGAACCATGGTCTGGATTGTCAACATCCCTTGAAGAAGGAGATCATCTAGAAGAGAAGAAGAATGTTCGTCTCCTAGAACCTGGTCAAGTGGATCAAATTGGTTTTGATATCGAAATTTTTTAGTTAAAAAAACACAAAAACAAACATTAACTGTTGACTTTTTCCGGAAATAGGAGTATATTATGTTTGTAAGCAACAAATGATGTTTGTAACAAACAAACAATCACTTGTTATATCCTCTTTGAAAGAGAGATTATTTCTAGGAAACTGATTTCCTAAACTTGAATAAGGTGGAAGTCATCTCATTCAATCCAATTTGTCAATAAACCGCTAGAAAGCTTTTTGTAGGTAATACTCAATGAAAATTAAAGAGCAAGCTAGGAAACTAGCCGCAGGCTGTACTTGAGTACGGCAAGGCGACGTTGACGTGGTTTGAATTTGATTTTCGAAGAGTATAAACTGCTAACTATAAAAGGTTTTATTAGCCTAGAAAAATAAAAAGGAGTATACAATATGTCTATTGTTATCGGTGCAGATGCTGCAGGTTTGAGATTGAAAGAAGTTGTGAAAGACTTCTTGGAAAAAGAAAACTTTCACGTTGTGGATGTTACAGCTGAAGGTCAAGACTTTGTTGATGTGACTCTTGCTGTTGCTGCAGAAGTAAACAAAGAAGAACAAAACCTTGGTATCGTGATTGATGCTTATGGTGCTGGTCCATTCATGGTCGCAACAAAAATCAAAGGAATGGTTGCTGCAGAAGTATCTGACGAACGTTCAGCTTATATGACTCGTGGTCACAACAACTCACGTATGATCACTATGGGTGCACAACTTGTTGGTGATGAATTGGCTAAAAACATTGCTAAAGGATTTGTTAACGGTAAATACGACGGTGGTCGTCACCAAATTCGTGTTGATATGTTGAACAAAATGTGCTAATTAGATTACAGTAAGAAAGGTAAGTTAAAAATGAGAATTGCAATTGGATGTGACCACATCGTAACAGATGAAAAAATGGCGGTTTCAGAATTTTTGAAATCAAAAGGATATGAAGTCATTGACTTTGGTACCTATGACCACACACGTACTCACTACCCAATCTTTGGTAAAAAAGTTGGTGAAGCTGTAACTAGCGGTCAAGCTGATCTTGGGGTATGTATCTGTGGTACAGGTGTTGGTATCAACAACGCTGTAAATAAAGTTCCAGGTGTCCGTTCTGCCTTGGTTCGTGATATGACAACAGCCCTTTATGCTAAAGAACAATTGAACGCTAATGTTATCGGTTTTGGTGGTAAGATTACTGGTGAATTGCTTATGTGTGATATTATCGAAGCTTTCATTCATGCTGAATACAAACCAACTGAAGAAAACAAAAAATTGATTGCGAAAATTGAACACGTTGAAAGTCACAATGCTCAACAAACAGACGCAAACTTCTTCACTGAATTCCTTGAAAAATGGGATCGCGGAGAATACCACGACTAAGAGGTAACCTATGATTTTAACAGTCACAATGAACCCATCCATCGATATTTCCTATCCTTTGGATGAGTTGAAGATTGATACTGTCAATCGTGTGGTGGATGTAACCAAAACTGCTGGTGGTAAAGGACTAAACGTTACCCGAGTCCTTTCAGAATTTGGTGATTCTGTTCTTGCTACTGGTTTAGTTGGTGGCAAACTCGGTGAGTTTTTGGTAGAACATATCGATGATAAAGTAAAGAAAGATTTCTTCTCCATTCATGGCGAAACTCGGAACTGTATCGCTATTCTCCACGGAGACAACCAAACAGAAGTTCTTGAAAAAGGTCCTGTAGTATTGGAACAGGAAGGTCAAGACTTTTTGGAACATTTCAAAAAACTCTTGGGCTCAGTTGAAGTAGTGGCCATCTCAGGTAGTCTCCCAGCTGGCCTTCCAGTTGATTACTATGCGAGCTTGGTAGAACTTGCTAATCAAGCTGGCAAACCTGTAGTTTTGGACTGCTCAGGTGCAGCTCTTCAGGCTGTTCTTGAATCACCACATAAACCAACAGTCATCAAACCAAATAATGAGGAATTGTCTCAGCTTCTAGGAAGAGAAGTTTCTGAGGATTTGGATGAATTAAAAGAGGTCCTTCAAGAACCTTTGTTTGCAGGTATTGAATGGATTATCGTTTCACTTGGTGCCAACGGTGCTTTTGCCAAACATGGTGATATTTTCTACAAGGTAGATATTCCTAGAATCCAGGTAGTCAACCCTGTCGGATCTGGAGATTCTACTGTGGCAGGGATTTCTTCAGGACTACTTCATAAAGAATCGGATGCAGAATTACTCATCAAGGCAAATGTCCTTGGTATGCTTAATGCTCAAGAAAAAATGACTGGTCATGTCAACATGGCTAACTATCAAGCTCTATATGATCAATTAATAGTAAAAGAGGTATAAAATGGCTTTAACAGAACAAAAACGTGCACGCTTAGAAAAACTTTCTGATGAAAATGGTATCATCTCAGCTCTTGCATTTGACCAACGTGGTGCTTTGAAACGCCTCATGGCACAACACCAAACAGAAGAACCAACTGTGGCTCAAATGGAAGAACTGAAAGTCTTGGTAGCAGATGAATTGACTAAATACGCTTCATCTATGCTTCTTGACCCTGAGTATGGACTTCCAGCAACAAAAGCTCTTGATGAAAAAGCTGGTCTTCTCCTTGCTTATGAAAAAACAGGTTATGACACAACAAGCACTAAACGTTTGCCAGACTGCTTGGATGTTTGGTCTGCAAAACGTATCAAAGAAGAAGGTGCAGATGCAGTTAAATTCTTGCTTTACTATGATGTAGATAGCTCAGACGAACTGAACCAAGAAAAACAAGCTTACATCGAACGTATCGGTTCTGAATGTGTGGCTGAAGATATCCCATTCTTCCTTGAAATCCTTGCTTACGATGAAAAAATTGCTGACGCAGGTTCTGTAGAATATGCGAAAGTAAAACCACACAAAGTTATCGGTGCTATGAAAGTCTTCTCAGACCCACGCTTTAACATTGACGTCTTGAAAGTAGAAGTTCCTGTTAACATTAAATATGTTGAAGGCTTCGCTGAAGGTGAAGTAGTTTACACACGTGAAGAAGCAGCAGCTTTCTTTAAAGCACAAGATGAAGCAACTAACTTGCCATACATCTACTTGAGTGCTGGTGTATCAGCTAAACTCTTCCAAGATACTCTTGTATTTGCTCATGAATCAGGTGCAAACTTTAACGGAGTTCTTTGTGGCCGTGCAACATGGGCTGGATCAGTTGAAGCTTACATCAAAGATGGTGAAGCAGCAGCTCGCGAATGGCTACGTACAACTGGATTTGAAAACATTGACGAACTCAACAAAGTCCTTCAAACAACAGCTACTTCATGGACAGAACGTGTGTAAGAAGCTCCTGCTAGTTTAGGAACATGAATCTAAAAAATTTTTAAAAAAGTTGTATGTAAAGGTTTACAAAATAACTTACTTGTGCTATACTTAAATCACAAGTTAATACAAGGTGAGTGTTACTAAGTAATATTAGGCATGATCACAGGTGAATTAGAAATCGGCTGATTTTCTAGTTCATTTGTGGTCATTTTTTGTACTAATATACCTTTAAAATATAAAAGGAGGTTGACATGTTTCGAATTCTAAATCCAATAAATCATAGTGTTTCGCTTGTCAGGAATGATAAAGGAGAAGAAGTGATTGTAATTGGTAAGGGGATTGCATTTGGAAAGAAGAAGGGAGACTTGATTGCTGAACAGCAGGTTGAGAAAATCTTTCGGATGAAGACCGAAGAGTCCAGGGAAAACTTTATGGCTCTTCTCAAAGATGTTCCGCTTGATTTTATCACAGTGACCTATGAGATTATTGATAAGCTTTCAAAGAAATATCATTATCCGATTCAAGAATATCTTTACGTAACCTTGACAGATCATATTTACTGTTCTTACCAAGCTCTAGCACAAGGAAGGTACAAGGATAGTAATCTGCCAGATATTTCCACTAAGTATCCTGTCGCTTTTCAAATCGCAAATGAAGCATTTGAAATTTACCGTCAGAAGCTAGCGGATCATTTTCCTGAGGACGAAATTATTCGGATTGCTTATCATTTCATCAATGCTGAGGGTGAGAATGAAGTACAAGTAGTTGAGTCGATTGATAAGAGGAAAGAAATTCTCAGGAATGTTGAAGAAGTGCTAAAGGACTATGCAATTCAACGAACCAAAGAGAATAATCATTTCTATGATCGCTTCATGATTCATTTGAATTATTTCCTGGATTATTTAGACCGCTCTAGAGATGATAATCAATCGCTTCTAGATATGGAAGACCATATCAAACAATCTTATCCAAAAGCATTTGAGATTGGTTCCAAGATCTATGATGTGATTACGCAACATACAGGTCTTGATTTGTATAAAAGTGAACGAGTTTATCTAGTTCTACATATCCAACGTTTATTGTCATAAAATTTATTTAACACTATATTATATAAGGAGAATTCTATCATGAATAGAGAAGAAGTAACATTGTTAGGTTTTGAAATCGTAGCTTATGCGGGCGATGCTCGTTCAAAACTATTGGAAGCCTTGAAGGCTGCTGAAGCTGGTGATTTTGCAAAAGCGGATAGCTTAGTTGAGGAAGCAGGTAGCTGTATCGCAGAGGCTCACCATGCTCAAACAAGTCTATTGACTAAGGAAGCAGCTGGTAAAGATTTAGCTTATAGTGTAACCATGATGCATGGTCAAGATCACTTGATGACAACTATTTTGTTAAAAGATTTGATGCACCACTTAATTGAACTCTACAAGAGAGGAGTTAAGTAATGAATAAACTAATTGCATTTATTGAGAAAGGAAAACCTTTCTTTGAAAAATTATCTCGTAATATCTATCTTCGTGCTATTCGTGATGGTTTCATTGCAGGTATGCCTGTTATTCTCTTCTCAAGTATCTTTATCTTGATTGCTTTTGTACCAAATTCATGGGGATTTAAATGGTCTGATGATGTTGTTAATCTCCTCATGAAACCTTATAGCTATTCAATGGGGATTCTAGCTCTCTTGGTAGCTGGTACAACAGCTAAGTCATTGACCGACTCAGTAAACCGCAGCATGGAGAAAACCAATCAAATCAACTATATGTCAACACTGTTGGCAGCAATTGTTGGTTTGTTGATGTTGGCAGCTGATCCTATCGAAAATGGTCTAGCTACTGGATTCTTGGGGACAAAAGGTTTGCTTTCAGCCTTCCTTGCTGCCTTTGTTACTGTAACCATCTATAAGGTTTGTGTTAAGAACAATGTCACTATTCGTATGCCTGACGAAGTTCCACCAAATATCTCACAAGTCTTTAAAGATGTGATTCCCTTTACACTTTCTGTCGTTTCACTATACGCACTTGACCTTCTTGCTCGTCAATTTGCTGGTGCGAGTGTAGCTGAAGCAATTGGTAAATTCTTTGCCCCTCTATTCTCAGCAGCTGATGGTTATCTAGGTATTACGATTATCTTTGGTGCCTTTGCCTTCTTCTGGTTTGTAGGTATCCATGGCCCATCCATTGTTGAGCCTGCAATTGCAGCGATTACTTATGCAAATGCTGAAGTGAACTTGAATCTCCTTCAACAAGGTATGCACGCTGACAAGATTCTTACTTCTGGTACACAAATGTTTATCGTTACCATGGGTGGTACTGGTGCGACACTGGTTGTTCCATTCATGTTCATGTGGTTAACAAAATCAAAACGTAACCGTGCAATCGGACGTGCTTCAGTAGTTCCAACCTTCTTTGGTGTAAACGAACCAATCTTGTTTGGTGCACCGCTTGTATTAAACCCAATCTTCTTCATTCCATTTATCTTTGCTCCAATCGCAAACGTATGGATCTTCAAATTCTTTATTGAAACACTTGGAATGAACTCATTTACTGCTAATCTACCATGGACAACTCCAGCTCCACTAGGTCTAGTTCTTGGTACGAATTTCCAAGTGCTATCATTCATTCTTGCCGCCCTTCTAATTGTGGTTGACGTTGTCATTTACTATCCATTCCTTAAAGTTTATGATGAACAAATTCTTGAAGAAGAACGTTCAGGTAAGTCTAATGATGAATTGAAAGAAAAAGTTGCTGCAAACTTCAACACTGCGAAAGCAGATGCTATTCTTGAAAAAGCGGGTGTAGAAGCAGCACAAAATTCAATCACTGAAGAAACAAATGTCCTCGTTCTCTGTGCTGGTGGAGGCACAAGTGGACTTCTCGCAAATGCTTTGAATAAGGCAGCAGCAGAATACAATGTTCCTGTGAAAGCAGCAGCAGGTGGCTATGGTGCTCACCGTGAAATGTTGCCAGAGTTTGATCTTGTTATCCTTGCTCCTCAAGTTGCTTCAAACTTTGAAGATATGAAAGCAGAAACAGATAAACTTGGTATTAAACTTGCGAAAACAGAAGGTGCTCAATACATCAAATTAACTCGTGATGGAAAAGGTGCTCTAGCATTTGTACAAGCTCAATTCGATTAACGATAGGGACTATAAAATAGTCTCCTATCGTTACGGAAATCGCTATGGCGAATTTCCTAATCGCCTTGTTAATTCGTCGGTAAAAAGATATCGTTTTTACCTCCTCATGTCACAATTCGATTAATAATAGAGACTATGAAATAGTTCCCTCTCGTTACGGAAATCGCTATGGCGAATTTCCTAATCGCCTTATTAATTCGTCGGTAAAAAGATATCGTTTTTACCTCCTCATGTCACAATTCGGTGACTTGGTACAAGAAGTGAGATGGAGAAGGATGGCTCACTGACTCCTCTCCTCTCACTTTTACTTTATTTAAATCAAGAAATAGGTGAAAAAAATGACAAAAATATTACCAAAAGACTTTATTTTCGGTGGCGCAACAGCTGCTTATCAAGCAGAAGGTGCTACGCATACTGATGGAAAAGGACCAGTTGCTTGGGATAAATATCTTGAAGATAACTACTGGTACACTGCGGAGCCAGCTAGTGATTTTTACAATCGATATCCAGTTGACCTCAAGCTAGCAGAAGAGTATGGTGTCAACGGCATTCGAATTTCCATTGCCTGGTCACGTATTTTCCCAACAGGCTACGGTCAAGTAAATCAGAAAGGTGTCGAGTTTTATCATAATCTATTTGCAGAGTGTCACAAACGTCATGTTGAGCCTTTTGTAACTCTTCATCACTTTGACACGCCAGAAGCTCTCCACTCAAATGGAGACTTCTTAAACCGTGAAAATATTGAACACTTTGTAGACTACGCGGCCTTCTGTTTTGAAGAATTCCCAGAAGTAAACTATTGGACAACCTTTAATGAAATTGGACCAATCGGTGATGGTCAATACTTGGTTGGTAAATTCCCTCCAGGTATTCAGTACGACCTTGCCAAAGTCTTCCAATCGCACCACAATATGATGGTGTCTCATGCACGCGCGGTAAAATTGTATAAAGAGAAAGGCTATAAAGGAGAAATCGGTGTCGTGCACGCTCTCCCAACCAAGTACCCACTTGATCCTGAAAATCCTGCAGATGTTATTGCGGCAGAGTTGGAGGACATTATCCATAATAAATTTATCTTGGATGCAACTTATCTGGGTCACTACTCTGAAAAGACTCTGGCAGGGGTAGAGGCTATCTTGGCTGCCAATGGTGGCAGCTTAGATCTTCGTGAAGAAGATTTCGAAGTATTAGAAGCTGCGAAAGATTTGAACGACTTCCTTGGAATCAATTACTATATGAGCGACTGGATGGAAGCCTTTGATGGAGAAACTGAAATTATTCATAACGGTAAGGGTGAAAAAGGAAGCTCTAAGTACCAAATCAAAGGTGTTGGTCGTCGTGTAGCTCCGGATTATGTGCCACGTACGGACTGGGATTGGATTATCTACCCTCAAGGTTTGTATGACCAAATCATGCGCGTGAAGAAAGATTATCCAAACTACAAGAAAATTTACATCACTGAAAATGGACTTGGTTATAAAGATGAGTTCGTTGATAACACTGTTTACGATGATGGCCGTATTGATTATGTGAAACAACACTTGGAAGTATTATCTGATGCTATTGCAGATAGAGCTAATGTAAAAGGTTACTTCATTTGGTCATTAATGGATGTCTTCTCATGGTCAAATGGATATGAGAAACGTTACGGTCTCTTTTATGTAAACTTTGAGACTCAAGAACGTTATCCGAAGAAATCAGCTCACTGGTACAAGAAAGTAGCGGAAACTCAGACTATTGATTAAACTGTTGATAAAAATCCCCACCAATCGGTGGGGATCGTTTTATGGTTTAGAAAGAATAATTTTTGTTTGTTTTGAAAGTTGGTCGTACGTTTCTTTGCTCAGTTTAGAATCTGAAACGATGGTATCAATATCAGAGATATTGTAGAAGGTGTAAAAATCAAATTTATTGAACTTACTATTGTCAGCTAGTAAGTATTTTTTATTGGAATTATTGAGGGCGATGCGTTGAGATTCACCTTCCTCCTCACTAAAGGTCGCAATCGCATTGTCCTGAATACCATTACAGCTAACGAAAGCTTTAGAAAATTGAAGATTGGCCAAGTTTTGCAAGGTTAGTGTTCCCACAAAGGCTCCAGTGATAGAGCGATAGTTTCCACCAATTAAAATCAAATCTGTTAGTTTTCGTTCGTTTAGGATAAGAAAGACGGGTAAACTGTTTGTTACAACACGAATATTATCGATTGGAAGTTCACGGGCAAAAGATTCTAAGGTTGTCCCTGGACCGATAAAAATAGTTTCACCTTCATCGATTAAATGACCTGCAAAACGGCTGATTTCTTGTTTTTCTGCAATCTGCAAGCTTTGTTTTTCAATATTGGAACGTTCATTGTTTAAAATGGAGCCTGTGCGAATTTTTTCAGCTCCCCCATGTACTCGAACAAGTAAATCCTTGTCAGCTAACTCTTGTAAGTAGCGTCTAGCAGTCATATCTGATACATCTAAGCGAGCCATGATTTCTTTTACAGTAATAGTTCCCTTTGTATTTACCGTTTCTAGAATATTATCTAGTTTTTCCTGCTTTAGCATCGTTATCACCTCTATTTCTATTACTATTTTATCATAAAGTATTCAATCAATCAATTTAAAAAACAAAAGAAAACAAAAACAAAAATATCATGGTTGTTTTAAACAAACCATGATATTGATATCAGTTATAAAATTGTTGATTTAGTCTAAACCGTAGTTGTAGTCATCGTCTTGCATGGCTTCAACTTCACCAAGAAGGTAGCCATTTCCGACTTGAGAGAAGAAGTCGTGGTTAGAGGTTCCTGTTGAAATACCGTTCATGACGATTGGGTTGACATCATCTGCTGAGTCTGGGAAGAGTGGATCTTGTCCCAGGTTCATGAGTGCCTTATTAGCATTGTAGCGAAGGAAGGTTTTAACTTCTTCCGTCCAACCAACACCGTCATAGAGGCTTTCTGTATAGCCTTCTTCATTCTCGTAAAGAGTATAGAGCAGGTCGTACATCCATTCTTTTAGCTTTTCTTGCTCTTCTTCAGGCAATTCATTGAAACCGAGTTGGAATTTATATCCGATGTAGGTTCCGTGAACAGACTCATCACGAATGATTAATTTAATTATTTCCGCAACGTTGGCCAACTTGTTATTTCCTAGATAGTAGAGGGGTGTGAAGAAACCTGAGTAGAAGAGGAAGGTTTCAAGGAAGACGCTGGCAACTTTCTTTTCAAGTGGGCTACCGTTTAGGTAGATTTCGTTGACAATCTCAGCCTTCTTTTGTAGGTAAGGATTGGTATTGGTCCATTCGAAAATTTCTTCAATCTCAGCCTTGGTATTCAGGGTAGAAAAGATAGAAGAGTAAGATTTTGCATGGACAGATTCCATAAATTGGATGTTGTTGAAGACAGCTTCCTCATGCGGTGTACGGATATCTGAGCGAAGGGCTTGAACTCCAGTTTCAGATTGCATAGTGTCGAGAAGGGTTAAACCACCAAAGACTTTTCCGACCAAGTCTTTTTCTACATTTGATAGCTTTCTCCAGTCATCCAAGTCATTTGATAAGGGAATACGTGTATCAAGCCAGAATTGCTCCGTCAGCTTTTCCCAAGTTGATTTGTCGATGACATCTTCGATGGCATTCCAGTTAATGGCTTTGTAGTAAGTTTCCATTTGAAATCTCTTTCTGTGTTTAATATTGCGAACTCACAATTATTTCTATTTTATCATAATTTCAGAGGAGTATCGCACAAAAAGTCGGAAGCCCGACTTTTTTGTTATTTCATAGTATAGATGCTTATTCCAGCTTAGCTTGGTAAATGAATCGATAGCCTGAGAAAATGTAGTTTCCTCAAGCAAAAATTAAATCACACAGCTTTCACATTGGTTAGCACCGACTTCTCCACCATCATCTGTAAAGGTACGGACGTAGTAGATAGACTTGATTCCCTTGTTAAAGGCGTAGTTACGAAGGATAGACAAGTCACGTGTCGTTTGTTTATTTTCTTTCTTCCATTCGTAAAGACCTTTTGGAATGTCACTACGCATGAAGAGTGTGAGTGAAAGCCCTTGGTCCACGTGCTCAGTTGCAGCAGCATAGACATCAATCACTTTACGCATATCCATGTCGTAAGCAGAAGTGTAGTAAGGAATGGTTTCTGTTGACAATCCAGCAGCAGGATAGTAGATTTTACCGATTTTCTTTTCTTGACGTTCTTCGATACGTTGCGTAATCGGGTGGATAGAAGCAGAAACGTCATTGATGTAACTGATAGAACCATTTGGCGCTACAGCAAGACGGTTTTGGTGGTAAAGTCCATCTTCTTGAACCTTGTCGCGAAGTTCAGCCCAGTCAGCAGCACTTGGGATAAAGACATCTTTGAAGAGTTCTTTAACACGGTCTGATTTTGGAACAAATTCGCCCGTTACATACTTGTCGAAGTAGCTTCCGTTAGCATAGTCTGATTTTTCAAAGTTATGGAAGGTAATACCACGTTCTCGCGCGATATTGTTTGACTCAACCAAGGTCCAGTAGTTCATAAGCATAAAGTAGATGCTTGTAAACTCAACAGACTCAGGTGACCCGTATTCGATGAGTTGTTGGGCAAGGTAGCTGTGAAGTCCCATTGCACCAAGACCAAAGGTATGAGCTTGGCTATTTCCATGGTCGATAGTAGGGACAGCTACGATGTGTGAACTATCTGTGACGAAAGTAAGGGCACGAACCATAGCACGGATAGAACGACCAAAGTCAGGTGAAGTCATCATGTTGACCACGTTAGTTGAACCAAGATTACATGAAACGTCCGTTCCCATTTGAAGGAATTCTTGAGCATCGTTGATCAAGCTTGGTTCTTGGACTTGAAGAATCTCAGAACACAAGTTACTCATGATAATCTTTCCATCAACAGGGTTTGCACGGTTAGCCGTATCAATGTTGACCACATAAGGATATCCAGACTCTTGTTGCAATTTAGAAATCTCCGTTTCCAAATCACGCGCCTTGATTTTTGTCTTACGGATATTTGGATTTGCGACGAGTTCATCGTATTTTTCAGTGATATCGATGTAGTTGAAAGGCACACCATATTCAAGTTCTACAGAATATGGGCTGAAGAGGTACATTTCTTCATTTTTACGAGCCAATTCGTAGAATTTATCTGGTACTACAACACCAAGTGAGAGGGTCTTTACACGAACTTTCTCATCAGCGTTTTCTTTCTTAGTTGAAAGAAAGGCGATGATATCAGGGTGAAAGACATTGAGGTAAACAACACCGGCACCTTGACGTTGCCCCAATTGGTTTGAGTAAGAGAAGCTATCTTCGAAGAGTTTCATAACAGGTACGACTCCAGAAGCTGCTCCTTCATAGCCTTTGATAGGTGCACCAGCTTCACGAAGATTGCTGAGGGTAATTCCCACACCACCACCGATACGTGAAAGTTGAAGAGCAGAGTTGATAGAACGTCCGATAGAGTTCATATCATCAGTCACTTGGATCAAGAAGCAAGATACCAACTCCCCACGACGAGCACGTCCAGCATTCAAGAAGGAAGGAGTGGCGGGTTGGTAGCGTTGGTGGATGATTTCATTAGCAATATCAATTGCAACGGCTTCGTTACCGTCTGCAAAATAAAGGGCGTTAAAGAAGACGCGGTCTTCCATACTTTCAAGATAGTATTCACCGTCGTTGGTTTTCAAAGCATATTGATTGTAAAATTTATAAGCAGCCATGAAAGACTTGAATTGGAAGTTTTGGTCTTTGATAAATTGGTGCAATTCTTCCAAAAACTCTGGACGGTATTTCTTGATAAAGGCTGTTTCGATGTAGTTGTGTTCAATGAGGTAGTTGATTTTATCTTTGATTGAATCAAAAACCATAGTATTTGGAACTACATTTTCTTTAAAGAAGGCATCTAAGGCTTCCTTATCTTTATGAAGCATGATTTGTCCATTAACAGGACGGTTGATTTCGTTATTGAGACGGAAGTAGGTCACGTCCTCAAGATGTTTTAATCCCATAAAATTTCCCTTATCTAATTACAAAAGAAAGGCTTCTAAGTTAGCCCTAGAAGCAGTTTCTTCTGGATGATGTACTAAGATTATGCTAATTGTTTCAATTTTCCTGGTTGGAAACCTGAAAAGACTTCAGTTGGTGTTTGGATAACAGGAGCTGCGCTGAAACCGAGCTCTTTAACTTGATCGATGTACTCAGGTTGCTCATCAAGATTGATTTCACGATAAGCGACATTATTACTGTCCAAGAAACGTTTGGTCATCTTACATTGGACGCAGTTGTTTTTAGAATAAACGGTTACCATTGTGTAACTCCTTTTTCAAAATAGATTACTTTCTTAGTATATCAGAAAATAAATTTTTGTCAATGATTTAAAACTAAATATAGTGGTCTGTTTTTGCACATGATACTATAAAACACAATATGTAGTGTTTGTTTTATAAAATAGTGATAATTCTCCCATAAGTTGATTTTTAAAAACTATATCCTGTGTTTTGTTATCCGATATGGAAGATTTTCAGCAAGTTATCTGAAAGGAAATCGAATAAATCCCATAAAATGCTTGAAAAAAATCCTAGAAGATGGTATAATACCAAATTGTAAGGGTTATCACATATAACTCAAAAAAGAAAGAACAAAAGGAGAGTCAAACTATGGCTTCTAAAGATTTCCACGTAGTGGCAGAAACAGGTATTCACGCACGTCCAGCAACATTGTTGGTACAAACTGCTAGCAAATTTGCTTCAGATATCACTCTTGAGTACAAAGGTAAATCAGTTAACCTTAAATCAATCATGGGTGTTATGAGTCTTGGTGTTGGCCAAGGTGCTGACGTAACTATCTCAGCTGAAGGTGCAGATGCAGATGACGCTATCGCTGCAATCTCAGAAACAATGGAAAAAGAAGGATTGGCATAAGGAAAATGACAGAAATGCTTAAAGGAATCGCGGCATCTGACGGTGTTGCAGTTGCAAAAGCATATCTACTCGTTCAACCGGATTTGTCATTCGAGACTGTTTCAGTCGAAGATACAAACGCAGAAGAGGCTCGTTTGGATGTAGCTCTTGAAGCTTCTCAAAACGAGCTTTCTCTTATCCGTGAGAAAGCTGTAGGTACGCTTGGTGAAGAAGCGGCTCAAGTGTTTGACGCTCATTTGATGGTTCTTGCTGACCCAGAATTAATCGGTCAGATTAAAGAAACAATCCGTGCTAAGAAAGTCAATGCTGAAGCAGGTCTTAAAGAAGTGACTGACATGTTCATCACTATCTTTGAAGGCATGGAAGATAACCCATACATGCAAGAACGTGCAGCGGATATCCGAGACGTGACAAAACGTGTATTGGCAAACCTTCTTGGTAAGAAATTGCCAAACCCAGCTTCAATCAATGAAGAAGTAATCGTGATTGCACATGACTTGACACCATCTGATACAGCTCAATTGGACAAAAACTTTGTAAAAGCTTTTGTAACAAACATCGGTGGACGTACAAGCCACTCAGCTATCATGGCACGTACACTTGAAATTGCAGCTGTATTGGGAACAAATAACATCACTGAAGTAGTGAAAGACGGTGATATCCTTGCCGTTAACGGAATTACTGGTGAAGTGATTATCAACCCAACAGATGAACAAGCGGCAGAATTTAAAGCAGCTGGTGAAGCTTATGCTAAACAAAAAGCTGAATGGGCACTTTTGAAAGATGCTCAAACAGTGACTGCTGACGGTAAACACTTCGAGTTGGCTGCTAACATCGGTACTCCAAAAGACGTTGAAGGTGTTAACAATAATGGTGCTGAAGCTGTTGGACTTTACCGTACAGAGTTCTTGTACATGGATTCTCAAGACTTTCCAACTGAAGATGAGCAGTATGAAGCATACAAGGCTGTTCTTGAGGGAATGAATGGTAAACCAGTGGTTGTTCGTACAATGGATATCGGTGGAGATAAAGAACTTCCTTACTTCGATATGCCACATGAAATGAACCCATTCCTTGGATTCCGTGCCCTTCGTATCTCTATTTCTGAAACTGGAGATGCAATGTTCCGTACACAAATCCGTGCCCTTCTTCGTGCTTCTGTTCATGGTCAATTGCGTATCATGTTCCCAATGGTTGCTCTTTTGAAAGAATTCCGTGCAGCTAAAGCAGTTTATGAAGAAGAAAAAGCAAACCTTCTTGCTGAAGGTGTTGCAGTTGCGGATGATATCCAAGTTGGTATCATGATTGAAATCCCTGCAGCAGCGATGCTTGCAGACCAATTTGCAAAAGAAGTAGACTTCATGTCAATTGGTACAAACGACTTGATCCAATACTCAATGGCGGCAGACCGTATGAACGAACAAGTTTCATATCTTTACCAACCTTATAACCCATCAATCCTTCGCTTGATTAACAACGTTATCAAGGCAGCTCACGCTGAAGGTAAATGGGCTGGTATGTGTGGTGAGATGGCTGGTGACCAAAAAGCTGTTCCACTTCTTGTCGGAATGGGCTTGGATGAGTTCTCTATGTCAGCAACATCTGTACTCCGTACACGTAGCTTGATGAAGAAATTGGATACTGCTAAGATGGAAGAGTACGCTAACCGTGCCCTTACAGAGTGTTCGACAATGGAAGAAGTTCTTGAACTTCAAAAAGAATACGTTAACTTCGATTAATGTAATTAACCTTGTAACCTAGTTGCAAGGTTTTTTTGACGTATTTTGGAAAAGTATAGTCTAATATAGTCCACTTTTCAATGGTGCAGAGGCATGGTATAATAGGGGGAAGTAAATAGAATAAGAGAGAAAGCATGTCTAAAGAAATTGATATTGAGTATTACCATCAGCTAGCCTTGCAAAAGCAGAAGGAGCATCGCAAAGTCTTGGCCAATTTAAAGAAAAAGCCACCAAAAAACTTAGACAAGATTGCCCAGCAGATTCATCAAGAGGTCTTTGCGGAGATTGATTGTACTGCCTGTGCCAACTGTTGTAAGACTTTGGGCCCCGACTTCAAAGAAGCAGATATTACCCGTATTGCTAAGTATTTTAAGATGAAATTGCCGGCCTTTGAAGCAGAATTTCTGCAGGTGGATGAAGATGGGGACAAGGTTTTCAAATCCATGCCCTGTCCGTTTTTAGGAGGAGATAACCTATGTTCCATCTATGACGTTCGTCCAAAAGCCTGTCGTGAATTTCCCCATACTGACCGCAAAAAGATCCATCAAATCAACCATTTGACGATTAAGAATACCTTGACCTGTCCAGCAGCCTATCTCTTTGTGGAGAAATTAAAGGATAAGTTATAGAGATTTAAAGGATAAAAGATTTCTAATAATAACTAGCAATGTGAAGGGAGTACTCCTGTGCCTAGACCAAAAACAAAAGAGGAGCTAATGTTGGCCTCTAAGGAAAACTATGACAAGCTCAACCGTTTTATCTCCCAACTAAGTGAAGATGAGCTACAGACTCCATTTGATTTTTCAAGAGACCCAAAGAAAAAAGAAGCTCACTGGAGAAGGGATAAGAATCTACGGGATATTTTGATCCATCTTTATGAATGGCAGCAGTTACTTTTGACTTGGGTACATTCTAATCAAAAAGGTCACGAAAGACCTTTTCTTCCTGAACCTTATAATTGGAAAACTTATGGAGAAATGAATGTCGTTTTTTGGAAGAAGCACCAGAAAACGACATTAGAAGAAGCAACTAGACTTTTGGCGCAATCACATAGAGAGGTTTTAGAGTTGATAGAAGGCTTCAGCACTGACGAACTCTTTACCAAAGGTGTCTATAAGTGGACAGGTGGGACAAGTCTAGGTTCCTACTTTGTCAGTAGCATGCCAAGCCACTATGATTGGGCTCTGAAAAAACTCAAAGCGCATAGGAAGAATTGTAAGTATCATAGTTGAGGTGTGGATGTGTTCCTCTAGGTTTCGAATACCTTAGTTTTCCTTGTTTTAGAGTAATTCTAGCTTTAGAATCCTTCAAAAATTTAGATTTAAAGCAATCAATGGTTTAGAAGAGTGCTAAAACATTTAGTTTATAGGAATTCTAGTCCTAGAATTACAGGGATATTTATGAAGTTGAGTTATTCGATAGTTAGAATTGTTATATTCTGAAAGATTTGGGTTGTCAATTGTATAGGATAGTATTACTCTATGTTAGATTCCAGTAAAAATGATTGGATAAATAATATTAAAGAAAATCAAAATCATAATTTTGTTTAATATGGTATAATATTTCTAATAATTTAAACATAATGAGGTAGTAATTTATGGATGAAGTTTTATTTTTTGGAGAAGATGACTTCGATATTCTTGATATTGATGGTTATGAACTAAAACCCTCATCGTTTTTTAATAAGTTACCAGAAATAGCTAAACCATTAGTCAAAAATGCAAATAAAATCTTATCTGAAGTAGAAAAAATGTTATATTCTGCTCCAGCCTTTATCAATGTTGTCCAATCTAGTATACCTGAAGAGGTTTTTCAGGCAATTCTTTCTCCAGAACAACGGGAAGCAATTGCTCAAGGAGTGTTAAAATTAATGACCAAGAAAGATGGCTCTCTCTTGGCGGTATTAGTAGATACTAATACTAATAAAGTCATCGGAAATGTACCATTGAAATCTGTTAAATTGACACCAGAATTAAATAAAGCGTTAGCTGATTATTCGTCGCAAATTCAAATGGCACAGATTGCAGAAGAGATTCAAAATGTACAATTTGCTATTGAGGACGTTAGAAAAGGACAGGAGTCAGATAGACTTGCCATAGCCTATAGTTGTCAACAGAAACTCTTGCAGGCTAGAGAGATATCAGATCCAAACATTAGAACAATGATGTTACTGCAAGTTATTTCAGATGCAGAAGATAGTCGAAACCTTCTAATGCTTAGTCAAAAATCTAATGTAAATTTTATTAAAGAACAACCAGATTCTACCTGGGGTAAGTTATTAAAAGGTGATAAACCAGATAAAATAGAAGCTCGTATGAATGAGATTAGAGATGGATTAGCAGCTGTAAATATCGTTTCACTATCAGCAGCAATAGCTTATAATGAGTTGGGCGAGAAAAAAGCTGCTCAAAAAAGTTTGGATTACTTTGGGAAATTTATTAACGAAACTTATCTCAGTTCTCAAGAATTAGTAGAGAGACTTGATTTACTTGATCCTTCGCCTACAAATTACTGGACAAAAGAATTGCCAAAAATTGAAACTTCTATAATGAAATTGCCAAATAAACCAGATTCTATTGAGACAGAGGTGCTAGAATGAAAGAAATAAAAAAATGCAAGACATGTACTAGGGATTTACCATTAAGTTATAAGCACAATAAGTGCGAATCGTGTAGAAACAAAAAAATAGATGAAGCAAAAAAGATACTTAAAGTTGTTGGACAAGTTGGAAGTGTGGTTACTCCAGTTGTAGTTGGTATGTTGATGAATAAAACTAAGAAAAAGAAGAAATAAACTAATCTATTAAGTACTTAGAAAGGAAAACTCTCAAATTGTGCTACAAATTTCTACTCTTCGACCTTGATCACACTCTTCTTGATTTTGATGCTGCTGAGGATGTGGCTTTGACGCAACTTCTAAGAGAAGAAGGAGTTGCGGACATTCAGGATTATAAAGACTACTATGTTCCTATGAACAAGGCTCTCTGGAAGGACTTGGAGCAAAAGAAAATCAGTAAACAAGAGCTGGTTAACACGCGCTTTTCTCGTTTATTTGCTCATTTTGGACTGGAAAAAGACGGTAGTTTTCTTGCCCAGCGTTATCAATTTTACCTCGCCCAGCAGGGACAAACTCTTTCGGGCGCTCATGAACTCTTGGATAGCATCATTGAACGTGATTATGACTTGTATGCTGCGACAAATGGAATTACTGCCATTCAGACGGGACGTTTGGCTCAGTCAGGTCTGGCGCCTTATTTCAATCAAGTTTTTATCTCTGAACAGCTACAAACACAAAAACCTGACGCTCTCTTTTATGAAAAAATCGGTCAGCAGATTGAATGTTTTAGCAAAGAAGAGACGCTGATGATTGGAGATTCCCTAACGGCAGATATCCAAGGTGGCAATAATGCTGGGATTGATACTATCTGGTACAACCCTCATCACCTCGAAAATCACACACAAGCCCAGCCGACTTACGAAGTTCATTCTTATCAAGACTTGCTGGATTGTTTAGATAAACTGTAAAAAGTGGTTTAGATAGCCACTTTTTGCTATAATAGAGGCAGTAAAAACGAAGGAGTCGGCTATGGAACACTCGTCTTGGCATGCTTTGATTAAGGAGCAATTACCTGAGGGTTATTTTGGGAAAATCAATCAGTTTATGAATCAGGTCTATGCTCAGGGTATTGTTTATCCGCCCAAAGAAAAGGTTTTTCAGGCTCTCTTGACAACTCCTCTGGAAGAGGTTAAGGTGGTGATTCTAGGGCAAGACCCCTATCACGGGCCAGGTCAGGCTCAGGGCTTGAGTTTTTCTGTTCCTGACTCTATTCCAGCTCCGCCATCCTTGCAAAATATCTTGAAAGAATTGTCAGATGACATCGGAGTTAAGAAATCTCATGATTTGACAGCTTGGGCTGAGCAAGGAGTCTTACTTCTTAATGCTTGTTTGACGGTTCCTGCTGGACAGGCTAATGGTCATGCTGGGCGGATATGGGAGCCCTTTACAGATGCTGTGATTCAGGTGGTCAATCAACTAGATAAACCAGTAGTCTTTGTACTCTGGGGAGCCTATGCACGCAAGAAGAAGGCCTTGGTTACCAATCCTCATCACTTGATTATCGAATCAGCCCATCCCAGTCCTTTATCGGTTTATAGAGGATTTTGGGGTTCCAAGCCTTTTTCCAAGGCCAATGGATTTTTAGAAGAGACAGGACAAGAGCCAATCGATTGGCTTAGATAAGGAGAAAATATGCCTCAGTTAGCGACGATTTGCTACATTGATAACGGAAAAGAACTGCTCATGCTCCATCGTAATAAGAAGCCTAATGATGTTCATGAAGGCAAATGGATCGGTGTGGGTGGTAAGCTAGAGAGAGGAGAGACTCCTCAGGAATGCGCAACGCGTGAAATCCTTGAAGAAACAGGGCTCAAAGCCAAGCCAATTCTAAAAGGCGTTATCACTTTTCCTGAATTCACGCCAGATTTAGACTGGTATACCTATGTTTTTAAAGTAACGGAGTTTGAGGGTGACTTGATTGACTGTAATGAGGGGACCTTAGAATGGGTTCCTTATGATGAAGTTTTGAACAAGCCGACTTGGGAAGGTGACCACACCTTTGTTGAGTGGCTTTTAGAGGACAAACCCTTCTTCTCAGCCAAGTTTGTTTATGATGGGGATAAATTATTGGATACCCAAGTTGATTTCTATGAATAAAGGAGAAAGCAGATGCTACTAATCAAAAATGGTCGTGTAATGGATCCTAAGTCTGGTTTGGATCAAGTGTGTGATGTATTAGTTCAAGATGGGAAAATTGTCAAAATTGCGCCTGAGATTAAAGAAGAAGGGGCAGAAGTGCTTGATGCTACTGGTCTAGTCGTTGCTCCTGGCTTGGTCGATATTCATGTTCATTTCCGTGAGCCTGGTCAAACACATAAAGAAGACATTCATACTGGTGCCCTAGCGGCTGCTGCAGGTGGTTTTACAACTGTTGTCATGATGGCTAATACTAGCCCAACTATTTCGGACGTGGAGACTTTGCAAGAAGTTCTCCAGTCAGCCGCCAAGGAAAAAATCAATGTCAAGACGGTTGCGACCATCACTAAGAACTTTAATGGCCAAGACTTGACTGACTTTAAGGCACTCTTAGAGGCAGGTGCAGTTGGTTTTTCTGATGACGGCATTCCTCTTGAAAGCAGCAAAGTGGTTAAGGCAGCTATGGAAGAAGCTAAGAAACTTAATACCTTTATCAGCCTTCATGAGGAAGATCCAGGTTTGAACGGTGTTCTTGGCTTTAATGAAAATATCGCTAAAGAACATTTCCATATCTGCGGTGCGACTGGGGTGGCTGAGTATGCTATGATGGCGCGTGATGTCATGATTGCTTATGCGACCAAGGCCCATGTTCACATTCAGCATTTGTCTAAGGAAGAAAGCGTTAAAGTAGTGGAGTTTGCTCAGGGGCTAGGTGCGCAAGTCACAGCAGAAGTAGCGCCACAGCATTTTTCTAAGACTGAAGCACTTCTTTTGACACAAGGTAGCAATGCCAAGATGAATCCGCCGCTTCGTTTGGAATCAGACCGTCGTGCCGTTATCGAAGGTCTCAAGTCAGGTGTTATCACAGTTATCGCAACTGATCACGCGCCTCACCATGCGGATGAAAAAAATGTCGAGGATATTACCAAAGCGCCATCTGGTATGACTGGTTTGGAAACATCTCTTTCTCTCGGTTTAACTTATTTGGTAGAAGCTGGGGAATTGACCTTGATGGAATTGCTTGAAAAGATGACCTACAACCCAGCCAAACTTTACAACTTTGAAGCAGGTTACTTGGCTGAGAATGGTCCAGCAGATATCACTATTTTTGATGCTAAGGCTGACCGCCTTGTGGACTCCCATTTTGCTTCGAAAGCAGCTAATTCACCATTCATCGGTGAAACCTTGAAAGGGCAGGTTAAATATACCATCTGTAAGGGACAAATTGTCTATCAAAACTAGGTGGGAGTCTGCTCTGTAAACAAAAAGAATAGAGAGCCTATATGTACCAAACCCATCATTTTAAAGACAAGTTTATCTTATTTTTAAAGATATTTTTCCCTATCCTGATTTATCAATTTGCCAATTATTCTGCCTCCTTTGTTGACACAACTATGACAGGTCAATACAACACTATGGACTTGGCTGGTGTGTCTATGGCAACCAGTATCTGGAATCCCTTCTTTACTTTCCTAACTGGGATTGTTTCAGCCTTGGTGCCCATCCTTGGTCACCATCTTGGTCGAGGAAAAAAGGAAGAAGTTGCGTCAGATTTTTACCAGTTCATCTATCTGGCCTTGGGCCTATCCGTGGTCTTGCTGGGGATGGTGCTTTTCTTGGCACTACCAATCTTGAATCATATTGGACTAGAAGCACCGGTGGCGGCAGTAGCTGTTCGTTATCTCTGGTTTTTATCTATCGGGATTATCCCCTTGTTGCTCTTTAGTGTCATTCGTTCCTTGCTGGATTCGCTGGGCTTGACTAAACTGTCCATGTATCTTATGCTTTTGTTACTTCCTCTCAATAGTGGATTTAACTATCTTTTGATTTACGGGGCCTTTGGTGTTCCAGAACTGGGAGGTGCTGGCTCTGGATTAGGAACTTCTTTGGCTTATTGGGTCTTGCTGGGGATTTCTGTTCTGGTTTTATTTAAGCAGGAGAAACTCAAAGCCTTACATCTTGAGAAACGCATTCCACTTAATATGGATAAAATCAAGGAAGGGGTTCGCTTAGGTCTGCCCATTGGAGGAACTGTCTTTGCGGAAGTGGCTATCTTTTCCGTGGTTGGCTTGATTATGGCTAAGTTCTCGTCCTTGATTATTGCTAGTCACCAGTCAGCTATGAACTTTTCAAGTCTCATGTACGCCTTTCCTATGAGTATCTCATCGGCTATGGCCATTGTCGTGTCTTATGAAGTGGGAGCTAAGCGAGTTGATGATGCGAAAACCTATATTGGTTTAGGAAGATGGACAGCCCTCATTTTTGCAGGCTTCACCTTATCCTTCCTTTACATTTTTAGAGGAAATGTGGCCAGTCTTTATGGTAACGACCCAGAATTTATTGATTTGACAGCACGCTTTTTGACTTACAGCCTTTTCTTCCAATTAGCAGATACCTTTGCGGCACCGCTTCAGGGAATTTTACGAGGTTATAAGGATACAGTTATTCCTTTTTACCTTGGTTTGGTTGGTTATTGGGGCGTAGCAATCCCGGTGGCTATGGTATTTGATTCCCTAACAGATTTTGGAGCTTATTCATACTGGATTGGTTTGATTATTAGTCTGATTGTGAGTGGGGCGCTCTACCGTTGGCGTTTAACTGTGATTATGAAAAGATTTGAATCTTTAGCAAAATTTAAACGATAAAAAAGTTTGTGAAAAAATATTCTTAGCAAGAAAATCCCTTGTTCTCATTGGGTTTTCTTTTTTATTTTGTGAAATTTCCTAGAGAAAAACTTTGACAGTATTTTCCAAAAACGGTAAAATAGTAAGGTAAGAAGAAAGTTAGAAAGGCAAGAAGATGTCAACTTTAGATAAAAATCTTTTGCTAGAAATGTTCCGTAAGATGGAAGAAATCCGTCGCATGGACTTAAAAATTGCGCAATTAGTAAAGAAAGGGAAAGTGCCAGGAATGACGCACTTTTCTGTTGGAGAAGAAGCTGCCAACGTGGGGGCTATGTTGGCTCTCAATCCAGATGATTTGATTACCTCAAACCACCGTGGCCACGGGCAAGCTATTGCTAAAGGGATTGACCTCAATGGAATGATGGCTGAAATCCTTGGAAAATACACTGGAACCTGTAAAGGAAAAGGTGGTTCTATGCATATCGCTGACCTTGATGCTGGTAACCTTGGTGCCAATGGTATCGTAGGTGGTGGTATGGGAATCGCTGTCGGTGCGGCCCTCAGTCAGCAAATGCAACATACAGGAAAAATTGTTGTCTGCTTCTTTGGAGATGGTGCGACCAACGAAGGTGTTTTCCATGAAGCAGTGAACATGGCTTCTATTTGGAAACTCCCAGTTATTTTCTACTGCATTAACAACGGTTACGGTATCTCTGCAGATATCAAGAAAATGACTAATGTAGAGCACATTCATCAACGTAGTGCTGCTTACGGAATTCCTGGAATGTTCATCGAAGATGGCAACAATGTCATTGACGTCTATGAAGGTTTTAAGAAGGCTGTAGACCATGTTCGTGGTGGCAATGGACCAGTCTTGATTGAAAGTGTAACTTATCGCTGGCTTGGTCACTCATCATCTGACCCTGGTAAATATCGTACCCGTGAAGAAGTGGAATTGTGGAAACAAAAAGACCCAATCGAAAACCTTCGCAACTACCTCATTGAAAATACTATTGCAAGTGCCGAAGAATTGGAAGAAATCCAAGCGCAAGTCAAGGAAGCAGTAGAAGCTTCTGTTAAATTTGCAGAAGAAAGTCCATTCCCACCGCTTGAATCAGCCTTTGAAGATATTTACGCAGACTAAGGAGAAAGAGATAAAATGGAAACAAAAACAATGTCCTTCCGTGACACCATTATCCTTGCTATGTCTGAGGAAATGCGTCGCGATGAAAATGTATTCTTGATGGGAGAAGACGTCGGTGTCTTCGGAGGAGACTTCGGAACTTCTGTTGGAATGCTTGAAGAATTTGGTCCAGAACGTGTTCGTGACTGTCCGATTTCTGAAGCAGCCATATCTGGAGCAGCAGCAGGAGCAGCCATGACAGGACTTCGTCCAATCGTTGATATGACCTTCATGGACTTCTCGGTTATTGCCATGGACAATATCGTCAACCAAGCTGCTAAAACACGTTACATGTTTGGTGGTAAAGGTCAGGTTCCAATGACTGTTCGATGTGCAGCTGGTAATGGAGTTGGCTCTGCCGCACAGCACTCTCAATCACTAGAGTCTTGGTTCACACACATCCCTGGACTTAAGGTTGTAGCTCCAGGTACGCCTTCGGACATGAAAGGACTGCTCAAGTCTTCTATCCGTGATAACAACCCTGTTATCATTCTTGAGTACAAGTCAGAATTTAACCAAAAAGGGGAAGTGCCAGTTGATCCAGACTACACGATTCCACTTGGAGTTGGCGAAATTAAACGTGAAGGAACGGATGTAACAGTTGTTACTTATGGGAAAATGCTTCGCCGTGTGGTTCAAGCTGCTGAAGAATTAGCAGAAGAAGGAATTTCAGTTGAAATTGTGGACCCACGTACCCTCGTTCCGCTTGATAAGGATATCATCATTAACTCAGTGAAGAAGACTGGTAAGGTTGTTCTGGTCAACGATGCCCACAAAACAAGCGGCTATATCGGTGAGATTTCAGCTATTATTTCGGAGTCAGAAGCATTTGATTATCTAGATGCACCAATCCGCCGTTGTGCAGGAGAAGATGTGCCAATGCCTTATGCACAAAACCTAGAAAATGCAATGATACCAACAGTTGAAAGTATCAAAGAAGCAATCCGTAAGACTTATAACAAAGAATAGATTTGCATAAATTAAATTATGTAAATCTATTGAGATTTTAAACTTTAGTAACTTGAGACACGTGTTGTATCCAAGTGATTTGAAAAGTTGCGACATGAGTGAGTCGAATCGATAATATTCGACGAATGAATTAGTAAGTCTACTAGGTTGACCGCCTGATAGCGGCAACCGTAGCAACTTGAGATACGTGTTGTATCCAAGTTGCTTGTAGAGTTGAATTCGGACGGAGATCTGTGAAAAAAAGATAGATTTCCTTGTGTTCATCGAACACATCGTCAATCTCCTATTTTTTCATTGCCCTCTTCGTCCTTAATATCTTAGTATAGAATTGGAGAGGTCATGGTTGATGACAAGCTAAGAGCGACTCCTGCGGCTAGAAAGTTAGCGGATGATTTAGGAATCAACCTCTACGACGTGTCTGGCTCAGGTGCAAACGGTCGTGTCCACAAAGAAGACGTGGAAACTTATAAAGACACAAATGTGGTTCGCATTTCGCCACTTGCAAAACGAATTGCCCTCGAACATAACATTGCTTGGCAGGAAATCCAGGGAACGGGTCACCGTGGTAAGATCATGAAGAAGGACGTTTTAGCCTTGATTCCTGAAAATATCGAAAACGACACCATCAAGTCTCCTGCTCAAATCGAAAAAGTGGAAGAGGTTCCTGATAATATCACTCCTTATGGTGAAATTGAGCGTATCCCAATGACACCAATGCGTAAGGTTATTGCCCAACGTATGGTCGAGTCTTACCTAACTGCGCCAACCTTTACCCTCAACTATGAAGTTGATATGACTGAAATGTTGGCTCTTCGTAAGAAGGTTCTTGAGCCAATTATGGAAGCAACTGGGAAGAAGACTACTGTAACAGACCTTCTTTCACTTGCAGTTGTTAAGACTCTTATGAAACACCCATACATCAACGCTTCATTGACAGAAGACGGCAAGACCATTATCACTCATAACTATGTCAACCTTGCCATGGCAGTTGGTATGGATAATGGATTGATGACACCTGTTGTTTACAATGCTGAAAAGATGAGCCTTTCAGAGTTGGTTGTAGCCTTTAAAGATGTTATTGGCCGTACCTTGGATGGTAAATTGGCTCCAAGTGAACTGCAAAATTCAACATTCACAATCAGTAATTTGGGAATGTTTGGCGTTCAGTCCTTCGGTCCTATCATTAACCAACCAAACTCAGCTATCCTCGGGGTTAGCTCAACAGTTGAGAAACCTGTAGTTGTCAATGGTGAGATTGTCATTCGTCCTATTATGAGTCTTGGGTTAACAATTGACCACCGTGTCGTAGATGGTATGGCTGGTGCTAAGTTTATGAAAGACTTGAAAGAATTGATTGAAAATCCAATCTCAATGTTGATTTAAGAACAAGAGTATTCATTTTAAAGATATAGATAAAGGAAGGAAGACATGGCCTTAGAAGTAATTATGCCAAAAGCCGGCGTGGATATGACAGAAGGACAAATTGTCCAATGGAATAAAAAAGTCGGAGAATTTGTAAAAGAAGGAGAAATCCTTTTGGAAATCATGACTGACAAAGTCAGCATGGAATTGGAAGCCGAAGAAGATGGGTACTTGATTGCCATCCTTAAAGGAGATGGTGAAACTGTCCCTGTAACGGAAGTCATCGGTTACCTTGGTGAAGAAGGGGAAAACATCCCAACAGCTGGAGTGCCAGCACCAGAAGCTAGCCCAGCGGCTGCAGTTAGTGCCTCAAACGACGATGACAAGAGCGACGATGCCTTTGATATCGTTGTGATTGGTGGTGGTCCTGCTGGTTATGTTGCAGCCATTAAAGCAGCACAATTAGGTGGTAAGGTTGCCCTTGTTGAGAAATCTGAACTTGGTGGAACCTGCTTGAACCGTGGCTGTATCCCTACCAAGACTTACCTTCACAACGCTGAAATCATTGAAAACATCGGTCATGCAGCAAACCGTGGTATTGTCATCGAAAATCCAAACTTCACTGTAGATATGGATAAACTTTTAGAAACAAAATCTAAAGTTGTTAATACTCTTGTTGGTGGAGTTGCAGGTCTTCTTCGTAGCTACGGAGTTACTGTTCATAAGGGAATTGGTACAATCACTAAAGACAAGAACGTCTTGGTAAATGGTTCAGAATTGCTTGAAACTAAGAAAATTATCCTTGCTGGTGGTTCAAAAGTCAGCAAGATCAACGTCCCTGGTATGGAATCTCCACTTGTCATGACCAGTGACGACATTCTTGAAATGAACGAAGTGCCAGAAAGCCTTGTTATCATCGGTGGTGGCGTTGTCGGTATTGAACTCGGCCAAGCCTTCATGACATTTGGTTCAAAGGTAACTGTGATCGAAATGATGGACCGTATCGTGCCAGCTATGGATGCGGAAGTTTCTAAGAATCTTCGCTTGATTTTGGAACGTAAAGGGATGACAATATTAACAGACACTAAACTTCAAGAAATCGTCGAAGAAAATGGTCAACTTCGTATCAAGGTTGAAGGAAAAGACGATATTATCGCAAGTAAAGCCCTCCTTTCAATCGGTCGTGTGCCAGACCTTGAAGGTATTGGAGATGTTGAGTTTGAATTGGATCGTGGACGTATCAAGGTCAACGAATATATGGAAACTTCTGTTCCAGGTATTTACGCACCAGGTGATATCAATGGTACTAAGATGTTGGCGCACGCAGCCTTCCGCATGGGTGAAGTTGCCGCTGAAAATGCCCTTAAAGGAAATCATGCTGTTGCCAAATTGAATTTGACTCCTGCAGCTATCTACACTCTTCCTGAAGTAGCAGCAGTAGGTTTGACTGAAGAACAAGCTCGTGAGAAATACGATGTTGCCATCGGTAAATTCAACTTTGCTGCTAACGGCCGTGCTATAGCATCTGACGCTGCTCAAGGTTTCGTAAAAGTTATCGCTGATAAGAAATATGGGGAAATCCTTGGTGTTCATATCATCGGTCCTGCAGCCGCAGAATTAATCAACGAAGCATCAAGCATTATCGAAATGGAAATCACTGTTGAAGAAATGCTGAAGACCATCCACGGACACCCAACTTACTCTGAAGTGATGTACGAAGCATTTGCGGATGTTCTAGGAATGGCCATCCATTCACCTAAGAAAAAATAAAACGACGATAGATTAGACTGGAAAATATCTTCCAGTCTCTATCATATAAAGGGATATCATGAAATATATTATCAATCATTCAAACGACACTGCTTTTAATATTGCATTGGAAGAATATGCCTTTAAACACCTTTTGGATGAGGATCAAATCTTCCTACTTTGGATCAATAAACCATCTATCATTGTTGGTCGTCACCAAAATACTATTGAAGAAATCAACCGTGATTATGTTCGCGAAAATGGGATTGAGGTAGTCCGCCGTATCAGCGGTGGTGGAGCTGTTTACCACGATTTAAACAACCTCAACTACACCATCATTTCAAAAGAAGATGAAAACAAGGCCTTTGACTTCAAGAGCTTCTCAACTCCAGTTATCAATACCTTGGCTCAACTTGGTGTTAAAGCTGAGTTCACAGGTCGTAACGACCTTGAGATTGACGGAAAGAAATTCTGTGGCAATGCCCAAGCTTATATCAATGGCCGTATCATGCACCACGGTTGCTTGCTCTTTGACGTTGATTTATCTGTCCTTGCCAATGCCCTCAAGGTTTCAAAAGATAAATTTGAATCAAAAGGTGTCAAATCCGTCCGTGCCCGTGTCACCAATATTGTCAATGAATTACCAGAAAAAATCACAGTTGAAGAATTCCGTGATTTGCTATTGGAATACATGAAAAAAGAGTACCCAGAGATGACTGAATACGTCTTTTCAGAAGAAGAATTGGCCGAAATCAATCGCATCAAAGAGACTAAGTTTGGAACTTGGGACTGGAACTACGGCAAATCACCAGAATTTAACGTCCGTCGTGGTACAAAATTCACCAGTGGGAAGGTTGAAGTCTTTGCTAATGTCGTCGAATCAAAAATCCAAGATATCAAGATCTATGGTGACTTCTTTGGTATCGAAGATGTTGCAGCTGTAGAAGATGTCCTTCGAGGCGTTAAATACGAACGCGAAGATGTCCTTAATGCCTTAGAAACTATTGACATTACAAGATACTTCGCTGGTATTAGCCGTGAAGAAATTGCTGAAGCGGTAGTGGGATAAAAAGAAAAGAAGTTGGTTGTTTGACCAGCTTCTTTTTTGAGTTGTATTTTACATAATTTATTTTATGTAGTTTATAAACTATCCAGAGCATTCTTTTGTTCATCGTTGACGATATGGGTATAGAGGTCGGTGACTTGTGTACTGGCGTGTCCTAGCTGGTGGCTAACCAAAACTTGCGATTTAGTTGCATCATAGAGCCTAGTTGCTAGGGTATGGCGGAGTTTGTGGGGAGTTACACGCACTTTGAAGTCCTCAGAATACTTAGCAACCATTTTTTCCACGCTGGAAGCATCGATACGATTCGGTACACCTCGGTATAAGGTCAGAAAGAGCGCTGTGTCTGTCTTTTCCGTTTTATAGCGTTGATTTCGAATTGCCAGATAATTTTCTAGATAAGGTTTGGCAAAGGCAGCGACATTGACAGAGTCACGTTTGCCACCTTTTCTAGTGACATCGATAACCATCATTTTTAGATTGAGATCCCTTAGATCCAGATTAACAGCTTCAGATAAGCGGACACCTGACGCCAAGAGAAGGGCGATAATGGCCAAATCACGTTCTTTATTTTTATTGAATGACGAGAGAGCGCGATTTGAGAGCTGTTGTGGGTACTCTTGGTCGATATAAGTCAGAAAACCTTCTGTTTCATCACCTAGAAAGAGCTTTTGCTTGATGTTTTCAGCTCTGGCAGCAAGTGTTTCTTTCTTTTTCTTGGTTGAAACTTTCTTCATTACATTTCGATAGAAATAAGGTTCTCCCTGGTCATTTTCAACCTCTTCGGTTAGATACTTGTAAAGACTAGAAAGGGCTGATAAGGTTCGATTGATGGTTGTCTGAGAGACACCTTGCTTGGTTGTATTGGCATTCAGCAAAGGTCGTTCTCGTAGATATAGGATAAAGGATTCCATGTCTTTCTTAGACATATTTTCCAATACAGATAAAGAAATATTAGACATTTTATCGGCGTTTGAAATACCAGACTCCAAAACCCAGCTGAAAAATCGATCATATTCCTTGAGGTATTCGTACAAGGTTGTAAAACTGTAAGGAACAGCAAGCTTTGATTGGTAGTATTCCAGAACATACCAGGGCATGATTTGTTTTAGTTTGTCAATTCGTTCCAGTAAAATCTCACGTTTCATGTATTTTCTCCATAAATAAGTCTACTAGTAGTATAGCATAGACTAATATATTTTTCAAGAAAATTATAGTTTTTCGGAAAGATGGTATATGAGTTTTTTTAAAGTGATAAAAAAGACTTAAAATAACTAAAAAAATTTTTTTGAACAAAAGTAGCTAAAAATGTACGTTATCAAAGTGAAAACTGGAAATTTTAAATGTTGCTTATTTCATCAAAAATGTACCTTATTAAAGTGAAAACTAAAAATTTTTCAAATGTACATTTTTGAAATTTAGCAACAAAAAAACACCTTAATTGATTTATTGAAGAATTCTAAGGTGTTTTTTATTCATTTAATTTTAAAAATTATTACATTTTATATTGAACAAAATGCTCTTGTTTCCGTCTCAATCCTTTGCATATTGTACAAGAATTTTTGGAACGTTTCTCAAACTTTACTCTATCTTTAACTTTAAGTTTATACCGATGCTGTGGGTTGTCTTTACATATCCACCATACAAGCAGATTGCTTAATTCAGTGATTTCAGTCGGATTAGCTAAAAGAATATTATTTAGATAATCCCATTCATTGATTAGATATTGATGGGTTGTTTCAAAATCATTGTAGCCTTTTAAAGCTTTAATATTCTTACAATATGGGCATGATTCTTGCTGTAGAAGCTTTTTTTCAATATATTCTTGATAATCCCCTGAACAGACAGAACATTTCCACCATGCTCTGTAATTTGTATTTTCCATTACTGAAGAGATACTTCTCTCATTTAAACCAGACCATTCCTTAATCAGCCAGGGATGAGTTGTTTCAAGATCGTTATATCCGATTGCTAATGATTTTTTAGAACAGTAAGGACAACAATTATCATCCTTGCTTCGGTCACCAATACAAGCTTTAAAATTTCTGTGACATTTCCTACATACCCATTCAACACTTTCATACGAATTATAAAAAAACTTATTAATATCCCCATTTATATTTTCTAGCCATTCACATTTCAAGAAAGGTTTTTGAGCTGCCAATGATTCATGAGGTTTTGGAATTTTTTTAGTACAGTAAGGGCAATAGATTATAAAATCTTTTTTATTTAATAAGGTTGAGTATTTAGACTGTGAAACAGCTATTTTTTGTTCACTTTCTAAGTTGCAACGCTCACAAATCCATATGAATTTATTATTTAGAAGTTCTGACTCTGTAATTTGATCAAGTTTTTGTAAGTTTTTTTCACTCCAGTAATTCAACAGATTGGGATACTTATCCAACACTGTATTAACTCCTTTTAAAGGTAATTCATCATTACAGTATGGACACGTGTTTTCCACTTCTCTTCTTATTGGAATTGAACAGAGGTATTCTCCTCCACAACAAGAACAATTCCACCAATATTTTTTTGTTTGAATATGACTTAATGCTAAGTGAACAGGTATTCCATTTTTCGAACTCCATTCTTTATGTAAATTTGGAGAATCATGGAAAATATCGTTATTGAAAACTAATGTGTCCCAATCACATTTATTGGGACATGTTTCAAAGTTACTATTTTCTAAATTTGTTCTAGAAATCAATTCACTAGGCCTACATTGAAAATCTATGCTACAACAAGGGCATTTCCAGTCAATGCTTTCTGATGTTTTATACCAGTAATCATCAATCGTTTTTTCGTTCTCTTTATTCCAGAATTTTTCAAGATAGGGGTGTGTTTCTTTTAAGGTGTTGTAACCTTTTAACATTTGTTTGTTGCTGCAATAGGGACATTCTTTTTGATGTTTTTCAAAAACAGCACAGTCATATCTTCCATTACACTTCAAACATTTCCAAGTAACTACTATATTAGATAAACTATCAATCATATTTTTTTTAATATGTTTTTTTTGAACTAATTCATCAACTAAATGTCTGTCTGTATAAGCCATTGGGGCTTTTTCAGTTAGAAAAGTTGTATCAAATGTTGCTTTACATTTAGTACAGTAATATCCATTTCTCTTTATTTTAGAGATCAGTCTATCAATTGGTAATTCAAATGAATGTTCACATTTATCGCACTTCCATTTTTTAGAAAGTGTCACATTATCATCAAGTTTTAAACTTTCAAATTCCACATGATTCTCTACATGATAAATTTTCTTAAGGTTTGGATAAGCTTTTGTATAAGGTATAAAATTAGTAAATTTATTACAGTCTTTGTGAATGATTGTATTGTCACTCTTTCTCATTAGTCTAGAAGAATTTGCAACATCCACCCAACTAGTAAAGCAGGTTGGACATTTAAAGTGAAATAGCCTTTTTGAAGAAAAAGATAAATTACAAATTTCTTCTGGGATAGTTGAGTAATCTTCATGGTGGAAATTAATGTAATTGATGAAATTTGGGAATCTTTTATAAATTGAATTTATCTCTTTAACAAGAACTTCACCTAAATCACATACAGGACATAAATTAGGTTCATTTTGGAATTGTTTGTAAGTTTTTGATATGCTGGCCCTCCATTCATAATAACAAGATGGACATCTCCAATTACTTATTTTTGTGCTAGTGATTGTCAAAGTCTCGATATTTAGTTTATTATTTTTATCAAAATCCCAATAGTTTACTAAATCAGGAATTTCAGTGATAACTTTAGTCATACAATTCTCCTAGTATTTTGTTTTACTGTCTAGTAAGTTTTGGATATTCAATATTTTAATTTTGGAAGATTTATTTCCTTTAATAGTTGTTACTTTATTTTCATTAAATAAAATTTCAGAATCGGCGGTAATTACTTGCTCTTTTAAATATTGTTCAGTTACTATCTGATGTTCAAATTTTAATAAGCCCTCTTCTTTTAGCAATTCATTAGCAATTTCAGGATACAAGCTTGTTTTAAGAAGGCTTTTTAATTTTTTATTTTCTTCTATTAATTCGTTATTTAATTTCTCTTGTTCATTTATTACAGTTTCATTTTTTGTTTGCTGCTCTACTGTATCTTGTAATTCATTTAGTTTTCTAGTAAGAATTTCCACTTCCTTTTGGTATTCTATCGCAGAATCAACGATTCGTTTATAATGTCCGTTAAGCTCAACCAATGCTGATTTTATTGCTTTAGGTGTTCTATTTGTCATTAAGAACTGTTCAATATCTATTGTCTTATAAGTGATTACAGTTTTATAAGAATCATCTTTAAATAACTGTAACCTATCATTGAGTTCTTGTCTAAATTTAACGTTTCTTCTAATAGTTGAATCTGCGACATCTGGAAATCCGTTTGACCTAATAAAATCCCCGAATTTAGGAAATTTAAATACTGTAGGATTATTTGAACAGTGTTCTTGTAAATATTGTTCAAATAAGAACATCAATTGTTGATCCTCTATACATTTCTTTCTAACCATTTGGAGACTCCTGTAAAGCTAATTGTTTTTCTGTTAGATATTCTTGATAAGAGTGAGTGATAGTTTTTAAGTTAAGAAGTGCTTCACCAATATCCTCCATATTTCCTTTACCTGCTCTGACTCTTTTAATAGCTTCGTCAACAATCAAAGCTTCTTCGTCAATTGATTTTTTAAAAGTTTTATCCATAGAGAAATAGTCTTTTCCAGCTTTGCGGTAAAATGGACAACTGGTGCAAGCTCCTAATTCTGCATGAGAACTGATAACTTTAAGGCAATCAGAATAATCACCTTCAGCAAAACGAGGCGAATAGCATCTCCCTTTATTGTCAAGAGAGACATAGTTTTTGTTTGCAATATATTTATACTGAGTTTTGCTAATTCCATAGTTAGTTTGAGAGCTGGTTAGTTTACGATAAACTTGATAACTCCTACATTCAATAAATTGACTTAAATTTGAAAAATAATGTGAGGAGGTTGTTACGTTATCATGTCCTGCTAAAAGCATTGCTGATACAGGACTAGCTCCTTCTGCTATAAGATTAATCATAGCAATATGCCTCGTATCTCCTATGTGAATAAAATTAATCTCATTTTCTTTCAATTGTTCTGGAGAATCTATGTGATGGATAAAATACCCATATTGCTTAGATATGATTTCATAAAAGAAATATTTTAAAATTGTATTTAAATTTGTGTATGTCAAAAAGCGATTGTTAGTACCAGTAAGTCGTTTCCATTTTTTATAATGTGAATCAGTCACAAATAAGGTATCTAATTGAGTAGATGATAAATCTTTTGTTAATTCCAAATAGATTAAAATTTCCTTCGCTAGTTTATAAGGTATTTCATAAGTTGTTAAATAATAATCTTCGGAGATTTTATGAGATACACCTTTATCCTTTCCTTTTAAGTTGTTCCGTCTAAGAGTTAAGTAATATTTTCCGTCTTTTTCGGTAAGACAATTCCTTTGAGTTAAAAGAAACTCTCTAGGTCTAAGTGGCACTACTGCTGTAATTTGCCACCATAAGTAGAGAGGGTAATAGAACAATCGCTCTTCCTGTGATAACTGTTTGGCCCAATATTCATTAAGAATATCATTAAATAGAAAGTAGGATTGGAATTGAGCTAACTGACGTTGTTTTTTTGTATTCAATTGATAGCTGCTAATTAAGATATTATCTAGCTGTTCAATTAATTGATTTAGTTGATTGTTTTCAGGGCAAGGAAGCGTGGAGAGAAAATCAATGCATAGTGAAGGGTTATGAATCTTCATATGTTCCACTACAAGACCTGACTCTAGGTTCGTATCTTTGATTATGCGCTTTATATCTCTTAAAAATGTTTGTAGTGTTATTAAGACATGTTGTTCCATAGATAATACTATAAAACTTTTTAGATAATCAATAAATTCTTCATAAGACAATTGAAATGCTTTTTCATAGAACCTCTTATATCTAAATTTATTCAAATTGAAAAGAAAACCAACGTTAGAATATTCATTAGTTGTAACCCATTTGTTCTCTTCGAATTCATCTGTTAGTATGATTCCTTTTTCAACATAGTCTTGAAAATACTCTTTAGCATTTTCGATTACGGCATCATCAAATAAGATGATTTCATTTACCTTACGGAACAGTTTTGACTGATTGTTCAATTGACTAACTCCTTAATAATATCTTCGTAATCAGATAATACAGCTTCTCCATATTGTTCTGATAAAGCTTGCAACATTTCTGTCAGACATGGCTTGATCTGTTGCTCTAAAATTGCTCTAACCTTTCCTCGTTCAAGATCATTTTTTAGTTTAGTGTACTGCTTATTAAGACGATTAAACTCTCCAATCAATAAAAGTAATGTAGATTTAGTTTGTAACTCATATTGACAACCAACACAATGTTGGCGATCATCATAAGGACAGAATTTCCCAAGAGCAGATAAGAGACACATGCTTTCACCTTGCTTTGAGAAAGCTTCACCATTTCCGATACGATGACAAACTGTTAGGAGTTGATCAGGACCAACGTTATTTTCAACAAGTGTCTTTAAAGCTTTTTGAGAGCGCAAATCTGCACGAATACTCAATTCTAATGTCTTTTCAATTTCTGATGGAGTTAAATCTAAACTCTTAATCATCTGAGTTTGCTGTTCAGGAGTTAGTTTTTTATATTTTCCTCTAGTAACAATAGTTAAAAGCATAGAGGGAATCATTGATAGCACACCCCGTTCAAACAGTTCTTTTGCGACCATTTCGGGTTTTATCTGTCCAAGTTGTGCATCTTTAAGATAAGCCGTAGTTGATTGTGCAAACTCATTAAAACCACCTTTATGACTGCGAGCTAATGCAGCTAAGAAGTAGCCCTTTATATTTAATTCTGATTTATCTTCTAGAATATCGTCAGCTAACATTTCGACTGATTGAAGATAAGATTTGTTTGCAGAACGGCTACTAAAGTTTCGCTCTAAAAAGAGACTTCCAATTTCTTCACCCATATAATTTGAGATCTGTTCATAGGTGTTAATTTTACGAATCAATGCATCTTCTGAAGTAGATGATGAATTGAGTTGATAATGTGCCTCACAGATAGCTAACAAAGTTCCAATTAGAACTTGACAACTTTCTGGTACGTGAAACTTTAATTGAGCAACGTTAGAGGTGCTACTTGTTTTATTAGGGGTGATATTTAAATAAGTCAATCTTGTGGTGATACTTAATAATGTCCTTCTAGCCTCACTACTACTCCAAGTACAATTTTCTACTGCTTCTAGAACTTCTGTAGGAGTTCTTGTTAATTTAGGATGGCCTAATCTCACCAAATCGGTTGTTCTTAGAGCACAAATAAAGTGTAAAGCAAGGTAAAGCCATGTATCAGCATAATTTTTGGAATTTGCTGCATTTAGAATCATATTATTTTTCGTTATGTAGTCTTCATTAAATAGATAGTACATCAAATTTAAATACTCATCTAGTTCATACGCCCCATTTGTACTATCGATTGTGTAACGTTTTGTCATTTCAAAACTTACACGATATCGAGTAACACCTTTATCGCGTAACCATTTTATAAATTGAATTAGATGATTACCTAGTGATTTTGTAAGATTTTCAACAGCTACTTCTACTAATTTTTCTACCTCAGCATTGCTGTATAGAAATAAATCTTTAGTTAAGTAATATGCTAAAAAATCAAGTAAATAAAATTGATTAACTTCCGACAACTTTAGTTTTTTAGTAAATTGATTGAATAGCTCACTTGTAGAAGGAAACTTTTTAGCAAAGATTGCTTTCATACTCTTAAATCCTGGCGGTATTCTAAAATAGCTTATAATGTGATTTTTAAGAATCTCACCATCATCTTCAGTGATAGTATAATCTTCAAGGTTTATAGAGACTCCAAACCAATTATTGTCTAGTAAGAAGCCACTAACTTTCTCACGATTCTTTATTGTATCAGCATCAAGCTCGTTTAAAGTTTTTTCTAGATAATTTTTTAAATCTAATACCAACATCTACTCCTTTTAATGTTCGCCAAATAATTTTTCTGCTTCCCAATTTAGATAATCGAACATACCATTGTTTACCTGACCATATTGTTTTGCGATTTCTCCTTTATTCTGTAGATAAACCCAAGCGCTCTCAGGAGAATTGTCTCCCCTAGCAGACATCAACTCACTAATTTCATCAACACCAGACAACACTAGTTGAGTTGTATACCAATGCCTAAAGATATGAGGAGAAATATTGTTTTCTTGTAAAAGATGACCAAAGAAAACGACTTCTGCATCATCAGATTTTAAAAAGAGTGGGATCATTTCTTCCCTGATAATTTTTCGAAAGCGTTGATAATATACGTCATATGATAATGCCTTTCCTTGTTTATTAAGACTTAATGGGCCATAGTCTATCTCATACTTTTTCCCTTCTAAATAGCTCATGTAGTCATTATAGGTGTCTAAAAAGACATCTAAGAAGATATAAGGTACTGTTTGAAGTCTCTCCCTCTTAATCCGTCCAGTCGGCCTTAAATCGCTTCTTAAGGGCATTTCTTTTCGTAAATCAATTTCAATTTTAAATACTTGGTCTTCAGTCTGGTGGAATAAAATACCTGGACCTAAAGGACTATCTTCACGTCTGACATTACAAGCTTCTGATGGTCTTAAACCAGCGAAAGCGCCCAAAGCGACAACCATGAGTAAATCCTTATGAAATTGTGCAATGTGAGAAAATAGCATTTCAAAAGCACTATTTGGCATATCACGAAAAATTGCTTTTTCAGCACTACTGTCATCTACAAATATTTCAAAATTTGGATCCTTTCGTTTTACAAGTCGTCCTCGTTTGTTTGTAAAATTCGTTATTGAATACAGTTCTTCAGTTTTTAATTTAGCTTTTTCTTTTCGTTCATTTAAATAAAGAGTTAAAAAATCAAGAACTGCATTTACACAATTTTCAACTGTAGTTTTCTTTCTTTTTCTATTATCACCTGGTAACCGAGATAATCCATAGAGAGTAAAAAACTCCTTAACCATTTCGAGTGTTAATTGATCCACACTTTTAAGTCCAAGAGCACCAAAAATAAAATTTAGAAACTTAACAACGTAAAAAAATCGTTTATTGCCATCATCAGAAATGGATTTAATCTTTGATGAAGATTTAACATAACGGTGAAAATCAGTAAATTGCAAAATCCCATCATCATATTTAATGGCTATAAACTGTTTAGTAACGATGTTATTATCACCCAAAATTAATGAATGTTTGTAAGTTACAAATTTCATTTCGCCTCCTATTTGTTAAGTATATAATTAACAATTGACTTTATTATAACTTTTTGCTAGAATAAAAGTAAAGTAAAAAGTTCATAAAATGTTAAATAATTTGTAAAAGTTAATTAACAAAAAGGAGATATATGTTTTCAGGTCAACGTTTAAAAGCTTTGCGCAAAGAAAAAAAACTTAGTCAAGAAAAACTAGGTTCACAATTAAATATTTCAAAAGTTGCTGTTTCAAATTGGGAAAATGGAAAATCTATGCCATCTGAACAAAATTTAAAAGAATTAGCAGCTTTCTTAGAAGTCGATTTATCTTATTTTGAAGCACATGGTGAAATTATTAAGATTTATAGTCGTTTAAATCAAGTAAATAAAGATAAAGTAGTCACTTATTCTTCTGATCTATTAGATGAACAACTATCAACAGTAAATGAGAAGGTAATAGATTTATTCCCCTATAAAACATATGAAGGTATGTCAGCAGGTTTAGGCTTCTCCTACTTTGGTGATGGAGAATACACCATTACTTATTCAACAGAAGACATTCCTCATGACTTTGCTTCATGGATTGTAGGAGATTCTATGGAGCCAGAACTCCCTAATGGGGATGTTGTTCTAATCAAGCAATCTATGAATATTGATGATGGTCAAATATATGCGGTTGAGTTTAATGGTCAAACATACATTAAAAAAATATACCGCAATAAAACTTATTTACGAATGGTTTCCATCAATGAAAAATATGATGATATCTTTGCCCCTTATGAAGAACAACCACGTATCATTGGTAAGGTAGTGGGTCATTTTACTCCTATTGAGACTTAATTTATTTTTTGGATATCTAGTCATTGATTTACTAAAATCGATTATTTACTTCATAATATTTTTCACTTTACCATAAGAACGAAAATAATGGAATTACTCCCTAATTGTCAATAATGAATTAGAAAGAAGATTACTAATGGAAATAATTGAGCATAACTTAGATTGTAACTGCCATCGTAGGAAGGAATGGATTGAAATAGATGGAGAACTCTATCCTATCGAATTTTCTGTTGAAGATCCCAACACACCACCTATGAGCGAAGAAGAAAAACAAAAATTATCTGATTTTCTAACAAATTTCAAACGAGAAAGAGAGGAGTTTTCAAAATGATTGACGATAACTTATTTATCGGCCCTGAAAATCGAATTTACCTGAAAACAGAAGAGTACGGTATAATTGATGCTACAACTTATGTCCTATCCTTAGTTAAAGGGTGGTTTATACAAAATAATTACCATATTAGCAAATCTACTAACCCAGAAAATAGATTACAAGCACTAATGTACTCAGATGATGAAGAAATAGTTCAGAAAGTGCAAGATTACTACAGTATTAAAGATAAAGATTTTACGGATATACTTAGAAAAGAAGAACTACCCTACGTCGAACACTTGAGACCCAAGGATTGACACTATGGGTTATATTGACTATTCCAAAGAACCGCGTTCAGATATAGCTTTTATCGATATGAAGTCTTTCTACGCTTCCGTTGAATGTGTTGATAGAGGTTTAAATCCACTGCATACTTCGTTGTGTGTTATGAGTCGTGCAGACAACTCTGCTGGATTGATACTCGCTTCTTCTCCTGTATTCAAGAAAGTGTTTGGTAAATCAAACGTAGGTCGTTCCTACGACCTACCTTTTGACATTAACACAAGAAAATTTAGCTATTATAATGCTAGACGACAAGGATTAGATATTACACCCCAATATGTTTCCTATATTGAGAATTGGGCCAAGAGAACACTTATCGTTCCTCCACGAATGGACAGATATATTGAAAAAAATATAGAAATTCAACACGTGTTTCAGAACTATGCTAGTTCGAATGATATCTTACCTTACTCCATTGATGAAGGTTTTATTGATTTAACCTCTTCTCTTAATTATTTTGTCCATGATAAGTTCATGGATAGAAAAAGTAAACTCGATGTGGTATCATCAAAGATTCAACATGATATTTGGAAAAAGACGGGAATCATTTCAACGATTGGTATGAGTAATGCTAATCCGCTTATGGCAAAATTAGCTCTTGATAATGAGGCGAAGAAAACCCCTACTATGCGAGCAAATTGGTCATACGAAGATGTAGAAAAAAAGGTTTGGCAAATTCCAAAGCTGACAGATTTTTGGGGGATTGGTAGCCGTACTGAAAAAAGGCTACACAAACTCGGAATCAATTCTATCAAAGAGTTAGCAAACTTTAACCCAGATATACTTAAGAAAGAGTTTGGTGTTAACGGTGTCCAACTATGGTTTCACGCTAATGGAGTGGATGAGAGCAACGTCCATGAACCTTATAAACCAAAATCTCACGGTTTAGGAAACTCACAGGTTCTACCTCGCGACTATGTTCGGCAGCGTGACATTGAAATTGTACTTACTGAAATGGCAGAACAGGTTGCCATTCGAATGCGACACGAACATAAAAAAGCCACTGTCGTTCATATTTTAGTGGGATACTCCAAAGTAGAGATGAAATCTCCAATCAATGCTCAGATGAAGATTGATCCTACAAATACCACTAGAGTGCTAGTTGATACAGTATTAAAATTATTCAGAAGCAAATACTCTAGTGGTGCTGTTAGAAATATAGGAGTAAGCTACAGCGGTTTTGTCGATGAAAACTATACACTGATTTCACTCTTTGATGATATCGAAACAATATATAGAGAAGAAAAATTACAAACTGCTATTGATACTATTCGAGACAAATTTGGTTTTTTAGCCATACAAAAAGGAACCGTCCTTTTAGACAGTTCCAGAAATATTGCAAGAAGTAAATTAGTTGGTGGTCACTCTGCTGGTGGCCTGGAGGGATTAAAATGATAGACCGTTCCTATTTACCATTTCAATCAGCTAGAGAATATCAGGATAAAAAAATGCAAAAATGGATGGGATTTTTCTTATCTGAGCATAGCTCTGCTCTTAGTGATGATCATAATCAAACATCCTACATCACAAATACATCTACTGATAGAAAGTTACTACTTCTTAGTCAAGTATACGCTAATCAATTAACTGCTCGTATCAGCGTACTAACTAAAAAAGAAATTAAATCCCATACAGGCACTATACCAAATATTTCAAATCAGCAAGTGCTGCTTAAAACACCAAGTGGTTACAAGAACATTCCAATTTCAGAAATCATCAATATCCAATTAGAATCGGAGGTAAATCATGATTCAGCTTGAATTTCATAGAAATGAATTGCAAATGGATTATTTTAGCGAGAACTATCGTAAATTTGAAACAGACTTCTATAAATATTCTGCGTTAGACACACCTTTGACTTTCTTAACAGACGACATCATGCTTACCATGGCTAAATCTATGAAAAACTACTTCAAATTAAATAAAGAAAATGCCAAAGACAATCGTGATCACTACTTCATTTTTAATGTTGAAAGCGTGAAAGAAAGTAAGTTGACTAGGAAATACTCCTATCAAAAAACGGTCCTAAATGTTGACACTTAGATTAACGACTTATAGTAAAACAGAGTTTTGTTATTCTCTATTTTTACAATTTATTTTTAAGTCCTCCTCCCGATTAAGTTTTAAAAAACACGGTAAATGAACCGTGTTTTAATTATTGTTTTTCTAAATGATTAAACTATTTCATCCTATAAATAGTAAGAAATTAAAAAGGAATTTTTAAAAGTTTAAAATAGATTCACGCCATTTTAAGTCAAAATCCTGCGGAATAGCAGAAAAAGATTGATCAATATTAGATAACAATTGACTAGAGGTAATTTTATTTTCCATTAACTTTATTATTTCTTGATTTTTTAACGGCATAACCTTAACGTTTTCTGCTCTTCTTCCTTCAGTTTCAACTACTTTACTAGATTGTAAAGGAACACTTGCGATTGCTCTCCAGATATTTACAGTATTTTCATCAAGTTCATCTGCAACAAATAAAGTAGTTACAGGAATTGGTGTGGAATCAATTGATAAATTTGTAGCATGTCTAAGAACTGGTTCCCATTCCCCTCTTTTTTGACTATTTTTATTCATAAGAGTTACCTCAATTTGAACTATTTCATCTTCATATCTAACAATTATATCTCCAAATCCACCACCTGCAAATTTTTCTGGTAAAAAATCAGCTGTCATTGTTAAGTTAAAGCTAGAATATAATTCATATTTTTTATCACTCATATGGTACCATACGAGACCAATTATGTATTCAAAAATAGTAGGTATAGACGAATCAACTCCGACAAGTTTTTTTATCTTATTATCGTTTTTTCTATCAGAAAACAAAGGAAGAATTTCCAATATTTTTTCTTTTGGAAAGTTATGTTTAACGAATTCTTCAAATTCTATAGCTATATTAGATTTGAAAAAATTCTTAACTTCACTTAAATTACTTACAGATAATTCTTTGACTATATTTTGAATTTTTTCTTCTACTTGATTTGAACTTAATCCATATATATGAGATAAAGTAATATTTTGATAGAAGTCTGATTCATAGCTATCTTCATATAACTTCATACTCTCAATATCACTTGTGACAAAAACCTCATCCTTTAACTTATCGATTTCAAAAAAGCTTTTCCATAAAGGCTTGTAAGCTAATTCGGTTATCCCATTTTTAGAGTGAAAAATCCCGGTTGCTAATGCCACTTTTCTAAAATTTCTATTGTATTCTCTAACATTTGAGTTTCGTTTACTAAATTTAAATTCAGAGTAATACATAGAATTATTAGTTCCATCCGTTAAAAAAACTTTGTCTTCATTTTTAGAAAGGAAGTCATCGACCTGAGTTTTTTGCGTATTATAAACAGCTGCTCCACCACCAAAAGCTGTTTTTATAATCGGCCCACATGACTCATCTCTCAGTAGAGCTATTAATTCATTTAAACTATTTTGGGTTTTAGTAAGACTAAAAATATAGTTTTTTAGATAAAAATCATAATAAACTTTTATCTGATCTGAATCCTTTTGGCTAGTGAAATAATTAGAAAATTCACCATATTGCATTATACCTTTAGGCAATATTGAACTGTCGCTTCTTGAAATTTTATTATTGTAATCAAGTTGCACTTCCTCAAAAGTAGTTGAAAAAACCTTATCTAAGAATAAATCTGGGTCAACTGAAAATGCAGGGTTTAGCAATTCAATTAATTTAAACAAAATAGAATCAGAGACTTTATCGTATTTTAATAAAGTATAAAAAAGTAAATTCATTGGAGAATAATACATACTTCCATCTAACGAATATATTCTTAGTTTAGCTAATTGTCTTAATAATATTAGATTAATTGAATTTATAGGTAAAAGCTTTTCGAAATCGTCTAAGTAGCTTACTTTTTCATTTAGATATAATTTACCAGCAGGACTGATTTGTCTATTGTTATAAGCAAAACCTATTTTAGGCAAGTTGCTAGTATAATGCCTCGCTCTTGATTCAATATGTTTATCTAAATCTTCTAAAAGGTTTTCTCCATTTGGAAGACTTTCAAATTTTTCTTTATTCAGACCTTTAAAAGCTTCGTAATAATCTTTAGTTTGTAAAAAACTATCAAATCTTTCTAATTTATTTATATCTTTAAAAACTTCAGGACTTGATTCGACAGCTTTTTTATAAAAATTGTATTGACCAATACTTTTGGGGAAATTATTCCAGGTATAGTTTCCACTTTCGAATTCTTCATCTAAAATAACTAGATATTTAGTATATGCATCAGTGATATCTTTTCTTCTACCATTTGTATTCCAAAGATTAAATTTTGAATCTTCAGCAACTTTCATATTATTCTCCATTATTTTTTGTTTAATTATAGCATAATTTAGAGTAAAATATTAGCTTAAATTTTATCTTTGTGCTATACTATTTCTATTGTAAAATTGATTAGTTGCATAGTTGCACATAAGAGGATGATATGAAATATACAACAAAAATGGTAGAAAAAAAATTTAATATAACACGACAAACAATCCATAATTGGATTAAAGAAGGACTGTTACCAGTTCCAAAAAAAGATTTTCGAAACTGGTATGAATGGTCTGAGCAAGATATTGCTAATATAAACAATATTATTGAAAAGAAAACATTAGAAAATAATCTTCCTATCACAAAGAATAATAAATTAAAAATTGAAAATAGACGATATTTAGGATCAAAACAAAAGATGCTAAATTTTATTGATGAAGTTGTTGCTCAAAATACCTCTGGAGTTGAAATTGTTGCAGATATTTTTGGGGGCACAGGCGTAGTCTCAGATCTATTTAGAAAAAAAGGTAAAAAAATTATTGTAAATGATATTCTTCATTCAAATTCAATAAATTTTAATACATGGTTTGGAAATGAATCTGTTGATTATAAAAAAATTGAAGAACTTATCAAAGACCTAAATTCAATTACTCCAAGTGAAGATAATTATGTTTCAATTAATTTTGGTAACAAATATTTCTCTTACGAGAATGCAAAAAAAATAGGAGCTATAAGAGAAAAAATTGAAACTTATAAAATTAATGATAGGGAGAAAGCTTTTTTACTAACCTCATTACTATACGCAATGGATAAAGTTGCAAATACTGTTGGCCACTACGATGCTTACAGAAAAAAAATGGACACTTTTACGCCAATACATTTGAAGCTTCCTGAATACAATGAAAATTTTAACAATGAGATTTATAATGAAGATGCCAATCAATTGGTTAGAAAAATTCAGGCTGATTTAGTCTATATTGATACACCTTACAATTCTAGACAATATGGTGATGCTTATCATCTTCTTGAAAATATTATTGATTGGCAAAAGCCAGAATTAACTGGTATAGCCTTAAAAATGGTTGATAGAAATCATATTAAATCAAAATATTCTACTTCTAAAGCACCTGAAGAATTTGCAAAGTTAATAAAAGACATAAATGCTAAATACATTTTGGTATCATATAACAATATGGCTCAAAAAGGTAGTGGTCGCTCAAATGCAAAAATCTCAAACGAAGAAATTATAGATATTTTAAAAACAAAGGGTAGTGTTAAAGTATTTGAAACACCATTCAGAGTATTTACTACAGGAAAAACAAACATCGGTAATCATAAAGAATTGCTTTATTTGTGTGAAGTTGACAATTTTTCTAAAAAAGTAACTAAAGTAACTCCCAATAAATCAGCAATTAATTATACAGGTGGAAAATCTAAGCTAATACCACAACTACTTCCAATGTTCCCCAAAGAAATTAATAATTTTTATGATGTTTTTGCTGGGGGTGCTAACGTTACAATTAATGTTAAAGCAAAAAGTTATTTTTTGAATGACATTAATTATAAAGTAATTCAGCTTTACGAATTACTAAAAAACAAAAATTACCATGAATTAGAAAAAAATATAGAGGAAATTATATCACAATATAAATTATCAAATACTAAATGCTTTGGCTATGATTTTTATAAAACGAATTCATCTGTAGGGTTGAAACACATCAATCAAAAGTCGTATTTAAATCTTAGAAATGATTATAATAATCATTTGTTTAGTGAGGAAATTGAACCACTAATTTTTTATATTCTTATCGTTTACGGTTTTAATAATCAAATTAGGTTTAATAACAAAGGAGAATTTAATACCCCTACTGGAAAAAGGGATTTCAATCAAAAAATGTCTGATAAACTAAAAAAATTCATGGATTCATTGAAAAAACGAGAAATCACTTTCTCTTCGTTAGATTTTAGAGAATTTTTTAGTAAGCATGATTTTCAGGAAGGGGATTTTGTTTATTTGGATCCGCCTTATCTAATATCTACTGCCACTTATAATGAGAATGGTGGCTGGTCAAAAAATGATGAACAAGATCTCCTGAAACAATTAGATAAGTTAGATAGACAAGGAATTAAATTTGCCTTATCAAATGTTTTAGAGCACAAAGGGATTGAAAATATTTTGCTTAAAGAATGGGCTTCAAAGTATAAAATACATAACCTAAATTTTAATTACAACAACTCAAATTATCAATCAAAAGCAAAAACAAGCAACACTGTGGAGGTGCTAATTACAAATTATTAAACTATGTTTTTATAGATTCATACATATCATAAAGCACTTTTAATAAAAAACAAAACAAGAAAAAGTACATCTTTTTAAGAATGTACTTTTATTTTACTTTATTCAACTAAGGAGTTAAACACTTTTGTAGTACTTAAAAATATTTTTATTTTATAAAAAGTGTCTTCATAATCATCTTATCGTCCCACTTAGAAATATCAATATTAACTGTCTTATCCATACACACAGACTTGATTAAGTTTAATAAAGTTTCATCGTTTCTATTAAGGAACATTCTTTTATAACAACTAATTACCTCTTGGTTGTCAGAAAAAATAATCGGTATTTTACCGAGAGTTTTATTTAATTCATTTGCATCATCAGAAAAATCCTCTCTTAACATAAATCTATTAGCAAAGAGTTCTATCACAAAATCTCTTTTCATTTTTTTTACTAAAGTTTTTCTTTGATAGTATTCTGAAATAAACACTCCGATAATCCCTGACGTAATTATGGAGGTGATGACAGTATTAATAAAATCCGTGTTAACAATAATATCCATTTTTAAATCCCTTTCTTTATTTAATAAATAGCTCTAATTCACTGTTATTTTAAAAATCACTCTGAGAAAACTCAAAGGTTTCTAGAATACATAAAAGTACATTAAATAACTTTAAAAAATCTGTTTCAAAGAGTGGCTGTTCCCATCGCCCATGACAAATCATGTGCCTATTAGGTTCTTCTAACGTGAAGTTATTAGTACGAACAAAAAATTTGAATAACCAATGAAATAGACTAATATCAGTAAATGTCTTATTTACAATTTGTTTATTTAATAAATTAACAGAAGATTTTCCAACAGGTATTCTTTCTTTATTTGAAAATGGTTCTGAAAATCTGTTTAATGCACCGTCAATTGCTATCGTAGCAAGCGTATAAGCAGCGTAATAATTTTGGCTTCTATAACTTTCGATCATAGAATCTATCAAATGTTCTGAGTAATACGTTGAGTCTTTTAACTCTTGTATAAGCTCCTTATCTTCAAGATCTTCTTTTAATAGAGTTTGCCACTCCTTTATCAATTCTTCAAAATCTATAGTGCAGATTGTTCTATAGTCATCACTATAGCTATGGTAGATTACCCAACCTTCTTCAGCAAGTTTTTCAATATTTAAAGTGATTGCTTCTGCTTCTGTTTCAGAATAAGGTTCATGGTATTCCTTTAAAAATTCTTTTAAACTTTCAGTAAAATTAAAAGTGGATTTATCAAAAATATTGTGAATAGGCTCAAGCATCCGTCCAATATTATCTATTTGAGTTTTTAAAAGAATTGAACTAACTGCTGCTTCTGTATCAGATAGAATTTTAAGATATGTTTGGTTATTTAAAATAGATGTGGCTGAATTTATTTCTGTTAGAAATGGTTTAGTGGTTTCAGCTATTTGCTTAGAAAAATTAAAACTTGATAACGCAGCCTCAGCAGCTTTATTTGCTTGTAGCATACTATTTTGAACCTCAATCAACCTTGAATGATTAAGTGTCTCATAAAAAACTCTAAGAGCTTCTGTAAGCTTTTTGTTTTGAACTGGGACTTTATCAATTGTCAATTTGTTTTTTTGAACTTCACTATGATTGTTTTCCATAGGGCTATTTCTTTCTATATGTCATGTTTTAATTATACCACTAAGTATTCAACATTCACGAGTTTTGTAATGATTAGAAAAGAAATATTTTTATTAAAAATGTACAATTGAAAGTATTAATACTTTTTACCAAAATGTACTTTATAAATGATGCTTATTGAACGCTTCTAAATCAAAAAATGTACTTTATCTTGCCTTAAAATAAAGTACATTTCGATTATAAAGTACATTTTTTAGAGAGTGTACATTAAGCCTTAAACTCAGTCGTATCAAGGGTTTATCCACTGTCTAGGGAAAAGTACAAAAATTTTTAGTTTTCTTAAACCTGTGTAAAACAAATCTAAATCTTTGGAGTTATTATTGTGAATCATTATCTAGTGCTTTCTCTAGTTTCCAAATACTAAACCAGAATGAAATAGTCAGCAGAATAAGGAAAATAAAAAAGAGATTATCAGTAACGAAACTTCTGTTCATTCTACACAACTGAAGAGCTATATAAGGAGCTATGAGATACAAAATACATTGTATAATTGCTATTGTTTTCTTTTTCATGATTTTAATCTTACTGCACAGATTTGATACAGTAAACTCCTTTCTAGCTTAATGATTTATCATTTCTAACTTAATTATAGTCTTATTTTTAACAAAGTTCAATTACTTGTAAGTGAAATATCTTATCTGCAAAAAATAACCGATCTCATTTCTGAGAATCGGTTTTCTAATGTATTTAATCAAACTTTTTCATAATATAAATTATGTAAAAAAGAGCTACAACAACAAATCTTTTATTTTTCCAATTTCACTTTTTGGAATCACTAAGTGAATCATATCACCCAGATACATTCTGGTTGAGCCGTTAACTGTTTGGCTCTTGCCATTATGGACTTGGGTTGTGATGAGGATGTTATGTGGTAAGTTGAGCTCGTGTACTTGTTTTCCAGCGATTTTGTCAGATACAGGAATTTCAATGAGAGTGACTTCTCCTTCATCTGTCGCTTCTTCTGGCAGCATTTTTTCCAACATAGCCTCATAGACTGGTGCTCCCTTGAGCAAATCCATGATGATGTAAGCGACTAAGGTTACTAAACCAAGTGGCATGAGGTTGCGAATATCTCCTACCATCTCAGTTACGAGTATCATTGCAGTTAAGGGAGCTTTAGAAATTGCTCCAAAATAGCCACTCATTCCCAGAATGACAAATATAGGAAATTGCTCTTGACTGACAAGTCCAAGATTGACACAAATAACACCAACTAGGGCACCAAGCAAGGAACCTAGCGCCAGAATTGGTAGGAAAATTCCTCCTGGAAGGCCACTTCCATAACTAATCATGCTCCAAACAAAACGGATTAAAAAGTAAACTAATAGAACGTGGAAACTAAAATTTTGCTCAGTTAAGGAAAGAACCAGTTGATTTCCGCCACCAAGAATCTGGGGCAAGAAGATCCCGACTGGTATGATGAGAATGAAAGCCAGAATTGGATAATAAGCTCTATCCAAACGGATTTTTTGTCCAAGCCAGTCATAAATTCTACCGACATTGAGTACAGCCTTCTCATAGAGAAAACCAGATAGTCCAAGAAAAACTCCCATAAGGAGGTAAATCCAATACTGGTCTAGGGTCATGAGTGGGATATTGTCTGGCATATCCAGTACGGGTGTTAGGCCAAATATGAGTAAAGAAACAAAGTTTGCTACGAGACTGGCTGCTAGAGTTGAGACCCAGAAAAAGCGTGAAAAATGGTGATAAACTTCTTCTACGACAAAGAGGAGGCCTGCAATCGGTGCATTAAAGGCTGCGGCTAAACCTGCTGCAGCTCCACTTGCAATCAAGGAACGTTCCTCTACTGGACTGGATTTAAGCCATTTGGCAATGCCTTTACCACCGACCGCTCCGAGTTGAATACTTGGCCCTTCACGCCCCAGCATAAGGCCACTAGCAATAGCCAAAATTCCTAGAATATATTTTTTCCAAAGTACGCCCCACCAGTTGAGGGTCATCAGTCCTTTCAGTTCGGCTTCAACTTGAGGAATTCCTGAGCCTTTTATGTCTTTTTCTGACCGAGTTAATTTCGCACTGAGCCAACAAACTATTAAATAAAATAGACCAATGATAAAAAGATTGCGCACTAGGTGCGCTTGATCTTGATAAAGTCTTTGTATCAGGTGGAAGCCTTTTTCGATTGAAAACCGAAAGGATCCGACGATGATTCCGACAACGAGACCGACGATGATTCCTCGTCCAACTTGGGATAATATAGTGCTTGAGGCAAAGGCAAATTCTTTCTTGGAACTGAGTGTTTCTGACTGTTCCTCCATAATCATTCCTTCTAACTTAACTTTCTTTTTCTCCTGAAACCAGTGATTTAACGGGTTCAAAGCTGGTTCGGTGAATTGGGGTAACTCCTAGTTTTTCAAGTCCTTCCAGGTGCTTTGCTGTTCCATATCCTGCATTAGCAGCGAAATCATAGCCAGGAAATTGCTGGTCGTATTCCTTCATCAATTCATCACGTGTCACCTTAGCTACTATAGATGCTGCTGCGATAGAGAGGGAGTTGGCATCTCCTTTGATGATGGAAGTTTGTGAAATGGGTAAATCCAGTTTCATGGCATCAATCAAGAGATGCTCAGGTTGTGGATTGAGCTGGGAGATAGCTTCCGTCATGGCCAGTTTGGTTGCTTCATAGATATTGACTTGGTCAATGACCTGATTATCCACGATACCAATTCCGATTGACAGGGCTTGGTCTTGAACTGCTTTGAAAATCTCCAGATGTTTCTTTTTAGGAATTTTCTTGCTGTCGTTGAGACCTTTAATCTTACAATTTTTAGGTAAAATAACGGTAGCAGCGACTACAGGTCCAGCCAGAGGACCACGGCCGACCTCATCAACACCAGCAATTAAGGTCAATCCTTGCTTATAAAGTTCCTTTTCGTAGGAAAGCATGGATTCCAAACGAAGATCCTCATCCAATTCTGCCTGAATGGCTTTTTTACGCTTGCTGATTTCCTTTTGAACTCCAGAACGATTATCATTTTCGAGTTCTAAAAAAATAGGGTTATCTAACTCCTTGACCGTTGCAAGGAGTTCTTTGATTTCTTTAATCGTCGCCATCGAGGTCTTCCAATGTATCTAAGGTATAGTTACCGAGTTTGCCATCACGGACTTCCTTCACGAAGAGACTGTAAAAACGGTCATAGTCGTCACGGAAACCGAGGGCACGGGTCATATCCATAATAATAACAGGCGCTTCTTCTTCAATTTTCATTTGTTTGAAGCGTTCAGCTAGCTTTTCTGGATAATGTTCTTTGAAATAATTGATACCAAAAATAGTCACCTCATCCATAGGAAGCAACTGGTCTTTAATAGCTCCCGTCAAGGCCAACTTAAGCGCAACAGTTTCATCCTCAAATTTAGGCCAAAGAATCCCTGGTGTATCCAAGATTTCCAGGTCTTTATTGGTTTTAAGCCACTGTTGACCTTTTGTCACCCCTGGTTTGTTACCGACAACAGCAATCTTCTTACCAGCCAAACGGTTCATAAGAGTTGATTTGCCAGCGTTTGGAATCCCAATAATCATGGTACGTAAGGTTTCAATCTGAATCCCACGTTCTTTCTGGCGAGCAATTTTATCAGCCATGAGCTTCTTGGCTGCATCTGTTACAACTTTTACAGTTACTTGTTCTTTGGAGTTGATAGCCAGCGTCTGGATTCCCTGTGATTCAAAATACTGACGCCATTCCTTGGTCATTGCTGGATCAGCCAAGTCCGCCTTGTTTAAAATCAAGAGTTTTGGTTTGTCACCAACAATCTTGGTCAACATAGGATTTTGACTAGATAGAGGTAAGCGTGCATCAACCAAAATCGTCACAAAATCAACAAATTTTAAATTTTCCTGCACCTGTCGACGCGCTTTAGACATGTGACCAGGAAACCATTGAATAGTAGCCATTGAGTTTTTTCCTTATAAAAATGTAATTACTATAAATAGTGTTATTCTTATAATCTATTTTATCATAATTTGAGCGCTTTTGCATAGGCTTTTGATTTTTCATAACATATTTATTACATAAAATAAATTATGTAATTATTGTGCTTCTGATTTTTTAATTAACAGAAAATATTCAACTTTTTCTCTATATTTTTTGGATAAAATAACACCTACCATGGAACTTCCACGGTAGGTGTTACTCATATCAATAATCGTTCTAAAAATGGTTTGATGCAGTTGAGGAGAATCCCATCTATCCAGCTTTCTTGTGCTGATGATAGATGCTCTGCCTGTAGGCTTTCTTTTAGAAAATCTCGGACTTGTTCTGGTGAGATCTCAAATTCAAAAGCTTTCATTATATAGAAAAAGTCGATGAGAGGTTCTGACAAATATTCGGTTGAAAAGGGAACTTCTCCATTTTTCCGATATTCTAATAAGAGCCGAGCAAATCGAGCTTTTTCTTCAGGAAGCTCACGGAAATAGGAATTGAGGAGCCAGGTCTGCTTCTGCTTTCTTTCAATTAGATCCTGACTAGCTATTCGTTGGTCTTTTTCCAGCTCTTTTTGGTATTGTTTGGCCTTGATAGCCCGTTCTGTTCGATTTTTACCAAAAAGTATTTTCTCCCACTTGCGTTCTTCTTGGGTTAGGGTTTCTGTAAAGCCAAAGTAATCCTGATAAGCCCGTTCTGCCGGTCCCATGGCTAGGACCAGATTATCTGCATATTGCTTGGCGATTTTATCCCTCTTCTTGCGCTCTTTCTCTGCCTGGATACGGAGTTCCTGTTCGTAGTCAATTTTCTCCTTGCCTAGCTTGACAAGATAGAGTTGGTCATCTGATTTCCCAAGTAAGAAGGGTTTAATACATTTTTCTAGGACTTCTTCCATGCGAGCTTTTTTCTTTGGCTCAGCCTTGGTCCAACTTCCTCCCTGAAAGACTTCTAGGAAAAGTTGGTAGTCTTTCTCAGGTGAGAACTGATTTCCACGATTGGGCTTGAAAACACCTTTTTCCCAGAGCCATTTTAGAAGGCGCTCGTCAAAGTCACTTTTATTGACCTTTATTTTTTCCTTTTTCTGGGCTTTTCTGGTAAGATTTTCAACCTTTCTGAGTAATTTTTCTTCCTCTTCTAGTTGCTGGTCAAGGGACAATCGATGAAAATGACGAACACAGTCGCTGCCGATTGGAAAGAGGCGTTGGCCTGTGACACCATTAAAGAGTTCGTAGGCGTATTTGATAGCATTCCCACAGACACAATTGCTACGGCCGATACCATTAAAAATCAAGGAAACTTCATTCCATTCCTTGGTAGCTTGTTCCCAAGTATCCGCTTTTGAAGCTTGTAAAACCGCATTATGCAGGGATTTTCTAACTTGAAGTGTCATGAGGTCTCCTTTCTAGATTATACTTTTACAACTTGAACCTCATCTTTACCGAGTAAAATCAAGTATTTCTCAATATTTTCAATCGAATAGGCTCGTGATAAAGCCTCTCCGTATAGGGCTAATTGACCACGATAGCGGTCTATGAGTTGACTTGGCTCATCATAGCGGTCTGTCTTGTAGTCGAACAGAACGATTCTGTCCTCGTAAAGCAGATAGCCGTCCAAGATTCCACGGACAACGAAGTCTTCCTGACTCTTGTGGTCTCGTTTGAGCATGGAGAAAGGTTGCTCGCGATAGAGATGGTCGGTATTGGCAAGAATTTCCTGACCAAGTGCTGTGTCAAAGAATGCAAGGATTTTAGAAAGATTAATCTTGTCCCTAACAACTTGACTAGTTTGAACTTGTTTGAGAGTTTCTGCCAGGCTAGCAAGGGTTGGTCGCTGACTGAGGTCAATTCTCTGCATGAGTTCGTGGGTAGCACTACCAATTTCAGCTCCAGTTACCTTTTCTTTGGTTGAAAAATCTGGCAACTCAAAGAAAATTTTCTTGTCTACTGACTGGCCTTGACTAGCAATCTCGACACCTTCCATATCCATAACAGGTTCGTAGAATTTCTTTATTTGGCTTGGAGTTTGAACACTAGGAAGCTCAATGGCTGCGCGGTGAAGAGTATTATAGACTTCCACCTCTTTCAGCATTTCCAGAGCTTCTTTGATGGTTTCAGACTGGCGGTTGTCTGCTTGAGAGCTATCTTGTAGAGGACTCTTGTTTTCCAATTGACCAATAGCTTCTCTAGTCAACTGGTCTTCGCCAACAAAACGATAGCTAAAGTTGAGATTGTCCTTGGCAAACACTTTGCTGATAGCCCAAAGCCAATCTTGGAAATTCTTGGCTTGCAGTCTAGTATTGCTATTTAGTTTCCCATTTTTAGCTGCTGGGTATTCCTTGGCTTCCAGCTTTTCACGAGATCCCTTGCCGACAAGATAGAGCTTTTTCTCAGCCCGCGTCATGGCAACATACAGCAGACGCATCTGCTCAGAATAGCTTGCCAGCTGTAATTCCTCTTCATTCTGCCTATAAGTCAGGCTAGGAATAGAGAGCTTGATGGTTTTCGGATAGTGAGTTTCCACTGCTCCTGTCCCCATCTTGGCAATGTATTTGACACCTAGTCCATTTTTACGGCTGAGAATGACTTCTGACATGCTGTCTTGCTTATTGAAGTCCTGATCCATATTGAGGATAAAGACGTAAGGAAACTCCAGCCCTTTACTCTTGTGAATGGTCATGAGTTCTACAGCATCCTTGGGCGGTGCGACAGCCACGCTCGCAAGATCGTGCTGGGCCTCTAAAACTTGGTCAATCATACGGATAAAACGAGACAAGCCCTTGAAATTGCTCTTTTCAAACTGATCAGCACGCAGAGCTAGGGCATAGAGATTGGCCTGTCTAGCAGGACCATTTGGCAAAGCTCCAACATAGTCATAGTAAAAACGGTCGTTGTAAATCTTCCAAATCAGGTCATAGAGGGAGTGAGTTTTGGCATACAAACGCCAAGAAACCAAGATATCCATGAATTGCTTTAGTTTCTCAGCTAGTGTTGAATGAATTAACTCTTTCTGGCTTGTTGCCTGTGTTTGAGCATTGACCAGTTTCTCATAGAGATTTTCTTGGATTTTATCCTCTGCTTTTTGAAGGGACAAACGTGCTAACTCGTCCTCGTCAAAGCTAAACATTGGAGACTTCATAAGGGCAACCAAGGCATAGTCTTGCAGGGGATTGTGAATGACACGAAGTGTATCCAACATGACTTGTACTTCTAGGGATTGGAGGTAATTGTTTTGCTCACCGTCGGTTTTGACAGGGATCCCGTACTCAGACAAGGCAAGAAGGATCTGGTCATTTCGACTGCGGCTAGAGGTCAAAAGGGCAATTTCCTTAAAAGCAACACCTTTTTCTTGATGGAGTTTGAGGATTTCCTTGATGACCAGGCGCATTTCTCCTGTTAATTTCGTTTCTGCTTGGCTCTCTTCTTCCTCACCAGAGTCGTCCTTATCGTAGAGGAGAAATTCCGCCTTGTTGTCTGGATTAGGAGTTAGTTTGCTATTGGCAAAAACAAGTTGGTGCATGCTGTCATAGTTGATTTCGCCGACCTCTTGGTCCATAAGGCGTGCAAAAACATCATTAGTTGCTGACAGCACTTCTGAACTGCTACGGAAATTTTCCTTGAGCAGAATCAGCTTTCCTTCTTGATGATTTTGTGCATAGCGTTGGAACTTTTCATTGAAAATCTGGGGATCTGCCTGACGGAAACGGTAGATAGATTGCTTGATATCCCCCACCATAAAGCGATTGTGACCATTCGACAGCAATTCCAACATCCGTTCTTGAATGTGGTTGGTATCCTGATACTCATCAACCATGACTTCGTGGAAGCGCTCCTGATAAGCCTCACGAACTTGCGGGAAATTTTCTAAAATCTCAATGGTGTAATGGCTGATATCAGCGAATTCAAAGGCATTTTCCTGACGTTTACGCTGACGATAAGCCTCCACAAAATCACTCATGAAGATTTGGAAAGTCTTAGCTAGTTCCCAAGTGTCTTGATGATAACGTTCTTGATAGTCCAGAATGGTTATCTGGTCTGACAGTTGACCTAGTTGAGCAAACTGGGTCTTTCTTTCTTCGTTGTAGGCATCAGCCAGGGGCTTCAAATCAGCCTTACGACTTGCATTGGTCAGAGCTCGACCATTTTTCTCCTTAGAGATGGCGACAACACGCGCAAGAACTGCTTGATAAGCCTGACTATCGGACTCTAGATTTAAGGAGCCAATTTCATCTAAAATCAACTGAACATTCTCTAGATAAGCAGCCTTTGCAAATTCCTTGGCATCATTATCCAGATGGTAACGGAAAAAGCTTTCCAAGTCCCAAAGGGCTTGCTGGATTTGCTTAGTCAGTTTTTCTTTTTCACTCGTAAAATCAGCTTTTTCAAAGCCTTTGAGGAAAGAGTTCTTCAGCCATTTCTGAGGATTGCTGGTGGATTGGAGGAAGTCATAGATTTTGTAGACTTGCTGGCGCAGACCACGTTCATCCTTGCCACGCCCAGCAAAGTTTTTCAGCAGATGACTAAAGTTCTCTTTCTGTCTACCTTGGTAATGTGTTTCGAAGACCTCGTGGAAGACTTCATTTTTTAGAAGGAGTTGCTCGCTTTGATTTTGTAAAATACGGAAATTAGGGGCAATATCAATCAGATAGCCATGTTTGCCAAGGAATTTTTGTGTAAAGGAATCCATGGTACCGATGGCAGCGTTGGGTAGGTCCGCCAACTGGCGTCCCAAGTGTTGTTTGAGGTCAACATCGCCACTTTCTTGAATTTGTTGGCTGATTTTTTTCTCCAAACGTTCCTTAAGCTCTGTGGCAGCCTTGACGGTAAAGGTTGAGATAAAGAGTTGAGAAATTTCGACACCACGCGCTAACTGGTCCAAAATACGCTCAGCCATGACAAAGGTCTTCCCAGAACCAGCTGATGCTGAAACTAGGATATTTTGCCCTGCTGTATAAATGGCTTCGATTTGCTCGGCTGTTTTCTTTTGTTCCTTGCTCGAATGCGCTTCTGCTTCTTGCAATTTTTGAATTTCTTCCTCAGTTAAAAAGGGAATGGGCTTCATCGATTCAACTCCTCTCTTATTTTTTCAAACCAAGTTTGCTTGAGCTTTTCTCCGACCAGACGCTTGCCGTCAGCCAAGTCTAACTTCTCTAGGAAACGGGCTTGACCTAAGTGGTAATTGGCTTCAAATCCTGTGATGGCTTGATGTTGCTGAACATATGGGGCAATACTTCGGCCATTTTCGGTATAGGGATTGATGGCGAATTGCCCTTCTAAAATCTTCTCAGCTGCTTTCTTGTAAAGATGGGCATTGTAGTCCAGTAGGAGCTGGAATTCCTCATCTGTCAGCTGGTTGGACTTGCTTTTGTTGTAAAATTCGCCCAAATGACTGCTTTCTTTTTCCCAAAAGAGGCCTTGGTATTTCATAGACTTGCTGGCTTCTACCACTGCTCCTGCTAGATTTTTAACAGCCATCAGAGATTGGACTGGTTCAGCCATTTCCAAGTACATGGCGCCGAAAAAGTTCTGCTCCCCCTCTCTTTTTAGGGCAGCAAGATAGGTTGGTAACTGGGAATTGAGCCCATTAAAGAAATGAGGAAACTGGAACTGAGTTAGACTAGACTTGTAGTCTACTACTCCTATCGCCCCATCAGCTTTCAGGCGGTCAATGCGGTCAACCTTGCCTCGTACAAATACACTGCGTCCATTGTCCAATTGAATAAAGGCCTGCTCTTTCCCACCGAAATTTGCCTCTTCTTTAATAGTCTCGATGGCTGGATTGTGTCGGAGAATATGTCCAGTCGTACGCGCCACATCAAGCAGAACTTCCTTGGTAAACTGGGCTTCCAAACTTTCTTGATAAATAGCTTCAAATTCGCGTTCTTGACTGGTTTCTTGGATAGCTTGTTCTAGACGGTGGTCAAAGGAATCTTCATCAGGTAACTGCAAGGCACGTTCAAAAATACGGTGCAAGAAATTCCCGTGACTACGAGCATCAGGGCGAAGGCGCAATTCTTCCTGCAAGCCTAAAACATAACGGAGGAAATAACTGTATTGGTTCCGGTAAAACTCCGTCAAACCAGAGGTAGACAGGTAAAACTCCTGATCAGCAGGATAGAGAGCTTGTAAGGTGTCCTTAGCCAACTGCTTACTGCTTGGACTGGTTGGGAGGGCAGGATTTCCTAAACCTTGCTGGTCTAGTTTTTTACCCATGACACGCGCCAGAACCTTGACAAAGGTCAAATCTTGCTCACTATCATTCGTTTCGCCCTGCTGGTGATAGGCAACTAGACTAGACAAAAGACTATGATATGACCCCATATCTTCTTTAGACAGCCCTTTGTGGTTCATCCTCTTCTCTTTCCGACTAAATCCAAAATGGACCAGCTCTTGAAGATAGGCAGATTCCTTACTTTCACTTTCATTAAAAAGGCTTGGAGCCGACAAGACCAACTCTTTACGTGCAGAATTGACCAAGGAAAGCATAGTATAGCGATTTTTCTTGAGATTTTCACTGCTGGCAATCAGTAATTGAACACCTTCCTCTGTCGCTTGGTTTAAGCTTTGTCTTTCTTCATCAGTCAAAAGACTGGTGTTTTGCGCTATTTTTGGTAAATTGTCCTGAGTCAGCCCTATGGCATAGACAAAGTCAGCAGTAAGTGGCGCAATCAAATCATAGCTTTGCACCAGAACGGTATCTACGGTTGCTGGAATAGTACGGTACTGAGATAGGCTCATCCCAGAATGGAGCAAGGCTAGGAAATCCTCCAGACTAACCTGTGAACCAGCAAAAACAGTCGCAAATTGTTCTAAAATATGGCAGAAGGCTTTCCAAACTTCGGCTTGTCTTTCCTGTTCAAGAGCTTCCATAGTAGCTGTCAAATCTTGCAACTGCTTGGTCACCGCTCCTTCTTTTAGAAAGACATTCCACTTTTGCAAGAGATTTTCTGCCTTCTGCTTTCGGCTGGCAAATAGGGTTTCAAGAGGGGCTAAAATACGCAGACGAAGAGCATTTAATCTCTCTAAATTAAATTTTCCATGGTGGGATTTGGTGAAGGTTTGCTGAAAGGCTGGCAAGCCATTGATACCAAGATAGCGGAGATATTGCTCAAATGCGTCAATATCTGCCTGACTAAGGTCGGTATACAAACCAGTTCTGAGGAGGTTTATCAAATCCTCCTGACGAAAACGGTAGCGTTTTAAAGCCAAAATAGACTCGACAAACTGTGTCAAGGGGTGATGAGCCATGGATTCGCTTCTACCAAGATAGAAAGGAATCTGATACTGGTCAAAAATGGTTTTAAGGGATAATTGATAAGAAGACACATCTCCCAAGAGAATACGAAAATGCTTGTAACTAAGGTCTGAGTTCTCATGCAATTTCTGACGAATGCTACGGGCTACCAACTCCAACTCTTCTTTTTGCGTCAAACAAGACCAGAGTTGCAGATTTTCACGGTCTTTCTCATCGATATCCATGGTGAGTTCTGAAAAGTCATAAGAAGACTCCAACAAACGAGAGGCCTTGTCAAAACTATCCATCTTCTCGTGAAATTGAGAATAGTCCTGAGCAGGTGTTTGGTATTTAGAGGCTAGATGATGGAGAAACTCCACACTGGCTTGGTAAAGATTACCCTCGCTAAAAGGGCTGGTATAGGCTTTCTTACTAGCATAAGCCCCAATGACAATTTCAACACCCTTGCCATGAAGCAAGTCCACAATCCGCTCTTCCTCGGCAGAAAAACGAGTAAATCCATCAATGACAAGGGCAATTTGAGTAAAATCACTACTTACCTTGTCATTCTCAATAGCCTCAATCAAATGGGACAACTGACTCCCCTGAGCCAACTGCCCTTGATTGAGGTAGGCCGTTACTTTCTCAAAAATTAAGAGTAAATCGGCTCTCTTGTCCTCATCCGTCAAACTCTCTAAGTCCAAAAAACTCATCTGAGCAGTCGTCATCTCGTGATAAAGCTCAATCAACTGCTGGATAAACTGAGGATCTTGCTTAATTGCGCCGTAAACTCGTAATTCCTTGGGATCAAGTTCCGCAAGGCACTTGTAAAAGGCCATCCCAAGACCGATATCATCAAGACTGGTCTTGGCAGGCAAGTCATTCAAGACCAGATAACGTGCCATTTGAGCAAAGCGCGTGACAGTAATTGCAAAAGAAGCCTGCTGGGACAAGCATTCCAGCACGGTGCGTTCCTTTTCAAAAGAAAGAGAGTTGGGGGCAATGTAGAAGACCCGCTTGCCCGCAGCAACCAACTCTTCCGCCTCTCTAGTCAGGATTTCAGTCAAAGAAGTCCGAATATCAGTATAGAGTAATTTCATCTCAGCCTCGTTGGAATTTTTCATTACCTTTCATTATACCATTTTTTAATTAAGCAATCCTGTAAATAATCAGTTCTTGCTCATTTGTTGAAAAGAAAATGCCGGAAAATTCCGACATTGTTTTAGTAAGCTAACTTCCTGAAAATAGGAGTAACCACAAGTTCCAGAAGGCAGTGATATTGATGAGGATATGAACCACTATTGGATAGTAGAGACTTTTTGTCATGCGATACAATATAGCCAAAATAAGACCTCCACTAGTATAAATGAAAAAGGCAAGAGGTGTTAAAGCGAAATTGATATGAATATAACCGAAAATAATAGCAGAAAGCAAGACATCTCCGTACCAAGGTGAGTTTTTGAAAAAGGTTGTCATAAGCACACCGCGATAAATCAATTCCTCAGAAATAGGGCCGATGAAGCAAACTATGAGCAAGAAATAGGGTAATTTCTGTCGCCCCATCATTTCTATCGTTTCATTCAAAGAAATTTGATTCGAAGACGAGGGTATGAAATAAGACAAGAGGAAGTCAGACAAATACAAAATGATGTAGCCCAGTAAAAGGTAGATAAAGTACCTCGGCTGCCACTTGAAATGAAAAGTCTTCTTTCCTGCAAAAACTAGTAGATAGATGACTGCTGACAAAAGAACACCACTTTCCAGCAAAAGCAGAATCTGAAAAAATTCACGACTTGCTGGTAGATAGGGCTTTGTGAGGTGGTTGAAAATCTTCCAAAACCAAGTTGATTTATAAAAAATTAAGGACAATGCTAGTAAAATCTGAATAATCCGTTTTTTCATATTAAATCCTCTGTTTTCCTTGATAAGTTTACAAAATACTTGATTGAATCACAAGTTTAGTATAGCATATCTTCGCAAAGTATCCTCTTCAAATCATGAATTGTCATCAAAACATCCTAAACTGTAAAATCAGCTAGTCCCTAACCTTTCACTATCATCTTTTCTAAAATATGCTATAATAATACCAAAAGATAAAGAAGGAAAATCTATGATTAAACTACTAGCCTTGGATATGGACGGAACCCTCCTCAATGAAGCCAAGGAAATCCCACAAGCTCACATCACTGCTATTCACCAAGCTATCGAAAAAGGTGTCAAACTGGTACTTTGTACGGGTCGCCCGCTCTTTGGTGTCCTCCCCTACTATCAAAAACTGGGGCTGGACCTCCAGAATGAGTATGTCATTGTTAACAACGGTTGCTCAACTCACCAGACCAGTGACTGGGGGCTAGTTGATTGGCAGGAACTTAGTCCAGCTGACATTGAATACCTCTATGACCTAGCTGAAAAAAGCGATGTTCAGTTGACTCTTTTTGATGAGGAGCATTATTTTGTCCTCGGAGGCAAGCCTAATCAAGTCATTCGAAATGATGCTAAGCTAGTCTTTTCAGACCTGACTGAAATTTCTCTTGAGGAAGCTACCAGTGGCAAGTATCGTATGTTCCAAGGTATGTTTTTAGGAACAGAGAGCCAAACAGACGATTTTGAGCAGCGTTTTGCTGAGGAACTCTGTCAACGATTTAGCGGAGTTCGTTCGCAGCCTGTCATTTATGAAGCCATGCCACTTGGAACGACAAAGGCTACTGCTCTTTCTCGACTATCTGAGATTTTTAAGATTGAGCCCGCAGAAATTATGGCCATGGGCGATGCCAATAACGATATCGAAATGCTCCAATTTGCAGGACTTGGTATTGCTATGGGAAATGCCAGTGATTATGTCAAATCCCTAGCTGATGATGTTACAGCAAGCAACGAAGAAGCCGGCGTCGCGCGTGCGATTGAGAAGTATATTTTATAATTAAGAAGCCCAGTTCATGTCAACTGGGTTTTGATATTTAAGAATTCTTAAAACTTTAGAAATTCTTTAGAAATGCTTGAGCTTTCTTTGATTTCTATGCTTTATACTAAAGTTATCAAAATAAATCAAAAGGAGAGAATCATGAAAACAGTACTTGACATTCATGGATTGTCCAAAAACTTTGCCAAACAAGCTATTCTTCAGGATCTTCATCTAACGATAAGAGAGGGAGATATTTATGGACTTATCGGGAAGAATGGAGCTGGGAAGACCACCTTAATAAAAATCATTACGCAACTACTGTTTGCGGATAAGGGAACTGTTTCCCTATTCTCCAGCAAAACGGAAAATGAGTGGACCAAGGCCCTATCTCGAGTAGGTTCGGTGATCGAATCACCTGTAGCTCATAATCACTTAACAGCCTATCAAAACCTGAAATATTACTGTATGATTCGTCATATTCCAAATGCTGATCAAGTCATTCGAGAAACGCTGGACTATGTAGGTTTGTCAGATACAGGTAAAAAAGTCTTTCGAGATTTCTCTCTTGGAATGAAGCAAAGACTTGGTATCGCTATTGCTCTTCTCTCCAAACCAGACTTCCTGATCTTAGATGAACCTATCAATGGACTTGACCCAATTGGTATCAAAGAATTTCGTTTGATGATTCAACGGCTCAATCAAGAAAAAGGAATCACCATTCTCATCTCTAGCCATATCTTGTCAGAACTCTATCTCGTAGCAAATCGCTTTGGTATTTTAGATCAAGGCAAGATTATCCGTGAAATCAGCAAAGCTGAATTTGAAACACTAAGTGAGGATTATATTGTCCTTAAGACAGCTGACCAAGAGAAAGCTTGCCAAGTATTGAAAGAACAAATCCGGCTCCAGTTCAAGGTTGTCAATCCAGAAAATGAAATCCACATTTTTGGTCAGGAACAAGATGTCAAACAGATTCTCAAGGAATTAACCTTGGCAGATGTCGCTATTGACGAGATTTACTACGCCCGTCAAAACCTAGAAGAATACTTCACTCAGTTGGTCGAATAGGAGGAAAATCATGATACATACCATTCAAGCAGACTTTTACCGTCTTTTCCGTTCCAAAGGTTTTTGGATTACAGAGTTCATTCTCTTTTCTCTCATGCTAATGGGCGCAAGTATTGGAGCTACTGGCCATCTGATGGCAATCCAGACAGAAGAGCCAGAAATTCCAACCCATGGTTGGGACGGTGTACAAGCCCTGATTAACGCATCTAGTCAAGGTTCAAACCTCGTTTTTCTCTGTATTATTCTAACTTGTCTAGTTCTCGGTGTTGATTTAATCGGAAAGCTCTATAAAAATAGTTTGACAGTAGGGGTTTCTCGTACAGAATTTTTCCTAGCTAAAGCTTTTGTAGTGGCTTGTATTGCACTCTTGCAACTTCTCATCAGCCTTGTGATTGCCTTTATCCCAGCAACTATCTTAAATGGATTTGGAACCATGCCTGATGGCTTTATTGGCAATCTATTGACAACCATTTTCCTTCAATTCCTTTGCCTCCTTGCTTGGCTTTCCATTGTTTCCTTCATCCTCTATGTTAGTCACTCTTATCTTGCGGTATTTATTGGCTATTTGGTCAGCTCCATCTTACTTTCTATGCCAATGCTCATCTTCCCAAGTATCAAAATTTTGCCATATTTATCATTGCAGTTTTTCTATGCTATGACTGCTAATAGTGAATCCATTTTCTATACACTTATAGTTACCTTAGCTGTTATTCTAATCTTTAATCTAAGTGGACTGGCAGTTTTCAAAAAGAAAAGTCTATAAAAAATGACCTCCTCTAGCCTACAGAGGAGGTTTCTTTTTGTTAAAAATAAATGAAAACCGACAACCACTGCCTATCTGTGCTTAGTTTCATTTCTGCACCGAGAAGATGACATAATTCCTCAGTGATATAAAGGCCTAAACCAGAGGATTCTTCGGTGTCAGATAGATTTTCAGAATAAAAACGGTTGCTGAGATTTTCTATTTTTTTGATGGGCTGTTTGACAAGGTTTGCAATCTCTAAGACAGGCTGTTCCTTTTCTTTTCGCAAAGACAGACGCGCTTCTTCCTTACCATGCTTGAGGACATTTCCAAGTAAATTTTGTAAAATTCGATCCAGCAAGTCTTCATCAGTCCTCGTTTTTAAACCAGCTTCAACCTTAAAATCAAGCGTGATATTTGCCGCCTGAAAAACATCATAATAAGCCAGAGTCTTTTTAGTGATAAAAGTTGAAAGATCCACTTCTTCCAGTTTCGGTTTGACAGCTCCTTCCATCAAACGACGGTATTCTAGGAGAGCCTCCAAACGTTTGGAAACTAAATCAAGATGCTGGGCTATTTTTTGTAAGGTTTCTGATTTGTCTTCAGGAGACTTTATCAATTGTTGAGTGTAGCCTGACGCGATAGTCAAAGGTGTCCGAATATCATGGGCGATATTGCTGATGGCCATATCCAGAGTCTGCTTTTCCCTTTTCATCACTAACCGAGATTGCTCTACTTCCTGAAATAGATTTTCAATCTGCTGGTAGAGTTGTAAAAAATGTTTGGAAAAAATGCTGACTCCGACTCTTTTCATACTACCTGTAAGAATCTTGTCTTCAATCTGTTGACTCAGGCTCTTAAGAGCGAGATGATAGCGAATCAATGTAATCGATAAAATGATTAGGAGAACCAGTAGGACAACGATTATCATGTAGGTCATTGCTTATCTCCTTTTAATCTTACCCCAACTCCCCAAATGGTTTCAATGTATTCTTGATTTGGATCCAGTTGGTTTAATTTTTTACGAAGATTACTCAAATGCGTATTGAGGGTATTATCTCCAGGTAGATAACTCTCCTCCCAGACCAATTCATAAAGTTCTTCCTTGGTAAAAATTTTCTTAGGATGTTTAAGGAGAGTTTGGAGAATCAAGCATTCTTTCTTGGCAAGGCGAATCGTTTCCTGGCTATTTTTGATTTCAAAACTTTCTGCATCAAACTGGATATTTTTCAAGTTTTGTGGCAGATTTTCAGTTTTTTCTATTTCCATAGGCTGTTTTTCTACGCTTTGGCGTAATTGAACAGTAACCCTAGCAAAGACTTCGTCCAAATCAAAAGGCTTGATTATGTAATCATTGGCACCCTCTAAGAGGTATTGACTGATTAACTTCTTATCGCTCAAAGCCGTTAGCATAATGACTGGAGTTTGACTTTGTTCCCTGATAGCTTTTAAAACCTGATCCCCATTTTTCCCAGGAAGCATGATATCTAGCAAAACGAGGTCAATCCCACCTTGGTCAAAACGCATGATTCCTTCTGTACCAGAAAAGGCTTGAATCACCTCATGCTCCTCGGTAAGTAGTGTTCGTAAAATCTCTTGAATGTCACTATTGTCTTCAATAACCAATATACTAGCCATAAATACCAACCTTTCTGCAACTATTATAGCATGTTTTATTGATAAAGCTTAAACAGAAAAGCTCCTCGCATAAAAGTACGAGAAAGCCTTAGAGGGTTAAAATATAAAATCCACTTGCTAGGCAACAAAGTGACTTATAGTTGCAAATAAGAAGTTAATCTAGCAGAGTGAATCTCTCATTTCTCCCCTACTAGTCCGTAATGCGTTGATACATTTCGGGTCTTCTATCTCGAAACAGTCCCCAATTTAGGCGCTCGCTTGCTCCCTTGTCTAGGTCATAAGTAGCTAACAGAACAGCTTCAGCTTGTCTTTCAGCTAGCTCTAGAATAGCTCCTGTTTCATCCGTCATAAAGGATGAACCGTAGAAGTCAAGACTGGAACTCTGTCCACCATTTTTATCACTAGGCGTGACCTCTTCCAAGCCATAGCGATTAGCTGCAATAACTGGGACAATATTTGCTGCTGCGTGTCCTTGCATGGTACGTTGCCAGTGACCACAACTATCTGTATCCAAAATTGGCTCTGAACCGATGGCTGTTGGATAAAATAGCAATTCAGCACCACTCAATGCAAGACAGCGCGCTGTTTCAGGGAACCATTGATCCCAACAGATACCGATACCAATCTTGGCATATCGAGTATCCCAGACCTTGAAACCTGTGTTGCCAGGCGTGAAATAGAATTTTTCTTGATAGTAATGGTCATCTGGTATGTGGGTCTTTCGATAAACACCCAGCACTTCACCATCTGCATCAATAACGGCAATAGAGTTATACAAGACATTGCCATCTTTTTCATAGAAACTGATTGGTAGAACAACCTGTAGTTCCTTAGCAATGGTTTTAAAATGCTGAATCGCGGTATTTTCTGTCACCGACTGGGCATACTGGTAGTAGTCATACTGACGTTCCTGACAGAAATAGGGACGTTCAAACAATTCGGGTAAAAGAATAATTTGTGCGCCTTGGTCTGCAGCTTGTCGAACTAAACGCTCTGCGGTTTGGATATTTGTTGCCACATCCTTGGCGCATTGCATCTGAATGGCTGCAACTCTTACATTTCTCATCTTTTTCTCCTATTCTGGGATTTGTTGGGTGATACAGTGGATATTGCCACCACCTAAAAGAATATCTCTAGCTGGTATACCAACAACTTTACGGTCCGGGAAACACTTGCTGAGGATATCTAGGACCACTTGGTCGTTTACATCCTGAAATTGTGGCACTAAGACAGCCTTGTTGGCAATATAGAAATTGACATAGGAAGCAGCAAGCCTTTCACCTGCATAGCGCTCTTCTTCCCCTTCTTCATAGATGTAGCCTGGCAAATCTTCTTCTGTCACAACTTGTCGAACTGCAGGGATTGGAAGTTTATGAATGGTGAAGGCACGACCTTTTGCATCCGTTTCCTTTTCTAAAATCTCTAAATCAGCTACTGACATGGAATATTGGGGATCGTTTTGATCATCTGTCCAAGCCAAGACAAGCTCTGCAGGACCAACGAAGGCTGCAACATTATCAACGTGTTCATTGGTTTCATCCTGATAAATACCATAAGGAAGCCAGATAACTTTTTCAGCGCCAAGGCTCTCTGATAAAGTGTTTTCGATTTCCTCTTTACTAAGATGAGGATTGCGTCCAGGACTTAGAAGGCAACTTTCAGTCACAAGAATGGTTCCTTGTCCATCGCTATGGATTGCACCGCCTTCCAGTACAAAAGGTTTGGCATCATAGACAGGCATTTCCAAGACCTCAGCAAAACGACTGGCTACTTGGTCATCATCTTCATAATCTTGATACAGACCATCCACAGAACCACCCCAAGCATTGAAAGACCAATCTACTGCCAACTTTTCCCTTTTATCATTAAGGAGAATAGTCGGACCAGTATCACGGGCCCAGGCATCATTGGTGGGAATGTCTAAATAAACAACCTTGTCTCCAAGATAAGACTGGACTTCAGCAAAGTAGTCTTGCTCCACCAAAAGATAGACTCTTTCCCCTTCTGCTATGGTCTTAATAATCTGGCTAAAAGCTCTTTTTGCAGCCTTGCCTTGAAAGGGCCATGAACCTGGTCGAGTCGGCCATATCATGAGGGTGCCATGATGGGGTTCGTATTCTGCTGGCATGCGATAGCCTAATTTTTTTGGACTGTTTATCATGATAATCTCCCTTTAAAGTCTTGATAGCCGAAGGCTTTGACCAAGCTGCAGTCACCATGCTCGTCCATAAGATAGAGACTAGGCAAGCCAATACCGTTAAAGGTATTATTTTTAACAAATGAGTAAATAGCCATGTCTTCAAAATAAAGTCTATCACCGATTTGAACTGGATTTTCAAAGCTATAATCACCAATCACATCGCCCGTCAGACAAGTATTAGAAGAAAGTCTATAGGTATGGGCTTTTTTCAGCGCTTCAAATCCATTTCTCAAAGGTGGGCGATAGGGCATCTCAAGTACATCAGGCATATGGCAGGTCGCGGAGGCATCTAAAACCAAGATTTCCATACCATTTTCTACAATATCCAATACTTCAGTTGCTATATAACCCGCATTGAGCGCAATAGCCTCACCCGGCTCGATATAGATTTCAAGATTGTAAGTTTCTCGGATACGCTTGATTTCAGAAATCAGCAAATCTACATCATAGTCTTCTCTTGTAATGTGGTGTCCTCCACCCATATTGAGCCATTTAACTTGATGTAAGTAGGGACCAAACTGCGCTTCTACAGCTTTCAAAGTTGTCTCTAAATCATCTGCTCCCTGCTCGCAAAGGGTGTGAAAATGAAGACCATCCACCAAATCCAGCAAATCACTTGGAATCTTGTCTAGAGTGACTCCAAAACGAGATCCAGGGGCGCAAGGATCATAGAGAGCGTGATCTCCTTGAGTTGAACACTGAGGGTTGAGGCGCAAACCGACACTGATACCAGCCTCCCGACAACGAGCCCCATGTTTACGCAACTGTCTCTCTGAGTTAAAAACAATATGATCAGATATTTGCAGTAGCTCTTCCATATCTGATTCCTTGAAGGCAGGCGCAAAGACATGGACTTCACCTTGAAACTCCTCTCTAGCTAGCTTGGCCTCATAGAGTCCACTGGCTGTTGTACCAGATAGATACTGGCTAATCAAGGGATAGGTTTTATAAAGGGAATAAGCCTTTTGGGCAAGTAAAACCTTGCAGCCCGCTTCTTCCTGTACTTGTTGAAGAATCCGGCAATTTTCCTCTAATTTTGCCAAATCAATGACATAAGCTGGTGTTGGTACTTGTTCTAACTTCATTAGTCCACCATTTGCGGATTTTCAACCACAACCCATGGCAAACCGTACTCATTCAAAGCTTCCATGAATGGATCTGGATCCAATTCTTCAAGATTATACACTCCAGCTTGTTTCCAAGTACCGTTCATAACTAATTTTGTCCCAATCATAGCTGGAACGCCTGTCGTGTAAGAAATTGCTTGTGAACCAACCTCTGCGTAACATTCCTGATGGTCGCAAACATTGTAGATGTAGATGGTCTTCTCAACGCCATCTTTGACACCAGTAAAGATACAGCCGATATTGGTTTTTCCAACTGTACGTGGGCCAAGGCTAGCAGGATCTGGAAGCAAGGCTTTCAAGAATTGAATTGGTACAATTTCTTGTCCGTTAAAGTTAATAGTATCTGTACGAAGGAGTCCAACATTTTCAAGACATTTCATGTGCGTCAAGTATGATTGACCAAAAGTCATAAAGAAACGAATGCGTTTGACTCCAGGAATGTTTTTGACCAATGATTCAATTTCTTCATGGTGAAGGAGATACATATCTTTTTGTCCAACTTGAGGGAAATCATACTCACGCTTGATAGACATAGCTTCGACTTCGACCCATTTCCCATCTTCCCAGTAAGAACCTGGCGCAGAAACCTCGCGTAGATTGATTTCTGGGTTGAAGTTGGTCGCAAATGGATAACCGTGGTCACCACCATTACAGTCTAAAATGTCGATATAATGGATTTCATCAAAGTAGTGTTTGAGGGCATAAGCCGAGAAAACACTAGTCACACCTGGGTCAAAGCCAGATCCAAGAAGAGCAGTCAAGCCTGCTTCTTTGAATTTTTCCTGATAAGCCCACTGCCATGAATAATCAAAGTAGGCTGTAAAACCAAGTTCCTTACAACGTTTCTCATAGATAGCGCGCCATTCAGGGTCTTCCGTATCCTCAGCTTCGTAGTTGGCTGTATCGATATAGTGAACACCTGTTGCCAAACAAGCGTCCATAATTGTTAAATCTTGATATGGTAAAGCTACGTTCAAAACAGCTTCTGGTTTGTAGCTTTCAATCAGGGCAATCACTTCTTCTACCTTATCAGCATCAAGAGTAACTGTTTCAATTTTTGTACTTGTTTTACCTTCTAGCTTCGCTTTCAAGTCATCACATTTTGACTTAGTACGGCTAGCAATCATAATTTCTTTAAAGGTTTTGCTATCTTGGCAAATCTTTGAAATAGCAACTTGGGCAACGCCCCCACATCCAATAACTAGTAAACGACTCATTTTTTTCCTTCCTCTTCTTCTAAAATATCTTCTACATACTTGGGCAACATAAAGGCTCCCACATGTAAGTTTGCAGTGTAGTATTCTGTGAAAAGCTGGCGTTTTTTCCAACCTTCCTTGTCAAAATCTTTGATAGGGTGGTATTTTTTCGATGCAAATCCAAACAGCCAATAGCCAGCTGGACTGGTTGGGATGTGGGCCTGATAGACCCGACTGATTGGAAAGGCCTGATTGACCTTACGGTGCATGCTACGACAAGCAGACTCATCCTCGTCAAAAAACGGACTCCCATGCTGGTAAATCATGATACCGTCTTCTTTCAAGGCTCTATAACTGTTACCGTAAAATTCCTTGGTAAAGAGACCTTCTGTATGGCCAAATGGATCTGTCGCATCGTTGATGATAATATCGTAGTCATCTTCACAGTTTCGCAAAAAGCGTAGCCCATTTTGGTAGTAAATGGTAACACGAGGGTCATCTAGCCCCGCAGCAAAGTCTGGGAAATACTCACGGCAAACCTCAACCAGCATCTCATCTGGTTCTACAATATCGATTTGTTCCAATTCTGGATAGAGTGTCAAAACTTGAGCAACACCGCCGTCCCCACCCCCTATTACCAAAACTTTCTTGGGATTGGGATGGACAGCCATGGGAACATGGACCGTCATTTCATTGTAGACAAAATCATCCGCATCTGAGAATAAAACATGCCCGTTTAAAATCAAAATCTTTCCAAAAGCTGGCGTATCCAAGACTTCGATATCCTGCCATTCACTTTTACCGGCGTAGAGTTGCTTGGCTGTTCTCAGTGACAATTTCACATCTGGAGTATGAACTTCAGAAAACCATAAATCCATCTAATTCTCCTTTCTCTTAATGACGTTGATGTGATTGACTTCTGGATCTTCCGTCCCTTGAAGGGAGCAACCACGTTCCTTGGCAAATTGGATATAGTCGACAATTTCTCGTGTAATGCGTTCACCTGGTGCTAGGATTGGAATCCCTGGAGGATAACACATGACAAATTCCCCACAGACTTGTCCGACTGATTCGTCTAAGGTTAAACTTTTTCTCTCTGAATAAAAGGCTTCCTGAGGGGAAAGGACTAACTCTGGTTGGATATATTCTCCAGCTATCAAGTCTTTTCCATCTCTTGAGTAGAGTCTCTTGATATCCGCCAAAGCACCAACCAAGCGTTCGATGTCTTGAATTCGGTCACCAATTGAAATATAAGCCAAGATATTCCCTATATCCCCAAACTCAATCTGAATGTCGTATTCATCTCGCAAGAGATCATAAACCTCTATCCCTGTTAGCCCAATTCCCTGAGTGTAAACTGACAGCTTGGTCACGTCAAAATCGCAAACGGACACTCCGTCTATTAACTCTTTTGAATAGGCATAGTAGCCACCGATAGCATTGATTTCACGACGAGCGTACTCGGATAGCTCAATGACTTTCTCAAAAGATTCTTTACCACGAAGGGCTAAGTTGCGACGCGAAATATCCAAACTAGCCATCAACAAGTAAGAGGCGGATGTTGACTGGGTCAGGTTGATGATTTGACGAACGTACTCAGGATTCATCTGCTCCCCGATAAGCAGGATGGAGCTCTGGGTCAAACTCCCACCAGACTTATGCATGGAGACTGCTGCCATATCAGCACCTGCATCCATAGCAGAAATTGGAAGTTTATCAGTGAAATGCAAATGCGCTCCGTGGGCTTCATCTACTAAAACCATCATGCCAGCTTCATGAGCCATTTCTGTCAAACCCTTTAGGTCTGAACAGATGCCGTAATAAGTAGGATTGTTAATCAAAATGGCCTTGGAATCTGGATGGTCCTTTATGGCCTGTGCTACTCGGTCATTTTCAAGACCTAAAGCGATACCAATCTTAGGATCGACACTCATCTCGATATAGATGGGAATAGCACCACATAGAACCAGGGCATTAATAGCAGATTTATGGACATTTCGTGGCAGAATAATCTTATCTCCTGCCTTACAAGTCGAAAGAATCATAGTTTGAACTGATGAGGTTGTACCGCCAATCATAAGAAAGGCATGGGCTGCACCAAAAGCATCCGCAGCTAATTCCTCCGCCTCCCGAATAATCGAAATGGGATGGCCTAGATTATCCAAAGGTTTCATCGAATTGACATCAATTCCAACACATTTTTCTCCTAACAGTTCAACCAATTCTGGATTTCCCCGTCCGCGCTTGTGACCTGGTACATCAAAGGGGACAATCCTTTTCTTGCGTAGCTTGACCAAGGCCTCGTATATTGGTGCTTGGTTTTGATCTAACTCTTTCAAGACATACTCCTTTCCATATTTTTAGGACCTTACCGTAAATAAGGAACTAAAGGATACTTATGAAAAAAGAGCAGGTTTTCACCTGCTCTGCAATCTTCTGACGTTTTTATGTTTGTTTCTGTTGAGTATGTCTGTTCCCGATGTTTCCTAACTCTCTAGTAGCAAATATTACGTACTTTATTGATCGTTTCACAAGATGACGTGTGCTTTCACCACACTAAAAATTTATGAATTAGGACAAAGATCCTAACATCAACTTATAAAAGTAGGCTTTTAACCCTATCAATAATGTGGCTTTTCAACCACGCTTCGGCATTCAACCCTGCCTGTCCGTAGGCATTTTTTACTCGGGTTTATATTTGCTAGAAAACATCATCTCATTTTCTAAGCCCCATTACTATATCATGTTTTCAAGAACTTGTAAAGCGTTTCACGAAAAAAATATAAAAAGGTTCGTAAAATAGTTATATTTTACTCGATTTAACAATGGTTATTTTATTGTAAACGATTATAAAATGAACGAAATGATGATGGTATTTAATTTAAAATTCTTTCATGCCATTCTATACTCTTACCCTTCTGTGTTTGATCAATTAGATAAGATGACGACATTTTTATATCATTAGAATCGTGCAACTTTTTTCAGACAGTTTTAAAAGATTGATTTCCTTATATTTTTCCTTTATACTGGATAAAAAGGAGAATAATATGTCAGAAACAAATCACGAAATTGATTCAAATTTTGCAGGTCGTTTAAATATCCTGCGTGCGGGTGTTCTTGGTGCTAATGATGGGATTATTTCCATTGCTGGTGTGGTTATCGGGGTTGCCAGTGCCACAAGCAATATCTGGATCATCTTTTTATCAGGCTTTGCGGCTATCTTGGCTGGTGCCTTTTCTATGGCTGGTGGAGAATATGTTTCGGTTTCAACTCAGAAAGATACTGAGGAAGCAGCCGTTGCGCGTGAGCAAGTCTTGCTAGACCAAGATATAGAGTTAGCCAAAAAGTCTCTCTATGCCGCCTATATTCAAAATGGAGAATGCGAAACCTCTGCCCAACTCTTGACCAACAAGGCCTTTCTTAAAAATCCACTCAAGGCTTTGGTAGAGGAAAAATACGGGATTGAATATGAAGAGTTTACCAATCCTTGGCACGCTGCGATTTCTAGCTTTGTTGCCTTTTTCCTTGGAAGTTTGCCTCCAATGCTCTCAGTAACCATTTTCCCAAGTGATTTCCGCATTCCTGCTACTGTCCTGATTGTAGGACTCTCACTCTTGGTTACTGGCTATACTAGTGCCAAACTTGGAAAAGCACCAACAAAAACTGCTATGATTCGAAACCTTGCTATTGGCCTCTTGACCATGGGAGTTACCTTCCTGCTCGGACAACTTTTCAGCATTTAATACTCTTCGAAAATCTCTTCAAACCACGTCAGCTTCGCCTTGCCGTATATATGTGCCTGACTTCGTCAGTCTTATCTACAACCTCAAAGCAGTGCTTTGAGCAACCTGCGGCTAGCTTCCTAGTTTGCTTTTTGATTTTCATTGAGTATAAAATACAAGAAATACTTCGATTTTGAAGTCGAGGTATCTTTTTTACATTTGCACAATCTTGCGATAACTTCTTGAAGTAACCATGAAAATCAGCACATAGGCGATGAGGAAGATAGCGCAGATAGACAAGGTCACAATCAACATCATAGTCGTATCTATTACACCAATCACTTTTAAAATCAGACTAAGCATATGGTAGGCAAAGGCGAGATGTATGAAGGCAAAGAGCAAAGGAAGGAAGAAAACAGTTAAAACCTGTTTGTTGATGGTTTGCTTGATTTGCTGTTGATCCAAACCGACTTTCTGCAAGATAATAAAGCGTTCACGGTCTTCATAGCCTTCAGAAATTTGTTTGTAGTAAATGACCAGAACGGTTCCGATCATAAAGATAATGGATAGGAAAATACCGATAAAGAAGACACCACCAAAGAGGGCACTCATCTGAGAACTAGCATCTGCTAGATTGCTACCATAAACATAGCTACCTTCTGTGTTTAATTGAGCATTATACTGATTTAGGTATTTTTCATACTCCTCAGCGACCTTGAGTTGTTCTTCTTCGCTGGCATTTACATTCATACCACCGTAAAGTTGATTATAGATAGCCGAATCTGGGAATTGGTCCAAAAAAGCTTGTAGATTAGGAACAACTAGATAATTGTAATCAGTAGTCAAGATATTAAACTGATTTGGGACATGGTTGACAATAAAATCTTTATTAAATTCTTCTTTTACAGAAAATTGATGTTCATTTAGAGTTAGAGATTTCTGTCCTTTAACTCCGTCATTTTTGGCAAAGAGTCCGACCTCATTTCCTGATAGAGAAAGCTTCTGACCTGTCATATTTTCATAATCTTTTTGGTCAAATACCATGAAAACTGTTTTTGGTTGGACACGGTTTTGTCCTTTTTCAAAAATAGTTAACTTAGTCCCTTCTTGATTTGCAATACCAAAGTTACTGTAACGAAGCACTTCTTTTTCTTTGACACTATAACCTTTGTCACTTGCAAACTGGCTCAAGAGTTTGTCCAAATCTTCTTTTTCAACATTTTTTCCACTAATTCCAAAGTCATGCGGATTCATCACTTTTTTAAAGGATTCTGAGGCATTGAAAATGCTTGTCGCTGCTGACATGGTTACCAAAACCATTGTTGACAAGATAGCGATAGTTGCAAGGCCCACCGCATTTTTCTTCATACGGAAAATCAAGTTGGAAACAGAGATGAGGTTATTAGGTTGGTAATAGTATTTCTTGTTTTTCTTTAAGATTTGGAGGAAAACAGTAATCCCTGCATTGAACAAGAGATAGGTACCAAAGATAACCAGCAAAACAGCTAGGAAGAAAGTTGTTAGGGCTGTAAGAGGATCTTTTACTGTAAGGGCAAGATAATAACCAATCCCTAAACTAATCGAACCAAGAATCGTTTGGAGAGGTAGGAAACGACCTTTTTTCTCACCGCTAGCTTTCTCACGAGAGAGCTGGAGGGCATTCATACGGGCGATTCGAAGGGCATTCAGGAACATGAGGCCTAGGAAAATCAAACCGAAGACAACAAGTACTGCAATGACAACATTCATCTGAAAGGTAGCGACCAGCTCAACCTTCAATTTCATCAGTTTGAGTAAGAAGGCGAAAATCAGCTTGTCAAACAAGGCTCCAATACCGATACCTGCTCCAACAGTTAGAATTCCAAATAGCACCAACTCTTTAAAGGTCATACTGATCAGATGGCGCTTCTCCAAGCCCAACATGCCATAAATTCCCAGTTCCTTGGAACGGTTTTTCATAACAAAACTATTGGCGTAAAGGACAATAATAGCTGACGCAAGGGTGACGACAAACATACCAAATCCAAGTGTAGCTTGAATGGTTGTCCCTCCACGGATTTCCGAAATCTTGGGATTGAAGGTTAGAGAGTAAAAGAGATAGGTGACGGTGACTGCCAAGAGAACAGCCAGCGCAAAAGGATAGTAGAGTTTGCGGTTTTTAATCAAGTTTGATACCGCTAACTTATTGGTTAATCGAAACATACTAATTCACCTCGCTTGCCATGACAGTCAAGGTATCAGAGATTTCTTGGAACATCTGACGCTCTGTCTTCTCTCCACGGTAGATTTGATTGTAAAGAATGCCGTCCTTGATAAAGAGTACACGCTTAGCCCTGCTAGCTGCTGCTGTTGAGTGGGTTACCATGAGAATGGTTTGGCCACGCTCATTGATTTCATCAAAAACATCAAGTAAAGCTGCAGATGATTTGGAGTCAAGAGCTCCTGTTGGCTCGTCCGCAAGGAGAATTTCAGGTTCTGTGATGATGGCGCGTGCTACTGCTACACGCTGTTTTTGCCCACCAGAGATTTCATAAGGGTACTTCTCTTGCAATTGGTTGATACCCAGATTCTCAGCTGTCACGACCAATTTTTTCATCATCTCCGTAATGGGTCTTCTTGACAAGACAAGCGGAAGCAAGATATTGTCCTTAACAGATAGGGTATCTAGCAAGTTAAAGTCTTGGAAGACAAATCCTAGCTTTTCACGACGGAAGCTAGAAGCCTGTGAATTTTTAATGGTTGCGGTATCAGTTCCATTCAAGTAAACCTGACCACGGGTTGGTTTGTCCAGCATAGCTAGGATATTGAGAAGAGTGGATTTACCAGAACCAGACTCACCCATGATAGCAACGTAGTCACCCTTTTCGACGGTAAAGTGAATATCCTTAAGGGCTTCTACTTGGTTGCCCTGAAAACGAGTTTTATAAATTTTTTGAACGTGTTTTACATCTAAAAGTGTCATGAGAATCTCCTTTCTTAATATCCCATCAAATGAAATGTGGCTTGCATCATAGCGCATCCCAGCTGAACGCGCTCGATTTCTTTGTGACTTGGTTTTCTTGTTTTCTTATGTAAGATTTGTTTCATGATGTTACTCCTTTGTTCTTTATGAGTCTAGTTTACATCAAAAAAAGACCGCTTGCCATAACCTAACCTTACAAAAGAGACTTTAATCTTACATTTTTGTAAGATTGGGGGAAATGTAAGTAAAATTGCTTAGAAAATGATTTGATTTCCTATTTTAAAAATTGTAAAATATAAGTATGAAAAGGCTTACTTTGGGAAGGAGGAAGCGGGAACTAACATTTGAGTAAGCTTAACCTAGATAACATACCATTAAATTTAACACTTGCAAGTCGTTCAACCTATAAGGAAAGAAGGTGCGCTTTAATGAAACACAAAGAACATATACTCATCGGACTTCTCTATCTACTCTCTCCATTCATCGGTCAGCTCTTAGTTGAAAAAACATACTTTATCGGTACAGAATTTACAGCTACTGCTTATGCTATTTGCTGGCTATCAGTTGTTATCAGTATCCATCATTTTTCAAAAAATGTATTGTCTCAGCAAGAAAAATCAGATTAGAAATCTAAGTGCAAAATATTATTTTTAATTTGTATATGAAACTGGAAAAATATCATTAAAAGTAAAAAAGCTTTAAATCAAGCAGTTTAGACTATTGATTTAAAGCTTTTTGCTTATTTCAAATCTTTTGTAGAACCTCACCAAAACCAACCTTCATTGTCGTCAATGGCTTGGGCTTCTTTGCGTTTGCGTGGGCCTGTTCCGTACATTTCTGCTTCGATTTCTTCCTTGGTCGGCATGACAGAAGCTAGGATGATATAGATAATCACGCCAAGTCCAAAGTTTGCGACTGTAAAAATGGCAAATAGGAAGCGGACAAGGGTAACATCAAAGTTCCACTTGTCTGACAGACCTGCCAGAACTCCTGAAATCATGCGATTTCGTCTCATTTTATAAAATTTACTGTTCATGTTATTTCCTCTTTCTGCTAGGTTAGACTTAGTATATCACGGGTAGGCTCGGCTTTCATCGGTCCTCAGGCTGATTTACAAGTAATAACTTTCCTCGACAAACTCCACAGCGATAGCGTTTGGTATCAATCCTTCGTTTGCGATGATAAGTTTGCTGGCAGTATTGACAACGATAAAACTTGATTGGCTTGGAGTTGCTATTGGGCAAGGTTGGCACAAAGCGTAATCCATCCACTGCTTTCAAAAGTTCCTTAAACTCCCGATCCTTATGTTGATAGCCCTTCCCTTGAAAATAGAGGTGATAATGACAGAGTTCATGGCGGACAATTTTCCTAAAAACGTCCAAACCCAGTTCCTGATAAACTTTGGGGTTGAAATCCAGATGCCCATCTTTAGGGAAAAATCGCCCACCTGTCGAACGTAGACGAGAATTCCACTGGGCTTGATGGATAAAAGGTCTGCCGAAGTCTTCTAGTGAAACCTGCTTGACGTAATCAGTCAGTTTCATTTGGAGCCAGGAGCGACAGATTGACTTTTTCCCGTTCAGTATCAATTTTCTTGACCCAAACGGTTACCAAATCACCGACAGACACCACTTGGCTAGGGTGTTTGATAAATTTGCGACTCATGTGGGAAATGTGTATCAAACCATCCTCGTGAATCCCGATATCAACAAAAGCACCGAAGTCAACGACATTACGCACTACTCCTTCTAGCTTTTGCCCAACCACTAAGTCCTTGATATCTAGAACATCTTGGCGAAGCACAGGTGCGTCAAAGGAATCACGGAAATCTCGACCTGGTTTGAGAAGGTCGGCAATGATATCTTTAAGGGTTTCTGGGCCAAGATCCAGTTCGTGCGCCATTTCCTTAACTGAAAGCGACTTGAGTTTGCTTTGGGCCTCTTCATTCAAGTCTTTGATATCCAAGCGTTTGAAAAGTTCCTTGACAGCAGCGTAATTTTCTGGGTGAACCCCTGTATTATCAAGGATATTGCTACTTTCAGGAATACGGAGGAAACCAGCAGCCTGTTCAAAAGCCTTGGCTCCCAGACGAGGAACCTTCTTGATTTGAGCGCGTGAAGTGATTTTTCCTTCTTCCTCACGGTATTTGACAATATTTTCAGAAATGGTTTTATTAAGTCCAGCAACATGGGAAAGGAGGGCTGGGCTGGCTGTATTGATATTGACACCGACTTGGTTTACCACGGTATCGACGACAAAGTCCAGACTTTCAGACAGTTTTTTCTGGCTAACATCGTGCTGGTACTGACCGACACCGATTGACTTAGGATCGATTTTGACCAATTCCGCAAGAGGATCTTGCAAGCGACGGGCGATTGAGATAGCCGAACGCTTTTCAACGGTCAAGTCTGGAAACTCCTGACGAGCTAGTTCACTAGCAGAATAGACAGAAGCACCACTTTCATTGACGATAACATAGCTGACTTCTGGAAAAGCTTTAAGAACTTCCGCCACAAAGGCTTCACTTTCACGACTGGCAGTTCCATTTCCGATGGCAATAATTTCTACGCCGTATTGACCAATCAAGTCCGCCAGTTCTTTCTTGGCTTCTTCGATTTGACGAGCTGATGCTGGTTTAACAGGATAAATGACCTGAGTTGTCAGCATTTTCCCAGTTGCATCAACGACAGCAAGTTTGGCACCTGTACGAAAGGCTGGGTCAAATCCAAGAACCACGCGCCCTTTCAGCGGAGCAACCAAGAGAAGATTGCGCAGATTATCAGAAAAGAGTTGGATAGCCCCTTCTTCTGCCTTTTCAGTTAATTCTGTCCTAATTCGGCGCTCGATAGCAGGCAAGACTTTTTTCTTAACAGATTGCTGAACAACTTCATCAATATAGGCATTTTTTACCTTGAAACGAGCAGCAAAGAAAGCTAGAATACGATCCGTCGCATGTTCAAAACCGACTTTCAAGACACCAAGTTTCTCCCCACGATTGAGGGCCAAAGTACGATAACCTTGCATAGTTCCAACTGTCTCTGAAAAATCATAGTAAATCTGAAAAACCTGCTTTTCATCAAGACTTTCATCTTTAACTTGAGAAGTTAGTTTAGAGTGTCTCAGCACCTCCTGATAAGTCATGGCGCGCAGTGTCACATCTTCCGATAAGGCTTCGACCAAGATATCAACTGCACCAGCTAAAGCCTCCTTCCCAGTCGCAAATCCTTCACAGACAAACTTTTCAGCTTCTTTCTCTAAGTCAGCTACATTCTGCAAAATCAGACGAGCAAGAGGAAAGAGTCCAGCTTCACGGGCAATGGTTGCCTTGGTCCGACGCTTTTCCTTGTAAGGAAGATAGAGTTCTTCAACGTCTGCTAATTTTTCGGCAGATAAGATAGCTTCTTCCAATTCCTTGGTCAACTTGCCTTGTTCTTGAATCTTAGCTAAGACAGCTTCCTTACGGTCATTGAGATTAGTCAGGCTTTTATCCAGATCAATAATAGCCTTAATTGCCACCTCATCCAGACTACCAGTCATGTCCTTGCGATAACGCGCGATAAAGGGAATAGTCGCCCCCTCAGCGGTCAAACTTAGAACAGTATCAATCTGCTTTAACGTCACTCCCAAATCCTGGGAGATTTTTTCATATTTTTTATCCATGAATCTATTATACCACAAGCTGGAAGGCTTGCTCCAATCCTTTTCATACTCAATGAAAATCAAAAAGTAAACTAGGAAGCTTGCTACAGACTGCTCAAAACACTGTTTTGAGGTTGTAGATAAGACTGACGAAGTCAGTCACATATATACGGCAAGGCGAAGCTGACGTGGTTTGAAGAGATTTTCGAAGAGTATCAACTATCGAAAACAAATTAAAAAACTCCCTTTTCCTCAAAATAATAGTATAATAGAGGTAGAATTTAGAATCGAGGTACACCTATGGCTGTAAAATTTACAAAACGAGACGATTTGGACAAGATGTTTGAAGAGTTTGCTAAACTCCCTGATTTGAAACAAGTCACTTTCCCTGATGACAAAGAGAAAAAAGCCAAATCAGAAAAGAAAAACTAGATGACTGCTTTCCAACAACTCCCATCTAGTGTGCTTCAGACTGGGGCTATCTTTCTCTCTATAATCATTGAAGCCCTACCCTTCGTTCTGATAGGAAGTATTGTTTCAGGGCTGATTGAGGTTTATATCACACCTGAAAAGGTTTATCATTTTCTCCCTCGAAATCGTTGGGGGAGAATCTTTTTTGGCACCTTCGTCGGGATACTTTTCCCCTCTTGTGAATGTGGAATCGTCCCCATTATCAATCGTTTTCTGGAAAAAAAGGTTCCCAGTTACACAGCCGTTCCCTTTCTTGTGACAGCACCTGTTATCAATCCCATTGTACTTTTTGCGACTTATTCTGCCTTTGGCAACTCCTTCCATATCGCCCTGTTACGAGCTCTGGGTTCCATTGTTGTAGCTGTGATATTAGGAATTTTTCTGGGATTTTTCTGGCAAGAACCCATTCAAAAAGAAAATCGTCTGGCCTGTCATGAGCATAATTTTTCTCACTTAAGCTCTGCAAAAAAGGTTTTTCAGGTCTTTGTGCAAGCCATTGATGAATTTTTTGATACGGGGCGTTATTTGGTATTTGGCTGTCTCTTTGCCTCTGTTATACAGGTTTATGTTCCGACTCGTATTCTGACCTCTATCAGTGCGACCCCTCTTTTTGCCATCCTACTCTTGATGATTCTAGCCTTTCTTCTTTCGCTCTGTAGTGAGGCGGATGCCTTTATCGGCGCTTCTCTACTTTCGAGTTTCGGTTTGGCACCAGTTCTGGCCTTTCTGGTGATTGGTCCAATGCTGGATATCAAAAATATTCTCATGATGAAAAATTACTTGAAAGCACGATTTATCAGTCACTTCATTACGATTGTAACTCTGGTCGTTTTAGTCTATTCACTCTTGATTGGAGTCATCCTATGATTCGATTTTTAGTTTTAGCTGGCTATTTTGAATTGACCATTTATCTCCATCTGTCGGGCAAATTAAACCAGTATATCAACATGCACTATTCCTATCTGGCCTATATTTCCATGGTACTTTCCTTTATCTTGGCAATCGTCCAGCTGTATATCTGGATGAAGCAAGTTAAAACTCACAGTCATCTGAACAATCGATTAGCGAAGGTGACGAGTATTGCTCTTCTGGCAATTCCAATTATTGTCGGTTTAACTTTCCCAACTGTTAGCTTGGATTCTCAGACCGTTTCTGCTAAAGGTTATCATTTCCCCTTATCAGAAGGAACGGATCAAGCCATTCAGACCAGCGAAGGAACGACAAGCCAATATTTGAAACCAGATACCAGTTCTTATTTCTCAAAAACAGCCTATGAAAAGGAAATGCGGACAGCGGCGGATAAATATTTGTCCCAAGATAGCATTCAGATTACGAATGAAAACTATATGGAAGTCATGGAGGCTATCTACGACTATCCATATGAATTTGAGGGCAAGACAGTCCAGTTCACAGGCTTTGTCTATAACGACCCCAGTCATGCCAATAGCCAATTTCTATTCCGCTTCGGCATTATTCACTGTATCGCGGATTCAGGTGTCTATGGATTGCTGACCAAGGGAAATACCCGTCAATATGAAAACAACACCTGGATTACAGCCAAAGGAAAACTGGTCAATCACTACCATAAAGAACTCAAACAAAACCTTCCAACCTTGGAAATCGAAAGCTTTACCAAAGTCGATAAACCAGAAAATCCCTACGTGTATCGAGTGTTTTAAAAGAAAAAAACGAACAAGTTCTCTTCTGAATGACAGAAAAAGAGCCTGTTCGTTTTTGTTATATGAGATGTAGGAAGATACCGAAAATTCTCACTCATCAATAAAAAGAGACAATATCAGTTTCTGCATGACAGATTTCTAATATAGTCTCTTTATCTATTTTTATACTTACAAGAATTAAATATTTGAGCTTAATTTTTTCCATTAATTCTAAACGAATGTTCAGAGACCCATTTGGCGTAGGTGGTTAAGCTTTCATATGTTAAGGATTCTACTGCGATAGTTACATACATATTTACCGCTTCTTCAACCGAAACAGTAAAACGATAGCCATTTAATTGCAGAAATTTTACTAAAACAAAGAAAGCAGTTCGTTTATTAGAATTGGCAAAAACATGCTTCTTTATCAATTGGACAAATAGTATCGTTGCCTTTTCAAAAATTGTTGGATAAAGAGGCTTCCCAAAGACAAATTGTTCTGGGAAATTGACAATCATATTTAAAGCAAAAGGACTAACTGTCTGAATTTCCTTATTTGGAGAATAACACTGGATTGCTAAAGCATTTATTTTTTCAATTTGCTTTTCTGTCAATTATACTGTTATTTTCCCACCAAAGCTTTGAAAACATCGTCGTATTCGTCAAAGATTTTATCTAAATTTAAGTCAAAGGCTTCATCAGATACATAAGAAACCTGCTGATCCAATTCTTCAGGAGTAAAGATAATCTCACCACTTGGTAACAATTTAGCTTCGTACTTTACACCACTTGGAATATTAAATTCACTTGGAATCGTAATAGTGATTGAATTTCCTTGTTTTCTTGTTTTTACTACCATCTGATTTTCTCCTTTGATACATTATAACAAATAATTACGGTAATTACAATGGCAGGATAATTCGCTCCCGTAATAATCTCTATCAGAGTAAATAAATATTATGGTTTTGAAAAGTTATTAATGCCGCTATTTTAAATCTTATACCATTTCAAGTAATACAAGTAGTTCAGTGAGAATAAGCGAGCCACTCATTAATCAGACTAGCGATTTCTTTAGGTGCTTCAGTAAAAAGCTCATGACTAAAGTTTTTTAGAAAAATAGTATCAAAACAGTCTGGCAATTCTTTTAGGGATTCCTCTCTCCATATAGCTTCATTAGGATAGCGAGGACTAATAAATAAGATATCCCCCACTTCTCTCTTAAAAGCTTGTATTTTCCGCCGTAGTCGAAGAATAGCTTCTATATTTTCATAATTTATAGCTAACTCATATCTATCATACTCCGCATTCCAGTGATAGGACTGTCTTACAGCTTTCTCCATATTTTCTGACCAATGCTTTGCTTCAGATTTCTCTTTAGAAATAAGAAGAGCTAAGTCTGAAACGACTTGAGATTCAATATAGTTTTTAGCTTCCTCTAACTCTGTATCTAAAGGTAAAATCTTATCTAAATCTAGATAGCCACCATCCAAAAGAATCAGTTTTTTCACTTCATGAAATTCCGATGCGAGATAACGAGCCAAATCCCCTCCAAGAGAATGGCCTATCAGACAGATAGATTCTCCCTCTACTATTTCCTTTTTAAACCAGGCTTTCAATTCTGTTTCATCTCGAAAATGCTTTTCATATGGATTTAGAAAACAGACCTGCGAATCTAGTTCTTGAAGAAAATCCTTGCTATGATAGACATTGCTTCCTAGACCTCCAATAAAAAATATCTTCATTCTCTACTTAATACTATGCTTATTCATCTTTTGTTCAAAGATAGTCGTGATAATCTGACGCAATTTTTCGCGTTCTTTTTCTGGAATCTCACCACTTGTTTGAGCTGCAGCGTAGAGTTCAGGGTGTTCAATTGAAATGCGTTTAATCGTACGTGTCGTAGCATGTTTTCTGACGAAAAACGGGATGCGCTTAATCAAGTCTTGTGGGACGAGCGCAAGAATTTTCTCAGCAGTTTCCTTGTCACTGATCTTAGATGTAGTCAGGCCCTTTTTAATCATTTCCTGTTCTTTTTCTGTAAAATCTTTTAATTCCATCTGATTAGTCCTCCTATTTTCTTTAAGTTAAATTATATACCAATTGTAGCAAGACGACAAATAGTCTGTTTGTAAAATGCTCTCGATACTACAATTTTCCTGACGCTCATGATTGCTCTTTAATGAAAAATCACAAATCCTTTTGGAGAGATGACAAGCTGATTCTCCAATTCTTGGCAATTGCTTGCTAGTGCTACTGCTTCTTTTTGTAAATGATAATCTTCTTTTGATTGGTTGAAAATAGCTTTGATGACTTGGTTATCGTAACTCCAATCCAAAGCTACTACATCAGCTTTAATTTCTTGGAGACTATACTTGCCATGCTGAATGGTTGCTGACGCATGCTTGCGAATCTTGATTAGCTTCTTTATAAAATTCAGCATATCATTGTCACTTGATACGCGTTCCCAAGGCATACAACGACGACAATCTGGGTCTGGACCGCCAGTCAAGGATAACTCTGTTCCATAATAGATGCAGGGTGTTCCTTTTTGTAAAAAGAGAAAGGCTAGGGCTGATTTGACCAGTTGAGCATCTTCATTGGCCGTCCACAAGATTCGTTCTGTATCATGCGAATCCAAGAGATTAAACATAACCTCTGAAATCTGCTGTTTGTAATACATAGATTGGCCATTGATTTCATCGATGAACTGGTCCGTCTTCTTAATACCACGTAAGAAATAGTCCTTGATACTATCAGATAAAGGATAATTCATGACCGCATGGAACTCATCTCCATTTAACCAAGGTTGAGCCGTATGCCAGACTTCTCCAAGGATATAAAGATCAGGCTTTTTAGCTAGAACTGCCTTACGAAAATCCTTCCAGAAATGATGGTCAATCTCATTAGCCACATCCAAACGCCAAGCATCAATATCAAACTCTTCAATCCAATATGTCGCAACCTTTAAGAGATAGTCCTTGACCTCTGGATTGGCTGTATTTAGCTTGGGCATATAGTCCTCGAAACCGAAAGCGTGATAGGGTAACTCTCTCTTATTGGCTAGCTTTTCAGTCGTCACTGGGAATTGTTGAATATGGAACCAATCCTTATAAGCAGACTGTTCACCATTTTGGACAACATCTTGCCATTGAGGCGATTGCGAACCAATATGATTAAATACAGCATCCAGCATGATTTTCATGCCACGCTGATGTGCCTGCTCGACCAGTTTTCGAAAGGTTTCCTTATCTCCAAAATGACGGTCAATTTCAAAATAATCTGTCGTATTGTACTTATGATTACTCGTAGATTCAAAAATCGGACAAAGATATAGTCCAGTAATACCCAAGTCTTGCAAGTAATCCAGATGGTCAATAATCCCCTGTAAATCACCACCAAAGAAATCATCACTCTGAGGTGTGATAGATGAATCCCAGTCTAATGATCCTTCTGGGTTTAATCGAGCATTTCCATTGGCAAATCTCTCAGGAAATATCTGATACCACACCGTATCTGAAACCCAGTCGGGAACTCGACAGGCATCAATCTCATGAAGATAAGGCAGTTTAAATCCATTCCCAATAGCATGAAGATTTTCTAGAGAATTTTCTACGCAGCCTTTATCGCCGTACAAAATGCTCTGGCCTTCTGTATCCGTGAGTTCAAAAAGATACTGGATACGTGCAAAGTCAACGGACACTTCAACCTGCCAATAGTCAAAGATGGTGTCAGAAGTCAGCTTGGCCATTTTCTTTATGTCTTGATAAAACTCTTCCATAAAAATAAAAGGATCACCATAATGCAAGTTGATACTTTCAATGTCCCCTTTCTTAGTACGAATTCGAATATGAATTTTTTTATCCTTGTAAAGATAGGCAAACTCTGACTCTGGCCTATGGTAAATGGCTGTTACTTCCACTGTATTTGTCTCCTGATTTACTTGGTTGCATTTACGACGCAAACGTTTTCATAATTGTGATTCTAGTATACTACTTTCGTATTTTATTTTCAAGGCTTGTCCGTAGATTCTAGTGGTTTGGTTCTATAAATAAAAAAGCAGCCAGTCTTACAACTTGCTACTTTTCAAATGATGATTTACAAATATCTTTCCAGCCACTCAATTTTTTTAAAATCCTTATTGTTATTGTGCTCATTTCGATAAGAATCTTGGGAAAAAGCCTTGTAAATACTTAAAAACTGTTCCAAACTTGGAACGCGAAAAGTGATGTTTTCGAGATGAATCAGCTCTATATCCGATTCCGAAACTCCTGCAAAATCAGGTAAAGAATCGATACTTCCGAATTCAACACTCAGACCATCTTTTTGGAATTCATGCTCATGAATATCTATTAGGGCATAGCCTAAGTGTTTCATCACTTTCATTATCTTGTCCCACTCATAAATTCTGAGATGATCAGGTGCTTCCCAACCTCTAGAATCACCAGGCACATGAATGTCAATGTCAGACGGCCTCCATTCTTCATTTGATCGGTATTCAAACCCCAAAGAACCCATAAGCGTCGGAGTGATTCCGACTTGGTTTAAATGAGAACAAATTGTTCGAAATTCATCAAATAGAGAATTCATTCCTCCTCCAATCGTTGATATAGAACTTAATTTCGTTGTGAATAATAAACTAATTTTTACCTTTTACTCTTTCGGTTTTGAAAATACTTCTACTCGCTGAGCTAGGACCTTGATTTCTACAGGTAGGTTATCCGATTTATCGCCATCAACATCTGACTCCAATTCACTATCAGAAGAAATTTTAATATTGCGCGCTTTGATATACTCGATATTATCATTTGCGACAACATCGCCTTTCAATAAATCAGGAATAACGGATAATTTAGAGAATAGAGACGCATCTTTCAGAATCAAAATATTGGCATAGCCATCTTTATTTTCTTCAAAGATTTTTTTGTCAGCGAAGTAATTTGTCAAGAGAACCAAAACATGGCTCGCTTCACCAACATAATTTCCATTTTCTGTTTCAACCTTAATGTTAAAGACCTGATCCGTCATGACAGACTTCATAGTATTAACAGCATAGGCTAAAATACCGAATTTTGTTTTGTCCTCGATTTCAACGTTGTGAATCGCCTCAGGAAGAGAACCGATACTAAAGATATAACCAAAATAGTTATCATTTGCTTTACCAATATCAATCTTATTAGTTAGATCAAAATCGAGTTCATCAATAGCGCCATCGATATCTTGGTTGATTTCCAACAGTTTTGTAATGAGGTTACCCGTACCGCCTGGGATAATACCTAACTTAGGAACGTATTCTCTCTCAGCAATACCCGAAATGACTTCGTTTACAGTCCCATCTCCACCAAAACACACCACTGCATCGTACTGCTCACGAGACGCTTCTTCAGCAAAATGTGTTGCATCCAGCGCTTTTTCAGTAATTTTGGTTTCAACATATTCAAAGTATTCTTTGGCTTTATTCTCCAGCTTTTCTTTATAATCCAGAGCCTTCTCCCCACCAGAGGTAGGGTTGATAATTATCATTGCTTTTTTCATTGATTTTCTCCTCGAAATCCGTTAGAAATAGTTACATTTCATCCTATGCAACTAAACGTATTCCCATTATACAATGAAAGTACAGAAAAGAGAAATATGAAGTACCGGAGATTAAAACTCTTTTATTTTATATCAACCTTATTATCCCATCGCCTTAGTACATCCTTTAAGGGTTCATCCAAATAAGAGTAGGCTTTTTCCTTTATCCAATCAGGAATACCATAAGCTGCCTCTGCTATGCTGCCAGTGATTGCAGCAAGTGTATCACTGTCGCCACCAAGTGAGATGGCATTTCTTATCGCATCTTCAAAGTCTGTACTTTCAAAAAAGGCAATAATGGCCTGAGGGACAGTATCCTGACAAGTTTCGTTGAAACGGTATGTAGGGCGAATTTCATCTAAAGTTTGAGATAGATTGTATCCGTATTCCTTCTCAATATAATCCTTAATCCGTTTTTTACATTCTGTAGGATTGTCGTTAATTGGTTGCTCATATTCGCTACAATAACCACCAAAGTAAAAACGACATAGAAAGATAGCATCAGCTGTAGCCATGGCACCTTTGATACCTTCTGGATGGTTATGAGTTACCTCTGCAGAAAGACTAGCAAGTCCTCTAGATGATGGCCACATACCAGCTCTTGCATAAAAACTACGGTCCATGACCCAAGAACAGGGAGAAACACGCATAGCTGATCCATTCCCGAAACTATTATAAGGCTCACGGTTATCGCTGTTTAGCCATGCATTAAACCGAGCACCATAATCAGCATCCGGATACATTCTGCCATATTTCTTCATAGCATCAATAAAGTCATCCTTTTGCCCACCATTCATGATTGCTTCAGCGACAGCACAGGTCATAACCGTATCATCTGTGAAAAAGCAGTCTTTCCGAAATAAAGGAAAGTCCTTTGTTTTGATATTGTTCCATTCGTAAACAGAACCAATAATGTCTCCAACTATTGCTCCAAGCATAAGATTTCTCCTTGTTCATTTTGATGCTTTCTATTTGGGGTAACTAATATATTTTATTTTAGAAAATAAAGTTCTGTTTCATTTTAAAAACATCATTTTTTTCAAAATAAGGTTTTACCATTTCTTTCCATCTAGCTTTATGAAAATTGATTGAGTTTAAAGGAGATAGGCCATAATTTCCCAATGCATAACCATCATTTACTTCAACAACAAGTGTTCTGCCATCTCGAGTAACACCGATATCTAGTCCATAAGCTATTGGCGCATCTTTCCAACATGATATGGATTTATCAATTATACTAGGATCAAATTGTGCATGATAATCACCTGTATAGGGTCGAACATCTAATACGCAACCATCCAAAACAAAACAACGCCATTCAGCTATGAATTCAACAACTTCACTAATCCATATAGGATAGTCGAAAGGTAGACCAATACCTATCAAATCACGGGTTCCATTAACAACTCTTCCTGTAAAGACTTTTGATCCAGCTTTAGGTTTAATAAATTTTCCCCAATTATCAGGTATATTTACAATCTCTCCTAAAACGCCTGCATAAATCTTTCGACCATAAAACTCTTTAAGCTCAATAGGATAGTCGTAAACCGGAACGTTTAACCCCATCATTTTTAGTAATGCTCTGGTCTCCGTTATATAATCTACAACTGTATCATCGCTTGTTAACTGTTTTATTTCAGAAAAAGATTTATATAAAATAACTTCTTCTCCTTGTAAGTAGGCACCTACTTGAGCATTGTACTTATTAATTGAAACTTCACTTGGTAGTTTGCTTTGTCTAATATAAACAACCATTTCATCACTCCTATATCACTAGTGTTACACCAATTTGTAAAAAAATAATAGCATTTTTGCTGTTATTTTTTTGAGTAAATAGCTCCCATAATATCATCGAAATAATCAACAGTATTTAGGAGTAATTCAATAACTTGGGACTTTGTTAGTCGCATTCCTCTTCTATCTCTTGCATCTTCTACTAAATTTTCAAGTTTCTCTAAATTTTTATCATCCAAGCTAATCATGATTCTATTTTTATCGGTTGCCATTTTCATCACCTCAAGTTAATTCTATCACAGGTGTAACACTTGTGTCAACTGATTTTTATAATACATTAGTTTAAAAGTGGGGAGGTTTTTTAACACAGTAACTTTAAATCTTTGGTAACAAAAACATCCCCACAGTATTTATAGAAATAAAATCTGTCTCAAATAAGTTATCAGGTCTAGTATAAATTATGAGCGGCTACTCTAATACATCCCCTCTAAACAAGAAAAAGGCTTACACTCAAGGGTTCTCTTAACCCCCTTCGTTACAATGTTTTGACTCTTTTACTAGCAAAGGTACATACTCCACATGATGCGTTTGTGGGACTCAAAAGGTTTGGGTGAACCTTTTGAGGATTAACTACATCTCACTAACAAGCTTACACACTCCACGTGATGCGTTTGCGGGAATAAGTCAACCGGCTGTACTTTCTTCAATTCATAGCCCAATTCTCGGTAGAGTTTGATATCACGCGCCATGGTTGCCACATTACATGAGATATAGGCGATGCGGTCTGCTCCTGTTTGAGCGCTTGCTTTGATGAAGCTTTCGGTCAAGCCCTTGCGTGGTGGGTCAACAAGAATGGCAGTTGGTTGAATACCGCCTTTGAGCCAATTCTTCATTGCATTTTCAGCTGTGTCACAGACATAGTGGGCATTTGATATATTGTTCAGCTGGGCATTCTTATTGCTATTTTCAACCGCCTCTGGAATTACTTCAACACCATAGACTTCCTTGACATGTTTGGCAACGGAGAGGCCAATCGTGCCGATACCAGAATAGGCATCAATAACCACATCATCTTCTTTTAATTCAGCAAAGTCAATGGCTGTTTGATAAAGTTTTTCAGCCATTTCTGTATTGACTTGATAAAAGGCTGGACCAGCGATTTGGTAGTCATTTCCCAACATTTGGTCGGTAATATAGTCTTGACCATAAAGAGTTTTCCACTCCTTACCAAAAATAGCATTGGTATTCTGGTCGTTGATATTTTGCATAACAGACACAATCTCTGGAAACTGCTTGATTAGTTGGTCAATCAATTGTTCCACACGGAAAACTTTAGGTCGAGTTGTTACCAAAATCACCATGATTTGTCCTGAGTAATGCCCACGACGCACCACAAGATTACGAATCAAGCCAGATTGTTCCTTTTCATCATAAGGTTTCAAATCATAACGGCGGAGCAAGTCACGTAGTCCTACTACTACCTCATCAATCACAGGATCTTGGATAAAGAAATCTTCTAGAGGCATGAGGTCATGAGAATTCTTACGGAAAAATCCAGTTTCCAAGATACCATTTACTCGACGAACAGGGACCTGTGCCTTGTTGCGGTACTTGATTGGATTTTCCATACCAAGCGTCTCAGCAACCTTTATATCAGCAATTCCAGCAATCTTGTATAGACTATCTTTGACTTGCTTGGTTTTAAACTTGAGCTGTTCTGGATAGGCAAGATGCCCCAAATCAGCGATACCTGATCGTAGATAAGCTAGGTCAAGGTCTGGGTTACGATGTGAAGAGTAAGTAAGGTATTCTTCAACTTTCCCAAAACCAATCTTTTTATTAACCTTGAGAACACGCATAAGAATTTTTTCACTCGGTAAAGCATTCTCTACAAAAAAGACCAAACCATCCACCTTGGCAACTCCTGCCCCTTCATGGGTCAAGTCAACAATTTCAACTTCTACAATATCATTTTTCTTTAACATTCTCTTCTCTTTCTATTGGCCGACAAAAAAGACAGCAACGTTACGGTTACCATCTATTATACCATGATTTTTCTTAAGAACCAAAACTCTTGAAGAAGTTGACTATGGCTTGCCAGAGGGAGCTTAAGAAGTTACCTCCGTCTTCTAGTGCCTTATCAGCATCAAAGTTAAGGTTGATATTTTTAAAACTGTCGCCAGCTTGTGATACGATACTTTGTTTAAGGTCATTTAGGGTTTTAGTGAAGTCTGTATTGCTTAGGATATCACTCTTTGAGAGATTCAAAGCAAAATTGATGATGATATTGATTTGGTTTCCTGTTATAACCTGATCGAGTTTGTAATTTTTTAAGGTATCTTCAACGATTTTGCGGACATCTTCTTCTGTCAGATTTCCCTTGCTTTCTTTCGCTTTGGCGAGTCCTGACTTGATATCGGCTAGGGCAACATTTAATTTATTAGCATCATAGCCTGACTTGTCCTTGTTTTCAGCATTGATATCGGACAAAGCCTTCAACTCTTCTTGAGCCAAATCTTTGTTGGCCTGCGGTACCTTAGCTCCATTAGCCTCTAGTGAATAATAAATCCCTGCTAAAGCACTCTCACCTGTAACTGGAATAGGAGCTGCTACAGTGATTTTAGCATGTTCCACACCCAAGGTTACGGCTGCATTTCGGTACATATCCTGAGTCACCTTGGTGATGTTTTCTGGTGTTTCAATTTTGACCTCAAGTGGAGACTTATCACCTAGTTTTTGAATCTTGGCTGATGAATACAACTGTAAGCTAGAGTCATTGGCCACATTCATAATTTTAGAATAGACATCAGGTGTCATGGTCTTGAGTTCTTTGGTGTCTGTTGAGGCATTGTAGCCTAGTTTTTTAAGAGTTTGATTTTTTTGGTCTTCAGACAATGATGAACCTAGGACATATTCAGGTTGAACATAGGTTTCATCGATAACTTTTTGAACATCTGTTGCTGCATGGGCGCTATTCATAGCTGTTACTGCCCACAAGACCGCAGCACTGGTTAGAAAGAGTTTCTTTCTCATAGGGAATTTCCTCCTTTACCTTTCTAGAGTAATATATCTATCTTAAAGAAAACTTATAACAAAAACACCTGGACTAGCCAGATGTCGAAAAGAGAGTGAAACATTTGATGATATAAAGGTTGAGTTGCACCTGTCTAGAATAGTAATAGTTCCCCCCATTTACATAGAGTTCAGCACCGTGAAAAATGGAAATGGGATGAATATAACTATAAGTCTTTCCAGTTGTATTACCAAGCAAGGGAGCAACCGTATCACGAGAGTACTGTTTCGCCAGTGCTAGGGTATTTTCCTTGCCATTTTGGGCAATAAAATCGATATAGGCAGGACCAAAATTATAGGCTTGCACAGCCGTCCAGACATCAACGTCCTTTTTCTGAGCCAGATAGAGATTGTCTGTCAGAGTTTGCACACCTTGTCGAATGCTAGAGGCATTATCATTGATGGTATTGGTGGAACCACTTGCAGACTCACTAGACTGCATGACATCGCCTTCTTTACCTTTTGTTTCAGTATAAATCATAGCGAGCACGAGCTCTTCGTTTGCTGGGGTGTCTTTTTCACTCAAAATTTCGCGCACCATGGGTTGATAGGTCATGACTTGCTTGACATCTTGGTGAACACGGTAAGCTTTATAGCCAGCAAAAAGGAAGACTGCTAGTACAAGCACTCTTCGAATTCGTTTAAACATTATTTACTTTGAATATCCTCGATATTTTTGATTAAGATAGAGTAGGTTCCATTGTCATTTTGGATAAACTCAACAGACTCGGCGTCTTGATAGACGTTATTGGGAACGATGAGCTCAATTCCATTTGACAAGGAGAGTTTTTGGTTTTCAAATTTCTTTAATTGGCGACTGGCATCAATTTCATCAAATTGAACTGGCTCTGGTACGGCTTCTTTAACTTGGTCAATAAAGCTCAATCGAGCCGTCAGATTGTTGTCAAAAAGGTCATTAGCCAATTTCTCAGGTGATAATTCATTGCTTTCTTCTAGGTTATTAAAAATAGCGGATTTGACCTTAGATTGAAATTGAAAATCATCTGTGTTAAAAGTTTCAGCAATTTTCTGGGCTGTCTTTTCCAGTTCCTTGATGGATTTCTTAGGTGAAATCTTAGGGGCGACGGCAAGAAGATTTTCTGAAAAATAGTTCAAGAAAGCTCCGTTGTACTTGATTCGTTTTTCAATCAGATGGTACTTGCGACTTTGAAGATTAACCACCAAGGCCTCATCAGCCCCTGTTCCAAATCCAGGCAGGTTATTCTGAGTCAGCTTGATTGGATTATCAACTTCTCCTCCGAGATGAGTCAGGGTCTCACGCAGTGCAATTCGCAAGAAAGCGAAATGTTCCACACCTTCTTTAGAAAATTGCACAAAAATCAAGTCATTGGTCTTGAAGTTTTCAGAAATGCTAAACTCTTCTTTCCAAAGATTCGCCAGTGTTACTGATGTTTCCAATAAATCGTCTGTGATGTGATTGAAGAAGGGATTTTCTTCTTCGAAAATCCCAGTCTTAGCTTCATCTGAATAGACACGTTCAATTTTTTTACGAAGGTATTCTTCGATTTTTGGAGTGATATTGAGAAACTTATCCGCTAAGAACAGCTCGGTATCATCCGGACTGAACTGATGGATAATAGCTTTCTTAATATAAATGTCCATAAAAATTTTAGTCCTCGTATAGTCGGAAGGCATCTGTCAACGCTTTGACTTCACTTCTCACTTCTTCTAAGACAGCTTCATTTTCTGCATTCTTGAGAGTTTTAATGATGAGTTCAGCCACTTTGCGACTTTCTTCTTCACCAAATCCACGCGCAGTAATAGCTGCAGATCCGATACGAATTCCACTTGTCTTGAACGGTGATAAGGTTTCGTATGGGATTGAGTTTTTATTTAGGGTAATATTGACTTCATCCAGCAAGTTTTGAGCTACTTTTCCGTTTTCTACAACCTTAGTCACATCCACTAGGAAGAGATGGTTTTCAGTCCCACCAGAGATAATACGGAAATCAGGGTCTTGCAAGAAGACATCTACCATAGCCTTGCTGTTTTTGATCACATTAGCAGCATATTCCTTGAAGGCTGGATCTAAGACTTCTTTGAAAGAAACAGCTTTAGCTGCCACAACATGCTCCAAAGGACCACCTTGAATACCTGGGAAAATTGCTGAATTGATTTTCTTAGCTAGTTCCTCATCATTAGTCAAAATCAAACCACCACGTGGTCCACGAAGGGTTTTGTGGGTCGTTGTTGTCGTGATATGAGCGTATGGCACTGGGCTCGGATGTAGACCAGCTGCAACCAAACCAGCGATATGAGCCATATCTACCATGAGCTTCGCCCCAACTGCATCTGCAATTTCACGGAATTTTGAAAAATCGATAATTTGAGAATAGGCTGAAGCACCTGCTACGATCAATTTTGGTTTTACTACTTGCGCTTGTTTCAAGATAGCATCAAAATCCAAGAATTCCGTTTCAGGGTCAACACTGTAAGAAACAAAGTTGTAGGTTTGACCTGAGAAGCTAACTGGAGCTCCGTGGGTCAAGTGTCCACCTGCTGCCAAATCCATCCCCATAACGGTATCACCTGGCTCAATCAAGGCCATGTAAGCCGCACAGTTGGCTTGGCTTCCTGAGTGAGGTTGGACATTAGCGAATTTAGCGCCGAAAATTTCTTTTGCACGTTCAATAGCTAGAGTCTCTACAACGTCTACCACATCAGTTCCACCATAGTAACGACGGCCTGGGTAACCTTCGGCGTATTTATTCGTCAAGATAGACCCTTGAGCTGCCATAACAGCCTTGGAAACTACGTTTTCCGAAGCAATCAACTCAATGTTGTTTTGTTGGCGTTCTTCTTCTTTGGCAATAGCATTCCAGAGATCAGCATCGTATGCTTTAAAATCATCTTTGTCAAAAATCATAGGTCTTCTCCTTTATTGTGTGACTAGTCCATTAGTTAAATTTTCTTATTAGAAAATCAAACTAAAAGATGCGAATAAACCGTTTCTGCATTTTATCACAAGTATAACCAACTTTTTCATAAAATGCATGAGCCCCTAGACGATGATCGGCAGAGTTTAAGCGGATAAACCCATAACCACGTCTTTTTGCTTCTTCTTCCAACCCTTGTAATAAGCTTTTACCAATACCTTGACCTTGCGCTTGAGGTGAAACTGCTAAAGCTAAAATATTAAATCCTGCTTTAGAATAAAGTGATTCATAGACCTCAGCGTGGACATATCCAAGCAAGGCATGACTAGCTGTATCCTCATAAGCAAGTAGGAAATGATGTGAATCCTGAGATAATCTAGCTAGTTGACTAGCCGTGTCCTCTAGACTAAAAGAATAACCCAAGGCCTCTTGGTTTATGTCACATATAGCTTTCACATCTGTTTCTTGCAAATCTCTTAGCATCTCATACCTCTTCAAAAGAAACCTCTGGCAACCGAGCAAGAATATCTTCTCGCTTAATGGCCCCTTGGCGTAAGATTTTCACCTTATCTCCAGACAAGTCCAAGATAGTAGAATCCTGTCCAGCTAGAAAAGCATCGTCTTCAAGACCCAAAACCTCTTGGTCAAAATCCTCTAGAATCTGATCAAAGGTTACGCCACTTGCCTGACCTGAAATATTGGCAGACGGTCCAATCAAGGGCCCCGTCTCTCTAATCAAATCTAGTGTAATGGGGTGACTGGGCATTCGAAATCCCACCGTTGCAAGACCAGAATTAACCCAATAGGGAACTCGGTCATTGGCTTCGAGAATAATGGTCAAGGGACCTGGTAAAAAGGTCTCTACAAGTTTTTGTAGATAAGTTGGCTGATTCTTTGAAAAGTACAAGATGTCCTCTAGAGAGGAAACATTGAGATTAAGTGCCTTGTCTCTAGGGCGACGTTTGAGTTGGTAAACATGGTCAACTGCTTTTTCGTCTAAAGCCTTGGCAAAGAGACCGTAAACCGTTTCTGTAGGCAGAACGACAGCTCCACCATTTTCTAACTCTTGTCTAATCCTGTCCATCATCAACTACAACCATCCTATCTTGACCAAATTGGTCCTTGAGTGTTCTTACTCGCTTTTCGGGAAGATATTTCCTAAAAAGTTCAGGAACACTTTGACCTTGCTTGTATCCAATTTCAAGGTAAATCTTACCACCATCTTTGAGATAGTCTGTTGCATCTTCCGCAATTTTACGGTAAATAGCTAGGCCATCCTCGTCTGCAAAGAGAGCTAGATGAGGCTCCGAATGCAAAACATTCAAGCCGACCTCGGACTCATCTTCACGAGAGATATAGGGTGGATTGGAAACAATTATATCATATTTTTCAGAAATTTCTGTAAAACAGTCAGATTTTTTTAAAAATATTTGAAGATTTTGCTTTTTAGCATTTTCGCTAGCTAAATCTAAAGCATCTTGGGAAATATCTGCTGCTGTTACTGACCAATCTGGTCTGTTTTTTGCTAAGGCAAGAGCTATAGCTCCACTACCTGTTCCAATATCCAGAACTGAAAGATTCGTTTCAGGATTTTCAGCCAGGATAAGCTCCACTAACTCCTCTGTCTCTGGACGAGGAATCAAAACTCGTTCATCAACTTTTAACTGCATTCCATAAAAATCTGCCTGTCCAATGATGTACTGTGGCGGTTTATGAGCTGCTAACTGTTGGAAAATTCCTTTAATAAAAACTTCTTCCTCTTCCGTCACTTCCTGCTGGAGGGCAAAAACAAAGTCTGTAAAGGATAAATTTTTCAGGCTACGATAGACAAAAGAGAGGCTTTCAGCTTCCTCTCCTTGTCTTATCAACTCTTCTTCAAAATCTGAAAAAAATTGAGCTAATTTCATTATTTGTTTAATTCTTCTAATTTTTGTGTTTGGTCATAGAGCACCAAGGCATCCACAACTTCATCTAGTTTACCAGACAAAATCGTATCTAGTTTTTGGAGAGTCAAGCCGATACGGTGATCTGTGACACGGTTTTGTGGGAAGTTATAGGTACGGATACGTTCTGAACGGTCACCAGTACCGATAGTAGACTTACGCTCAGCGTCTTGTTCATCTTGTGCAATCTGGGCAAAGTGGTCAGCAACACGCGCACGGATAATCTTCATAGCCTTCTCACGGTTTTTCTGCTGGGTACGCTCTTCCTGCATCTCAACCTTGATATTGGTTGGTAAGTGAACGATACGAACGGCAGTTGCAACCTTATTGACGTTTTGTCCACCAGCACCTGAGGCGTGATAGATGTCGACACGAAGGTCTTTTGGATCAATATCGTATTCTACTTCTTCCACTTCAGGCATGACAAGGACTGTCGCTGTCGAAGTATGTACGCGGCCTTGGCTTTCTGTCACAGGAACACGTTGCACACGGTGAGCACCAGACTCATACTTGAGTTTAGAGTATACAGACTGACCAGAAACCATGGCAACCACTTCTTTGAAACCACCGACACCATTCATAGAAGCCTCCATGACTTCAAAGCGCCAGCCTTGGGCTTCCGCATACTTTTGATACATAGTTAGAAGGTCTCCAGCGAAAAGTGCAGCTTCGTCACCACCAGCTGCTCCACGGATTTCAAGGATGATGTTCTTGTCATCGTTTGGATCCTTTGGAAGGAGCAAGATTTTCAGTTTTTCTTCGTATTCTTCTTTTTCAGCCTTGGCATCTTTGAGCTCTTGCTTGGCCATTTCTTCCAAGTCCGCATCTCCGCCTGATTCCTTAATCATCTCTTCAGCGTCAACGATGTTTTGAAGGACTTGTTTGTACTCACGGTAGGCTGTTACAGTGTCACGAGTTGAAGCTTCTTCTTTTGAAAGCTCCATGAAACGCTTGGTGTCTGAAACGACATCAGGGTCACTGAGCAATTCTCCTAATTCTTCATAACGGTCTTCTACAGCTTGTAGTTGATCATAGATGTTCATTTTTCTTCATTCTCCTTATTGATTTCAGGGGCAAAATAATGTTTACGGCAAACCGAGATATAGGTTTCATTGCCACCGATCTGAATCTGCTCACCATCATAAACGGGCAATCCATCCTGAGTACGCAACACCATGGTCGCCTTTTTCTTGCAATACTGACAAATGGTCTTGATTTCGTCAATCTTATCTGCTAAAAGCAAAAGATATTTGGAACCTTCGAACAATTCATTACGAAAGTCATTTTTCAAACCAAAAGCCATGACGGGTATGTCTAACTCATCCACAACACGAGCTAGGTCGTAAACATGGTGACGCTTGAGAAACTGGGCTTCATCGACCAAAATACAGTAAGGTTTTTCTGGCAGGTCTCGGATATAGCCGAAAATATCCGTCGTTTCCTCAATCGCAAGGGCAGGGCGTTTCATGCCAATACGACTCGACACATAGCCAAAACCGTCACGCGTATCCAGAGCTGAGGTCATAATAACAACACCTTTTCCTTGCTCCTCATAGTTATAGGCCACTTTGAGAATCTCAATGGTCTTACCAGAGTTCATGGTCCCATAACGATAATACAACTGTGCCATGTTTCTTGCTTCACGTCCATTTCTAAATTTTTGCTACATTCTAGTATATCATAATTTTCTTAAGCTTTAAACGGCAAAATGTGGTAAAATAGAAGAAATCAAAAACTAGTGGAGGAAGCTATTATGCCATTTGTACGCATCGATTTATTTGAAGGACGCACGCTCGATCAAAAGAAAGCTCTTGCTAAGGAAGTAACGGAAGCGGTTGTCCGCAACACTGGAGCACCTCAATCTGCTGTTCATGTCATCATCAACGACATGCCAGAAGGAACTTATTTCCCACAAGGGGAAATGCGCACCAAATAAGCTAGCTTAAGCAGAAATGCTTAGGCTTTTTCAATCTCCAAGTAGCATCCATTGAAGAAATAGTCTAAATTTGTTACAATTTGAAAAGAGAATTGGAATATTCCAAGAAAAGAGCTATTAAAGGAAACATTATGATTACACGTGAATTTGATACCATCGCTGCTATCTCTACTCCACTAGGCGAAGGAGCCATTGGTATTGTCCGCTTGAGCGGAACAGAAAGTTTTGCCATTGCGCAAAAGATTTTTAAAGGAAAAGACTTGAATCAGGTTGCTAGCCACACGCTTAACTATGGTCACATCGTTGACCCTCAAACTGGTAAGGTTATGGACGAGGTTATGGTTGGGGCCATGAAGTCTCCAAAGACCTTCACTCGTGAGGATATTATCGAGATCAACACCCACGGTGGGATTGCGGTGACCAATGAAATTCTCCAGCTAGCTATTCGTGAAGGAGCTCGATTGGCAGAACCTGGTGAATTTACTAAACGGGCCTTTCTAAACGGACGTGTAGACTTGACACAGGCTGAGGCGGTAATGGATATCATCCGTGCCAAGACTGACAAGGCCATGAACATTGCTGTCAAACAACTAGATGGCTCCCTTTCTGACCTGATTAACAATACCCGTCAAGAAATCCTCAATACACTTGCCCAAGTTGAGGTCAATATCGACTATCCTGAGTATGATGATATTGAGGAAGCTACTACTGCTGTTGTCCGTGAGAAGACTATGGAGTTTGAGAAATTGCTAACCAATCTCCTTAGAACAGCTCGTCGTGGTAAAATCCTTCGTGAGGGAATTTCAACTGCTATCATCGGCCGTCCCAACGTTGGAAAATCCAGCCTCCTCAATAACCTCTTGCGTGAGGACAAGGCTATCGTAACAGATATCGCAGGGACAACACGAGATGTCATCGAAGAATACGTCAACATCAATGGTGTACCTCTCAAATTGATTGATACAGCCGGTATTCGTGAAACAGATGATATCGTGGAACAAATCGGTGTTGAGCGTTCGAAAAAAGCCCTCAAAGAAGCTGACTTGGTACTACTAGTATTAAATGCCAGTGAACCACTGACCGCGCAAGACAGACAACTGCTTGAAATTAGTCAAGATACTAATCGCATTATTCTGCTTAACAAAACTGATCTTCCTGAAGCAATTGAAACTTCGGAACTTCCTGAAGATGTCATCCGTATTTCAGTCCTTAAAAACCAAAATATCGATAAGATTGAAGAACGCATTAATGACCTCTTCTTTGAAAATGCTGGTTTGGTTGAGCAAGATGCCACTTACTTGTCAAATGCCCGTCACATTTCCTTGATTGAAAAGGCCGTTGAAAGCCTACAAGCTGTTAACGAAGGTCTTGAACTGGGTATGCCAGTTGACTTGCTTCAAGTTGACTTGACTCGTACTTGGGAAATCCTCGGAGAAATCACTGGGGATGCTGCTCCAGATGAACTCATTACCCAACTCTTTAGTCAATTCTGTTTAGGAAAATAAGAAAAATCCATGATCGTTCGGTCATGGATTTTATTGTATTTATTAGTAATCTGGTCTTAAAACACCTGTTACAGTTGCCTTAGTTGCTTCGTAGTCGCCATCAACAACAACCTTGATAATGCGTTTGGCATCTTCTTCTGGTGCTGGAACTAGAGGTAATCGAGTTGGTCCAGCCTCAAATCCCAGGTAGTTAAGAACTGCCTTAACTGGAGCAGGACTTGGATAAGAGAAGAGGGCATTAACCTTTGGAATGAATTTACGTTGAATAGCTGCAGCCTTCTTCATATCGCTTTCTGCAATGGCAGTAAACATCTCATGCATTTCATCCCCATTTGTATGAGATGCAACAGAAATAACCCCATCTGCACCAAGATTCATGGCATGGAAAGCATCTCCATCCTCACCAGTATAGACCAAGAACTCTTCTGGCTTGTGCTCAATCAAGTAAGCCATATTAGCTAAGCTAGTACATTCTTTGACTCCGATGATATTTGGATGGTCAGCCAAGCGAAGCATGGTTTCTGGAGTCAACTCTACAACTACACGCCCTGGAATGTTATAAATGATAATCGGTAGGTCCGAAGCGTCTGCAATGGCCTTAAAGTGCTGGTACATTCCTTCTTGAGAAGGTTTGTTGTAGTAAGGTACGATAGCAAGCCCAGCTGCGAAACCACCAAATTCAGCGACTTCTTTGACAAACTCGATTGAGTCTCGTGTATCATTGGTACCTACACCCGCAATCAAAGGAACGCGTCCATCGACAATCTTTTGTACAGCCGCAAACAATTCCAACTCCTCATCGTGGGTCAAAGTTGGACTCTCAGCAGTCGTTCCAGCTAGAAGAATGCCGTCTGTGTGATGGGCCAACAAATGCTCAATCAAGGCTGGAATGGCATCAAAGTTGATGGAACCATCCTCGTGGAAAGGAGTAATGAAGGCCGTGATGATTTTACACTCTTTTAAATCTTGATAAGACATGAGAAACACCTCTCTATTTCAAAGAAGGAGTTCATCTGAACTCCTAAACGATATGACTATTTTAATTCAAATTTCAATTCAGCTGTTGGACGAACCAATCCACGTTCGTGAAGAGTTTCTGCAATCTGAACTGAATTCCAAGCAGCACCTTTGAGAAGGTTATCTGAAACAACCCACATGTGGATTCCTTTTTCAGCATCCAAGTCTTTACGGATACGACCAACAAAGGTATCACGTGACCCAACTGCATTGATGGCTTGCGGATAGATTTGATGAGCTACATCATCTTCAAGAACAGCACCTGGGAAGGCTGCGATAGCTGCTTTCACTTCTTCGATTGGAGCCACTTCTTTTGTTTCGATATAAACTGACTCAGAGTGAGCTGACAAGACTGGAATACGAACACATGTTGCTGAAACGGCTATGCTATCATCTTCCATGATTTTCTTAGTTTCCTTAGTCATCTTCATCTCTTCGTAAGTGTAATCATTGTCAGTGAAGACATCGATTTGTGGAAGAGCGTTAAAGGCGATAGGATAGTATTTCTTGTCACCACCTGAAGGCAAGATTTCCGCATGCAAATCACGTGGTTTCACACCATCATTCAACACTTCACGAAGTTCACGTTGTGTTTCAAGAATTGCTCCCATACCAGCACCAGAAACTGCTTGGTAAGTTGAAACAATGATACGGTCCAAGCCCCATTTTTGGCGAACTGGCTCAAGAGCCACCATCATTTGGATTGTTGAACAGTTAGGGCAAGCAATAATTCCGTTATGGGCATCAAGTGCGTGAGCATTGACCTCTGGAACAACCAAAGGAACATCTGGATTTTGACGGAAGTAAGATGTATTATCTACTACTACCGCTCCAGCTTTAACTGCGTACGGTGCATACTTAGCTGATGTAGAACCACCTGCTGAAAAGAGAGCAATATCAACTCCTTCAAAAGCTGTTTCAGTCGTTTCTTCAATCGTAATATCTTGATCTTTAAATTTCAAAGTCTTGCCTGCTGAACGTGCAGAAGCAAGTAAACGAATTTTATCGATTGGAAGTGTTGATTCTTCCAACATTTTTATCATCTGAGCTCCGACAGCACCTGTCGCGCCGACTACAGCAACTGTATATCCCATAAATAACCTCTTTCGGAATTTTCTAAAAATTTCTATAATAGATGTATTATACTACTTTTTTCATGAATTGCAAAGCTTTTTCATCATTTTTTGGAAAATAAAAATCCCCGGTCGGTAAACCAGGGACTAAGAGGCATCTTCATGTGATGAGCAGGTTCACACAACTCATCAAGGTCCGCTCCTGCGTTATGACCTCCTTATGCTCAATAGTAGTCCGATGACTACCTATCGACTCATCGCATCTACTATTCTACTAAAGAGAATCACTTTTGTCAATAGACGAAACTCTTTCACTTTATTTACACAGGTGCATAAGAAGTATCTTTGAAAAATTTAGGGCAGATTTGGAGCAGACATAACAAAAACCTTTGTAAATCAAGGGTTTTCCTGTCTATTTAATGCTAATTGCCGGGATTGAACCGGCGACCTCATCCTTACCATGGATGCGCTCTGCCAACTGAGCTAAATCAGCTTACTTAAAAAGTATACTATAGTTAGAAAAACTTGTCAAGTTTTCTTAGAAATTTTCCATAAGAAAAAGCCAGGTAATGAACTGCACCCCAAAAGTTAGACAGAAAAAATCTAACTTTTGGGGTGCTTTTATTATGAAATTAACTTATGATGAT